>NZ_LYMI01000045.1 GCF_001660815.1 Xanthomonas nasturtii
GTCGCCGCACAGGAACTGCCCGGCATGGCCATGTTCGGCGCGCAGTGGGATGCGGCCGCCGAACGCGATATCACCCGCATCCAGGCGCTGTGGGCCACCCTGCGCGCCGAACATGGCCATGCCGGGCAGTTCCTGTGCGGCGACTTCGGCATTGTCGATGCGATGTTCGCACCGGTGGCGCTGCGCTTTGCCAGCTACGGCGTGCCGCTGTTCGAAGCCGCCGGCGATTACCTGGCGGCACTGGATGCACTGCCGGCACTGCGCGAGTGGAAACAGGGCGCCGAGCGCGAACGCCTGGAGCGCGGCTGACATGCAGATCGCGTATCGCGCCAGCCACATCATCGACGCGCATCTGGCCAAGCACGCACTGGAAGATGCCGGCATCACCGCATTCGTGTTCGGCGAGTCGCTATTGGGCGGTGCCGGCGAATTGCCGGCCTTCGGCGTGCTGCAAGTCTGCGTGGCCGACATGCATCTGAGCCAGGCCCAGGCAGTGCTGGCGGAAATCGGTTTGTGCGGACACGTCACGCGCGCGGTGTGAGATTGTTGAATTGCTGCGTGGTCATGTGGCCAGCCGGTCTAGATCAAAAGTTTAGTTGGACGGCGCCGCCGCACCAGGTAGTTGGCTGGTGCGGAGTCGGCCGAGTGCGCGATGCCGTCACCGCTGGAGGGGCACGCCGTTAACCCGTCCATGGGGGCTTGTTGGCGGCACCCATGCCGCCAACGGTCGCGCTATCGGTGAGGGCACCGCGCCAGACCGTTGGCGGGTGGTTTGTTGAAGAGCGAAGCCACAGCGTCACCAGTTTGCTGATCGCTTGTTGAAACCTGTGCACACCGACTAACTCGACTGGTCCTTGCCCGCCCACCGTCGCGGGACCTTGAGCGGCATGGATGCCGCGCCAGAGCTACATGGACGTACTTGCAGCGTGTCCTGCGATGGTGGGCGGGCAAGGGCCCTGCAGCGTAGCCACACATCACCCGCTTGCGTGAAGGTGGGCGAGTAAAAGCCTTCAGCTCGCACAGCATCCACCCTCCAACTCAACTCTGCTGACGCCACCCCGGTGGCGCTGCCTCCGGGGCAGCCAGCGCGCGCAGGCGTTTGAACAAAACGGTGGTTTCGGCCACGTTCCAGACCCGCAAGGCGACTTCGAAGGTGTCCAGCGGTTTGGTCAAAAAATCCTTTGCCCCCAGGCCCAATGCACGGTGGCGCGCGCTGCGGCTGGGGTCGGCGGTGAGCACGATCACCGGCAGAAAGTGGCCGGGGTCGGACAGCCGCGCCAGCTGCTCCAGCAGCGCATAACCGTCCAGTTCCGGCATCTTCAGATCCAGCAGGATCAGGTCCGGCGCGAATGCCGACACCAGCCCCATGACCCGCAGCGGATCGGTGGTGGCGATCACTTGCTGAAAGCCTTCGCGTTGCAGCAAGTCTTCCAGCAGCCGCACATTGGCCGGCTCGTCGTCGACGATGAGGATGCGGGAGCCGAGGATTTCATCGCGTGTCATGCCAGCAACCTGTCGATCACAGAGAAAAATTCCGCCACATCGAGCGGCTTGGTCAGGTAGGCGCGCACGCCTTGATTCCCCACCCGCGCCAGCGTGGCGGTCGTGGCATCGGCACTGATCACCACCACCGGGATGGCCGCCATTGCCGGCTGCGCCTGCAGTTCGCGCAGCAGCTCTTCGCCGTTGCCATCGCTCAGATGCAGATCCAGCAGGATCAGATCCGGCGCGCCCTGCTTCAACAGCTCACGTGCCTGCGCCAGGCTGGCGGCTTCGAGCAGTTGCCATTGCGGGCGACGTTCGGTGAGCGTGCGGATCAAGGCCTGGTTGGACGGGTTGTCTTCGATGCTCAACAGCCGGCACACGCCGCTGCCCGCGTTGCTCGGCGGCAACAGGCTGCGTGCCGGTTCGCTATGCTGATGCTCGCCTTGCGGCAATGAAATCCAGAAGCGCGCGCCATCGCGGCTGCTGTCCACGCCGATGCGCCCGCCCATTGCCTCGATCAAGCGCTTGCTCAACGCCAGCCCCAGGCCGGTGCCTTCCACTGCCGAGCGCTCGGCGCCCAGCCGTTCGAACGGCGTGAACAAACGCTCGATCTGCGCCGGCGTCAGCCCCGCGCCCTGGTCGGCAACGGTGATGCGCACCTGCTCGCCATCAACCTGTGTACTCACCTGCACCTGCCCACCGGTGCGATTGAACTTGACCGCATTCGACAACAGATTGAGCAGCACCTGGCGCAGCCGCTGCGCATCGGCGCGCACCGTCCACGGCCCGTCGATGGACGAAGGTTGCAGCGCGATGCCGTGCTTGTCCGCATCCGGTGCGATCAGGCCCAGCGCCTCGTGCACGGCGGCGCGCACCGAGATCGGCTCCGGGCTCAGATCCAGCTGATCGGCTTCGATCCGCGCGATGTCCAGCAGCTCGGTGATCAACCCGAGCAAATGCCGGCCAGCACCCAGGATGTGCTGCAGATGGCGGCGATGACCGGGCTCGGGCAGGTCCATTTCCAGCACCTGCGCATAGCCCAGGATGGCATTGAGCGGGGTCCGCAGTTCGTGGCTACTGCGCGAAAGGAATTCGGTCTTTGCGCGGTTGGCGGTCTCCGCCTCGCGCCGCGCCAACTGCGCTTCGGCTGCACGTGCGGCCAGCAGCTCGCTGGCCTGTGCCAATCGCTGACCGACCTGGCCCAACTCATCGCCGGCGCGCGGCTGCGCTGCCAGCGGCAAGCCTTCGCCCAGGCGGTCGGCGTTGGCGGCCAGCGTACGCAGGCGCCCCGACAATGCCGAGGCGAACCATGCCACCGCAAATACCGCGCCCAGGCCGCCCAGCATCGCTGCACTCAAGGTGATGATGAGGTTGCGTTGACGCAGCCCTTGCGCCTTGGCGGTACGCACCTGCAATTGCGCGGTTTCATAGTTGCGCAGCTCGCGCAGTTCCGCACGCAGGATGTCGAGCTTGTACTTGCCATCCCAGAGCTGGCGGATCTCTTCCTCGCGGCTCAGATCCGGTGCCAGCAAGCGGCGCCAACCCTGCATTTTTTCGGCAAAAAGTGGCTTGATGCGCGCAAACCGCCGGGCCTGGCCCGGGTCGGTAATGCGTTGCGACAGACGCTCGGCCACACGCTGCAGGCGCGGCTCGGCATCGCGATACGGGGTAAGGAATTCATCGCGCCGCACCAGCCGATATCCGCGCACACCGGCTGCAGTTTCGGCCAGCAGCGCATGCGCTTCGTACAGGTCGCTCAGCACTTCCAGGGTCTGCCGCACGTCGTTTTCGGCGGCGATGTTCTGCCGCTCCACGCTGTAGATCGCCATCAATGCGACGGCCAGCAACAGCAACGGCAAAGTGACGACCGCCAGGCTTTTGCGGGTAATCGGCCAATCGTTCCAACGCACTGCCAATGCATTCATAGCGCAAGTCCGGATTGAACCGCGTACACCGCGGCCTGGGTGCGATCTTTTACCTCAAGTTTCTGCAGGATTCGCTCCACATGCACTTTCACCGTGCCGGGAGAAATCCCCAGTTCAGCTGCGAGGGTCGCGTTAGTGAGTCCGCGCGGGAGCAACGACAACACCTGCTTTTCGCGTTTGCTCAGCGCGCCGAGGCGATCGTCCTGCACCGGTTTGCGCCGCCGCGTGGTGAGCGGCTTGGCCGGTTCGGCCACCATCGCCGGCAGCAGCAGCGCGAATGCCTGCAGCGCCTGCACATCGTCGTTGCCGGGTGCCGGGCGGCCCTCGTTCCAGGCTACGCAGACCATGCCGTGGGTGGTCCCCAGCGCATGGATCGGCACCCTGGCTTCGCGGATGTCGGACGGGCGCGGCGGCATCAGCCACGCCGCTTCGTGGCCGTCACCGGCGGCGCTGGCTCCGGGCGGCAGTGCGCGGCCGCGGCTGGCCAACACCTGCGTGCGCGGGCCGCGTTGCGCCAGCACCGCGCCGTGCTCCAGGCCAAGCAGCGCCAGCACCCGCCCCAGCACGGCGTCGCAGGCCTGTTCGGGGCTGTGCGCCTGGCGCAGCACCACAGCGGCCTCCCACAGCGCCTGCCAACGCGCGCTATCTGAGGCTTCGCGGCGTAAGGTCAGGCGCCAATCGCCAGCGTTGGTGGGGTTTTCCATGATTTCGCTTTAGGCCGATCAGCATATTTGAGTATATGCCATTCGGCAGAATTTTTGGGGCTGCCTGATTTCGATACTGAGCTTGCCCGATGAGGCACCCCCATCAACCACACGGAGATTCCCAATGCGTCGCACTCTCTTCTCTCTGGTTCTGGCTCTGGCTGCCACCCCGGCGCTGGCTGGCGGCGTGATGCATTACACCGACAAGGCCAAGCTGCCGGCCGGCGGCGAGGAGCGCGAAGTCGCCGCGCTGTTCGATACCTGGAACGCCGCACTGGCCACTGGCAACCCCGACAAGGTGGCCGATCTGTATGCACCGGACGGCGTGCTGCTGCCGACGGTCTCCAACGAAGTGCGCGCCTCGCGCGAGCAGATCGAAAAGTACTTCGAGATGTTCCTGACCAAGAAGCCGCAGGGCGTGATCAATTACCGCACCGTGCGTGTGCTCGATGACGACAGTGCAGTGGATGCCGGCGTCTATACCTTCACCCTGACCGATAAAGAGGGCAAGAAGAGCAACGTGCAGGCGCGCTACACCTTCGTGTACGAAAAGCGCGACGGCAAGTGGCTGATCATCAACCACCACAGCTCGGCGATGCCGGAAGTGGATACGCGCTCGGCGGTTGCCAAGACCAAGTAAGTGATGTCCAGCGACCGTGCGCCGGCCGTGCAGGCTTGAAAGCCGCCGCGGCCGGCGCCATCCAGCAGGCAATCCTCACGATTGCGGAGTTGCACCATGCTGGGAATCGGCGCCTTCAAACAACGCATGCCACGTCCAGGCGACGCACTGCCGGGCCGCGAGCAAGCGCTGCCGTTACACAACACGCACCTGGTCAACGGCCATCCGTTGCGCGGGGAGTTCACCGGCCTGGCCCAGGTGCACTTCGGGCTTGGCTGCTTCTGGGGCGCAGAACGCAAGTTCTGGAACGTGCCAGGGGTGTACACCACGGCGGTGGGTTACGCCGGCGGTCAGACGCCGAATGCGACCTACCCGGAAGTGTGTTCCGGGCAGACCGGCCACACCGAGGCGGTGCTGGTGGTGTTCGACGAGCAGGCCGTGTCGTTCACGCAGTTGCTGCGCACCTTCTGGGAAAGCCACGACCCGACCCAGGGCATGCAGCAGGGTAACGATGTGGGCACGCAATACCGCTCGGCGATTTACTGCACCACGCAGGCGCAGTACGACGCCGCGCTTGCCAGCCGCGATGCGTACCAGCAGCAACTGGATGCCGCCGGGTATGGCGCAATCACCACGGAGATCCGTTTCCCGGCGCCCACGTTCTACTACGCCGAAGACGATCACCAGCAATATCTCGCCAAGCATCCCAATGGCTATTGCGGGCTTGGCGGCACGGGAGTGAGCTGCCCGATCGGGCTGGATGCCTGACGGAAAGGCGGGCCGGATTGAAACGCTGTCATCCACATGATCGTGGCAGCGTGCCGATGGCCAACAGTGACCGGCAGCGTTATCACGATCAGGCAGCGCATGGGAGTGCATGCCAGGCAACTTGAATGGCTGCGTCGGAGACGACGTGGCCATCTTTTTTTGGATGGTGTCCACACGACAGGTTGGCGGTGGCGCCGTGCGCACGCACGGCGAACCGGCTTGGCGAAGCTGTGTCGCAATCAGTGTTGGTGAGTGCTGCGGCGAGCGATGCAGAAAGCTGACGCACTCGCCGCAGCGACTCGGTGGCGAATCACTGCTGGCGAATCACTGCGGCCAACGGTGCGCAAACCTAGTTCAGGGCATCAGCACGGCGCGTCGGTGCCGAGCACCAGCTGTGCGCGCCTGAGTCCGCTGGATCAGACGAATTCGCCAGCAAACATGCCGCGCAACTGTGCCAACGTGTCGGTGCGATCCGGATGCAGCAGCCGCATGCAAGCCAGGGCGAAACCCACCGGGCTGGTGCCGGGGGCGGTGATGACGCCATCGGCGCTGACGACTTTTTCATGACGGTAGTGCGCAGCGCCCGCATATGGCACGACATGTTCCTGCAGAAACGCCAGCGCGTTGCTGGTGTGCGCGCGCTCATCGAGCAGGCCTGCGTACGCGAAGGCGAGGGTGGCGCCGCAGATTGCCGCAACCGGGCGCTGCTGCTGCACGCGCTCGACCAGCAGGCCGCTCAGGCCGGGAATCTCACCGGCTTGCCAGCGTTCGCTGCCGGGCAAAATCCACAGATCAGCCTCAAGTGGCGCCAGATCGCACAGCGCAAATTCCGGCGTGATGCGCAGGCCGCCGAGGGACTGTACCGGCTGCCCGTCGATGCTGGCGATGGCGACCTGGTCGCCGAACCACTCGCGCGCCGCCGGCAGCACCACGCCGATTTCCCAGTCGGCTACGCCGTCGACCATCACCACTGCAATGTTTGCCATTGTCCGTTACGCCAGTTGAGCGAATCCGGATTCTAGGCAGTGCGCGCGTGGCGGGTGTAAGCGGAGTGTGGAGAGGGGTGGCGGGGCGTGCTGGTCGGCCATGTGTGGCGCATTACGCAGCGGGGCAGGGCGTGTGCGGTGCCCGAGCGCCCGAGCTTGCAGCGATCGTGGTAATGCCGATACCGGGCGTTAGGCCTGCACGAAAGATGGCAGGCGGTCGGCGATGCAGGGCGCCATGGTATCGCGTCCATCGCTGGTGCCTCGGTGGCAGGCAATGGCGCTGCCACCTCCACAAACGACAACGCCCGCAGCCATCGGGCTGCAGGCGTCGGTGTCGCAGAAGCAACCTGCCTCGATCAGCCGGCGAGCTTGTCGGCGATGGTCTTGCGCAGTGCGTGCAAGTCCTTGGCGAAGGTGTCGATGCCGCTGGCCAGTTTCTCGGTAGCCATCGCATCGGCGGCCAGGCCAGAGGCGAAGCTGTCGCTGTCGATCGGAGTGATCTGGGCGTTGTCGGCCTTGGCCGGCGAGAGCTTGCGCGGCAGTTCGCCGTACTCGGCGTCGAGTTTTTCCAGCAGATCCGGCGAGATGGTCAGGCGGTCGCAACCGGCCAATGCTTCGATCTGCGCGGTGGAGCGGAACGAGGCGCCCATCACCACCGTGGACGAGCCGCGCTGCTTGAACGCGTTGTAGACGGTGCGCACGAACACCACGCCCGGGTCTTCATCGATGCTGGCGGGGGTCTGCCCCTGGGCCACGTAGTAATCCAGGATGCGGCCCACGAACGGCGAGATCAGGAACACGCCGGCCTCGGCGCAGGCCAGCGCTTGCGAGCGGTTGAAGATCAAGGTGAGGTTGCAATCGATGCCATCCAGCTGCAGCTGACGGGCGGCTTCGATGCCTTCCCAGGTCGCTGCGATCTTGATCAGGATCTTGTCCTTGGAGACGCCGCGCTCGGCGTACATCGCAACGAACTTGCGCGCCTTGGCGATGGTGGCCTGGGTGTCGTGCGCCAGATCGGCGTCGACCTCGGTGGAGACGCGGCCGGGCACCAGTTCGGACAACTTGACGCCCACGCCGACGGTGAGGCGGTCGGCCACTTCGTTGACGGTGGTGGTGCGATCGTCGCCGCCGTGCGCGCGGCCCCAGGCCAGTTCGCGCTCGAGCAGATCGGAATAGACCGGCAGGTCCAGCGCTTTTTTGACCAGGGTGGGATTGGTGGTGCAGTCGACTGGCTGCAGGCGCTTGATGGCGTCGTAGTCGCCGGTATCGGCAACGACAACGGACAGTTCACGCAGCTGGGCGAGCTTGGAGGGGGATGCGGTCATGCGGGTTCTCTCGAATCGTGGAACGGGTCGGGGGATAGACGCAGCGCGCTACGTTAGCGCGCTCAGCGCTGGAAGTCGCTCGCGACTGCGGGTTGGTCGTACACGGCCGTCACACGCAGGCGCAGGTCGCGCCCGTCAGGCGTGCGCCAATCGATGCTCTGACCAACCGACAGGCCGAGCAGCGCGCTGCCGACCGGCGCAAGCACCGAGATGCGGCCTTGCTGTACATCGGCCTCATGCGGATACACAAGGGTGAGCGTATGCCGTTCGCCATGCAGCTGGTCTTCGCATTCGATGCGCGCGTGCATGGTGACGACATCGCCGGGAATCTGGTCGGGCGGCAGCACGCGGGCGCGGCCCAGTTCATCGCTCAGCGCAGTGGCGGCGGGATGCTTGTTGAAGGTCGGCGAATCGAGCAATGCCTCAAGCCGGGCAAGGTCGTGGCTGGATACCAGAATGGATGGCGGCAAGCCGCTGTGGTGTTGCGAAGTCATGGCAGTCTCCTGACGAATATGGCTTGCCAACGCGGCAAGCGACACTGAGGAGATGAGGGCGCCGGCGCTCGATCGCAATGCGTGGCCGTGCCGAGATCGCAGGCCACTGCCGAGTGCGCCACGGCAGGCGTGATGGATTCCAAGTGCGGGGGTAAGCGCTGGGGATGGCACAGCCGCAGAAACAGGCCACAACAGGTACTTTTAGAGCAGCGAACAAACCATTGCGCTCAGCGGCATTGCGTTCAGCGGCGGCCTTGCTATGGCGTCGGATCTCAGCAGGTGTACTGCACGCAGCCAGACAAAAGCGGCGCTCGCGCGCCGCTCAAGGCCAAACCTACAAACGCGACTCAAAGCGACCGCAGCCGCGACATGCTCTTCCGATTCCCGATTCCCGATTCCCGATTCCCGGCCTCAGGCCTCAGGCCGCAACCGCCTTCGGTCCTGTCGCAGGCTGATCCAGCGTAAACAAGCTGTCCGGCAATTCCTTGAACAATTGCGACAGTTGCTCCAGGAACGCCGTCATCGCCGAGCTACGACGCCAGGCCATCGCGATACGGCGGCTGGGCTGCTTGTCTTCGCGGAAGCGAATCAAGCGGATGTTCTCCGAACGCGCAACCGGCGGCTTGACCGCAAGCAGTGGCAACAAGGTGACGCCGACATTGGCGGCCACCATCTGGCGCAGCGTTTCCAGGCTGGTCGCCTGAAATTCGGATTTTTCCAGTGCACCGGCCAGATGACAGACATCCAGTGCCTGCTCGCGCAGGCAGTGGCCGTCTTCCAGCAGCAGCAAACGCTGCTCGGACAGATCGTCCAGCGTCATGCTGTCGTGGCGCGAGAGCGGGTGGCCTTCCGGTACCGCCAGCACGAAGGGCTCTTCAAACAGAAATTCGGCATGCAGTTGGTCGTCCTGCAATGGCAGCGCCAGCAGTGCGGCATCCAGGCGGCCTTCGCGCAGCTGGTGCACCAGCTGGTCGCTCTTCTCTTCGATCAACAGCAGTTCCAGACGCGGGAAGCGTTCGCGGATGCGTGGCACCACATGCGGCAACAGATATGGTGCCAGGGTAGGGAAGATGCCTAAACGCACGGTGCCGGCTTCCGGGTCCTGGCTGCGGCGTGCAGCTTCCTTCATCTGTTCCACTTCGGCCACGATGCTGCGCGCACGCACGGCAGCTTCGCGGCCGGCCGGGGTCAGCATGACCTTGCGCGGCGCCCGTTCCACCAGCGACACGCCGAGCTCGTCTTCGAGTTTCTTGATCTGTGTGGATAGCGTTGGCTGACTGACAAAACACGCCGTCGCAGCACGGCCGAAGTGCTTGTGGTCGGCCAGGGCTACCAGATATTTCAGGTCACGCAGATTCATATGCAGCAGCCTTCATTGCGGTGACGGGGAACTTGCTGGAGCGTGGTGCGAGCTTAGCGCCCGGGCTGGCCGGGCGCTTGCAAAGCGCTGGCTTATGCGGCCTGTGCCACGGCCTCGGCACTGGCCGGTGCGCTGGAGCGGATCAGGTGATCGAAGGCGCTCAGGGCTGCCTTGGAACCTTCGCCCATCGCGATCACGATCTGCTTGTACGGCACGGTGGTGGCGTCGCCTGCGGCGAACACGCCCGCTACATCGGTCTGGCCACGGTCGTCGACGATGATCTCGCCGCGCGGCGACAACGCCACCGTGCCGCGCAGGAACTCGGTGTTGGGCAGCAGGCCGATCTGCACGAACACACCTTCCAGGTCGACGTGCTGGATGTCGCCGCCGGTGCGGTCCTTGTAGACCAGGCCGGTGACCTTCTGCCCGTCGCCGAGCACTTCGGTGGTCTGCGCGCTGGTGATGATGCGCACGTTGTGCAGGCTGCGCAGCTTGCGCTGCAGCACTTCGTCGGCGCGCAGCTTGTCGTCGAATTCCACCAGCGTGACATGCGCCACGATGCCGGCCAGGTCGATCGCCGCTTCCACGCCTGAATTGCCGCCGCCGATCACCGCCACGCGCTTGCCCTTGAACAGCGGGCCGTCGCAATGCGGGCAATAGGCCACGCCCTTGTTCTTGTACTGGTCTTCGCCGGGCACGTTCATCTGCCTCCAGCGCGCACCGGTGGACAGGATCACGGTCTTGCTCTTGAGCGAGGCGCCATTGGCCAGCTTGATTTCGATCAGGCCATCGGCACCGGCCGGGATCAGCTGCTCGGCACGCTGCAGGTTCATGATGTCCACGTCGTACTGGCGCACGTGCTGTTCGAGCGCCGCAGCCATCTTCGGGCCTTCGGTTTCCGGCACGGAGATGAAGTTTTCGATCGACATGGTGTCCAGCACCTGCCCACCGAAACGTTCGGCGGCCACACCGGTGCGGATGCCCTTGCGTGCGGCATAGACCGCCGCTGCCGAACCGGCCGGGCCACCGCCTACCACCAGCACGTCGAAGGCGTCTTTGGCGGCGATTTTTGCGGCATCGCGCTTGGCGGCGTTGGTGTCGAGCTTGGCGACAATCTGCTCCAGCGTCATGCGGCCCTGGTCGAACAGCTCACCATTCAAGTACACGGTGGGCACCGACATGATCTGGCGGGTTTCCACTTCGTCCTGGAACCAGGCGCCGTCGATGGCGACATGCTTGATGCGCGGGTTGAGCACGGCAGCCAGGTTCAGCGCCTGCACCACGTCCGGGCAGTTCTGGCACGACAGCGAGAAGTAGGTTTCGAACTGGTAGTCGCCATCCAGGTGCTGCACCTGCTCGATCAGCTCGGCAGTGGCCTTGGACGGGTGGCCGCCGACCTGCAGCAGTGCCAGCACCAGCGAGGTGAACTCGTGGCCCATCGGCAGGCCGGCAAAGCGCAGCGAGATGTCCTGGCCGGGCGAGGTCAGCGCGAACGAGGGCTTGCGCTGGTTGTCGTCGCGGTGGATGTCCAGGCTGATCTTGTCCGAGAGCAGCACCAGATCTTCGAGCAGGTCGAGCATTTCGCGCGAGCCGGTGCTGTCGTCGATCGAAGCATGGATCTGGATCGGGCGCGTCACCCGTTCCAGGTAGGCGGTCAGCTGGGTCTTGAGATTGGCATCCAACATGGAAAACTCCTGGGAATGGGCAAGGGGAGGGCGTGGCGTGGCTGCCTTGGGGCAGGTCGCCGGGGAGGAAGGGAGTGAACCGCAGCCGGCGCGAGGTCGGGGTGCGTGCTGGCGATGGCTGGCGGGCAGCCCGGCACCGGCTCCGGTTCACCCCCGGCCCGTGCGGGCCGGAGATGCTCCGACCTGGCGACAGGTCGGAGATGACAGCCAGCTTAGATCTTGCCGACCAGGTCCAGCGACGGAGCCAGGGTCTTGGCGCCTTCCTTCCACTTGGCCGGGCAGACCTGGCCAGGGTTGTTGGCCACGAACTGCGCGGCAGTGAGCTTGCGCAGCGTCTCGGTGACGTCGCGGGCGATCGAGTTGTCGTGGATTTCCAGGGTCTTGATCACGCCTTCCGGATTGATGATGAAGGTGCCGCGCAGGGCCAGGCCTTCTTCTTCAATGTGCACGCCGAAGGCGCGGGTCAGCTTGTGGGTCGGGTCGCCGATCAGCGGGAATTGCGCCTTGCCCACGGCCGGCGAGGTTTCGTGCCACACCTTGTGCGAGAAGTGCGTGTCGGTGGTGACGATGTACACCTCGGCGCCAGCCTTCTGGAACGCGGCATAGTTGTCGGCGGCGTCTTCCACTTCGGTCGGGCAATTGAAGGTGAAGGCGGCCGGCATGAAGATCAGTACCGACCACTTGCCCTTCAGGCTGGCCTCGGTGACTTCGATGAAGTTGCCGTTGTGGTACGCATTCGCCTTGAACGGCTGGACCTGGGTGTTGATGAGAGACATTGAGTTTCCTCGTGCAATGAAAGGGGGGCGGGGGATGGAACAGTCGCCATGGTAGGCAGGATCGATAGATTCCTCAAATCGATTGATGGAATTGTATAGATAGGCTTAGGCTATCAATTTTGTAGACGATGTCTAGCGCAACCGCGGCAACGTCATCGCCGATAATGGTCAGCCGATGTTGCGCAGGAGTGAACAGCCCGTATGTCCGACGATCTCGCCGCCATTCCCGCCGATCAGTTGCTGCGGCGGGCCACCGAGCGGATCGAGCGCTGCGATGCGGAGCCACTGCTGCTGCATGCATTGGGGCGCGATCGCGCCTGGTTGTTCATGCACGGGCGCGATCCGCTGCCTCTATCGGTGGCGCAGGCGTTCGAGTCTCTGGTTCAGCGGCGCGAGGCGGGCGAGCCGGTGGCCTATCTGACCGGCTCGCGCGGCTTCTGGACGCTGGATCTGGCGGTTTCGCCGGCCACGCTGATCCCGCGTGCCGACACCGAGCTGCTGGTCGAGCTTGCTCTGGAACGCTTCGACAGCGTGCCGGGCCGTCGCGCCGCCGATCTGGGCACCGGCAGCGGCGCGATTGCGCTGGCCATCGCCAGCGAACGCCGGCAGGCGCAGGTGATCGCCACCGATGCCAGCGCCGCGGCGCTGGCGATGGCCCAACGCAATGCCCACAGCCATGGGTTAGGCAATGTCGACTGTCGGCTGGGTAGCTGGTTCGCGCCGTTGGCCGCCGAGGCGTTCGACCTGATCGTCAGCAACCCGCCGTATATCGCTGCGCACGACCCGCATCTGCACCAGGGCGATCTGCGCTACGAACCGGCCAGCGCACTGGCATCGGGCAGCGACGGGCTGGACGATATCCGCCTGATCGTGGCCGATGCGCCTGCGCATCTGCTGCCGGGCGGCTGGCTGCTGCTGGAGCACGGCTGGGACCAGGGCGTCGCCGTGGCCGAACTGCTGGCTGCGCGCGGTTTCGCCGCAGTGGCCACGCATCAGGATCTGGAGCAGCGCGACCGGGTGACGTTGGGTTGCTGGTCGCCAGCTGCGGGCCAGCGCGGCTGACACAACGTAGCGCGTGGTTGTCCCGGTAAACGGACCCCGGGCTCCGCGCTGGAGTACGCGCGTTCGCTCTGCCGATGACACTGACTGATCGCGCGCCCTGGCGCCAAGCGCAAAAGCTTCGTTGCTTCCAATCTTCGCCCATGCCTCTGCAGCTGCGCTTTCGAACGCAAAGGGGCGCCTGGGTGCGTGCGCCGGCTGCCGATACACTAGCGGTTTCCCGCAGGACCGACGCATGCGCACGCTCTATCCCGAGATCACGCCCTACGAGCAGGGCAGCCTGAAGGTCGACGACCGCCACACGCTGTATTTCGAGCAGTGCGGCAATCCGCAGGGTAAGCCGGTGGTGATGTTGCATGGCGGCCCGGGCGGCGGCTGCAACGACAAGATGCGGCGCTTCCACGACCCGGCCAAGTACCGCATCGTGCTGTTCGATCAGCGCGGTTCCGGCCGCTCCACGCCGCATGCCGATCTTGTCGACAACACCACCTGGGATCTGGTGGCCGATATCGAGCGTCTGCGCACGCATCTGGGCATCGACCGTTGGCAGGTGTTTGGCGGCAGCTGGGGCTCCACGCTGGCGCTGGCGTATGCGCAGACCCATCCGCAACAGGTCACCGAGCTGGTGCTGCGCGGCATTTTTTTACTGCGTCGCTTCGAGCTGGAATGGTTCTATCAGCAAGGCGCCAGCCGGTTGTTCCCGGATGCGTGGGAGCATTACGTCAACGCGATTCCGCCGGTGGAACGCGCCGATCTGATGTCCGCCTTCCATCGTCGTCTGACCAGCGATGACGAAGCCACGCGTCTGGCCGCAGCCAAGGCCTGGAGCGTGTGGGAAGGCGCCACCAGCTTTTTGCATGTGGACGACGACTTCGTCACCGGGCACCAGGACGCGCATTTCGCATTGGCGTTCGCGCGCATCGAGAACCACTATTTCGTCAACGGCGGTTTCTTCGAAGTGGAAGACCAGCTGCTGCGCGACGCGCACCGCATTGCCGATATCCCCGGGGTGATCGTGCACGGCCGCTACGACGTGGTGTGCCCGCTGCAAAGCGCCTGGGACCTGCACAAGGTGTGGCCGAAGGCGCAGTTGCAGATCAGCCCGGCCTCCGGGCATTCGGCATTCGAGCCGGAAAATGTCGATGCGCTGGTGCGTGCGACCGATGGGTTTGCCTGAGCGATCGCGTCAGGCGCAGCAGGGTCATGCGCGTGCATGACCCGGAGGAACGCGCTTGCGCGCGATGAGGCATTACCGCTAAAGCCTCGTCACCCGTAAGAGCGCGCTGGCGCGCGATGGAGCGTTACCGAGAACGCCCAATCGCGCGCCAGCGCGCTCCTTGTATCTACGGTGATTGCCGGTTTCAGTGCGGCAGCAGTGCCCGGGCCAGCGGCGGCAAAATGCGCGCCAGTCGCGCTGCCCAGGTGTGTTGTCCGGCCGCATCGGCAATCAGGTCCTGGCGGATTTCCAGTTCCACATGCAGCAGGCCGCGGCCTTCGCCATACACCGGAATCGCGTAGTCGCTGGTATCGCTGACCGCGTACGGCTGGTTGTCGCCCACCACCAGATCCGGCTCGCTGCGCAGGGCCTGCAGTAACCGGTGCGCCAGCCGCGTATCGCGGTTGTACAGCACGCCTGCATGCCAGGGACGTGCATGGCCGGCCATGGTTGGGGTGAAGCTGTGCATCGACACCAGCAAGGTCGGTTGCCTGCGCTGCGCACGTACATCCAGCTCTGCCGCGATGCGCGCGTGGTACGGCGCGAAGATCGCCTCGATGCGCTGCCGCCGCGCGTCGGCAGACAGTTGCAGGTTGCCGGGAATCGCTGTGCCGTCGCTCACCTCCGGCATCAGGGTGGCGGAATCATGCGGGCGGTTGCAGTCGACCACTAGCCGCGAATAGGTCTGCGCGATGGCAATGGCGTCCAGCGCATCGGCTAACAGCCGGGTGAGCTGCGCAATGCCGATATCCCAGCCGATATGGCGGTCCAGCTCAGCCTGCGGCAGGCCCAGGTTGGCCAGCCGTGCTGGCACGCGTTGACCGGCATGGTCGGCGATCAACAGCCATGGCGAGGCCGCCTGCGCGTTGTGCACCGTGAACGGTGCCGGATCTTCGGGGCCAAGCAAGGGGGCGACGACAGCGTCAGCCACGCGGGGTGCCATCCAGTGCGTGATCGACCAGGTACAGGCCGGCCCACAGCTTGGGGTCCATCTGATAGCCCTCTGCCATCTTCTGCACCAGCCAGGCGCCGACCTGCGCGCGCGGGATCTCGTGCACGGTGATGTCTTCGCTGGCATCGCCGCCGCCTTCGCCGACCTTGCGCAGGCCGGTGGCGCGCACGAAGGCGATCTTCTCGCTGCTGGCACCGGCCGAGGTGGGGCCGATCATCAGCACTTCGGCATGCTCGGCGGTCCAGCCGGTTTCTTCTTCCAGTTCGCGGATGGCCGACAGCTCGATCGACTCGTCCGCATGCACATCGCCCACCAGCCCGGCCGGCATTTCGATGGTGCGCGCCTGCAGCGGGACGCGGAACTGTTCGACGAACAACATCGCATCGTCCGGTGTCACCGCCACGATGATCGCGGCCAGGCCGCCGGCATGCACACGCTCGGAATATTCCCAGGTGCCACGCACGACCATGCGCTGATACTTGCCTTCGTAGACCACGGTGGGCGGGGTGTCGTGTCGGTTCATGGGTAGGTGCCTTGAGACAGGGAAGCGGGAGGTGGTGGCAGCGCGGCGCCGTCGCACACGGCCAGCAGGCGCCGGCGTGTGAGTGGCCCGAAGCGCAGGCTGTCGCACAAGCCGATCAGCATGTCCGCATCTGCCTGCACGCGCGTGAAGCCGGCGTCGGTCAAGCCCAGCGGTGCATCCAGTGCGATGGTGGTGAGCTGGCGCCACAGCAGCGCATGGTCGCGTTGTTCGCGCAGCCGCACGGCCATTTGCGCGGCGCCGCGCAAGCGCAGGAACGGGATCTCGTCGATGCGTTCCAGCAGCGCATCCAGGCTGCCGAAATGCGCCAGCAGTACGGCCGCCGATTTGGCACCGATGCCGGTGATGCCGGGAATGTTGTCGATCGCATCGCCGCACAGCGCCAGGTAGTCAGCGATCTGATGCGCATGTACGCCGTGGCGGGCCTTCACGCCATCCATGCCCCAGCGCAGGTTGCGCGCGTAATCCCACTGTTCGTCGTGTTCGAGCAGCAGCTGCGACAGGTCCTTGTCGGCCGACACGATGACCCCGCGCAAGCCTTGCGCGCGCACGCTGTGCAAGGCGCTGCCTATGAGATCGTCGGCCTCGTACTCGCGGTGGGCCAGCACGCTCAGGCCCAGCGCTGCGCAGAGCGCCTTGCAATGCGCAAACTGGCGCCGCAGCGCATCCGGCGCCGGCTCGCGGTTGCCCTTGTAAGCGGGGTAGATCGCATGCCGGAAACAGCTATCCAGGGCTTCGTCGAAGGCAATGGTGATGTGCTGCGGGCGCTCGCGTTCCAGCAGGTCCAGCAGAAACCGCGCAAAGCCGTGCACCGCGTTGGTCGGCCAGCCTTGCGCGTCCTGAAACTCGTCCGGGATGGAATGCCAGGCACGGAACACGTACAGGCTGGCATCGATCAGATACAGCGGCTCCGGGCGCGGACCGCCCGGCAATGCCGCGGCAATGGCGCCCGGCAGCGTGCTCACGGAGTCCAGTCGCGCAGCAACGCACGCGGGTCCGGGCGCTCGCGTTCGGGCACCTGCATGCGCGGCGTGCCGATATGGATGAAGCCGGCGATGCGCTCGTTTTCTTCCAGGCCCAGATAGCCGGTGACGGCCGGGTCGTAGGCCATCCATGCGCTCAACCACTGCGCACCGAAGCCATGCGCCTGCGCTGCCTGCAGCAATGCAAAGCACACGCAGCCGGCGGTCAGCAGTTGCTCCTGCACGGGCACCTTGTGCTCCGGGCGTAGCGAGGCGATCACCACGATCGCCACCGGCGCGTCGCTGAAGCGTCCACGTTCCTTGGCAATGGCCGCCGGCGATGCCAGCGGGTCGGCGGCCTGGGTGCGTTCGGCGAGGAAATCTCCCAACGCCTGGCGTGCATCGCCGCTGATACGCAGAAAGCGGAACGGCACCAGCTTGCCGTGGTCGGGCACGCGCACCGCCGAGGTGAGCATGCGCAACAGGGTGTCTTCATCCGGGCCGGGCTCGCCGAGCTGTTTGGAGGGGACCGAGCGGCGCGCGTCCAGCGCCTGGAGCGAATACGGTGCGTGCATAGTTTGCGGTTCTGGGCAACGAATGCGCCAATTATAGACGGGCCCTTCCCAACGCCGGCCGCATGGTGGCCGGCCCCGCGATGCCTGCAGTTGTGGCCTCGCCCCTTCCTGCCCGCTCTTTCAGCGTTGTCCGATGACCCAGTTCGTTGCCACCGAAGCGCTGCCCGGCCGCAACCCGGACCTGCTCGATCAGGTCCGCGAAGTGGTGCTGGTGCCGCTGGCCGATGCCTTCATCGGTGTGCAGGACGCGCTGGCCGAGGCGTTGTTCCGGCTGGCGGCCGATGCCGGCGTGGGGCAGAACGCTTTCATGGAAGCGATCCAGGCCTTGCGCCAGCAGCGCGAGCCGATCACTGCGCGCTTTCGCGGGCATCTGGCCAAGGCGTGGCAGGGGCTGGAATCCGCGCGCCCGCTGTCGGCCGAGCGCACCCTGGCACGCGGTGCCGCCGGCCTGACCCTGCTACCGGAGCAGGACCTGGACGTGCGCCTGGCGGTGCGCAATCTGGCCGGCGCCCTGCAGCATCAATGGCGGCCGGAGCTGATGCGGCTCAACCGATATCTGGGTTTCATCGCCGGTGGGCTGCGCATCGACGGCGACAGCAATCCGTTCGGGCCGGAGCATCTGGGCGTGGCGCTGTACGAGGCGTTCCAGGGCGTGATCCTGGCCCCCAAGGTGTATCTGGCGGTGATCAAGGTCTGCGAGCAGCAGCTGATGGCGCGTGTGGGGCAGCGCTATGGCGAGCTGGAACAGGCGCTGGCCCAGCTCGCACGGCTGCGCGAGCTGCCACAGGCACGCCAGCGTCAACGCGGCATTCCGTGCCAGGACGACGCCGCAAGCGACCACAGCACCGAGGCGCCGGACTGGATCGCGCGCTTCTTCGCCGACTGGTCGGGCGGGCAGGGGACATTGGCGGGTGTGCAGGTCATCGGCCTGCATCTGCGCAGCGACCGCGAGGTGCTGCCGGCCGGCCTGCAAACGCAGCCTGCTCGGCCAGTTGCGGGTGTCGATGGCCAAGCTGGCGATGCTCGACGGCTATCTGTTCGTGCGCGACGGCCATCCGGCGCGGCGCCTGCTCAACCTGCTGGTCGACGCCTGCGACGGTAACGGCGGCGAAATCGCTGCCGAATAGGTCCTGCTGGCCCAGGTCGCGGCAGCTGTGGACACCGTGGTGCGCGAGTTCGATGAGCAACGTTCAGTATTTTTGGCGCTGGAACCCGAGTTTGGCGCCAGCTATGAGCAGTACCGGCGCCGGGTCGAGATTGCCGAGCGGCGTGCCAACGAATTGCAGCGCGCCGAAGAACGCCGCGAGCGTGCGCGCGGCATCGAGCGCAGGCGCTGTCCGAGCGCTTGGCGCGCGGGCCGTTGCCGCCGGTGGTGGAACACTTCCTGAGCCGCGTATGGCACCCCTGCGTCCAGCAGGCCGCGTTGCGCGGACGGCGCCGGCCCGACGTTGGATGCAGTGTTGGCGCTCGGCGATGCAGTGCTGCTGCAATGCACTCCCGCGTGCAGCGATAGCGCGCATCACCGCAGATTTTTTCCGGGTCATGGCGATTGGCACCAGCCCGGATTTCATCGACCGCCAGGGCCGCGTGCAGCCGGCAAACTGTCGTGGATCAGCCCGATCTCCGGGCGTTTGATGTTCGTCAACCGGCGCGGCGGGCGGTTGTGCATTTCCTCGCCGGACGGACTCGCGATGATGGTCTGGCTGGACCGGCTGCGCCTGCATCGCGACGACGACGCTTTTTGCAGCGCGATGCAGGGTGTGGTGGCCGGTCTGGACGCGCCCGCCAAGCTGAAGGCTTAACCCCTGCAGGCCGATAATGCCGTCTGGCAAGCTCCACCGCGGCGTTGCGAGCTAGGATGGCCGCTTGAACGCAAACCCTGGGCGGTCACGAGTAAAGTGAGTATTGCGTCACGCTTAACAAACGAGCGAACCGCCTACCATGCGAAGGCGGAATTTGGGGCCGCGTCTGTTTTTTCTCGTTCGAAAATTTTCACGCCTGCAGAGGCGGGGAGCCTTTGCGCATGACTTTTCAGCCCAGTCCGTCGGGACACCCGGGCCGTGACCAACGCTTGCTCGAACAGGCGTACGACGCGTTCGTGCCCGCGCTCGCGCAGGTATTCGCTGCTGCAGTTGCGCATTTCGACGATGTGCTGTTCGACCGTGCCGAATCCGCAGGCGCGTCGCAGTTGCTGTTTCTCGATGGCATGCGCGAATTGCGCCGCAAGCGCGAAGACGTCGCCAGCCAATTCCGCCAACAGCTGGACGACGGCTGGCAGGCGCTGTTGCTTGGAACACCGTTGTCGGCCGAGGTGGTGCTGGCCGGCGACATGGGCACCGGCCCGCTGAGTCTGGTGCCCGAGCACGTGCTCGAATCGCGGTTGGCGGTGCGCAACCTTGCCACCGTGCTGCTGCGCGACTTCAAGCAGGTGCTGGCGCGTGTCGACCGCCGCCTGGGCTGGGTTGCCGGCGGCCTTGAGTTGGTGGCCGACACCAACCCGATCGGCCCGGAACATCTGGGCGTGGCGATCCACGAAGCCTTCGCCACCTGCGACCTGGCGCCGGAAGTGCGGCTGGTGCTGATCAAGCTGTGCGAGCGCGACCTGGCCGAGCCGATCGGCAAGTTGTATGCGCGTCTGGACGAAACCCTGGCCAAGGCCGGCGTGATGCCGGAAATTTCGCAGCCCAAGCGCCCGCCGCCGCGCACGCAGCCTCGTGGCGACACACCCGAAGAGCGCGCGCAGGCCGACGCCCGCGGCGGCAGTGCCGAGATGGGCGGCGACGATCAGAACGATCAATACGCGCCAGCCTGGGCCAATCGCTTCCTGGACCGCTGGGCGCACAGCCGCGGGCGCATGCAGGCCGCCGCGCAACGCGGCCATGCCGATGGAGGTGGCGGCATGGAAGGCGAGGCCGATCATCCGGGCGGTAGCCAGGGCATGCTGCTGGATGCCCTGCATGAGTTGTTGCAGCAGACCCGTAGCGTGCGCGACAGCACGGCCTCGGCTGCGTCGGTGGCGGTGGGCCAGCAACGCCCGTTGAGCCAGCGCGAAATGATGTCGGTGCTGTCGCTGCTGCAGGCCACGCCCAGCGCAACGCTGCAAGCGGCAATCGGCGACGACGACGAGTCGCTCGCGCAACGGCTGAAGAACGAGGTGTTGTCCAGCGCCACGCGGCTGGGCGTGGACCCGGCCACCGCAAAACTCGACCCGATGGATGAAGATGCCATCGACCTGGTCGGCATGCTGTTCGATGTGATGCTGGACGAGCGCGACCTGGAAAATCGGTCGCGCGAAATGATCGGCCGTCTGGTGGTGCCGTTCGTCAAGGTGGCGTTGCTGGATCGCAAGATGTTCGTGCAGAAGACCCACCCGGCGCGGCGTCTGCTCAACTCGCTGGCCGAAGCCTGCGAAGGCAACAACGGCGACAGCGCGGCCGAGCGTGTGCTGATGGGCAAGGTCGAAGAAATCGTCGACCGCCTGGTGGCCGAGTTCAACGAAAACCTGGCGATCTTCCTGACCCTGGAAGAAGAGTTCCGCGACTTCCTGTCGCAACATCGGCGCCGTGTGGAAATTGCCGAGCGCCGCGCCACCGAAACCCAGCGTGGGCAGGAAAAGCTTGAACTGGCACGCACCCGCGCGCTGGCCGAACTGGAGCAGCGCGTGCTGGCCAGCGCGCCATTGCCCAAGGCGGTGGAAGATTTCCTGCGCCAGCCGTGGCTGCACCACCTGACCATGGCGATCCTGCGCGACGGCGACGAAGGTCCCGGCACCCTCGAGGCGCTGGTGCTGGCCGATGGCGTGCTGGAAGAACTGAGTGAGGCGCGCCGCCATATTGTTGGCAAGCCGTGGCTGCAGGTCTGGCAGCCGGCGCTGCACCGCGTGTTCGCCAGCGTGGGGTTGTACGGCGACGCGGTGGTGGTGGCGATCACTGCGCTGCACGACACCCTGCTGGCGATTGCCGAAGCGCGCCCGGAACTGGAAAAAGCCCTGCCGGAATTGCCGCAGGTCAATCTGCCCCCACCGGCCGCCGAAAGCGTCAGCGTGGTGCTGGGTGCCGAAGCGGTCGCGCAGAGCATCGACAGCGCCGACGCCGAACGTTTCCGCGCGATGGATATCGGCACCTGGCTGGATTTCGTCGACAAGGACGGCAAGGTGCAGGCCGGCAAATTGTCGTGGGTCAGCCCGATTTCGCAGCGCTTGCTGTTCGTCAATCGGCGCGGCGTGCGTTTCTGCGTCGCCTCGCCGGAAGAGCTGGCGGTGATGGTGCGCCTGGGCCGGCTGCGCGAGCACATCAACGACGGCGCCTTCGACAGCGCGATGCAGGGCGTGATCGACCGGCTGGACCCGCTGCACAACAGCACGGTGCACTGAGCGGAGGTCACTGCGCTGCAACGGCAGCGCGGTTGATCGATACAGGCACGCGCGCGCGTGCTGCATGCAGGGCAGCGCGATGCGCCTAAGCACGTCATCGGTGCACGATCAGCACGGTCATCGCGCCACCGCAGCAACTGGCTGCGGTGGCGCCTGCGCGCCGTTATCGCGCTGCCGGGCCGATGAACTCCAATGCCCGCGTCATCACCGAGGCATGATCGACCAGGCGGTTATGGCCCAGGCCTTCGGTGCTGAACAGCTGTGCGCCCGGCCACAGGGCGGCAAAGCGCGCGCCCTCGTCCCACGGCGTCTCGCGGTCGCGGCGGTCGTGGATGACCAGTGCCGGGCGATCAAACTGTGGCAGATGCGGGCTTGCGTCCAGATCGGCAAAACGCAGGCCGGTGAGCTGGAAGAGCCAGTTTTCGAACGGTGCGAATGCGGCCGGTGCGATCCTGGAGGCGCGGAACTGACGATGCGCACTGGCACCGGGTTCGACCAGCGGCGCGATCAGCACGTAGCGCTCGGGCCGCCATGCCGGATCGTTGGAAAATACCGCCGCTGCCGCGCCGATCGAGTGCCCGATGAAGGCAGCAGGACGACCGAAACGGCTGCCGATCTGGCCCAGCACCTGCACGAAATGCGGCATGTTGCTGATCTTGCCGCTGCTCAAACCGTGCGCGGCCTGATCGAACGCCAGCACTGCATAGCCGAGCGCGCGCAGCTGCGGCACCCATGCGGCAAAGCGCAGCCCGTAACTGGACCAGCCATGCGACAGCAGCACGTACGGCTGCTGGTTCAGGTCGCCCCACTGGTACACCGCGATGTCGAATCGGTCGATGCGCAGCGTGTGGCGCTGCATGTCGCTCAAGGTCGCCGCGGTGGCGGCCGCCTGCCGCCGCCCTGCGCTGGCAGGCGTCACGAAACGGCGCGCCAGATAGCTGCCGGTCCGGCCGGGGGCCAGGCGGCTGGCGCCGGCCAGCACACTGCGAAGTATGCGTAGACGCAGTTTGGCAATGGATGCGCTCATGGGCAGGATCCTTGGAGGGGGAGGGTTACATCTTGTCGATGACAAGATTCAGCAAGTGTGCGATTGGATCTTGTCAGCGTCAAGATTGTCTGCTCCACTGAAATCCCGAAAAACGAAGCCGCCATGTCGCGTACCGATGCCCCTGCTGCCTATCACCACGGCGACCTGCCGGCCGCGTTGCGGCGTGCCGGCTGGGAACTGCTCGGCGAATCCGGCGTGCGTGGGCTGACCTTGCGCGCCTGTGCGCGGCGCGCCGGCGTCTCGCACGCGGCGCCGGCGCATCATTTCGGTTCGCTGGACGGCTTGCTGGCGGAACTGGCGGCCGACGGCTACGAACGCATGCTCGCCTGCATCCTTGCCGCCCAGCAGGAACTGGCCGACCCCTTGCTGGGCTGTGGCCTGGGCTATGTGCGGTTCGCACTCGACTACCCGCAGCAGTTCCGGCTGATGCTGGGGCTGGAGGTGGGTTCACGCAGCCTGCCGCGGCTGGTGCAGGCCAGCGACGCGGCGATGGCGAGCCTGCGCGAGACGGTGCGGACACAGTGGATGGCCCGTCACTGCCATGCCCCGGCCACGGAGGTGCTGCAGCAACGCACGCTGCTGGCCTGGAGCGCGGTGCATGGCTATGCCTCGTTGGCGATCGACCGTAAGCACATGGCGCTGTTGGCCCATGCGCCGGAGGTGGTGTTCGCGCCGCTGCTGCACGCCGTGCTCGAACCCTGAGGCACGCCGTCGCTGATCGGGCGCGGCGTGCTCCGGCGTGGCCTGCCTGACCGCTCGGCCGGTGCGCGGCCGGTGGCGGTATGCCGCTCTGCTAGCATCGCCGCCACTGGGCGCAAGACCGGAGCAACGCATGGCTGTGCAGGTGCTGGTGCTGAAAGAACGGGCCGATGGCGAACGCCGCGTGGCCGCAACGCCGGAAACGGTCAAGAAGCTGGTCGCGCTTGGCGCCAGCGTGTGGATCGAGCCGGATGCCGGCCGTGCCAGCAGCATGGGCGATGCGGCCTATCTGCAGGCCGGTGCGCAGCTGGCCGGCGCACGGACGCTTGCACAGGCCGATGTTGTGGTGTGCGTGCAGGCGCCGCCGGCCGCTGTGCTGCTGCAATGCAAACCGCACACGGTGCTGATCGGCATGCTGTCGCCGGACGCAGATCCGGCGCGTGCGCAGGCGTTTGCCGCGCGCGAATTGATCGCCTTTCCACTGGAGCGTTTGCCGCGCACCACGCGTGCGCAGTCGATGGATGTGTTGAGTTCGCAGGCCGGCATGGCCGGCTACAAGGCGGTGCTGACCGCCGCGCAACTGGCGCCGCGCTTTTTCCCGATGCTGACCACCGCTGCCGGCACCATGCGCCCGTGCAAGGTGCTGGTGATCGGCGCGGGTGTGGCCGGCCTGCAGGCGATCGCCACCGCCAGGCGGCTGGGCGCGCAGGTGGAAGGCTTCGATGTGCGCCCGGAAACGCGCGAGCAGATCGCCTCGCTGGGCGCGCGCTTTCTGGATCTGGGCGTGAGCGCTGCCGGCGAAGGCGGCTACGCGCGCCAGCTTACCGACGACGAGCGCGCCGAACAGCAGCGCCGTCTGGCCGAGCATCTCAAAGGCGTGGACGTGGTCGTCTGCACAGCGGCCGTACCGGGCCGTCCGGCGCCGAAGATCGTGACTGTGGACATGGCGCGCGGCATGCGCGCCGGCAGCGTGATTGTGGATCTGGCGGCGGAAACCGGCGGCAATTGCGCCGCCACCCGCCCGGGCGAAACCTATGATCTCGATGGCGTGATCATCGCCGGCCCGCTCAATCTGGCCAGCCAGGGCGCAGTGCATGCCAGCGAGATGTTCGCGCGCAACGTCTACGCATTTGCTGCGCTGTTGATCAACGACGGTGCGCTGTCGTTCGACTGGGACGATGAGTTGCTGGCCAAGACACGTTGGTCGGCGACACCGGCAGCATAGCCGCGCCGAGTCCCAGGCACCTTGCGCACTGGCGTTCTGGGTAGGAGCGCGGCGCGCGATGGAGCTTCATCGGGAACGCTTCATCGCGCGCCAGCGCGCTCCTACAGCGGCCGCGCGCATGTGCTCGTGCGAGCGGGATGCATCAATGCGATGGCGTGTCGCACTTGCCGCGGCGGCACTGCCGTCAATCGTCGGTGGTCGGATGCTCGCGCAGCCAGGTGCTGCGTTCGGCCGGGCCCATTTTCTGCCAGCGTTGCTGCAGCTCACTGCGTTGTTGCTGGTTGAGCGTGCGCATGCGGTCGAACAAGGCCTTGGCTTCGCGGCGTTGCTCCGGACTCATGTTGCGGAAGCGGTCCATGCCGGCCTTGGCCTGCTTGCGCTGCTCGGGCGTCATGTCCAACCAGCGGCGGGCGTGCCGATACATGCGCGGGCGTTCTTCGGGCACGTCGTTCCAGCGCTCGCGCAGCGCATCGATCAGCACCTGCCGCTGCTGCTGGGTGAGCTTGTCCCACTCGGGCATCGGCGTGTCTGCCTCGCGCGGTCCGGGTCCTCGCGGGCCGGGGCCATCCGGCGGTGGCGTTCCCGGCGGTCCGGGGGAATGGGCCTGGGCCAGCAGGGACGCGCAAGGCGCGGCGCACAGCAGCAGGGTCAACAACAGGCGGGTGGTGCGGGTCATCGTGCTCATTCCATGGCCAGGGCGGTGTCGGACCCGAGCCAGACGTAGAGGTCCGGGTTCTGGGTCAGCAGGTCGTCGGTATCGGTGGTCGCGTCGCTGCTGGCAAGCGCCTGGGTCGGCGCGGCACCCGATGGGGCGCGCTCGCTCGGGCGCAATTGCAGGCCGATGCCGATCGCCAGCAGGCCCGAGCACGCGGTCGCCAGCAACCAGTAGCCGCGCCGGCTGCGTGTGGTGGCGGCGCCATGGCGGGCCTGACGCAGGCGCGCCAAGGTCTGCGGTGCCAGGCTGGTGAGCGCGGTGGCGTGCAACTGGCGCAGCTGCGCATCGAGCTGGGCCGTGTCGTGGGAGCGGTTCACAGGAAATCCTCGAACTGTTTTTGCAACGCGTCGCGCGCACGCGACAGGTGGGTTTTGACCGAGCCTTCGGAGCAGCCCATCGCCTTGGCGGTGGTGGCGACGTCCAGGTCTTCGAGCACGCGCAGGGTGAAGGCTTCGCGCTGGCGCGCCGGCAGCCTGCGCAGGGCATCGACCAGCCGTTGGTAGGCCTGTTGATGCTGTTGTTCCTCGACCGGCCCGGCGCCGGGGTCGGCCCAGTCGATGGGGCCTTCGTCGTCGGCACGCTCGGCCGGCGCCCAGAACTTCAGGCGAAACGTGCGGCGACGCTGCAGGTCGATGATGCGGCTGCGCAGGATGCTCCAGAACAGCGGGGTCCATTCTTCGGCCGGCCGCTCACGGTAGCCCAGCAGTTTCACCATGGCGTCCTGCACGGCGTCCAGGGCATCTTCGCGGTGCCGCAGGCCGGCCTCGGCGAAACGGAACGCACGCGGGCCGATGCCGGCCAGAAATGCGTCCAGCGAAGCCGGCGCGGTCGCGGCCGGTGCGGCAGGTTGCGGATCGAAAGGGGTTCCCACCAGCACAGCGTAGCTTCCGCGGAGACGATACGACGTCAACGGGCGAGCGCGGATTCGGTTGACAGGCGGCTGCACGCGCGTGGCCTGGGTATGATCGGCGGGCCGCACCGGCCAGTGGAGCGAAAGACGATGAGCGACGGATTCGTAGCGCTGTACATCTTCATGCTGGCGGCCATCGCCGGCCACGTGATCATCTCGCGGGTGCCGGTGATCCTGCACACGCCGCTGATGTCCGGTTCCAACTTCATCCACGGCATCGTGCTGATCGGCGCGATGGTGGTACTGGGCCATGCCGATACCACGCTGGAAAAGGCGCTGGGATTCGTCGCCGTGGCGCTGGGTGCGGGCAATGCGGCCGGCGGCTATGTGGTGACCGAGCGGATGCTGGAGATGTTCAAGTCCAGCCGTAAGCCACCGGGCGGTGATGCGCCATGAACGTTTCCACGCCCGACTTGCTGGATTGGCTGGTCAAGTCCAGCTATCTGATCGCCGCCACGCTGTTTCTGCTCGGCCTGCAGCGCATGGCCTCGCCCTTGACCGCGCGCAGCGGCATCCGCTGGGCCGGGCTGGGCATGCTGATCGCCACGGTGGCCACATTCTTCCTTCCCGAACTGCACAACGTGCCGCTGATCCTGGCGGCATTGGCGATCGGCACCGGGGTGGCGTGGTGGTCGGCCAGGAAGGTGGCCATCACCGACATGCCGCAGATGGTGGCGCTGTACAACGGCATGGGCGGTGGGTCGGCGGCGGCGGTCGGTGCGGTGGAGTTGCTGCGGTTTTCGTTCTTCGCCAACCGCGACACCGCAAACTGGAGCGCGCAGGCAATTGCGGAACTGGCGGCGCGGCGGCCGGACACCACCACGGTGGTGCTGGCGGTGATTGGCGCGGCGATCGGCGCGGTGTCGTTATCCGGCTCGATCATCGCCTGGGCCAAGCTCGACGGCCGGCTCGACCGGCGGGTGACCTTCCCCGGCCAACAGGTCTTCAACCTGCTGGTGGCAGTGGCGGTGCTGGTGTTCGGCATCTGGGCGGCAAGCAGTCTGCAGCCGCTGGCGATCATCGCCTTCTTCGTGGTGGCGCTGGCCCTGGGCGTGCTGATGACACTGCCGATCGGCGGTGCCGACATGCCGGTGGTGATTTCGCTCTACAACGCGTTTACCGGCCTGGCGGTGGCATTCGAAGGGTATGTGCTGGGCAACGAGGCATTGATCATCGCCGGCATGATGGTGGGCGCGGCCGGGATCTTGCTGACGCGCTTGATGGCCAAGGCGATGAATCGGCCGATCAGCGGTGTGCTGTTTTCCAACTTTGGCGGCGGCGGGCAGGCGCAGGAGATCAGCGGTGCGCAGAAGCCGATCGAGGCCGGCGATGTGGCCGCGATGATGGCCTTCGCCGAGCGGGTGGTGATCGTGCCCGGTTACGGCATGGCGGTGGCGCAGGCGCAGCACAAGATCTGGGAGCTGGCGCAGCGGCTGATCGCGCGCGGGGTCAAGGTGAAGTTCGCGATCCACCCGGTCGCCGGGCGCATGCCCGGGCACATGAACGTGCTGCTGGCCGAAGCCGGCGTGCCCTATGACCTGATCGCCGACATGGACGATATCAATCCGGAATTCGCCAGCACCGATGTGTCGCTGGTGATCGGCGCCAACGACGTGGTCAATCCGGTCGCAAAGACCGATCCGGCCAGCCCGATCTACGGGATGCCGATCCTGGATGTGGTCAATTCGAAGAACACGGTGGTGATCAAGCGCGGCAAGGGGACGGGGTTTGCCGGGATCGAGAATGCGCTGTTCTACGCCGACAGCACGCGCATGCTGTACGGCGATGGGGCAGAAGCGGCTGGCGCGCTGGTCAGCGAGTTGAAGGCGCTGGATGGCGGCGGGCATTGAGGGCGTGGGTCTTGTCAGCCGGGCCTCTCTTGACACTGGTTGGTGAGGACGGGTGTGTTCGGGCGCGATGACGAAATCACTGCGCCGCAGAGTTGGTTGTTTTTTTAAGAGCGAAGGCATCACGTCGCTGATTGCTTTTGGAAAGCTTTACGCACCGACCACCGTCGAGTGCGCGGTGCCCTCACCGCTCGCGGGACACGCCGTCAACCCGTCCATGGGGGACCGTTGGCGGCATCCATGCCGCCAACGGTCCCGCAATCGGTGAGGGCACCGCGCCAGACAGTTGGCTGGTGGTTTCATTGAAGAACGAAGGCAGCGCGTCGCTGCTTGCCGGTTGCTTTGTTGAAAACCATGCACACCGACCATCTCCACTGGTCCTTGCCCGCCCACCGTCGCGGGACCTTGAGCGGCATGGATGCCGCGCCAGAGCCTCCAGGGACGGATTCACGGCGTGTCCCGCGATGGTGGGCGGGCAAGGGCCCTGCAGCAAACGCAACGACATCGAGGGCGCGATGAGGACACCGCAACAGAGAGTTTGCTGGTGGTTTCACTGAAGAGCGAGGACAACGCGCCAGCGCGTTGATTGTGGGCCTTGTTGAAAACTCTGCTTACCAACCATCTCTACGCCAAACGCGCCCCGATTCAGCGCGCTGCCCACCAGGCCACCAACAGTGCGGCGACGTAGCACAGCAGGTCGAAGCCGTTGTTGGCCAGCTGCAGCAGGGTCCAGGCCAGGCCGGTGCCCATCTTCTGTGCCGAGGTCCACGGGTCCAGGCCGAGCGGTCCGCCCAGTTGGGCCGAGGCGATCCCCCAGTTGGCGCCGACGATGATCAGCGCCGTCGTGACGACGGCGACGCCGATGCGCAGCCGGCCGGCGTGCAAGGTGCCAAGGCGCAGCATCCAGGCGATCTCCAGCGCTGCGACCACCGCCATCCAGCCTGCCTGATTGCCGAGCGCGAGTGCGATGAGCAGCCAGGCGATGAGGGCGGTGACGCATCCCAGCAGCAGGAGCGGGGGCCAGAGCCAATGGGCGGTTCTGGCGGACGCGGTGGTGGACGGCATTGGAGCTCCTGACAGTGCGCACATGATAGAACGCGGGCCGGCCTTTGCGATGCACGCCACGCCACCACGGTGCGGCGGATGGAATGCAGCGTCGTCGCTGACGGGTGCTGCGTGCGGCGGCGACGCCGTCGCGGTCGGCTAGAATGGCCGACTTGCGCGCGTCCGGCGCGGCCCCATATCCAGCCCATGTACTCCCGTAGCAGCGAACCCGTCCAGTTCGAACGCGATTGCGATGCCGTCATGGTGCCGCAGGGCGATTCGGTGACCCTGCCCGCAGGCAGTTACGGCTATATCACCCAGGCCCTGGGTGGCAGCTACACCGTCTTTGTCGAAGGCAATCTGTTCCGCATTGCCGGCAAGGATGGCGATGCGATCGGCAAGGAGGCCCCGCCGGGCCTGGAACTGCCCGACAACGCCAGCGACGAAGAGGTCGAAGCGCTGGTGTGGCAGCAGCTGCGCACCTGTTTCGACCCGGAAATTCCGTTCAATATCGTCGATCTGGGGCTGGTTTACGAGGCGGTGGTCAGCCATCGCGAAGAAGACAACCAGCGCCGGGTGGACGTCAAGATGACCCTCACCGCGCCCGGTTGCGGCATGGGCGAGATCCTGGTCGACGACGTGCGCAGCAAGGTCGAGATGATTCCGACCATCGCCGAGGCCGATGTCGAGCTGGTGTTCGACCCGCCGTGGGGCCGGCATATGATGTCCGAAGCGGCCCGTCTCGAGACCGGCATGCTCTGATCGTCACGCGCCATGTCCACGATGTGGCGCCGCGTCCTTTCGCCCGCCATACAGGAATCTCCCGGTGTCCGTGTCCTTCGCTTCCACCCGTTCTCCGTCGCCGCGCAGCGCCGACGAATTGTCCGTGATCCTGGCCGCGCCCGGTTTCGGGCTGCATTTCACCGACCACATGGTCGCCATTTCCTGGAATAACGAGCAGGGCTGGCATGACGCGCAAGTGCGCGCGTACGGCCCGCTGCAGCTGGATCCGGCGGCGTCGGTGCTGCATTACGGCCAGGAGATCTTCGAAGGCATCAAGGCCTACCGGCATGCCGATGGCTCGATCTGGACCTTCCGCCCGCAGGCCAACGGCGAGCGCCTGCAGCGTTCGGCGCGGCGCCTGGCGCTGCCGGAATTGCCGGTGGACCTGTTCGTCGAATCGCTGCGCCAGCTGGTGGCCGTGGATGGCGGCTGGGTGCCTTCGGCACCGGAAACCAGCCTGTATTTCCGCCCCTTCATGATCGCCGATGAGGCCTTTCTGGGCGTACGCGCGGCGCACAAGGCCTCGTACTACGTGATCGCCAGCCCGGCCGGCCCGTACTTCGCCAAGGGCGTGGCGCCGGTGTCGATCTGGTTGTCCACCGAGTACGCGCGTGCGGCCAAGGGCGGCACCGGTGCGGCCAAGTGCGGCGGCAACTACGCCGCTTCGCTGCTGCCGCAGCAAAAAGCCTACGCGCAGGGTTGCTCGCAGGTGCTGTTCCTGGACCCGGTGGAAGGCAAGTACATCGAAGAGCTGGGCGGCATGAACGTGTTCCTGGTCTACAAGGACGGCAGCCTGGTGACCCCGGAATTGTCCGGCAGCATCCTGGAAGGCATTACCCGCGACAGCATCCTGCAACTGGCCCGCGACCGCGGCATGCGCGTGATCGAGCGCAAGGTGGCCATCGACGAGTGGAAGCAGGGCGTGGCCTCCGGCGAGATCACCGAGGTGTTCGCTTGCGGCACCGCAGCGGTGGTCACGCCGATCGGCGAGCTCAAAGGCGACGGTTTCGCGGTAGGCGATCTGGCCGCACCGGCGGGCGAGGTCACCATGTCGCTGCGCCAGGAGCTGACCGACATTCAGTACGGACGTGTCCCGGACCGTCACGGATGGCTGGTGCGTTTGTCCTGAGTCGACATAAATCGTCAAACAAGGGCCTCCGTGTGTCAGCACGGGGGCTTTTTTTTGTGTGCGAAACAGCAAAAAGCGCATTTTTCGATCAGAAATGAGTCGAATTCAGCATGAATCAGGTGTGATTCTTGTCACATAAATGAAATTTGATTTCGAAAATTACTAACTACGTATTGTCCAGTCCGGTTTATTTGAGATAGCTTCGCTGAACGGATCGATAACAGGGGCGATCCGGGACTCCGGGGCGTTCGCTATTGCGGCGGTTTCGGAACTACCGCTTCGGCGGTTCTCTTGACTGGAAGGGAATTCGATGTCCAATGCGTCGTTTCGTCCGCGCAACCGTGCGCTCTGTATCCTGGGTGCATCGGCACTCATCTCGCTGTTGCTGGCAACCCCGGCATTCGCCGGTGATGTCTACCTGGGAGGCCTGGCCACCGCGCAGACCCACCAGAAGTTCATCGTGACCTACAAGGACGGCAGCAGCGCCCTGAGCAGCCCGAGCGTGTTGAGCAGTTCCTTGCGCAACGCGGCGCGTGCGCTGCCGGCCAGGGCCGGTAAGCCGCTGGGCCTGAATAGCGTGCGCCGCCTGGCGGTGGGGCCGGAACTGATCCGGGCCGACCGCGCGCTGGACCGCGCCGAAGCCGAAATCCTGATGCGCCAGCTGGCCGCCGACCCCAACGTGCAGAGCGTGGAAGTGGACCAGATGCTGCACGCCACGCTGACCCCCAACGACACCCGCCTGTCCGAGCAGTGGGCTTTTGGCACCACCAATGCCGGCCTCAATATCCGCTCGGCGTGGGATAAATCCACCGGTGCTGGCGTGCGCGTGGCGGTCATTGACACCGGCATCGTCAGCCACCCCGACCTCAACGCCAACGTCCTGTCCGGCTACGATTTCATCAGCGACTCGGCAACCGCGCGCGATGGCAACGGGCGCGACAGCAATCCCGCCGACGAGGGCGATTGGTATGCCGCCAACGAGTGCGGCACCGGCATTCCGGCGGCGACCTCCAGCTGGCACGGGACCCACGTCGCCGGCACGGTTGCCGCAGTGACCAACAACGCCAACGGCGTGGCCGGTACTGCCTATGGCGCCGAGGTGATCCCGGTGCGCGTGCTCGGCAAGTGCGGCGGTTCGCTGTCGGATATCTCCGATGCCATCATCTGGGCTTCGGGCGGCACCGTTTCGGGAGTGCCGACGCTGTCGTCGGCGAACGCAGCCGAAGTCATCAACATGTCGCTGGGCGGCGGCGGCGCCTGTTCGTCCACCATGCAGAACGCGATCAACGGTGCGGTCTCGCGTGGCACCACGGTGGTGGTGGCGGCCGGCAACAGCGCGGCCAACGTGTCCGGCTCGTTGCCGGCCAACTGCGCCAACGTGATCGCGGTGGCGGCCACCACCTCGACCGGCGCCAAGGCCAGTTATTCCAACTTCGGCGCCGGTATCGATGTCTCCGCGCCCGGTTCGGCGATCCTGTCCACGCTCAACAGCGGTACCACCACGCCGGGCAACGCCAGCTACGCCTCGTACAACGGCACCTCGATGGCTTCGCCGCATGTGGCCGGCGTGGTTGCGCTGGTGCAGTCGGTCGCGCCGAGCGCCTTGACGCCGGCTGCGATGGAAACGCTGCTGAAGAACACCGCCCGCGCATTGCCGGGCGCCTGCTCGGGCGGTTGCGGTGCGGGCATCGTCAATGCCGATGCGGCGGTGACGGCGGCCATTGCGGGCAACAGCGGTGGCGGTGGTGGCGGGACCGGCAACACCCTGACCAACGGTACCCCGGTCACCGGTCTCGGCGCGGCCACCGGTGCGGAGCTGAATTACACCATCACCGTGCCGGCCGGCAGCGGCACGCTGACGGTGGCCACCAGCGGCGGTAGCGGCGATGCGGATCTGTACGTGCGGGCCGGCAGTGCGCCCACCGACACCGTTTACACCTGCCGTCCGTACCGCAGCGGTAATGCCGAAACCTGCAGCATCACCGCGCCGTCGGGAATCTATTACGTGCGGGTCAAGGCCTACAGCACGTTCTCCGGCGTGACCTTGAGCGCCAGCTACTAGTCGCTCAATCGTTGGCTGCGTTCCCTGGCCATGCCGCCAGGGAACGCCGTCTCCTCGCTGTAACCCCATCTGCGATGTCCCGCTTGGGTCTGCCGTTTCGGCAGGCGCAGGCGAGCTGTTGCCGCTCGGCCGGGATGGACACCGGTCAGTCGTTCGACGGGCCTGGCGCCCGTGCAGTTTCCGACCCTGATCCGCAGCGCGCGGCGAAGGCTCGGCCCTCTCGCCGCAGCTGCGGCACCTCTCCAATAAGGAATGATCGATGTCCAATGTCTCGCAACGTCGTGTGCCCACGCGCGCGCTGGTAGTCCCTGGTGTTACCGCACTGACCTGCCTGCTGGCCGTGCCGGCGTTCGCCGGTCAGGTCAATCTTTCCGGGCTGGATTCGCAGCCAACGCTGGACCGCTTCATCGTCAAATACAAGGACGGTAGCAGCCCGGCGGTGAGCCCGACCTCGATGCGCGCATCGCTCAACTCCGTTGCCGGCGCGGTGCCGGCACGCGCCGGCCGTGCGCTGGGCCTGAACCATGTGCGCCGCACGGCGCTGGGTTCGGAAGTGCTCAAGACCGACCGTAGCCTGGACCGTGCCGAAGCCGAAACGCTGATGCGCCGCATCGCCGCCGACCCCAGCGTGGACTACGTGGAAATCGACCAGATCATGTACCCGGTGCTGACCCCGAACGACACCCGTCTGTCCGAGCAATGGGGCTTCGGCACCACCGCGTCGAGCATCAACGTGCGCCCGGCCTGGGACACCGCCACCGGCACCGGCGTGGTGGTGGCAGTGATCGACACCGGCATCACCAGCCACCCGGACCTCAATGCAAACGTGCTGCCGGGTTACGACTTCATCAGCGATGCGGCGCGCGCGCGCGACAACAACGGGCGTGACAACAACCCGGCCGACCAGGGCGACTGGCGCGCGGCCAATCAGTGCGGTTCCGGCGTTACGGCCGCCAACTCCAGCTGGCACGGCACCCACGTGGCCGGCACCATCGCGGCGGTGACCAACAACAACAGCGGCGTGGCCGGTACGGCGTTCAATGCGCGCGTTGTACCGATCCGAGCCCTGGGCCTGTGCGGTGGCGCCACCTCCGATATTGCCGACGCCATTGTGTGGGCCTCCGGCGGCAGCGTGTCCGGCGTACCGGCCAACGCCAACCCGGCCGAAGTCATCAACATGTCGCTGGGCGGCAACGGCACCTGTTCGGCCACCTACCAGAACGCCATCAACGGTGCGGTGTCGCGCGGCACCACGGTGGTGGTGGCGGCCGGCAACAGCAATGTCAACGTGGCCAACTTCACCCCGGCCAGCTGCGCCAATGTCATCTCGGTGGCGTCGATCACCTCGTCCGGCGCGCGTTCGAGCTTCTCCAACTTCGGCAGCACCATCGATATCTCCGGCCCGGGCTCGGCGATCCTGTCGACCTTGAACAGCGGCACCACCACGCCGGGCAGCGCCAGCTACGCGTCCTACAACGGCACCTCGATGGCGGCACCGCACGTGGCCGGCGTGGTCGCGCTGGTGCAGTCGGTGGCCAGCCGTCCGCTGACCCCGGCGGCAGTGGAAACCCTGTTGAAGACCACCGCACGCCCATTGCCAGGCGCCTGCTCGGGCGGCTGCGGTGCCGGCATCGTCAACGCGGCCGGCGCGGTCAGCCAGACCCCGTAAGGCTGCGCTGACACACTGGATGCCGGCGCTCTTGCCGGCATCGACGTCGGGCCAACCCCGACGCAGCTGTCGGTGTCTTGAAACCTGCACTGCCCCGCTTCGGCGGGGCAGTGTGCGTCTGGGCAGCGGCAATTGCTGGACTGCGAGACAGCGCCGGCCGCGCCGGCTGAATGAAGCGCTCGCCAGCGAAGATTGGCCGCTTCAGCGTCGCCTGCGGCACGCCGATAGCCAGCCCACGTGAGGCACGGAGGTATGCATGCCCACGCATTAGGCAAAGCGCAGTGCGGTGGTGCTAGCGCGTTGCCATCCGGGTTGCCAGTTCCTTGGGGAGGGATGGATTCATGCCGTATCACTCAGCTGCCGTACTGCGCCGCGTCGCATTCGTCTGTGCGCTGTCATGCACGTTTCATGCCGCCGCTGGCGAGGTCAGCCTGCAAGGCTTGAACTCCAGCAGCACCCATCAGCGCTTCATCGTCAGCTACAAGGACCGCGTCGGCAGCAGCCGGGCGACCGGCTTGTCTGCACCCTGGCGCGACATTGCGCGCGCGGTGCCGGAAGCGCGCGGACGCGCGTTGGGCCTGTCGGTCACGCGCCGGCTCAGTAGCGGCCCGATGTTGCTGGTGGCCGACCGCAAGCTGGACCGCGTGGATTCGGAAAGCCTGATGCGGCGCCTGGCCGCAGACCCGGCCGTCAAGCGTGTGGAAGTAGACATCCTGATGCGGCCATTGCTGGTGCCCAACGATCCGGGCGTGCCGCAGCAATGGGCGATGGGCGCCACCGCCGCCAGCCTCAATGTGCGTCCGGCCTGGGACCGTTCCACCGGCAAGGGCATCGTGGTGGCGGTGATCGACACCGGCATCACCAACCATCCGGATCTGGCAGCGAACGTGCTGCCCGGTTACGACTTCATCATCGACCCGGCCACCGCGCGCGACGGCAATGCGCGTGATGCCACCGCCACCGACCAGGGCGACTGGACCGCCGCCAACGGATGCGGGCCCGGTGCGTCGGCGTCCAATTCCAGTTGGCATGGCACGCATGTGGCCGGCATCGTTGCGGCGGTCGGCAACAATGCAGTGGGCGTGGTCGGCACCGCCTTCAACGCCAGGATCCTGCCGTTGCGGGTGTTGGGACGCTGCGGCGGCTACATGTCCGACATCGCCGATGCGATCGTCTGGGCGTCAGGCGGCAAGGTCAATGGCGTGCCAGCCAACCCGAATCCGGCCACGGTGATCAATCTGTCGCTCGGCGGCTACGGCAGTTGTTCGACAACCCTGAGCAACGCCATCACCGCTGCGGTGACGCGTGGCAGCGCGGTGGTGGTGGCGGCCGGCAACAGCAATATGGATGTCTCCACCAGCGTGCCGGCCAATTGCCCGAACGTGATCGCGGTGGCGGCCACCACCTCGGCCGGCGCCAAGGCCAGCTTCTCCAACTTCGGCAAGGGTGTGGATATCGCAGCGCCCGGGCAGTCGATCGTGTCCACGCTCAATACCGGAACCACGGTACCGGGCAATGCCGCCTATGCGATCTACAGCGGCACCTCGATGGCGGCGCCGCATGTGGCCGGCGTGGTGGCGCTGATGCAGTCAGTGGCCTTGAATCCGCTCACCCCTGCAACGGTAAAGGCCTTGCTCAAGAGCAGCGCCCGGCCGCTGCCGGTTGCCTGCGCGCAGGGCTGCGGTGCGGGTCTGGTCAATGCCGATGGTGCGGTGGCGGCGGTGATCGCATCGACCATCTTGAGCAGGAATGTGGCACGCACGGGGCTGAGCGCAGCGCTCTCCGATTCGCTGTATTACCAGGTCAACGTGCCGGCCGGCACGCGCACGCTCAAGGTCACGCTTGCCGGTGGCAGCGGCAACGCCGATCTCTCGCTGCGGGCCGGTGCGTTACCGACCGATGCCGCATACAGCTGCCGCAGCATGCTGCCGGGCAATGGCGACAGCTGCACGCTGGCAGCGCCCGCGGCGGGCGTCTATTACGTCCGTTTGAAGGCCACGTTGGGCTTCTCTGCGGTCAGCGTGACTGCGGCGTATTGAGGAGTACCGGCGCGGCGTTGCTGCCGCGCCCGAAAGCGCTGACGAGCGTGGTGCCGTGGGCAGTCGTCAGTGGCTGCGCACAGCGTGGCGTGACATCGGTTGAAGGTTGAAGCCGACATCGATGTCGGGCTGAGATGTCCCGCGTAAGCAGGATGCTGAGCCAGGCAAACGCATACCCAACCGGTGCACGCGGCGGCGCGGTGACGCGTCTACTCGCACAGCGCACAGGCACGTGCGGCGAGCGCCTGTAGCAACTGGGCGCCGGGCAATTCCAGCAGCAAGCCGCGCTGCCCGGCGTTGATCCATAGCGCGGGTGCATCCAGTGCGGTGATTTCGACCAGCACCGGCGCCTGCCGTTGCTGACCGAGCGGGCTGATGCCGCCGACCTTGTAGCCGGTGCGCCGTTCGGCATCGGCCACCTCCATCATGCTTGCCGACTTGCCGACTTGCCGACTTGCCGCCGTGCGCGCTGGCGAGTTTCTTCGACGACACCCGGCGGTCGCACGGAATCACCACGCACACCGCCTTGTCGTCGACCAACGCCATCAGCGTCTTCAACACGGTGAGCGGCTGCAGCCCCAGCGCACGTGCGGCTTGCAATCCCTTCGCATCGGCATCGGCCTGATAGTCATAAGCGTGCAATACGTAGCCCATGCCGGCAGCGTCCAATGCCTTGGTGGCGCGGGTGGCCCTGCTCATCGTGTCAGATCGATTCGAAACGGTTGGCGGCCACGTTCTTGCGCACCTTTTCCGGATTCCAGATGCGGCCGTTCATGGCGATGTAGACGCCAGCCGGCAGCGACTGCACTGCGCCGACCGCGCAACCGATATTGAATTCCGCGTCCGAGCCGCGGAAGCGCGCCGGGTTCAACGCACCGGTCATCACGATGGTCTTGTCGGCGATCGTCTGCAGCACCTTGCCGGTTTCCACCATCGAATCGGTGCCGTGGGTGATCAGCACGTGGCGGGTCGGCTGGGCGGCGATGGTGGCGCGGATCAGTTCGCGGTCGGCCTCGGTGATGTGCAGCGAATCCTTGCGGATGATCGGAATCACCGAAAAGCGGAAGGTCACGCCCAGTTCCTTGAGAATCTGGCCGATCTGCGGGTCGCCGATCTGGTAATCGGATTTATCGTCGAAGTAGATCTTGTCGATCGTGCCACCGGTGGTGACGATCAGAAGGTCTTCCATTGCTGCCAATCCTGTAGGGCCAACGCGGTGCAGGCCGCGCGCGGGGCCGCCATGATACTGCCCACCCAAGATGCTGGCAGCGCAGACCCTGCGGCAAGCAGCAGGGATGTCGAAAACGTGCGCTTACGCGTGGCGATCGGCGGAGCGCGCCGCGGCGCAGAGGGCCTGCGGCTGGACGGTGGCCGGTCAGCGTGCCTTGCGCTTGCCGCCGAAGCGCGCGGCCATGCCGGGGCCACCCACCAGGCCCACGACCGCCAGCGCAAGCAGCAGTTCCAGCCATGCCAGTGCGCGTGCCTGCGGCTGGCTCCAGGCGGCCATGACGCCGTGGCTGAACCAGCCCAGCGCAAACACGCCGGCCCAGAAGCGCGCACGCGCGCTGCGCACCGCCAGTACGCCGGTCAGCGCGGCCGGCAGTACGAACACGATGAGCGCGGCGAGCGGGCGCGGGTCGTCGTGGAACCAGACCGCGAACAACGCCGCCAGCGCCAGCAGCGCCGCACTCAGCAGCCAGTGCATGGCGCGCACGCTCACGGGGTTGCCAGCCGCCGCGCAACATCGGCCACCCGGCGGCCCAACGCGCGCGCCAGCAGCGTTTCGTCCTCGCTGGGTTGCGGGTCGCCACCGGCGCCGGACACATGGCTGGCGCCATACGGCGTACCGCCGCTGGTGGTGTGGCTGAGCGCGGCTTCAGTGAACGGGATGCCCACGATCAGGCAGCCGTGATGCAGCAACGGCAGGTGCATGGACAACAGCGTGGATTCCTGCCCGCCATGCATCGAGGCGGTGGAGGTGAACACGCCTGCCGGTTTGCCGGCCAGGGTACCGCTGGCCCATTCGGCGCCCAGGCTGTCGAGAAAGTGCTTCATCGGTGCGGCCATGTTGCCGAAGCGGGTGGGGCTGCCCAGCACCAGGCCGCTGCAGTCGGCCAGATCGGCACGGTCCACGTAGGGCGCGCCTTCGTCCGGCACCGGCGGGGCACTGGTCTGGGTGACCGCGGCGACCGGCGGCACCGTGCGCAGCCGCGCGCTCATGCCGGGAACTTCGCCGATGCCGCGCGCGATCTGCCGCGCCAGCCGCGCCACCGAGCCGCCACGGCTGTAATACAGCACCAGAATCTCCGCCATCGCGCATCTACCGTCTGTGTGTGAGTTGCCGCAGTATCGGCCAAGCGGCCGGCTTGCTGCACGTCGCAGGTGCGACAAGGCCGCGATGACGGCGCATCGGGTACCCTTGCGCAATGTCGCGTGTGAACAAACTCCACCAATGGAAAGAACGTCTGCGCGACCGCGCGCGGACGGTGAGCTTCGGGCGCTTTCTGTGGCGCCGCTTCCTCGATGACCGGCTGTTTCAGGCGGCCGCCTCGCTGGCCTACACCACGGTATTTGCGCTGGTGCCGCTGGCCATCGTGGTGTTCGGTGTGTTGTCGGCGTTTCCGGCCTTCAACGAGTGGAAGGACGCGCTCACCGACTTCATCTTCAATAATTTCGTGCCCGGTGCCGCGCGCTCGGTGCAGAACTACCTCAACCGTTCGCTGGAAGACCTGGGCAAGTTCACCGTGGCCGGTATGGTCGCGCTGGTGGCTTCGCTGCTGATCACCCTGCACAGCATCGAACAGACCTTCAACAGCATCTGGCGGGTCGCCGCCGCGCGGCCCAAGGTGACACGATTCCTGATCTATTGGACGGTGCTGACGCTGGGCACGATGCTGGCTGCTGCCTCGATGGCGATGGCCGCCTACGTGTTCGCGCTACCGCTGTTCCGCACAACCGAGGGCCAATGGCTGGCCGAATTCGCCTGGCGGCTGGCGCCGATGGCGGTGGAGTTCGTCTGCATCGTGCTGATCTACCGCGTGGTGCCGCAGCATGTGGTGCGGCTGCGGCATGCACTGCCGGGCGCGCTGCTGGCGGTGATCCTGATGGAAATCGTCAAGTGGGGGTTTGGCTTCTATCTGGGCAATTTCCAGACCTATCAGCGCATCTACGGCGCGCTGTCGGCATTGCCGATCCTGTTGTTGTGGATCTATCTGAGCTGGGTGTCGGTGCTGCTGGGCGCCTCGCTGGCCTCGTCGATGTCCGCGTTCCGTTACCAGCCCAAGGCGATGCGATTGCCGCCGGGCTTCGAAATCTACGGCCTGCTGCGCCTGCTGGGGCGTTTCCGGCAGGCGCGCATCCACGGCAACGGGCTGGACGAAGACCGCATTCTTGCGCTGGAGCCGATGCTCACCGACACCTTGATGCAGGAGCTACTGTGCGAACTCAAGCGCATTCGCCTGCTGCGGCGCGACGAGCGCGGCCAATGGCTGCTGGCACGCGATCTGGACGTGGTGACGCTGGCCGAGCTCTACGAAAACTGCCAGCTGCGCATACCGATCGAAGACCGCCCGTTGCCATGTCGCGACGATGCATTCGGTCAGGCCGCCGCCGCGGCGCTGGAACAGCTGCGCCAACCGTTGCGCAGCGTGCTGGCGCAACCGGTCGGCGACCTCTACACCCACCTTCCCGGAGATCCTCCATGACCGTGCGTCTTGTGCGCGGCGCCTGTGCGCTGCTGTTGCCGTTGTTGCTGCTGACCGCCTGCAAACCCGCCAGCGAGGGCACACCCTCCACCGGCACTGGCGCCGTGCCTGCCAGCGCCCCCCAGACGCCGACTGCGCCGGCCGCAGCTGCCGACCCGGCCGCAACGCCCAACAGCGCGGTGGTGCAGCAGACCGCCGAAATGCCCAAGCTCTCGCTGCCGACCGTGACCGGCGAGACCTACGACCTTGCGGCGCACCGCGGCAAATGGGTGGTGGTGAATTTCTGGGCCACCTGGTGCGCCCCGTGTCTGAAGGAAATGCCCGAGTTGTCGGCGCTGCACACCATGCGCGACACCATCGAAGTGGTGGGGCTGGCCTATGAAGACATCACCAGCGCGGACATGCAGTCGTTCCTGAAGGACCACCCGGTCTCGTACCCGATCGCAATCCTCGACCCGTACCAGCCGCCACAGGACTTCGCCACCCCGCGCGGCCTGCCGATGACCTACCTGATCGGCCCGGACGGCAAGGTCGCCAAGCAATTTCTCGGCCCGGTGACTGCGCGCGATATCGAAACCGCGGTCGGCATCACCGGCAAGGCCGGCTGATGCAGGCGGCGCGCTTTCTCGTCAGCGGCGTGGTGCAGGGCGTGTGGTATCGCGCCTCCACCCGCGAACGCGCCGTTGCGCTCGGCCTGGTCGGGCATGCGCGCAATCAGGCGGACGGCAGCGTGGAAGTGGTCGCCGCCGGCAGCGAAGCAGCCCTGGACGCATTGCAGGCATGGCTGCAGCAAGGCCCGCCAGCGGCCATCGTCGCCTCCGTGACGCGCACGCCTTGCGCAGTTCCGGCGACTGAAGACTTTGTAACTGGTTGAGCGTGCGCCACTGAAGCAGGGCAACAGAGTTGGATTGCCTCGCCGATAACCTTGTCAACGCGATCAGGCGTGCACGGGGAATGTAATGGCCGCTCCATCTCAAGATCGCAACGACGGGCACGACCTGCCCGCGCATCGCCGCAACCGCCATGTGGCGCAGCTGGCGCCGTGGCTGTATCTCGGTGTCCTGCTGGGCAGCGGCTGGCTGCTGTTTCTGCAACCGCATACCCGCGTGCTGCAGCCCGAACAGGCGGCCACCAGCTGGTTGCTGGCGTGGACCTTCGGCGGAATCGTGATCGGTGCGGTGGTATGGAGCCTGCGGCTGGCGCGCCAGGGACTGGCTCAGCCTTCGGCAAGCTACCCGCTGTCGGCGCGTCTGCCTGATTCGTGGACCGATGCCTATGCCGCACTGCTGCGCCCGGCCACCGCAGCGGCGGTTGTTACCCACAGACCGGACCCGGCCGGGGCCCAGCGCGGTGCAGCTTGGCATCGCTTTGGTGGCGGCATGCTCAGCGCCGAAACCTTCGACCCCAACGACGCCACCCGCGCGCCGTGGGACGGGCTGGACGCGCAGTCCTGCATCGTCCGCCTCGATGATGTGCGCCAGGCCTGGCAGAACGCCGCCGCCAACCGCACGCTGCAGCAGGAACGCCGTTACTGGCTGGACGTGGTGCTGTCGCTGCTCGACCACGGCGTGATGCGTCCGCTGCAGGACGGCTACCTGCCCGACACCGCCGCGCTGCGCACCGAACGTTTTCTGCTCGGCGCCGATGCTGGCCCGATCGTGCTGTCCGAAGTGCCGGCGTTGTTTGCACGGCGTCTGGCGCTGGCCATCGAAGCGATGCCGACCGCCCAGCGCGAAGCCGCCGGCGTGCAATGGCGCTTGCTGCAACAGCTGCACGCGCTGGTGGCCGAAGGCCGCGTGCTGGATGAGCGTTCGCAGGTGATCCAGGTGCTGGCATGGAACCCGGATGTGGACCTGGACCAGGTCGAAGTGGCCTACATCCTGGCTGCCGAATACCGCGAAGGCATGCGCGACTGGCTCCGCCGCGCCGCCCTGGTGCGCCTGCCCGACAGCGCGCTGCGTCTGGACGAAGTGCTGCTGTCCTCGTGCAGCCCGCTCGGCGCGCAGGCCGACGACGTGGACTACATGGAAGCGATGCGCCCGCTGCATCGCGGTTTCATGCAGTTGTTCAGTCAGCGCCTGAGCCAGTTGGTGCTGCAGGCCGAGCAGGCCGAACGTCAGGCCGGCCTGAATCCGTTGCCGCGTGCCACTGCGGCCAGCGACGAAGTCTCTCAGGACTGGCCGGCGTAATCGTCGATGGGTTCCAGCACGCTGTAGCGTTCCTTGTGCGGCTTGCCTGGCAAGGGTGGCAGCTGCACCATGTCGTCGGGCACCGCGGTGTCCGGCAGCCGGTGCAACAGATCGCGGATCAGGCTCAGGCGGCCACGTTTCTGGTCGTTGAAATCGACCAGCGTCCACGGTGCATCGGGCGTATGCGTCGCTTCCAGCATGCGTTCGCGGGCGGCGGTGTAATCGTCGTATTTGGCGCGTGACTGCAGGTCCACCGGCGACAGCTTCCAGCCCTTCAGCGGGTCCTCGCGGCGTTCGGCAAAGCGCTTTTCCTGCTCGGCCTGGTCCACGCACAACCAGTACTTGAACAACAGGATGCCGTCGTCGACCAGCATCTGTTCAAACTGCGGTGTCTGCTGCAGAAACGCGGTGTATTGCGCGTCGGTGCAATAGTCCATCACGCGCTCGACGCCGGCGCGGTTGTACCAACTACGGTCCATCAGCACCAATTCGCCGGCCGCCGGCAGATGCGTCACGTAACGCTGGAAATACCACTGCGTGCTTTCGCGGTCGTTGGGTTTGGGCAGCGCCACCACGCGGCACTGGCGCGGGTTGAGATGGCTGGCGATGGCCTGGATCACACCGCCCTTGCCGGCAGTATCGCGGCCTTCCACCAGCACCAGGGCACGCTGGTTGGTGTAACGCAGCCAGCGCGCCATGTCGACCAGCTCTAATTGCAGCGGCGCCAGCAACTTTTTGTAGGCCTTGCGTTTCAGGTGCGACATGCGCGTTCCCACAGCGATAGAAAACGCAGGCTATTCGCCCAGGCGTGGACGCAATGTCGCCAGATTGCAGGGCTTGGTGCGCGCATCCAGCTGCGCGCGCACGATCTTTTCCCACGCCGTGCGGCAGGCCGAGGTGGAGCCGGGCAGGCAGAACACGAAGCTGTGATTGGCAAGCCCGGCGAATGCGCGCGATTGCAGCGAGGAAGTGCCGATTTCTGCCACGCTGATCGCGCGGAACATCTCGCCGAAGCCAGGCATGACCTTGTCCAGCAGCGGGGTGATCGCCTCCGGTGTGCTGTCGCGGCCCGTAAAACCGGTGCCGCCGGTGATCAGGATGCCGTCGACCTGTGCATCGGCGATCCAGCCGGACACGATCGCGCGCATGCGGTAACGGTCGTCCGGGCACAGCGCACGTTCGTGCAGCACGTGGCCTTCGCGGGTGAGGGCATCGGCCAGGTAATCGCCGGAGCGGTCATCGGCCAGGGTGCGGCTGTCGGACACGGTCAGCACGCACAGGCGCAGGGGTATGAAATCGAGATTGGAAGGCATGCGCGCAGCCTAGCGAGCCTGGACGGCCGGGTACAGCGTTGTGGTGTGAAGTGGCATGTAGCGCCCAACTACCGGCGTGAGCCGACGCATTGCTCTGAGCCCCTCTCCCGCCGGGAGCGGGGTTGGGGCGAGGGTACGGTGGCCGGGAATATTGCAGTAGTCGCACTCTCATCCGTCGCTACGCGCCACCTTCTCCCCCCCATGGAGGGGGACAATGTCCCGATGGGAGAAGGCAATAGAGCATCCGTACTTATACGTAGCTCTCGGCAACGCCTCCAGCGATACCATCTCACGCTCGCACACGGTAGCGAGGGCCAGCTCGCAACCTCCAACAACTAACCTCCGACACCAACCGCTAAACCCCCAGCCACCCACTGCGCTGCGCAATGCCACGCAGCAGCGCGGCCAGATCATCGGCAAACCCGTCCATATCGAAAACGCCACTGCGCAGGCGTTGTTCCGCCAATCGGGCGCGCACGCCACGCAAGGCCTCCGCGTCGCTGACCAACGCGATTGCTTTGGCGACAAACGCAGCGTCATCGGCAACATTCATCTCATCCAGCCCCAGATGCCGATTCAGGCTGCCAGCCACGCGCGCCGCAAACGTCTCCCCCGGCGTGGTCAATACCGGGCAGCCCGCCCATAACGCATCGGAGGCCGTGGTGTGCGCGTTGTAGGGATGCGTGTCCAGAAACAGATCCGCATGCAGATAGCGCGCCAGATACTGCGGATGCGGCAACTTGGGCATGAACACCAGGCGCTGCGGATCCACGCCCTGCGCCTGCGCCACCGCGCGCAATCGTGCATCGGCCTGGCCCGGGCCGGACAGTAGCCACAGCACGCTGTCCTGCACCGCGCGCAACACCGCCAGCATGCGCGCCATGCTGCGTGGATTGAGCTTGTAAGTGTTGTTGAAGCAGCACAGCACCATACCCTGCTCGGGCAAGCCGCACTCCGCACGCGGTGGCGGTTCGGCAACCGTGCGCCTGGTGTCAGACGGTTGAAACACGCGCGGCAGGCGCAGCACCTGTTCGCTGTAAAACGGCTCCAGCGACGGCGGCAAGGCAACTGCATCGCCCAGGACATAGTCCATCCAAGGCGCACCCGAGGTGCCCGGATACGCTAGCCAATTGAGCTGCACCGGTGCGGGCCGCAGCGCGAACACTTCCGGACGTCCGCCACCGCCCCAGCCGCGCAGATCGAACAACAGATCGATGCCCTGCTCGCGGATGTGTTGTGCGGTCGCCAGGTGTCCCAGTGCGGTGACGTCGTGCAGGCGCGTCGCCTGCGCCAGGCGCTCACGGATCTCGCTGCCATCGTCATGGCTGGTCGCGAACAGGTGCGCCTGCATGTCCGGCTGACGTCGCTGCAGCGCTTCGAACAAGGCCACGGTCAGCAAGCCGGTGGGGTGCGCGCCAAAGCCATTGGAAACGAAGCCGAGCCGTAGTGCGCCGCGGCTGCGTACCGTCGCCGCTGGTAGCGGGCGCACAGACCAGGCAATCGCCTGCGCACGGGTGCGGGCGCACGCCAGTTGCTCGGCCGCGCTGGCGTCTTCGCTCAGAAACGCGAACGGCTCCACTGCCGCCTCGCCCCGCGCCACGGCGGTACGGACTTGCGCAGCCAGCGATTCCAGTTCGCGCCAATCGCACAGGCGACGTCGCCAATTGAGCAATTGCGCGGTGATATAGGGCTCGTCGGGCAACAGCTGATGCGCACGCGTATAGGCGGCCGCCGCCTGCTCCGGTTGGCCGGCATCTTCCAATGCATGCCCAAGCCACAGCGCAATACCCGGATGCTGCGGCACCAGGTCCGAGGCCTGCCTCAGCAAGGTGGCGGCTTCTGCATGGCGTTGCTGCGCCCAGCGCACCCGGCCCAGCCGCGCCACCGCTTCGGGATGGCCCGGGTGCAGCACCAGCGCGCGCTGCACGGCTGCCTCGCCGGCAGCGGTTGCGCCCATGCCCAGCTCGGCATCGGCCAGCATCAACCAGGCGACGAAATCGCCGGGCTGGCGTCGTACCGCCTCGCGCAGCTGCAGCAGCTCGCGCGGGACCTGCGCATTCACGGGCTCTCGCTCAACCGTGCCAGTTCGTCGGCCTGATGCTCGTGCAGCAGCCGCGCGATCAATGCGTCCAGATCGCCTTCGATGATGTTGGGCAGGTCGTACAAGGTCAGCCCTTCGACGCGATGATCGGTGATGCGGCCTTGCGGAAAACTATAGGTGCGGATGCGCTGGCTACGATCGCCACTGCCAACCTGCAATTTGCGCGTCTGCGCTTCGGCAGCTGCGGCCTTGCTGCGCTCGGCTTCCACCAGTTGCGCTTTCAGCCGCTTCATCGCCTTGTCGCGATTGGCGTGCTGGCTGCGCTCGGTCTGGCATTCCACCACCACGCCGCTGGGCACATGGGTGATGCGGATTGCCGATTCGGTCTTGTTGACGTGCTGGCCGCCGGCGCCGGAGGAACGAAACGTATCCACTTTCAGATCGGCCGGATTGATGACGATCTCTTCCACATCATCGGCTTCCGGAATGATCGCCACCGTCGCGGCCGAGGTATGGATACGGCCCTGCGATTCGGTCGCCGGCACGCGTTGCACGCGATGGGTGCCGGATTCGAACTTCAGGCGCGAATACGCACCGCGCCCGACCACGCGCGCCACCACTTCCTTGTAGCCGCCGTGTTCGCCGGGGCTGTCGGATTCGATTTCCACTTTCCAGCCCTGGCGCTCGGCGTAGCGTGCGTACATGCGGAACAGGTCGCCGGCGAAGATCGCCGCTTCGTCGCCGCCGGTGCCGGCGCGCACTTCCAGGAACAGGTTGCACTCGTCGCGCGGGTCGCGCGGTACCAGCAGCAAGGCCAGCTGCGCATCCAGCTCTTCCAGGCGCGCCTGCGCGGCAGCGATTTCCTCGTCGGCCAGCTCGCGCATTTCCGGGTCGTTGCGCATGGCTTCGGCCGCGCTCAGATCTGCCTTGGCACGTGCTTCGTCTTCCAGTGCCACGGCCACCGGCTCCAGCTGCGACAGTTCGCGCGACAAGCTGCGGAACTTGTCGTTGTTGTTGACCACGTCGGGGTCCGAGAGCAGGTGCTGCAGTTCTTCGCGGCGCTCGGCCAGCGCTTCGAGCTTACGGCGCAGGGTCGGCGTCATCAGTCCTCACGATCGGGGTAGCTACAGGGGGATGTTGATAACCCGGTTTTTCCGGAAACAGCCGGTCGGCTGCGTTGGTCAATTCCAGGTCGTTGGTGAGCGCGGCATCGCGCAGCGCGGCGGTGGGCGGGTGCAGCAAGCGGTTGGTCAGCGCATGCGCCAGCTGCTCCAGCACTTCGTCGGCCGGTTTGCCGTTGTGCAACTGCTGGCGTGCCTTGGCCAACAGCTCGTCGCGGGTGGTGTCGCCGAAGGCGCGCAGCCGCTTGAGCGGTGCCTGGCGCGCGTTGGCCTGCAGGGTTTCCACATAGCGCGCCACCTGCAGGTCGATGATGGCTTCGGCCTGGTCGGCGGCTTCGCGTCGGCCGCGGCGGTTGTCTTCGACCGCGCGTTCCAGATCGTCCACCGTGTACAGGTAGGCATCGCTCAACTCGGCCACCGAGGCCTCGATATCGCGTGGCACCGCCAGGTCGAACAGCAGCATCGGTTTGCGTTTGCGCGCGCGCAAGGCCTGTTCCACCTGCACGCGGGTCACCAGCGGCTCGCGCGCAGCGGTGGCCGAAAACACCACATCGGCCTCGGCCAGGTGCCGTTCCAGATCGCTCAGCGGCAACGCGTAGCCGCCGTGCTGGCTGGCCAGCGTCTGTGCGTGGGCGAGGGTGCGGTTGGCGATCAACAGTCGCCGCACGCGACCTTCGCTCAGATGCTTGGCAGCCAGCTCGATGGTCTCGCCGGCGCCGATCAGCAAGACCGTGGATTCGTTGAGCCGTGCGAAGGATTCCTGCGCCAGCCGCACCGCGGTGGAGGCGACCGAGATCGGATTGGCGCCGACCCGGGTGTCGGTCCGCGCGCGCTTGGCCACCGAGAAGGTCTGCTGGAATAACCGGTCCAGCCCGCTGCCCAGCGCACCATGCGCGCGCGCCACCGCCCAGGCGTCCTTCACCTGGCCCAGAATCTGCGGCTCTCCCAGCACCATCGAATCCAGCCCGGTGGCGACGCGGAACAGGTGACGCACCGCGTCGGCATCCTGATGCTGGTACAGATAGCCACTCAGTCCCGGCGCATGCGCGTCCAGCCAGCCTGCCAGCGCCTTCGCGTCGTCGGCCATCGCATACAACTCGGTGCGGTTGCAGGTGGACAGCAGCGCGGCCTCGCTTACCTGCGGCAGCGCGCGCAACGATTCGAGCGCGCGCGGCAGCGCATCACCTGCGAACGCCGCGCGTTCGCGCAGGTCCACAGGTGCGGTCTGGTGATTCAGTCCGAGCACCCACAACGTCATTGTTCAGTTGCTTGCGATAAGCTGGCGGCCATTCAGGGCCCCATTTTACGGCCCGGTTGCCCCCGATGCCTGTACCGATTCGCATCCTGTGTGTTCTTTTGCTGGTAGCAGTCTCCGCCAGTGCCACCGCAGCACCCAAGAAAGCACCGCCCGCGCCGCCTGCCAAGGCTGCCGGCACGACCTCGCTGGAACCTGTGCTTGCTGGCGAGTTTGCCTTGCAGGCCGGGCAATTGGACGATGCCGCCCGCGCCTATCTGGACGCCGCCAAGGCCGAAGCCGGCGACGCCGGGCTGGCCGAGCGCGCGGCCCGCATCGCCATGCTGGCCAACGACGACCCGCGCGCGATCGAAGCGCTGGCGCTGTGGCGTGCGCGCGCGCCCTCGTCGATGTCCATGCGCAGTACCGAGGCCTCGCTGGCCTTGCGCCGCAACGACCTGCGCACCGCCCGCCGCGATTTGCTCGGCCTGCTCAAGGAGCCCGACCCGCGCGGCTGGCGCTTTGCGTTGATCGCCCTGGCCAACGGCGGCCGCGAGCCGGAAGCCTCGGCCGACGTGCTCGAAGACCTGGTCAAGGCCGGCGCCATTCCCAATCAGATCGAAGTCTGGCAGGAATTCGGCCGCCTCGCGCTGCGCATGGAGCGCCCGGCGCTGGCCAAGCGCATCGTCGACGAAGTAGTGCGCCGCTTCCCCGAAGAACCGCGTGTGGCCTTGCTGCACGCCACCCAGCTGCAGCAGGAGGGTAAGAGCGACGAGGCGCTGGCGCTGCTGAAGAACGTCGAGCCGCAGGCAGTCAAAGACTCCGAGTTGCGTGGCGCGCTGGCCTTCGCCTATGACGCCATGGGCCAGACCGAGGCCGCCGCGCGCGTGCTCTCGACCGGGCCGCAGGACACCCCGACCTACGGCTTGCGTGCCTCGATGCTGGCCAAGGAAAAAGACCGCAGTGCGCTGGAAGCGCTGTACGCCGAGCTCAAGAGCAACGCCACCAAGCCCGACCCGGACCGCCGCCTGCTGCTGGGCAAGATCGCCGAGTTCCTCAAGCGTTACGACGAGGCGGTGGAGTGGTATCGCGGCGTGCCGGGTGGCCCGCAGCTCAGCGAGGCGCGGCTACGCGCCGCCAGCGCGCTGTACGAACTGGGCCGCAAGCCCGAAGCGCTTGCCGAGGCGCGGGCCTTGCAGGGCGATGCCAGTGCCGATGACGACGCCCGCCGCGACGCCTACGTGCTCGAAGCCGAGCTGCATCAGCGCGCCGAGGATGCGCCGGGCGAGCTGGATGCGTTCGAACGTGGTCTGGCGGCTTACCCGGACGACAGCGCGCTGCTGTACGCCCGCGGGCTGGCCTGGGAGCGGCGCGACGATGTGCCGCGTGCCGAAGCCGACCTGCGCAAGATCCTGGTGGCCGAACCGGAAAATGTCGCGGCCCTGAACGCGCTGGGCTACACCCTGGCCGACCGCACCACCCGCTACAAGGAGGCGCTGGCGCTGATCGACCGCGCCCGCACCGCCGACCCGGACAACCCGGCCATTGTCGACAGCTATGGCTGGGCGCTCTACCGCATGGGCCGCACCAAGGAAGCCCTGGTGCAGCTGCGTCGCGCCTGGGCCTTGGTCAAAGACCCGGAAATCGCCGCGCACGTTGGCGAGGTGTTGTGGGTCAGCGGCAAGCAGGACGAGGCTCGGCGCTATTTCGACGAGGCGCGCCGCATCGATCCCGATAACCGCGCGCTGCAGCGCGCCGTGGAAAAGTTCGGGCTATGACCGGGTCGATCCGAACACTGGCCCTGAGCGGGCTGGTGCTGGTCGGGCTGTCGGCGTGCGTCAGCGTGCCGCGCGGGCAGGGCGGTGGCGCAGCGGTGGTCGAGCAGGTCTCCGACAGCGCCCGCCAGGCCGAAGCGGCGCGCCAAGAATGGCTGCAGGCGCACCCCGACTGGTCGTTCCAGGGCCGGGTGGCGATCAGCAAGGACCGCAATGGCGGCAGTGGCCGTATCGACTGGCAGCAGGACGGCCCGCGCTACCGCGTGCAACTCAGCGCCCCGGTCACCCGGCAGAGCTGGGTGCTTACCGGTGACACCACCAGCGGCGCTGGTCAGCTGGAAGGGCTGGAGGGCGGCCCGCGCAGTGGCCCCGATGCCGAGCAGGTGTTGCTGGAGGCCACCGGCTGGACCATCCCGGTCAACCAGATGCCGGACTGGGTGCGCGCGCTGCGCATCGCCGATGCCAATGCCGGTGCCGCACGGGTCGATCTGGACGCCGCCGGTCGCCCGCGCACCGTGCAGCAGGACGGCTGGACCATCGAATTCCTGGCCTGGACGCCAGCCAGCGGCGGCCAGCCCGAGCTGCCGCAGCGGATCGAAGCCCGTCAGGGCGAGGCCAAGGTGCGCCTGCTGGTCGACCAGTGGACGGTGTCGCCCTGATGGACACGCCGGGGAGCGATTGGTCGGCGTGGCCAGCGCCGGCCAAGCTCAACCTGTTTCTGCAGATCACCGGGCGCCGCGCCGATGGCTACCACCTGTTGCAGACCGTGTTCCGGCTGCTGGATTGGGGGGACACCATTCATCTTCGTGTGCGCAGCGACGGCCAGATCCGGCGCATCGGCGAGAGTTTGCCCGGTGTGGCCGAAGACGATGACCTGGTGATCCGCGCCGCGCGCCTGCTGCAATCGGCAGCCGGCACCCGGGTGGGCGCAGAGATCCGGGTCGACAAGCGCATCCCGGCCGGCGGCGGCTTCGGTGGCGGTTCCTCGGACGCGGCGACCGTGCTGGTGGCGCTCGATGCCTTGTGGGGCCTGGGTCTGGCCACCGATACCCTGGCCGAATTGGGTCTGCAGTTGGGTGCTGATGTGCCGGTGTTCGTGCGTGGCCGCAATGCCTGGGCCGAAGGGGTGGGCGAACAATTGACCCCGATCGCCCTGCCGGAAGCGGCCTATCTGCTGGTCGATCCGGGTGTTCACGTGCCGACACCGGCGTTATTTCGATCACAGGAATTGACGCGGGATGCTGCGCCCGCGAAAATAGCGGACTTCGCTTCCGGTTCTCTGCTCGACAATGCGTTCGAGCCGGTTCTGCGGCGCCGCGAACCCGCTGTCGAGGCAGTGTTCCAGGCGCTTTCCAGGGTCGGTTCAGCGCGGCTGACCGGGTCGGGGAGTGGGTGTTTCGTCGAGTTCGCCACGCGCGCTGCTGCAGAGCAGGCGCTGGCGCGGTTGCCGGGCAACCTGCGGGCGTGGGTGGTGGAGGGTGCAGCGCACTCGCCGTTGCTCGACGCACTGGATGCGATGAAGTTTTGATGCAGGGGCGTCGCCAAGAGGCCCAAGGCACCAGGTTTTGATCCTGGCATTCGTAGGTTCGAATCCTACCGCCCCTGCCAGTTCGTCGAGAAAGGCAGGTCCACCTGCAAGAGTTTCAACTGCAGATCCTTCTGCAACATCTCGCGCATCCTTGCGCGGGAATTGAACGAAAAGCCCGGCATTGGTTCGGCTTTGTCCTGCTCCACCATCGACCCGCACGCTCTTCGCCGCCGCCCCGAGAGATCTCATGCAAGACCAACGTAATCTGCTGGTGTTCTCCGGCAATGCCAACAAGCCGCTTGCCCAGAGCATCTGCAAGGAACTGGGCGTTCGCATGGGCAAGGCGTTGGTCACGCGCTTTTCCGATGGCGAAGTGCAGGTCGAGATCGAAGAAAGCGTGCGCCGGCAGGAAGTGTTCGTCATCCAGCCGACCTGCGCGCCGAGCGCCGAAAACCTGATGGAGCTGCTGGTGCTGATCGACGCGCTCAAGCGCGCCAGCGCCCAGTCGGTCACCGCGGTGATCCCGTATTTCGGTTATTCGCGTCAGGATCGCCGCATGCGTTCTTCGCGCGTGCCGATCACTGCCAAGGTGGCCGCCAAGATGATCTGCGCGATGGAAGCCGACCGCGTGTTGACGGTCGACCTGCACGCCGACCAGATCCAGGGTTTCTTCGATGTGCCGGTCGACAACGTCTACGCCTCGCCGCTGCTGCTGGCCGACATCTGGCGCGCCTACGGCACCGATAACCTGATCGTGGTGTCGCCGGACGTGGGCGGCGTGGTGCGTGCACGCGCCGTCGCCAAGCGCCTGGACGATGCCGATCTGGCCATCATCGACAAGCGCCGTCCGCGCGCCAACGTCGCCACCGTGATGAACATCATCGGCGACGTGCAGGGCAAGACCTGCGTGCTGGTCGACGATCTGGTCGACACCGCCGGCACCTTGTGCGCCGCCGCCGCAGCGCTGAAGCAGCGCGGCGCGCTCAAGGTCGTGGCCTACATCACCCACCCGGTGCTGTCCGGCCCGGCGGTGGACAACATCAACAATTCGCAGCTCGACGAGCTGGTGGTCACCGACACGATTCCGTTGAACGAAGCCGCGCGCACCTGCGCCAAGATTCGTCAGCTGAGCGTGGCCGAACTGCTGGCCGAGACCATCCGCCGTATCGCCTTCGGCGAATCGGTCAGCTCGCTCTACGTCGACTGACGCCCCATTCGGTGCCCGGAGTCCCGGGCGCCGCCACACGTCTCACCTGGTCGCGGGTGAGACGCTTCATCGCCGCGAGGCGGTGTTCTAAACTAGGTAGTGAAATCCAATGGCAAAGACTCATGAAATCAAGGTCGAGCGCCGCGCTGACGAGGGGAAGGGTGCGAGCCGCCGCCTGCGTCACGCTGGCGTCATTCCGGCCATCGTGTACGGTGGCGAACTCGAGCCGGTCAGCATCCAGCTCAACCACGAGCAGATCTGGCTCGCCCAGCAGAACGAGTGGTTCTACTCGTCGATCCTGGACCTGAACCTCAATGGCGACGTGCAGCAGGTGCTGCTGCGTGACATGCAGCGCCATCCGTTCAAGCAGCTGATCATGCACATCGACTTCCAGCGCGTCAGCGCCAACGAGAAGCTCAGTGCTGCCGTGCCGCTGCACTTCATCAACGAAGCAACCTCGCCGGCCGGTAAGTCCAGCGAAGTGGTCGTCACCCACGAACTCAACGAAGTTCAGGTGGTCTGCCTGCCGAAGGATCTGCCGGAGTTCATCGAAGTGGACCTCGGCGAACTGGAAGTGGGCAACGTGATCCACTTGTCCGAGATCAAGCTGCCGGCCGGTGTTGAAATTCCGGAGCTGAAGCTGGGCAAGGAGCACGACGTGGCAGTGGTTGCTGCCAAGCACGTGCGCATCGAAGAAGAAGACGCTGCCGGCGAAGAAGGCAGCGAAGGCGCAGAGACCAAGTAATCCGTTGGCCGATTCCTCGCATAGGCGGGGAATCGGCGACGGCCACTGGCATGTCTGCACCTCGACTGATTGTCGGGCTTGGGAATCCGGGCTCGGAACACGCGCAAACCCGGCACAACGCCGGGTTTCGTTTCGTCGATGCCCTCATCGAGCGCAGTGGCGCCCGCTGGGCATTGGACAGCAAGTTGTTCGGCGAGACCGCCAGGGTCGATATCGCAGGACAGCCGGTCTGGCTGCTCAAGCCGGCCACCTTCATGAATCTCAGCGGCAAGTCGATCACCGCCGCGCTGCGGTTCTGGAAGGTCGAGCCGGAACAGTTGCTCGTCGCCCACGACGAACTGGATCTGGCGCCCGGAACGGCGCGACTCAAGTTCGACGGCGGTCACGGCGGACAGAACGGCTTGCGCGACACCATTCGCCTGCTCGGGCATGGCAAATTTCACCGTCTGCGCGTCGGCATCGGCCATCCCGGTCACAAGGACCGCGTGGTGCCCTGGGTGCTGGGACGGGCAGGGCGCGACGACGATGCAGCGATCGGTATGGCAATAGACGCTGCCATCGACGTGTTGCCGCTGGCGATGGAGGGTAATTTCAACGAAGCAATGAAGCGCCTGCACACCAGCAGGGATGCGTGATTGGGGATTGGGGATTCGTGGCCATGTGGCATGCCGAATCTCCAATCCCGAATCCCAAATCCCGGATGTGACCCATGGGTATCAAATGCGGCATCGTCGGCCTGCCCAACGTCGGCAAGTCGACCCTGTTCAATGCGCTGACCAAGGCCGGCATCGCTGCGGCCAATTTCCCGTTCTGCACCATCGAGCCGAATGTCGGCATCGTGCCGGTGCCGGATCCGCGCCTCAATCAGCTGGCTGACATCGTCAAGCCGCAGAAGCTGATTCCTACTGCGGTCGAGTTCGTCGACATCGCCGGCCTGGTCGCTGGTGCGGCGAGCGGCGAAGGCCTGGGCAACAAGTTCCTGGCGCACATCCGCGAGGTCGATGCGATCACCCATGTGGTGCGTTGCTTTGACAACGACGACGTGATCCACGTCAACAACAAGGTCGACCCGATCGCCGATATCGAAACCATCGATACCGAGCTGGCGCTGGCCGATCTGGATAGCGTGGAAAAGGCGCTCAACCGTGCCGAACGCAGCGCCAAGGGTGGCGACAAGGATGCGGCAGCGCGCAAGCCGGTGCTGGCCAAGTTGCAGGCCGCGCTGGCCGACGGCAAGGCAGGCCGTGCCGCCGGTCTGGACGAAGAGGAAAAGGCGCTGGTACGCGATCTGTTCCTGCTGACGCTCAAGCCGGTGATGTACATCGCCAACGTGCTTGAGGATGGTTTCGAAAACAACCCGTACCTGGATGCGGTGCGCGCGCATGCGCTGACCGAAGGTGCGGAAGTGGTGCCAGTGTCCGCAGCCATCGAAGAAGAGCTGTCTCAGCTCGACGACGAAGACCGCGACACCTTCCTGGCCGATCTCGGCCTGGCCGAGCCGGGCTTGAATCGCGTCATCCGTGCGGCCTACACGCTGCTGGGCCTGCAGACCTACTTCACCGCAGGCGTCAAGGAAGTACGTGCCTGGACGGTTCGGGCCGGTTCGACGGCGCCGCAGGCAGCCGCCGTCATCCATACCGATTTCGAGAAGGGCTTCATTCGCGCCGAGACGATCGGCTTCGACGACTTCATCAGGTATCGCGGCGAAGCGGGTGCCCGCGATGCCGGTCGTCTGCGCCTGGAAGGCAAGGAATACCGCGTCCAGGAAGGCGACGTGCTGCACTTCCGCTTCAACGTCTGATCGGTTGCGCGCGACCCCGATGGTCGCGCGTCTTCGGCACTGACGAGTTGCTAAAAATTTTTGTTGACACTGCATGCGTCCCACAACAAAATAACGGGCTGCTTCACCCCGAACCGAAACGCCTCACGGCACACCGGTCCGGTTGTAAAAGCTGGAGGGATACCCAAGCGGCCAACGGGGGCAGACTGTAAATCTGCTGGCTTACGCCTTCGGTGGTTCGAATCCACCTCCCTCCACCAGTTTCACGTTGTGGCATGCAGTTCCCGGCGCGGGAGTAGTTCAACGGTAGAACCTCAGCCTTCCAAGCTGATGGTGCGGGTTCGATTCCCGTCTCCCGCTCCATTGAACGCAAATGCATGCCATAATGCAAAACTCGCTCACGTAGCTCAGTCGGTAGAGCACCTCCTTGGTAAGGAGGAGGTCGAAGGTTCGATTCCTTTCGTGAGCACCATTACTCAATCGTCTTCAACTCCAAACGATTACCGAGACACGCACCCATGGGAAAAGCCAAATATATTCGCGAAAAGCTGCACGTTAACGTCGGCACCATTGGTCACGTCGACCATGGCAAGACCACGTTGACCGCTGCGCTGACCAAGATCGGTGCCGAGCGTTTCGGTGGCGAGTTCAAGGCGTACGACGCGATCGACGCAGCGCCGGAAGAGAAGGCGCGTGGTATCACGATCTCGACCGCGCACGTTGAATATGAGTCCGCAGTTCGCCATTACGCGCACGTCGACTGCCCCGGCCACGCCGACTACGTCAAGAACATGATCACCGGTGCGGCGCAGATGGACGGCGCGATCCTGGTGTGTTCGGCTGCCGACGGTCCGATGCCGCAGACCCGTGAGCACATCCTGCTCTCGCGTCAGGTCGGTGTGCCGCACATCGTCGTGTTCCTGAACAAGGCCGACATGGTCGACGACGCCGAGCTGCTCGAGCTGGTCGAGATGGAAGTGCGTGAGCTGCTGAGCAAGTACGACTTCCCGGGCGACGACACTCCGATCATCCACGGTTCGGCCCGTCTGGCGCTGGACGGCGATCAGAGCGACATCGGTGTGCCGGCGATCCTGAAGCTGGTCGAAGCCCTGGATACCTTCATTCCGGATCCGACCCGCGACGTCGACCGTCCGTTCCTGATGCCGGTGGAAGACGTGTTCTCGATCTCGGGTCGTGGCACCGTGGTGACCGGTCGTATCGAGCGCGGCATCATCAAGGTCGGCGACGAAATCGAAATCGTCGGTATCCGCGACACGCAGAAGACCACCGTCACCGGTGTGGAAATGTTCCGCAAGTTGCTGGACCAGGGTCAGGCAGGCGATAACGCCGGTCTGCTGCTGCGCGGCACCAAGCGTGACGACGTCGAGCGTGGCCAGGTGCTGTGCAAGCCGGGTTCGATCAAGCCGCACACCGAGTTCGAAGCCGAAGTCTACGTGCTGTCCAAGGACGAGGGTGGCCGTCATACCCCGTTCTTCAAGGGCTACCGTCCGCAGTTCTACTTCCGTACCACCGACATCACTGGCGCCTGCCAGTTGCCGGAAGGCGTGGAAATGGTGATGCCGGGCGACAACGTGAAGATGGTCGTGACCCTGATCAACCCGGTCGCGATGGACGAAGGTCTGCGCTTCGCCATCCGTGAAGGTGGCCGTACCGTCGGCGCCGGCGTGGTTGCCAAGATCATCAAGTAAGGCCTGCGTCCAGCTGCTTTATGGCGGCTGGATTCAAGCGAATGGCGGGCCGGCTGAACCGCGGTCCGCCTTCGTTGTCTTAGGTTTGCGGTAAACGAGTACATACGCCAGTAGCTCAATTGGCAGAGCAGCGGTCTCCAAAACCGCAGGTTGGGGGTTCGAGTCCCTCCTGGCGTGCCACTCCTCTTTCCGGCCCAACGATTCGGGTCAGATCGGTAACTAGAGCCGGATGAATAGCAAAATCGAGCCTTCCAAAAGCGCGTCTGCTGCCAGCGCTGATATTGTGAAATACGTCGTCTCCGCGCTCCTGGTGGTTGCGGGGCTATTTGTGTGGTTCTGGTTTTCTGCGCCTGAGCGCGCCACCCAGCTTGGAGCCTGGACGCCGCAGTTGCGCGCGCTGGCTGTGATCGTGGGGTTGGTGGCAGGCGTGTTTGTGTTTCTGGGCACCGGCAAAGGCCGTGAGACCCGCGAATTCATGTCCGAATCCAGGTTCGAGCTGCGCAAGGTTGTCTGGCCAACGCGCCAGGAAGCCATCCGTACCACCTGGGTCGTGATTGTTGTTGTGATCATTCTGAGTTTGCTGTTGGGCGGCTTCGATTTCGTCATCCAGAAGCTCACGCAGTGGTTCCTGGCTCGTTGAGGAGAATCAAGCAGTGAAGCGTTGGTATGTCGTTCACGCCTATTCAGGCTTCGAAAAATCTGTTGCGCAGGCATTGCGCGACCGCATCGCGCGTACCGAAATGGAAGATCGCTTCGGCGACGTGTTGGTGCCGACCGAAGAGGTCATCGAAATGCGTGCCGGCCAGAAGCGTCGGTCCGAGCGCAAGTTCTTCCCCGGCTATGTGCTGGTGCAGATCGAAACGCACGAAGAAGCCGGTATTCCGCGTATCGACAATGAGAGCTGGCACCTGGTGAAGGAGACTTCCAAGGTGATGGGCTTCATTGGCGGCACCGCCGATCGTCCGCTGCCCATTCGCGACGAAGAAGCCGATGCGATTCTGCAGCGTGTGCAGGATGGCGTCGAGAAACCGCGCCCGAAGGTGCTGTTCGAGCCGGGCCAGATGGTGCGTGTCACCGAAGGTCCGTTCAATGACTTCAATGGCGTCGTCGAGGAAGTCAATTACGAGAAGAGCAGGCTGCGTGTCGCCGTGCTCATCTTTGGCCGCTCTACGCCGGTCGAGCTCGAATTCGGTCAGGTCGAGAAGGGCTGACCTGGCCGGTGTCTTCTAGGCACCCGTAGCAATTGCTGCTATAGTGCGCGGCTCGCTCACCTGGGGAACCGCCGGGAAACAATGGCTGCCGCATGGCGGCCATCTGCGTGTTGTCAAAAACGTGAAGCCGGGACACGTGAATCCCGGTCCGATGGGGAGCCTGCAGTTCAGGCGCTAGCACCCGGAGAGTATCGAAATGGCTAAGAAGATTACTGCTTTTATCAAGCTGCAGGTCAAGGCCGGGCAGGCCAATCCTGCGCCGCCGGTTGGCCCTGCACTGGGTCAGCGCGGTCTGAACATCATGGAATTCTGCAAGGCGTTCAACGCTGCGACGTCGAAGCTGGAGCCGGGTCTGCCGACGCCGGTGATCATCACTGCGTACTCCGACCGTACCTTTACCTTCGTCACCAAGAGCACCCCTGCAAGTGTGCTGCTCAAGAAGGCCGCAGGCGTGACCTCCGGCTCGAAGCGTCCCAACACCGACAAGGTGGGCAAGGTGACGCGCAAGCAGCTGGAAGAGATCGCCAAGGTCAAGGAAGCCGATTTGACGGCAGCCGAGCTGGAAGCGGCAGTTCGCACGATTGCGGGTTCTGCCCGCAGCATGGGTTTGACGGTGGAGGGCTAAGACATGGCACAGAGCAAGCGCGTTAAGGCCATTGCGGCCGCTGTCGTTCCGGGCAAGACCTATGCCTTCGAAGACGCAATCAAGATCCTGAAGAGCGCCACCAAGGCCAAGTTCGTCGAGTCGATCGACGTTGCCGTGCGCCTGGGCGTGGACGCCAAGAAGTCCGACCAGCAGGTGCGCGGTTCCACCGTGCTGCCGGCCGGTACCGGCAAGAGCGTGCGCGTGGCAGTGTTCGCACCGGCAGGCGCCAAGGCCGACGAGGCCCTGGCTGCTGGCGCCGAGGCAGTGGGTATGGACGACCTGGCCGAGAAGATGCAGGCCGGCGACCTGAGCTACGACGTGGTCATCGCCACCCCGGACGCCATGCGCGTCGTCGGTAAGCTGGGCACCCTGCTGGGCCCGCGTGGCTTGATGCCGAACCCGAAGGTCGGCACCGTGTCGGCCAATCCGGGCGAAGCGGTCAAGAACGCCAAGTCGGGCCAGGTGCGTTACCGCACCGACAAGGCCGGCATCATCCATTGCACCATCGGCAAGGCCAGCTTCGACGACGAAGCGCTGAAGTCGAATCTGCAGGCGCTGCTGCTGGATCTGGTCAAGGCCAAGCCGGCGACCTCGAAGGGCACCTACCTGCAGAAGGTCTCGGTCAGCTCGACCATGGGTCCGGGCGTGACGGTCGACCAGTCGAGCCTGTCGCTGAAGTAATCGAATGCGTCGGGCGTCATGCGCCTGACGTGTTTGGCAGTACAGCATTGTTTTTCCGGCCCGGGCAACCGTGTGCTGGGAGTCCGTTCCCTCCTTTGGGGTAACGGACATTTTGAAGGCGATCGCCGGCATGCCCGGCGGTAGCCGTCAAAGACCGCAGGCGCGGTCAGCGCAGATCGACGACGGGCAGGGATGCTCGCACTGGCAAGGAGTCGCCGTCGATGTAGCGGGATCGCTTAATTGGTTCGTTTCGAACCGGCCGGCGTAGATGGTGTCGCCCTTCTGGAGCTTTCTGGTTTACGCGCGTCTGGGACATCCCGGATCGAGTCCACTCCAGGTCTAGAACGGCCACCAAAGGAACATCGGTCGATGTTCCCGGCTTCCAGGAAGGAGGCTGCCCTGGACCGCAACCGGCAGGAGCCGCGAGCGGAGTAGTTTGAAGCGGGGATGAGCGATTCGGCATTTGGGATTGGCAACGGCGGCGTGATCGCTGTGACGAACCCCGAATCAACAATCCCCAATCCCGGCTTTAACGGAGGAGTGCAATGGCTCTCAATCTGTCCCAGAAGCAAGAAGTAGTCGCCGAGCTGGCAGACATCGCCGCCAAGGCCCACTCCCTGATCGCCGCCGAATACGCTGGCACCACGGTCTCCCAGATGACCGCGATGCGTAAGCAGGCCCGCGAAACCGGCGTGTTCTTGAAAGTTGTCAAGAACACCCTGGCTGCGCGCGCCGTTGAAGGTACTGATTTCGCTGTCGCTGCTGACAAGCTGGTCGGTCCTTTGCTGTATGCGTTTTCGATGGAGGAGCCCGGCGCAGCCGGTCGCCTGATCAAGGAATTTGCCAAGAGCAACGACAAGCTGCAGGCCAAGGTCGTGTCCATCGGCGGGGAGCTGTTCCCGGCTGGTCACGTCGACGTGTTGGCATCGCTGCCGACCCGTGACCAGGCCCTGGCCATGCTGGCCCGCGTGCTGTCCGAACCGGCTGCCATGTTCGCCCGTGCCGTCAAGGCCGTTGGCGACAAGCAGGGTGGCGGCGACGAAGCCGCCGCGCCGGTCGCCGAGACTGCCGAAGCTTGATGTCCTAGCGTTCGCTAGAACCCCAATCCAGAAAATCATTTAAAGGTAATCACAATGTCCCTTACCAACGAACAGATCGTCGACGCCATCGCCGAGAAGTCCCTGATGGAAGTGATGGAGCTGGTCAAGGCCATCGAAGAGAAGTTCGGCGTCTCCGCCGCTGCCCCGGTCGCTGCTGCTGCAGCTGGCCCCGCTGCCGTGGTCGAAGAGCAGACCGAATTCAACGTGGTGCTGGTCAACTGTGGCGCCAACAAGGTCGGCGTCATTAAGGCCGTCCGCGCCGTGACCGGCCTGGGTCTGAAGGAAGCCAAGGATCTGACCGAAGCCGGTGGCATCCTGAAGGAAGGCGCGTCCAAGGACGAAGCCGAGAAGATCAAGAAGGAACTGACCGAAGTCGGCGCGACCGTCGAAGTCAAGTAAGCAACACCTTGCATCGCCAGCGTTTCATGGTGATGCACCAAAGGCTGGGAGCGTCAAGCTCCCGGCCTTTGGCCGTTGATGGAAAGCCGGGATTTGAGAGTCGGCATTCGGGATTCGAAGGCAATCTTCGCTACTCCCCAGTCTCGTCATCCTCAATCCCCGCGTCACCGAGTTGGTAGTTGGAAGTAGCGGGAGAAGGCGTGCTGGTGCCGGCAATACCAGCGACTTCCAACTGACAATTTTGTTATTTCAGGGCCGCCGCGACGTGGCCCCCGCAGCCTAGGGTGAAGACCTCATGACGTCTTATTCGTTCACCGAAAAAAAGCGTATCCGCAAGGATTTCGGTAAGCAGCGCTCGATTCTCGAAGTGCCGTTCCTGCTTGCCATCCAGGTAGATTCCTACCGCGAATTCCTGCAGGAAGACGTGGAGCCGAACAAGCGTAAGGACCTCGGTCTGCACGCGGCATTGAAGTCGGTGTTCCCGATCTCCAGCTACAGCGGCAACGCTGCGCTGGAGTACGTGGGCTACAAGCTGGGTCAGCCCGTGTTTGACGAGCGTGAATGCCGTCAGCGCGGCATGAGCTATGGCGCGCCGCTGCGCGTGACCGTGCGCCTGGTGATCTACGACCGCGAGTCGTCGACCAAGGCGATCAAGTACGTGAAGGAGCAGGAGGTCTATCTCGGCGAAATTCCGCTGATGACCGGCAACGGTACCTTCATCGTCAACGGCACCGAACGCGTGATCGTCTCGCAGCTGCACCGTTCGCCGGGCGTGTTCTTCGACCACGACCGTGGCAAGACCCACAGCTCGGGCAAGCTGCTGTACAGCGCCCGCATCATTCCGTACCGCGGTTCCTGGCTGGACTTCGAGTTCGACCCGAAGGATGCGCTGTTCACCCGTATCGACCGTCGCCGCAAGCTGCCGGTGTCGATCCTGTTGCGTGCGCTCGGCTACAACAACGAAGAGATGTTGGCCGAGTTCTTCGAGATCAACACCTTCCACATCAACCCGGACGAAGGCGTACAGCTGGAGCTGGTGCCGGAGCGTCTGCGTGGTGAAACGCTGAACTTCGACCTGGCCGATGGCGACAAGGTCATCGTGGAAGCGGGCAAGCGCATCACTGCCCGTCACGTCAAGCAGCTGGAAGCTGCCGGCGTTGCCGCGCTGGCCGTGCCGGACGACTACCTGGTCGGCCGCATCCTGTCGCACGACGTGGTCGATGGCTCCACCGGCGAACTGCTGGCCAATGCCAACGATGAAATCAGCGAAGATCAGCTGGCTGCGTTCCGCAAGGCCGGCGTCGACGCGGTCGGTACCCTGTGGGTGAACGATCTGGATCGTGGCCCGTACCTGTCCAACACCTTGCGCATCGATCCGACCAAGACGCAGCTGGAAGCGCTGGTGGAAATCTACCGCATGATGCGTCCGGGCGAGCCGCCGACCAAGGAAGCTGCGCAGAACCTGTTCCACAACCTGTTCTTTACCTTCGAGCGCTACGACCTGTCGACGGTCGGCCGCATGAAGTTCAACCGTCGCGTCGGCCGCAAGGAAGTGCTGGGCGAGTCGGTGCTGTACGACAAGAAGTACTTTGCCGAGCGTAACGACGAAGAATCCAAGCGTCTGGTCGCCGAGCACACCGACACCTCCGACATCCTGGAAGTGATCAAGGTGCTCACCGAAATCCGCAACGGTCGCGGCGTGGTCGATGACATCGATCACCTGGGTAACCGTCGTGTGCGTTCGGTCGGCGAAATGGCCGAAAACGTGTTCCGCGTCGGCCTGGTCCGCGTCGAGCGCGCGGTCAAGGAGCGCTTGTCGATGGCCGAATCCGAAGGCCTGACCCCGCAGGAACTGATCAACGCCAAGCCGGTTGCAGCGGCGATCAAGGAATTCTTCGGCTCCTCGCAGCTGTCGCAGTTCATGGACCAGAACAACCCGCTGTCGGAAGTGACGCACAAGCGTCGCGTCTCCGCACTGGGCCCGGGCGGTCTGACCCGCGAACGCGCAGGTTTCGAAGTGCGCGACGTGCATCCGACCCACTATGGCCGCGTCTGCACCATCGAAACGCCGGAAGGCCCGAACATCGGCCTGATCAACTCGCTGGCCGTGTTCGCCCGCACCAACCAGTACGGCTTCCTTGAGACCCCGTACCGTAAGGTGCTGGACGGCAAGGTCTCCGACGACGTCGAATACCTGTCGGCGATCGAAGAAAACGAGTACGTGATCGCCCAGGCGAACGCACTGACCGACGCCAAGAACATGCTCACCGAGCAGTTCGTGCCGTGCCGGTTCCAGGGCGAGTCGCTGTTGAAGCCGCCGGCAGAAGTCCACTTCATGGACGTCTCGCCGATGCAGACCGTGTCGGTCGCCGCGGCGCTGGTGCCCTTCCTCGAGCACGATGACGCGAACCGCGCACTGATGGGCGCCAACATGCAGCGCCAGGCCGTGCCGACGCTGCGTTCGCAGAAGCCGCTGGTTGGTACCGGTATCGAGCGTGCGGTTGCGCGCGACTCGGGCGTGACCGTGAATGCGTTGCGTGGTGGCGTGATCGAGCAGATCGACGCGGCCCGCATCGTGGTCAAGGTCAACGAGGCAGAAATCGGCGGCGGCACCGATGCCGGCGTGGATATCTACAACCTGATCAAGTACACCCGCTCCAACCAGAACACCTGCATCAACCAGCGTCCGCTGGTGAACGTGGGCGACGTGATCGCGCGCGGCGACGTGCTGGCCGACGGCCCGTCCACCGACATCGGTGAACTGGCGCTGGGTCAGAACATGCTGATCGCCTTCATGCCGTGGAACGGCTACAACTTCGAAGACTCCATCCTGCTCTCCGAGCGCGTGGTGGAAGAGGATCGCTACACCACGATCCACATCGAAGAACTGACCTGCGTTGCACGCGACACCAAGCTGGGGCCGGAGGAAATTTCCGCCGACATCCCGAACGTGTCCGAGCAGGCGTTGAACCGTCTGGACGAGTCCGGCGTGGTGTACATCGGTGCGGAAGTGCGCGCCGGCGACATCATGGTCGGCAAGGTCACGCCGAAGGGCGAAAGCCAGCTGACCCCGGAAGAAAAGCTGCTGCGTGCGATCTTCGGTGAGAAGGCGTCCGACGTGAAGGACAGCTCGCTGCGCGTGCCCCCGGGCATGGACGGCACCGTCATCGACGTGCAGGTCTTCACCCGCGACGGTATCGAGAAGGACAAGCGTGCGCGTCAGATCGAAGAGTCTGAAATCAAGCGCGTCAAGAAGGACTTCGATGACCAGTTCCGCATCCTGGAAGCGGCCATCTACGCACGTCTGCGCTCGCAGATCGTGGGCAAGGTTGCCAATGGCGGTGCGAACCTGAAAAAGGGCGACAACGTCACCGACGCGTATCTGGACGGGCTGAAGAAGTCCGATTGGTTCCAGCTGCGCATGAAGGACGAAGACGCTGCCGACGCCATCGAACGCGCGCAGAAGCAGATCCAGGCGCACGAAAAGGAATTCGAAGCACGTTTTGCCGACAAGCGCGGCAAGATCACCCAGGGCGACGACCTCGCACCGGGCGTGCTGAAGATGGTCAAGGTGTTCCTGGCCGTGAAGCGCCGCATCCAGCCGGGCGACAAGATGGCAGGCCGCCACGGCAACAAGGGTGTGGTCTCCAATGTGGTGCCGGTCGAGGACATGCCGTACATGGCCACCGGCGAGCCGGTCGACATCGTGCTGAACCCGCTCGGCGTGCCGTCGCGTATGAACATCGGCCAGATTCTGGAAGTGCATCTGGGCTGGGCTGCCAAGGGCCTGGGTCGCAAGATCCAGCGCATGCTGGAAGCGCAGGCGGCGGTCAGCGAGCTGCGCAAGTTCCTGGACGACATCTACAACCACGACAACGCGATCAATGCACAGCGTGTGGATCTGTCGCAGTTCAGCGATGAGGAATTGCTCAACCTGGGCAAGAACCTGATCGACGGCGTGCCGATGGCAACCCCGGTGTTCGACGGCGCCAGCGAAGCGGAAATCAAGCGCATGCTGGAACTGGCCGAACTGCCGCAGAGCGGTCAGACCCAGTTGTACGACGGTCGTACCGGCGAAGCGTTCGATCGCAAGACCACGGTCGGCTACATGCACTACCTGAAGTTGAACCACTTGGTCGACGACAAGATGCATGCACGTTCGACCGGCCCGTACTCGCTCGTCACCCAGCAGCCGCTGGGCGGCAAGGCGCAGTTCGGTGGTCAGCGCTTCGGCGAAATGGAAGTCTGGGCGCTGGAAGCCTACGGCGCGGCCTACACCCTGCAGGAAATGCTGACGGTGAAGTCCGACGACGTGCAGGGCCGCAACCAGATGTACAAGAACATCGTCGATGGTGAGCACGAGATGGTCGCGGGCATGCCGGAATCCTTCAACGTGTTGGTGAAGGAAATCCGCTCGCTGGCGATCAACATGGAACTGGAAGAGTAAGAGCCGGGACCGGCGACAGGGGACCGGGGACCCCGGAGGGACAGGAGCCAAGCGCTCTTGATCTTCGGGGTCCCCGGTCCCGGATCCCCGGTCCCGAACAGATCTCTGCGCGTTCCATCTCAGATACGAAATTCCTCCGACCCGGAGATATCCAATGAAAGACCTGCTCAACCTCTTCAATCAACAGCGCCAGACGCTGGATTTCGACGCGATCAAGATCGCGCTGGCCTCGCCTGACCTGATCCGTTCGTGGTCCTACGGCGAAGTGAAGAAGCCCGAAACCATCAACTACCGCACCTTCAAACCCGAGCGTGACGGCCTGTTCTGCGCCGCCATCTTCGGACCGATCAAGGATTACGAGTGCCTGTGCGGCAAGTACAAGCGCATGAAGCACCGTGGTGTGGTCTGCGAAAAGTGCGGCACCGAAGTCACCCTGGCCAAGGTGCGCCGCGAGCGCATGGGGCACATCGACCTGGCCTCGCCGGTCGCGCACATCTGGTTCCTCAAGTCGCTGCCCTCGCGCATCGGTTTGATGCTGGACATGACCCTGCGTGACATCGAGCGCGTGCTGTACTTCGAAGCCTACGTCGTCACCGAGCCGGGCCTGACCCCGCTTGAGCGCCGCCAGCTGCTGACCGAAGAGCAGTACCTCACCGCACGTCAGGAGTACAACGACGACTTCGACGCCGCCATGGGCGCCGAGGCCGTGTACGAACTGCTGCGCACGATCGACCTGCAGTCGGAAATGACCCGTCTGCGCGAGGAAATCGCCAGTACCGGTTCGGAAACCAAGCTCAAGCGACTGACCAAGCGCATCAAGCTGATCGAAGCCTTCCTGGAATCGGGTAACCGTCCGGAATGGATGGTCATGACGGTGCTTCCCGTGCTGCCGCCGGATCTGCGTCCGCTGGTGCCGCTGGATGGCGGCCGCTTCGCGACCTCGGATCTGAACGATCTGTATCGCCGCGTGATCAACCGCAACAACCGTCTGCGTCGCCTGCTGGAGCTCAATGCGCCGGACATCATCGTGCGCAACGAAAAGCGCATGCTGCAGGAATCGGTGGATGCGCTGCTGGACAACGGCCGTCGCGGCCGTGCCATCACCGGCACCAACAAGCGTCCGCTGAAGTCGCTGGCCGACATGATCAAGGGCAAGCAGGGCCGGTTCCGTCAGAACCTGCTCGGCAAGCGCGTGGACTACTCCGGCCGTTCGGTCATCACCGTCGGTCCGTACCTCAAGCTGCACCAGTGCGGCCTGCCGAAGAAGATGGCGCTGGAGCTGTTCAAGCCGTTCGTGTTCGCCAAGCTGCAGCGTCGTGGCCTGGCCACCACCATCAAGGCCGCCAAGAAGCTGGTCGAGCGCGAAGAAGCCGAAGTCTGGGACATCCTGGAAGAAGTGATCCGCGAGCATCCGGTGCTGTTGAACCGCGCACCGACCCTGCACCGTCTGGGCATCCAGGCGTTCGAGCCGGTGTTGATCGAAGGCAAGGCCATCCAGCTGCATCCGCTGGTGTGTACCGCGTTCAACGCCGACTTCGACGGTGACCAGATGGCCGTCCACGTGCCGCTCTCGCTGGAAGCCCAGCTGGAAGCGCGTGCGCTGATGATGTCCACCAACAACATCCTGTCGCCGGCCAACGGCGAGCCGATCATCGTGCCGTCGCAGGACGTCGTGTTGGGCCTGTATTACATGAGCCGCGCCCTGGAGAACAAGAAGGGCGAGGGCATGGTGTTCGCCAACACCAGCGAAGTGAAGCGCGCCTACGACAACCGCGTGGTGGAACTGCACGCCAAGGTCAAGGTCCGTATCACCCAGGTGGACGTGGACGCGGTCGATGGAAAGCGCACCAGCGGTACCTCGATCGTGGACACCACGGTCGGTCGTGCGCTGCTGAGCGAGATCCTGCCCGAAGGCCTGCCGTTCCAGCTGGCCAACACCGAGATGACCAAGAAGAACATCTCGCGTCTGATCAACTCCAGCTACCGTCTGCTGGGCTTGAAGGACACCGTCGTGTTCGCCGACAAGCTGATGTACACCGGCTATGCCTACGCCACCCGCGCAGGCGTGTCGATCGGCATCGACGACATGCTGATCCCGGACGAGAAGAAGGGCATCCTCACCGAGGCAGAAGCCGAAGTGCTGGAAATCCAGGAGCAGTACCAGTCGGGTCTGGTCACCGCCGGCGAGCGCTACAACAAGGTCGTGGACATCTGGTCGCGTACCAGCGAGCGCATCGCCAAGGCGATGATGGACACCATCGGTACCGAAAAGGTCGAGAACGCCAAGGGTGAGACCATCGACCAGAAGTCGATGAACTCGCTGTACATCATGGCCGACTCCGGTGCCCGTGGTAGCCAGGCGCAGATCCGTCAGCTGGCCGGTATGCGCGGCCTGATGGCGCGTCCGGACGGCTCGATCATCGAGACGCCCATCAAGGCGAACTTCCGCGAAGGCCTGAACGTGCAGGAGTACTTCAACTCCACTCACGGCGCGCGTAAGGGTCTGGCCGATACCGCGCTGAAGACCGCGAACTCGGGTTACCTGACCCGTCGTCTGGTCGACGTTGCGCAGGACGTGGTGATCACCGAAGTCGATTGCGGCACCACCGAAGGGTTGATCATGACCCCGATCGTGGAAGGCGGCGACGTGGTGGAGCCGTTGAAGGAGCGCGTGCTGGGCCGTGTGGTGGCCGAGGACGTGTACCTGCCGGGCAACGACGAAGAACCGATCGTCACCCGCAACACGCTGCTCGACGAAGCCTGGGTTGCCAAGCTGGAAGACGCCAGCGTGCAGTCGGTGAAGGTGCGTTCGACGATTAGCTGCGAATCCTCGTTCGGCGTGTGCGCACGCTGCTACGGTCGCGATCTTGCACGTGGTCACCAGGTCAACATCGGCGAAGCGGTTGGCGTCATCGCTGCACAGTCGATCGGTGAGCCGGGTACCCAGCTGACCATGCGTACGTTCCACATCGGTGGCGCGGCATCGCGTGCGGCTGCGATCGACAACATCACCGTCAAGACCACCGGTTCGGTGAAGTTCAACAACCTCAAGTCGGTGGCGCATGCCAGCGGCGCGTTGGTTGCGGTCTCTCGTTCGGGTGAACTGTCCGTGCTCGACGGCCATGGCCGCGAGCGCGAGCGCTACAAGCTGCCGTACGGCGCCACCATCACCGCCAAAGACGGCGATGCGGTCAAGGCCGGGCAGGGTGTGGCGAACTGGGATCCGCATAACCACCCGATCGTGTCGGAAGTGGCCGGTTTCATCCGCTTCATCGACTTCGTCGACGGCGTCACCGTCATCGAGAAGACCGACGAACTGACCGGTCTGGCCTCGCGCGAAATCACCGACCCGAAGCGTCGCGGTGCGCATGCCAAGGAACTGCGCCCGATCGTGCGCATCGTCGACGGCAAGGGCAACGACCTGACCATCCCGAATACGGATCTGCCGGCCCAGTACCTGCTGCCGCCGCGCTCCATCGTCAACCTGCAGGACGGTGCTGCCGTCGGCGTGGGCGACGTGGTGGCGAAGATTCCGCAGGAGGCGTCCAAGACCCGCGACATCACCGGTGGTCTGCCGCGCGTTGCCGACCTGTTCGAAGCGCGCAAGCCGAAGGATCCGGCGATCCTGGCCGAGCGCTCGGGCATCATCAGCTTCGGTAAGGACACCAAGGGCAAGCAGCGCCTGATCATCAAGGACACCGATGGTTCGGAACACGAAGAGCTGATCCCCAAGTACCGCCAGATCATCGTGTTCGAAGGCGAGCATGTGACCAAGGGCGAGACCGTGGTGGACGGCGAGCCGAGCCCGCAGGACATCCTGCGTCTGCTGGGTGTCGAGCCGCTGGCCGCGTATCTGGTCAAGGAAATCCAGGACGTATATCGCCTGCAGGGCGTGAAGATCAACGACAAGCACATCGAGGTGATCACCCGTCAGATGCTGCGTAAGGTCGAGATCGTCGATCAGGGCACCAGCAAGTTCCTCAACGGCGAGCAGGTCGAGCGTCAGCGCGTCATCGAGGAAAATGCCCGCCTGATCAAGCGCAACGAACTGCCTGCCAAGTACGATCCGGTGCTGCTGGGTATCACCAAGGCGTCGCTTGCCACCGAGTCGTTCATCTCGGCGGCATCGTTCCAGGAGACCACTCGCGTGTTGACCGAGGCTGCCGTGCGCGGTACCCGCGACAACCTGCGCGGTCTGAAGGAAAATGTGATTGTGGGTCGCCTGATCCCGGCCGGTACCGGTCTGGCGTACCACGCCGGACGTCGCAAATCTTCGGGTCTGACCGACTCGGAAATGGAAACGCTGTCGGGTAAGCCGACAGTCGCCGAACCGGTCGCAGCTGTGGCCGACGCTGGCGCGGATGAGGAGTAAGCGCTCCGACGGCGGTCGCAAGGCCGCCGTAAGCCAAGCGAAAAGGAGGGCAGGAGGCCCTCCGTTTTCCGGCCTTTGGATGGGCCAGCAGGTTCAGATTCCGTGAAGTTGACGGAGTTTCGTCCTGCCAGCTATACTTCTCTGTCTCGGTGGGCCGGTCACGGCCTGCCTTTGTTTTCGTGTAGGCCGCCTCGGCCTCTCAATCAGAAGAATCAACTGATGACGACGATCAATCAGCTGGTCCGCAAGCCTCGGCAAGCGACCACCTACAAGAGTGCCTCCCCGGCACTGGACAAGTGTCCGCAGCGCCGTGGCGTCTGCACACGCGTCTATACCACCACCCCGAAGAAGCCGAACTCGGCCCTGCGTAAAGTCGCCAAGGTGCGTCTGACGAACCAGGAAGAGGTCATCAGCTACATCGGTGGTGAAGGCCACAACCTGCAGGAGCACTCCGTGGTCCTGATTCGCGGTGGCCGCGTCAAGGATCTTCCCGGTGTGCGTTATCACACCGTCCGTGGTTCGCTGGACGCCGCCGGCGTCGCAAAGCGCCGTCAAGGTCGTTCCAAGTACGGCGCCAAGCGCCCGAAGAGCTAAGGAAATACTCAAATGTCCCGTAAAGGTTCTACTCCGCAGCGCACCGTCCTGCCAGATCCAAAGCATGGCAGCGAAACCATTGCCCGCTTCATCAATATGGTGATGCAAAGTGGCAAGAAGTCGGTTGCTGAGAAAATTGTCTATGGCGCAATGGACGTCATTGGCGAAAAGAATCCGAATGCCGTCGAGCTGGTGCAGAAAGCACTGGACAACGTGGCCCCGGCTGTCGAAGTTAAATCGCGTCGCGTTGGTGGTGCTACCTATCAGGTGCCCGTCGAAGTGCGCTCATCCCGTCGCATGGCGCTGGCAATGCGCTGGTTGATCGATTCCGCGCGCAAGCGTGGTGAGAACACCATGCCGCGCAAGCTGGCTGCAGAACTGCTGGACGCCTCGGAAAGCCGTGGCGGCGCGATCAAGAAGCGCGAAGAGACCCACCGTATGGCGGAGGCGAACAAGGCGTTCGCACATTACCGCTGGTGACCTCGTGGGCCTTGGTAACGGGGCCCTTCAGCACCATATGAGTGCTGTTTGCGACGCATCTTGCGTCGCATCAAATCCGAAGGCCGCCGAAAGGCGGCGTTCGGCCATCCGAATTCCAAGAAATTGAGAGGCTCCCCGTGGCCCGCACCACCCCTATCGAGCGTTACCGCAACTTCGGCATCATGGCCCACATCGATGCCGGCAAGACCACCACTTCCGAGCGCATCCTGTTCTACACCGGTGTGAGTCACAAGATCGGCGAAGTCCATGACGGCGCTGCAGTGATGGACTGGATGGAGCAGGAGCAGGAGCGTGGTATCACCATCACCTCCGCTGCGACCACTGCGTTCTGGTCGGGCATGGACAAGTCCATGCAGCAGTATCGCTTCAACATCATCGACACCCCCGGGCACGTCGACTTCACCATCGAAGTGGAGCGCTCCTTGCGCGTGCTCGACGGTGCGGTGTTCGTGCTGTGTGCCGTCGGTGGCGTGCAGCCGCAGTCCGAGACCGTGTGGCGTCAGGCCAACAAGTATTCCGTGCCGCGCATGGCCTTCGTCAACAAGATGGACCGTACCGGTGCCAACTTCGACAAGGTCGTTGAGCAGCTGAAGGCCCGTCTGGGTGCGTATGCCGTGCCGATGCAGGTGCCGATCGGTGCCGAAGATGGCTTCGAGGGCGTGGTCGACCTGCTGAAGATGAAGGCGATCCATTGGGATACCGCGTCGCAGGGCACCACCTTCGAATACCGCGATATCCCGGCCGATCTGGTCGAGATCGCGACCGAGGCACGTTCGTTCATGGTGGAAGCGGCTGCTGAAGCCAGCGAAGACCTGATGGACAAGTACCTCAACGAAGGCGACCTGAGCGAAGAAGAGATCATCGCCGGTCTGCGCGAGCGCACCCTGAAGGTCGAAATCGTGCCGGTGTTCTGTGGCTCGGCGTTCAAGAACAAGGGTGTGCAGGCCATGCTTGACGGCGTCGTGCACCTGTTGCCGTCGCCGGCCGACCGTCCGCCGGTTGCAGGTATCGACGAAGACGAGAAGGAAGACACGCGCGCGGCGAGCGATACGGCGCCGTTCTCGGCGTTGGCGTTCAAGATCATGACCGACCCGTTCGTGGGCTCGTTGACGTTCTTCCGCGTCTATTCGGGCACGCTGAACTCCGGCGACCAGGTCTATAACCCGGTCAAGTCGAAGAAAGAGCGCGTGGGCCGCATCCTGCAGATGCATTCCAACAATCGCGAAGAGATCAAGGAAGTGCGCGCTGGTGACATCGCCGCTGCCGTGGGTCTGAAGGATGTCACCACCGGCGACACGCTGTGTGCGCAGGACAAGATCATCACCCTGGAACGCATGGTGTTCCCGGAGCCGGTGATCTCGATGGCGGTGGAGCCGAAGACCAAGTCGGACCAGGAAAAGATGGGCATGGCCCTGGGCCGTCTGGCGCAGGAAGATCCCTCGTTCCGCGTCAAGACCGACGAAGAATCCGGCCAGACCATCATCTCGGGTATGGGCGAGTTGCACCTGGACATCATCGTCGACCGCATGCGTCGCGAGTTCAATGTCGAGGCCAACGTCGGCAAGCCGCAGGTGGCCTACCGCGAAACGATCCGCAAGTCCGACGTCAAGTCCGACTACAAGCACGCCAAGCAGTCCGGTGGTAAGGGTCAGTACGGTCACGTGGTGATCGAGCTGTCGCCGATGACCGAGGAAGAGCGCAAGAGTGACAACGTCAAGGACGATTTCCTGTTCGTCAACGACATCACCGGCGGCATTATCCCGAAGGAATTCATCCCCTCGGTCGAAAAGGGTCTGCGCGAGACGATCACCAGTGGTCCGATCGCCGGCTTCCCGGTGGTGGGCGTCAAGGTCAAGCTGGTGTTCGGCTCGTACCATGACGTCGACTCCTCGGAAATGGCGTTCAAGCTGGCCGCATCGATGGCGTTCAAGCAGGGCTTCGCAAAAGCCAGCCCGGTGTTGCTGGAGCCGATCATGAAAGTCGAAATCGTCAGTCCGGAGGATTACCTGGGTGACGTGATGGGCGACGTGAGCCGCCGTCGTGGCGTGTTGCAGGGTCAGGACGACAGCCCGTCGGGCAAGATCATCAATGCGATGATTCCGCTGGGTGAGATGTTCGGTTACGCGACGTCGCTGCGCTCGATGAGCCAGGGTCGTGCGACGTTCTCGATGGAATTCGACCATTACGAAGAGGCGCCGGCCAACATCGCCGACGCCGTCACCAAGAAGGGCTGAGTTCGCTCAGCCGCTTCAAACAAGATTTTTCAATTAGAGGTTGTGATTCATGGGAAAAGCTAAATATATTCGCGAAAAGCTGCACGTTAACGTCGGCACCATTGGTCACGTCGACCATGGCAAGACCACGTTGACCGCTGCGCTGACCAAGATCGGTGCCGAGCGTTTCGGTGGCGAGTTCAAGGCGTACGACGCGATCGACGCAGCGCCGGAAGAGAAGGCGCGTGGTATCACGATCTCGACCGCGCACGTTGAATATGAGTCCGCAGTTCGCCATTACGCGCACGTCGACTGCCCCGGCCACGCCGACTACGTCAAGAACATGATCACCGGTGCGGCGCAGATGGACGGCGCGATCCTGGTGTGTTCGGCTGCCGACGGTCCGATGCCGCAGACCCGTGAGCACATCCTGCTCTCGCGTCAGGTCGGTGTGCCGCACATCGTCGTGTTCCTGAACAAGGCCGACATGGTCGACGACGCCGAGCTGCTCGAGCTGGTCGAGATGGAAGTGCGTGAGCTGCTGAGCAAGTACGACTTCCCGGGCGACGACACTCCGATCATCCACGGTTCGGCCCGTCTGGCGCTGGACGGCGATCAGAGCGACATCGGTGTGCCGGCGATCCTGAAGCTGGTCGAAGCCCTGGATACCTTCATTCCGGATCCGACCCGCGACGTCGACCGTCCGTTCCTGATGCCGGTGGAAGACGTGTTCTCGATCTCGGGTCGTGGCACCGTGGTGACCGGTCGTATCGAGCGCGGCATCATCAAGGTCGGCGACGAAATCGAAATCGTCGGTATCCGCGACACGCAGAAGACCACCGTCACCGGTGTGGAAATGTTCCGCAAGTTGCTGGACCAGGGTCAGGCAGGCGATAACGCCGGTCTGCTGCTGCGCGGCACCAAGCGTGACGACGTCGAGCGTGGCCAGGTGCTGTGCAAGCCGGGTTCGATCAAGCCGCACACCGAGTTCGAAGCCGAAGTCTACGTGCTGTCCAAGGACGAGGGTGGCCGTCATACCCCGTTCTTCAAGGGCTACCGTCCGCAGTTCTACTTCCGTACCACCGACATCACTGGCGCCTGCCAGTTGCCGGAAGGCGTGGAAATGGTGATGCCGGGCGACAACGTGAAGATGGTCGTGACCCTGATCAACCCGGTCGCGATGGACGAAGGTCTGCGCTTCGCCATCCGTGAAGGTGGCCGTACCGTCGGCGCCGGCGTGGTTGCCAAGATCATCAAGTAAGACCCGCCTGCAGTCCGGCAACCTGGGTTGCCGGCGCAGCCAAAAGGGTCGGCGCAAGCCGGCCCTTTTTTGTAAGCGGAAATGCTGCTGGCGCCTGCCGCCTTTTTTGTTCTGGCTGCTTGCGAGGACGAAAATCCCTCGCTATAATGCGCGGCTCGATGTCCCTGGGTAGGGCGCCGAGTTACAGCGAAAAGAACGGCAGGACGCCGCTCGTGTTCGCCAGACCGGGAAGGTCGCGTTGCGTGGAGCACTCAACAACCACGTGTTGTTGACGATGCTCTGGTTGCGCACTATACTTTTCCGTCTGGGCAGGCCGGTTTACCGGGCTGCCTCAGTTTTTGGGCGGAGGAAATGCCCTCGCTGACAGGATTACGGCGAATTCATCAACGTCAGGAATATCGGGGCAGGTATCCCAGAGGCCTTGCCCGTCGCTCTTTTAACGAAGGAAGCTTCCGTCATGTCGGAACAAAAGATCCGGATTCGGTTGAAGGCGTTCGATCATCGTTTGATCGACCGTTCGGCCAGCGAGATCGTCGAAACGGCTAAGCGGACCGGCGCGCAAGTGCGTGGCCCGATCCCGTTGCCGACCAAGATCGAACGTTACACCATCCTCGTATCCCCGCATGCCGACAAGGATGCGCGTGACCAATACGAAACCCGCACGCACAAGCGTGTGCTCGATATCGTCGACCCGAACGACAAGACCGTGGACGCGCTGATGAAGCTCGAACTCGCGGCTGGCGTCGACGTCCAGATCAAGCTCACCTGAGGACTACGACCATGACGAAGAAATATTCGTTGGGCTTCGTGGGCCGCAAGGCTGGTATGAGCCGCGTCTTCACTGAAGACGGCCGCTCGGTACCGGTCACGCTGATCGAAGCAACTCCGAACCGCATCGCGCAGATCAAGACCGTCGAAGTTGACGGCTACAGCGCCGTGCAGATTACCGTTGGCGCGCGTCGCGCCGCACTGGTCAACAAGCCGGCCGCCGGTCACTTCGCCAAGGCGAAGGTCGAAGCGGGTCGTGGCTTGTGGGAATTCCGCGTTGAAGATGCGCAGCTCGGCGATTTCGCCGTCGGCGGCGAAATCAAGGCGGACATCTTCGAGGTCGGCCAGAAGGTCGACGTCCAGGGCGTCACCAAGGGTAAGGGTTTCCAGGGCACCATCAAGCGCTACAACTTCCGTATGGGCGATGCAACTCACGGTAACTCGCTGTCGCATCGCGCGCCGGGTTCGTTGGGTCAGCGCCAGACCCCGGGTCGCGTTTTCCCGGGCAAGAAGATGTCGGGCCACATGGGCGCCGTGCAGCAAAGCACGCAGAACCTGGAAGTGGTCAAGGTCGACGTCGAGCGTGGTCTGATTGCTATCCGCGGCGCCGTGCCTGGCGCAGCTGGTGGCGACGTGATCGTCCGTCCGGCGAGCAAGGCATAAGGAGAGATGACGATGGAACTCGTTATCACGGGTAGCAACAACAAGGTCTCGGTCTCCGATGCCGTGTTCGGTCGCGAATTCAGCGAAGATCTGGTTCACCAGGTCGTCGTCGCTTATCGCAACGCCGGTCGCGCTGGTACCAAGGCACAGAAGACGCGTTCGGAAGTTGCGGGCACGACCAAGAAGTCGAAGAAGCAGAAGGGCGGCGGCGCGCGTCATGGCGCGTTGACGGCTCCGATCTTCGTCGGCGGCGGCGTGACCTTCGCGGCCAAGCCGCGCAGCTTCGAGCAGAAAGTCAACCGCAAGATGTACCGTGCGGCCATCTGCGCGATCTTCTCTGAGCTTAACCGCCAGGGTCGCCTGATGATCGTCGATGCGTTCGACGTCGAAACCACCAAGACCCAGGGTCTGATCGAGAAGCTCAAGGGACTGGACGTGGGCAAGCGCCCGCTGATCGTCACCGAAGAAGCCTCCGAGCACCTGTATCTGTCCGCTCGCAATCTGCCGTATGTGCAGGTGCGTGATGTGCAGGGTCTGGATCCGGTCGCTCTGGTCGGGGCCGATACGGTCGTGATCACCGCCGATGCGGTCAAGAAGGTCGAGGAGTGGCTGGCATGAGCAGCAACGAAAAAATCTTCAGCGTGCTGCGTGCTCCGCGAGTCTCCGAAAAGACCGCGCGCCTGCAGGAAATCTCCAACCAGTATGTCTTCGAAGTTTCGAACGAAGCCACCAAAGCCGATGTAAAGGCCGCGGTCGAGCAGCTGTTCGACGTCAAGGTCAAGGCAGTCAACGTGGTCAACGTCAAGGGCAAGAGCAAGTCCTTCCGTAACCGTGCTGGCAGCCGTGGCAATTGGCGCAAGGCGTACGTCCGCCTGGTTGATGGTCAGTCCATCGACGTAACGGCCAAGGCCTGAGGTCCATCCCATGCCATTGATGAAGTTCAAACCCACCTCTCCCGGCCGTCGTTCCGCCGTGCGCGTGGTTACTCCCGATCTGCACAAGGGCGCACCGCATGCGGCGCTGCTCGATTCGCAGAGCAAGTCCGGTGGCCGTAACCACCATGGCCGCATCACCGTGCGTCACGTCGGTGGTGGCCACAAGCAGCACTACCGCATCATCGACTTCAAGCGCAACAAGGAAGGCATTCCGGCGCGTGTGGAGCGGATCGAATACGATCCGAACCGTACCGCTCATATCGCCCTGCTGTGCTATGTCGACGGCGAGCGCCGCTACATCATCGCCCCGAAAGGTCTGAAGGCTGGCGATCAGGTCATTGCCGGTGCCAACGCGCCGATCAAGACCGGTAACACGCTGCCGCTGCGTAACATCCCGGTCGGTACGACGGTTCACGGTATCGAGCTGAAGCCGGGTAAGGGCGCTCAGATCGCACGTGCTGCCGGTGCAGCCGTCCAGCTGGTCGCTCGCGAAGGCATCTATGCCACGCTGCGTCTGCGCTCGGGCGAAATGCGCAAGGTGCCGGTCGAATGCCGCGCCACCATCGGCGAAGTCGGCAACGACGAGCACAACCTCGAGAAGTTGGGCAAGGCCGGCGCCAAGCGTTGGCGCGGTGTTCGCCCGACCGTTCGCGGTGCGGCCATGAACCCGGTCGATCACCCGCACGGTGGTGGTGAAGCGAAGGCTGGTCAGGGTAATCCACATCCGGTCACCCCGTGGGGTGTCCCGACCAAGGGTTACAAGACGCGCAAGAACAAGCGCACCCAGCAGTTCATCGTCCGCGATCGTAGGGGCTAATCGACCATGGCACGTTCACTCAAGAAGGGCCCGTTCGTCGATCACCACCTTGCAAAGAAGGTGGAGTCCGCTGCGGGTAGCAAGAAGCCGATCAAGACCTGGTCGCGCCGTTCGATGATCCTGCCCGAAATGGTAGGCATCACCATCGCCGTGCATAACGGCAAGAACCACATTCCGGTGCTCGTCAACGAGAATATGGTCGGCCACAAGCTCGGCGAATTTGCCGTCACCCGGACCTTCAAGGGTCACGGTGGCGACAAGAAGTCGAGCAGGTAAGGAGAGATGACGATGGAAGCGAAAGCAATCCTGCGCACCGCGCGCATCTCCCCGCAGAAGGCCCGCCTGGTCGCTGACCAGGTGCGTGGTTTGTCCGCCGAGCGTGCGGTCAATCTGCTGAAGTTCTCGGATAAAAAGGCTGCACACCTGATCAAAAAGGTTGTGGAGTCGGCGATTGCCAATGCCGAAAACAATCAGGGCGCGGATGTCGACGAGCTGAAGGTCAAGACCATCATGGTTGATGAAGGTCCGTCCCTGAAGCGTTTCATGGCGCGGGCGAAAGGCCGCGGTACCCGCATCCTCAAGCGCACCAGTCACATCACTGTGATTGTCGGCGCCGCCAAGTAAGCGGAAAGGAAAAGACCATGGGTCATAAAGTTCATCCGACTGGAATCCGTCTTGGTATCTCCAAAGACTGGAACTCCAAGTGGTACGCAAACAAGGGCGATTTCGCTGCCTATCTGGCAGCCGACCTGAAAGTGCGTCAAATGCTGCGCAAGAAGCTCGCGCAGGCAGGTGTCAGCAAGATCTTGATCGAGCGCCCTGCCAAAACCGCCCGCGTGACGATCCACACCGCCCGTCCGGGCGTGGTGATCGGCAAGCGTGGCGAGGACATCGAAAAGCTGCGTAAGGAAGTGAGCGAGCTGATGGGCGTTCCGGCGCACATCAACGTCACCGAAGTGCGCAAGCCGGAGCTGGATGCGCAGCTGGTCGCCGAGTCGATCGCGCAGCAGCTTGAGCGTCGCATCATGTTCCGCCGTGCAATGAAGCGCTCGGTCGGTAACGCGATGCGCCTGGGTGCCCTGGGCATCAAGGTCAATGTGGCTGGCCGCCTCAACGGTGCAGAAATCGCCCGTTCGGAGTGGTACCGCGAAGGCCGCGTGCCGCTGCATACGCTACGTGCCGACATTGATTACGGTTTTGCCGAAGCGTCCACGACGTACGGCATCATCGGGATCAAGGTCTGGATCTATAAGGGCGAGGTTTTCGACTTCTCCCAGGTTGGCCAGGAAAAGCAGGACGACAGCCCGCGCAACGATCGTAACGATCGCGGCGACCGTGGTGACCGCCCGTCGCGTCCGGCTCGTGAAGCGAGGTAACGGCAATGTTGCAACCCAAGCGAACCAAATATCGCAAGATGCACAAGGGCCGCAATGACGGCCTGGCATGGAGCGGAAACGCCGTCAGCTTCGGCGAATACGGCCTCAAGGCCACGGCGCACGGTCAGCTGACCGCACGCCAGATTGAAGCAGCACGTCGCACGATCAGCCGCCACGTCAAAAAGGGCGGCAAGATGTGGATCCGTGTGTTCCCCGACAAGCCGATCACCAAGAAGCCGATCGAGGTCCGCATGGGCTCCGGTAAGGGCAACGTGGAGTACTGGGTCGCGCAGATTCAGCCGGGCCGCATGATCTATGAAATCGAGGGTATTCCCGAAGAGACCGCACGTGAGGCGTTCCGCCTTGCCGCCGCAAAGCTCTCGGTGACCACCACTTTCGTGACCCGGACGGTGCGCTGATGGATATCAAACAACTCCGCGAGAAGTCGGCTGACGAACTGAAGGCCCACCTGACCGATCTGCGTAAGGAGCAGTTCTCGCTCCGTATGCAGCAGGTCACCGGCCAGCTGCCGAAGACCCACGAAACCCGCCGGGTGCGCCGCGAGATTGCTCGCGTCAAGCACCTGCTCGGCAGCACCAAGTAAGGACGGCCGCGATGAGCGACAACAACGAAAAGCAAGCGCTGCGCACGGTCGAAGGCCGTGTCGTCAGCAACAAGATGGACAAGACGGTCACCGTGTTGGTGGAGCGCCAGGTCAAGCATGCTCTGTACGGCAAGTACATCAAGCGCTCGACCAAGCTGCACGCACACGACGCCGACAATGCCTGCAACGAAGGCGACGTCGTGCGTGTGACCGAGATTGCTCCGATGTCCAAGACCAAGAACTGGCGGGTGGTGGAAATCGTCACCCGTTCGGCTGAATAAGGGAGATCTGAATCATGATCCAGATGCAGAGCTACCTCGACGTCGCCGACAATTCGGGCGCCAAGGAAGTGATGTGCATCAAGGTGCTGGGCGGCTCGAAGCGCCGCTATGCACACATTGGTGACATCATCAAGGTGACCGTCAAGGACGCCATTCCGCGTGGCAAGGTCAAGAAAGGCGAAGTCTACGACGCCGTCGTGGTGCGTACCCGCAAGGGTGTGCGCCGTCCCGACGGTTCGCTGATCCGCTTCGATGGCAACGCCGCTGTGCTGTTGAACAATAAGCAGGAGCCGATCGGGACCCGCATCTTCGGGCCGGTGACGCGCGAGCTGCGTTCCGAGAAGTTCATGAAGATCGTCTCGCTCGCTCCCGAAGTGCTGTGAGCGGAGGACATACACATGGCTAACCGTATCAAGAAGGGCGACCAGGTCGTCATCAACACCGGCAAGGACAAGGGTAAGCAGGGTGAAGTTGTGCGCGTGGACGGCGATCGCGTGATCGTTTCCAACGCCAACGTCATCAAGCGCCACACCAAGCCGAACCCGCAGGCAGGCGTTGCCGGCGGCGTGGTCGAGCGTGAAGCGTCGATCCATATCTCCAACGTCAATATCGTCAACCCGGCAACGGGCAAGGGCGAGCGCGTTGGCTTCAAGGTGCTGGAGGATGGACGCAAATTGCGTGTGTTCCGCTCCAGCGGTGAGGCGCTTGACGCCTGAGGAATGAGATCATGAACACTCGTCTCGAAAAGTTTTACAAGGAAAACGTGGTGCCGGCCCTGATGAAGGAATTCGGCTACACCAATCCGATGGAAGTGCCGAAGCTGGTCAAGGTCACGCTCAACATGGGCGTGGGCGAAGCCGCTACCAACAAGAAGATTCTGGAAAATGCGGTCGCCGACATGTCCAAGATTTCCGGTCAAAAGCCGGTGGTCACCAAGTCGCGCGTTTCGGTCGCATCCTTCAAGATTCGTGACGGTTGGCCGATCGGCTGCAAGACCACCTTGCGTCGCGCCAAGATGTACGAATTCCTGGATCGCCTGATCAACATCTCGTTGCCGCGCGTGCGCGACTTCCGTGGTGTGTCCGGTCGCTCCTTCGACGGTCGTGGCAATTTCAACATGGGTGTGAAGGAACAGATCATCTTCCCGGAAATCGATTTCGACGCTGTCGATGCGATTCGCGGTATGGATATCGCCATCACCACCACCGCCAAGACGGATGCGGAAGCGAAGGCGCTGCTGGCAGCGTTCAAGTTCCCGTTCCGTAACTGACCGTCGAGGAAATCCGAAATGGCAAAGACCTCCATGATCCACCGCGACATCAAGCGTGCAAAGTTGGCGAAGAAGTTTGCCGGCAAGCGTGATGCGCTGAAGAAGATCCTCTCCAGCCAGGATGCGTCCTACGAAGAGAAGATCGATGCATCGACCAAGTTGCAGAAGCTGCCGCGCGATTCGTCGCCGAGCCGCCACCGCAACCGTTGCGAGCTGTCCGGTCGTCCGCGCGGTGTCTACCGCAAGTTCGGTCTGGGTCGCAACATGCTGCGCAAGGCCACGATGAACGGCGACGTTCCGGGCCTGCGTAAGGCAAGCTGGTAACAGCATTCCGGCCGTTAGCGGCCGGTTCGAGCAGGTTGGTCCTGTTCAACAAGGGAGTCCGGCGCAAGTCGGGCTCTTTTGTCGTATACTTCCGCTTCTGTCTTGCCCGTACGGGCCTGGCATGGCGTCAAGGGTCCTGGCCCGTCCCCAGGAAAACACAAGATTTTCGCGAAAGCGGATATCGGTGCACTCAAAGGTACTCACATGAGCATGACTGATCCCATCGCCGACCTGCTGGTTCGCATCAAGAATGCGGCCGCGGTTGGTAAGCAGACGGTGAAATTGCCGTCGTCCAAGATCAAGGTTGCGATCGCCCAAGTCCTGAAGGACGAAGGTTATATCGCCGACCTGCGCGTTACGGCCACCGAAAACAACAAGTCGGAGCTGGAAATCGTGCTGAAGTATTTCGAAGGCCGTCCGGTCATCGAGACCCTGAAGCGTTTCTCGCGCTCGGGTCTGCGTCAGTACCGCGGCAAGACCGAGCTGCCCAAGGTCCTCGGTGGCCTGGGTATCGCCATCATCTCCACGTCGAAGGGCATCATGACCGATGCGCAGGCTCGCGAAGCCGGCGTTGGTGGTGAAGTCCTGTGCTTCGTGGCCTAAGGGAAGGAATCGAACATGTCCCGTGTAGCCAAGAAGCCTGTGTCCCTTCCGAAGGGTGTTGAGCTCAACGTCCAGCCTGAGCTGGTCAGCGTCAAGGGCCCGAAGGGCACGTTGACCCTGCCGAAGCCGGTGGGCGTGGAAATCGCCATCGACGGCGATGTTGCAACCCTGTCGGCGAACGATCCGTCGCAGCTGGCCATCACCGGCACCGTGCGCGCCATTCTGGCCAATATGGTCAAGGGCGTGTCCGAAGGCTTCGAGCGCAAGCTCGAGCTGGTCGGCGTCGGTTACCGTGCTGCCATGCAGGGCAAGGACCTGAGCCTGGCGCTCGGTTTCTCGCACCCGTTGGTGTTCGTGGCGCCGGAAGGCATCACGCTGTCGACCCCGACCCAGACCGAAATCGTGGTCCAGGGCGCAGACAAGCAGCGCGTCGGTGAAGTCGCCGCCAAGATTCGCGGTTTCCGTCCGCCGGAGCCCTATAAGGGCAAGGGTGTGAAGTACGCCGGTGAAGTCATCATTCGCAAGGAAGCCAAGAAGGCGTAAGGCAGGTTCCTCTGCGGGGAGCCCGGCCATCCATGGCCGGACTTCTTATTGCAAAAGCCTGTTTTCCTTCAGCTTCCGTAGGACACATATCATGAGCATCAACAAGAACATCGCCCGTCTGCGTCGCGCCAAGTCCACCCGTTCGCACATCCGTGAGCTGGGCGTCGCCCGTCTGTCGGTGCTGCGCACCGGTCAGCATCTGTACGCGCAGGTCTTCACTGCCGACGGCTCCAAGGTGATCGCTGCTGCGAACACCCTGCAGGCCGACGTCAAGGACGGCCTGAAGAACGGCAAGAACAGCGATGCGGCCGTCAAGGTCGGTAAGCTGATCGCCGAGCGCGCCAAGGCTGCGGGCATCGAGAAGGTCGCATTCGACCGCTCGGGCTATCGCTATCACGGCCGCATCAAGGCGCTCGCCGATGCAGCTCGCGAAGGCGGCCTGCAGTTCTAAGCACTGCTGCGGGTGTGGTCATCGACCACATCCGCGATACCGCCGGCAGGGAGATGCCGGACTGTCCCGTTCTTTTGCAACGGTGCCGGGAACACAGCGTGACTCCACAACCATAAGCGGCTTCGAGCCGTACATACTCAATCAATCAAGGAATCAAGATGGCAGAAGAACGTGCGCCGCGGGGTCGTGATCGCGACCGTAACCGCGAAGAGAAAGTCGACGATGGCATGATCGAAAAGCTGGTCGCGGTCAATCGCGTCAGCAAGACGGTCAAGGGCGGTCGCCAATTCACCTTCACCGCGCTGACCGTGGTCGGCGATGGTCTGGGCAAGGTCGGTTTCGGTTATGGCAAGGCGCGAGAAGTGCCGGTCGCCATTCAGAAGTCGATGGAGCAGGCGCGCAAGAACCTGGCCACTGTCGATCTGAACAATGGCACCCTGTGGCATGCGGTCAAGTCCGGCCATGGCGCCGCACGCGTGTACATGCAGCCGGCTTCCGAAGGTACCGGCGTCATTGCCGGCGGTGCGATGCGCGCCGTGTTGGAAGCGGTTGGCGTCAAGAACGTGCTGGCCAAGGCGGTCGGTTCGCGTAACCCGATCAACCTGGTCCGTGCAACCCTGAAGGGTCTGTCGGAAGTGCAGTCGCCGGCGCGCGTGGCTGCCAAGCGCGGCAAGAAGGTCGAGGATCTCAACCATGGCTAATGACACCAACAAGACCGTCAAGGTGCGCCTGGTGCGCGGCTTGCGTGGAACCCAGTCGCGTCACCGCCTGTCGGTGCGTGCGTTGGGCCTGAATAAGCTCAACGATGTGCGTGAACTGAAAGACAGCCCGCAGGTGCGTGGTCTGATCAACACGGTTCACTACCTCGTCAAGGTTGAGGAGTAATCCCATGACTCTGCGTCTTAATGACCTCAAGCCGGCCGACGGCGCCCGTACCGAGCGCACCCGCGTCGGTCGTGGCATCGGTTCTGGCCTCGGCAAGACCGCTGGTCGCGGTCACAAGGGTTCGTTCGCTCGCAAGGGTGGCGGCAAGATCAAGGCCGGTTTCGAAGGCGGCCAGACCCCGATGCAGCGCCGTCTGCCGAAGATCGGTTTCCGCTCCAAGATGGCGCGCGACACCGCAGAAGTGTTGTCCTACCAGCTGGACAAGCTGGATGCCGGTGATGTCGACTTTGCAGCGCTGCGTGCGGCCAATCTGGTCCCGAGCCGCGCCAAGAAGGCGAAGATCGTGCTGAAGGGCGAGCTGAGCAAGAAGTTCGTGCTGAAGGGCGTTGCGGCAACCGCAGGCGCCAAGGCAGCAATCGAAGCTGCCGGCGGCAGCGTAGAGGAGTAATCGGCAGATGGCGCAGGCTGGCATTGGTAACCTCGGTGGCGGGCTCGGCAAGTTCACGGAACTTCGCCAGCGGTTGCTGTTCGTCCTCGGGGCATTGATCGTTTATCGCATCGGCTGCTACGTGCCGGTGCCTGGCGTGAACCCCGATGCCATGCTTTCGTTGATGCAGGCGCAGGGCGGCGGCATCGTGGACATGTTCAACATGTTCTCGGGCGGCGCCCTGCACCGTTTCAGTATTTTTGCGTTGAATGTGATGCCGTATATCTCGGCATCGATCGTGATCCAGCTGGCCACGCACATCTTTCCCGCCCTCAAGGCGATGCAGAAGGAAGGCGAGTCCGGCCGACGCAAGATCACCCAGTATTCGCGTATCGGAGCGGTGTTGCTGGCAGTGGTGCAGGGCGGCAGTATCGCGCTCGCATTGCAGAACCAGACCGCGCCTGGTGGCGCTCCGGTGGTGTATGCGCCGGGCATGGGCTTCGTGCTCACCGCAGTGATTGCGTTGACGGCTGGCACTATTTTCTTGATGTGGGTTGGCGAGCAGGTTACCGAGCGCGGTATCGGCAACGGTGTGTCGCTGATCATTTTCGCCGGCATTGTGGCTGGTTTGCCGTCGGCGGCAATCCAGACCGTTGAGGCGTTCCGCGAAGGCAATTTGAGCTTCATCTCGCTCTTGCTGATCGTCATCACCATCCTCGCCTTTACCCTGTTTGTGGTGTTCGTCGAGCGTGGGCAACGGCGTATTACGGTCAACTACGCGCGCCGCCAGGGCGGTCGCAATGCGTACATGAACCAGACCTCGTTCCTGCCGCTGAAGCTCAACATGGCCGGTGTGATTCCGCCGATCTTCGCTTCGAGCATCCTGGCTTTCCCGGCGACGCTGTCCATGTGGTCGGGTCAGGCGGCATCGGGTGGCGTGGGTTCGTGGCTGCAGAAGATTGCCAATGCGCTTGGGCCTGGTGAGCCGGTGCATATGCTGGTGTTTGCGGCACTGATCATTGGCTTTGCGTTCTTCTACACCGCGCTGGTATTCAATTCGCAGGAAACCGCCGACAACCTCAAGAAGTCGGGTGCACTGATTCCGGGGATTCGTCCGGGTAAGGCCACCGCCGACTACGTGGATGGTGTGCTGACCCGTCTGACAGCCGCCGGCTCGTTGTACCTGGTGATCGTCTGCCTGCTGCCGGAAATCATGCGCACGCAGCTCGGCACTTCGTTCCACTTCGGTGGCACCTCGCTGCTGATCGCCGTGGTAGTGGTGATGGACTTCATCGCGCAGATTCAGGCGCACCTGATGTCGCATCAGTATGAGAGCTTGCTGAAGAAGGCCAACCTCAAGGGCGGCTCGCGCGGCGGTCTGGCGCGCGGTTAAGTGGTACACTAGATCTTCATTACGTGAAGACGGCCTGGTTCCCGGGCCACGATCTTCCGATCAGAAGGGCGGCTCGCGCGACGTCTCGCGCGCGGGTGTGACGGGGTGGTCCTGTGCGGGAGTAGCACAGGCGATTCGGAGAGGTTTTCTGGATCAACACCGTCCGGCGCCGGAGCGAGGGCACACTCCCCACGCCGGGTCGATGGAACCTTTGGTTCCATGGGCTTCAAAGCAATCCGAGGCCTAGCTACAATTCCGAGTTCATTTTTGATCCATCCTGCCGGGTGGCGCCTGGGCGCCGTCGGGCCATCACTCAGTTGGAGAATCGCGTCATGGCGCGTATTGCAGGCGTCAACCTGCCAGCCCAGAAGCACGTCTGGGTCGGGTTGCAAAGCATCTACGGCATCGGCCGTACCCGTTCGAAGAAGCTCTGCGAATCCGCAGGCGTTACCTCGACCACGAAGATTCGTGATCTGTCCGAACCCGAAATCGAGCGCCTGCGCGCCGAAGTCGGCAAGTATGTCGTCGAAGGCGACCTGCGCCGCGAAATCGGTATCGCGATCAAGCGACTGATGGACCTGGGCTGCTATCGCGGTCTGCGGCATCGCCGTGGTCTCCCGCTGCGTGGTCAGCGCACCCGTACCAACGCCCGCACCCGTAAGGGTCCGCGCAAGGCGATCAGGAAGTAAGGGATAGATCATGGCAAAGCCAGCAGAAAAGAAAACGAAGAAGAAGATCAAGCGCGTCATCACTGACGGCGTCGCTCATGTCCACGCTTCGTTCAACAACACCATCGTCACCATCACCGATCGCCAGGGCAATGCGCTGTCGTGGGCTACGTCCGGCGGCGCCGGTTTCCGTGGTTCGCGTAAGTCGACCCCGTTCGCTGCTCAGGTTGCCGCCGAAAAGGCTGGCCGCGCTGCGCTCGACTACGGCGTGAAGTCGCTGGAAGTACGTATCAAGGGTCCGGGTCCGGGCCGTGAGTCGGCCGTGCGTTCGTTGAACAACGTGGGCTACAAGATCACCAACATCATCGACGTGACGCCAATCCCGCACAACGGGTGCCGTCCGCCGAAGAAGCGTCGCGTCTAAAGGGAGCGATAAGAAATGGCTCGTTATATCGGTCCTACCTGTAAGCTCGCGCGCCGCGAAGGCGCCGACCTTTCCCTCAAGAGCCCGGCGCGTGCGCTGGACTCCAAGTGCAAGCTTGAGCAGAAGCCCGGCCAACACGGCGCGGCACGCAAGGGCAAGCTCTCCGACTACGCCACCCAGCTGCGTGAAAAGCAGAAGGTCAAGCGTATCTACGGTCTGTTGGAACGTCAGTTCCGCAACTACTACAAGAAGGCCTCGACCAAGAAGGGCAACACCGGCGAGAACCTGCTGCAGTTGTTGGAAACCCGTCTGGACAACGTCTGCTACCGCATGGGCTTTGCCGTCACCCGTCCGGCCGCGCGCCAGCTGGTGTCGCACCGTGGCGTGCTGGTCAATGGCAAGTCGGTGAATCTGGCCTCGTACCAGATCAAGGCTGGCGATGCGATCACGCTGTCGGAAAAGGCACAGAAGCAGCTCCGCGTGCAGGAAGCCCTGACCGTGGCTGAGCAGCACGACATGACGCCGTCGTGGGTTGAAGTCGATTCGAAGAAGTTCAGCGGCGTGTTCAAGGCCGTTCCGGATCGCGCTGACCTGCCTTCGGATATCAACGAAGCGCTGATCGTCGAGTTGTATTCGAAGTAATTCACATTGGAGAACCTCCGGCACTGCCGGAGGTTCGCAGGAGACCCCGCAACATGACGGTTACCGCCAACCAGGTTCTGCGCCCCCGTGGTCCGCAGATCGAACGTCTTACCGACAACCGTGCCAAGGTCGTGATCGAGCCCTTGGAGCGCGGTTACGGGCACACGCTGGGCAATGCCCTGCGTCGTGTGTTGTTGTCGTCGATCCCCGGTTTTGCGATCACCGAGGTCGAGATCGACGGCGTGCTGCACGAGTACACCACGGTCGAAGGTTTGCAGGAAGACGTGCTTGACGTCCTGCTGAACCTGAAAGACGTGGCAATTCGCATGCACAGTGGCGACAGCGCCACGCTGTCGCTGTCCAAGCAGGGTCCGGGTACGGTCACTGCGGCAGACATCAGGACCGATCACAACGTTGAGATCATCAACGGCGACCACGTGATCTGCCACCTGACCAAAGACACCGCACTGAACATGCGCCTGAAGATCGAGCGTGGCTTCGGCTATCAGCCGGCTGCTGCGCGTCGTCGTCCGGACGAAGAGACCCGTACCATCGGTCGTTTGATGCTGGATGCGTCGTTCTCGCCGGTGCGTCGCGTTGCCTATGCCGTGGAAGCTGCGCGTGTTGAACAGCGCACCGACCTCGACAAGCTGGTGATCGATATCGAAACCAACGGCACGATCGATGCCGAGGAAGCCGTGCGCACTGCCGCCGACATTCTCAGCGATCAGCTGTCGGTGTTCGGCGATTTCACCCACCGCGATCGCGGTGCGGCCAAGCCGGCTGCCAGCGGCGTGGATCCGGTGCTGCTGCGCCCGATCGACGACCTCGAGCTGACCGTGCGTTCGGCCAATTGCCTCAAGGCCGAGAGCATCTACTACATCGGCGATCTGATCCAGAAGACCGAAGTGGAGCTGCTCAAGACCCCGAATCTGGGCAAGAAGTCGTTGACCGAAATCAAGGAAGTGCTGGCACAGCGCGGCCTTGCACTGGGCATGAAGCTGGAGAACTGGCCGCCGGCCGGTGTCGCCCAGCACGGCATGCTTGGTTAAGTAGTAAGGCATGGGCGTCTTCGGGCGCCCATGTTCGTTTTTCTACATCGACGGGCCAAAGCCTGCGATGACATCCGGTCAAAGGACGGCCGGCTCGGACCAACCGCAGTCCATTCAACAGCGCCAGGATGGCGACAAGGTCACTGAAGCAGTCTCAATATTCCTTAGGAAACCACACTCATGCGTCACCAGAAATCCGGCCGTAAGTTCAACCGTACCAGCGCCCACCGCGAAGCCATGTTCCGCAATATGGCCGCTTCGCTGTTCAAGCACGAGCTGATCAAGACCACCTTGCCGAAGGCCAAGGAACTGCGTCGCGTCGCCGAGCCGCTGATCACCATCGGCAAGGTCGATGGCGTTGCCAATCGTCGTCTGGCGTTTGCTCGCCTGCGCGACAAGGAAGCAGTGGGCAAGCTGTTCGTCGAACTGGGCCCGCGTTACGCGACCCGTCCCGGCGGCTACCTGCGCATCCTGAAGGCCGGCTTCCGTGCCGGTGACAATGCGCCGATGGCGTATGTCGAGCTGGTCGACCGTCCGGTCGTTGCCGAAGAAGTGGCCGAGTAATCGGATCGCCTCTGCAAAAATTCTTAAAAAGCCCGGCTCACGCCGGGCTTTTTGTTGGCTGATTGAAGAGGATGTTTTTTTGACTGTTGGTGGCTGTACCTGCAAGGGTGCGTCACACAGCAAGCACAGCGACGCAGTCAACGCTTTCGGTTCGCTGCGCTCATTTGTCGCTGACCTGACCGGCTGCAGCTTCCTTCCGTGTAATCGACGGCGGCTCTTGGACTTAGGTTGCCACTCGCCGGTGTTTCTCATCGTGGGCCTCGACTGTTCGGCCACCAGGTGGGTGTACTGGTTGCCAACGCAGCCCGGCCGCGTCGCAGAACAGCGCCAGGTGCTTCGCACGGTGCGACCGGTCGCTCAGGCACGCGTGGTCATGGCTGCGGTGATGGCTGATAATCGGCGTCTCGACCCTAGGCAAGCAGTGACGATGAATCCATTTCGTTGGAGTTTCCGGGCGCAGTTTCTGCTGGGTTTCCTTGCGTGCGCAGGGGTGCTGGCCTATGCGATCTATGTGCAGCTGCATCTGGGTCTGGAGCCTTGCCCGCTGTGCATTTTCCAGCGGATCGCATTTGCGGCGCTGGCAGCGTTCTTCCTGCTCGGCGCGCTGCATGGGCCACGGGCTGCCGGCGCGCGCAAGGTCTATGGCGTATTGAGCTTCATCGCTGCGGGTGTGGGCATGGGCATCGCTGCGCGCCATGTGTGGGTGCAGATCCGCCCCAAGGACATGATGTCTTCGTGCGGGCCGCCGTTGAGCTTTCTGGGCGAGACGATGGGGCCGTTCGAGGTGTTCCGCACCGTGCTGACCGGTACCGGGGATTGCGGCAATATCGATTGGCGCTTCCTGGGGCTGAGCATGCCGATGTGGAGCATGGTGTGGTTCGTGGGGCTGGCGCTATGGGCGCTGTACGCGGGCTTCAAGGCGCGGCGTAGTTCGGTCCATCACTGAGCGCGGTTACGTCTTGTGGCGGACGCGGCAGAAGACGCAGGCATCGAGGGACGCGCGCATCGACTGGTTATGTGGTGTCGGTGAGGTTCCCGGACGTAGCGCGTTAGCCCGCGCTTTCAATGCAATCGCGGGCAGATGAACCGGCTGGCCAGTCCATCCGCCGTCCTGCTCGGCGATCAAAAGTCCTGCTGCAGGCTCCGGTACACGAAGCGCCTGGGCGCCCATTGCGGCGCAAACACGTCGATGCCGCCGCCGTCGCGCAACTGATAGCTGCGATCGAGCACGTTGAGCGCTGCCAGTGGTGCGTGCAGCGGGTGCGTGGTGAGTGCGAAGTCGTGCCCGGCGCTGAGGTTCAACTGGAAATACGACGGCAGCTCGCCGCCATTGGGGACGGTGTCGGTATCAGTGCGCAGGCCGCTGCCATACAGGTAGTTGGCGCCAATTCTGCTGCTGTCGTCGAGGGCGTGGTTGATGCCGCCAGAGGACGTCAGTTTCTGGTCGTGGTCCAGGTGGATCCAGTTGCTCGCGGTGTAGGCCAGTGCGTCGGGGTCGAAGTTGTACAGGCTGGTCATGACCTGCTTGCCCATCGCCTTGCTGTAGCCCAGGTTGAAATAGGCGGTGACCGGACCGTTGCTGTAGTCGGCGCTGAACTCGGCACCGCGGATGTGGCCGTAGCGATAATTGAAGGTGGAACAGACATAGGCGGCGCCGAACTGACCTTCGTCCTGCAGGAAATCGGCTTTGCGGTAGTGAAGTGTCCAGGCCCAGGGTGAGGTGGTCGCTGACGACCTGCGAGATGCCCAGGTCGACGTAGTCGCTGCGTTCGCTCAGCGGCGTGATCGGGCCGCCGCTGGTGGATTGGTGGTTGGTGGTGCCGTCGTACAGTGCGATATCGCTGGTGGAGATCAGCTCGCCGGCAACGTCGGGCGAGAAGGCGGCGCTGCTGTAACGCTAGCCGGCCGAAAGCTGATGGGCCGGCGCTAGCGTAGGCCGAAAGTCATGCTTGGGTTGCGGGCTTTGCTCGCCGTTCAGTCGCGTCCGCTGGTGTGGCGTGCCGCTTTCGCGAACAGCGCCAGCGAAACGATGGGGCGTGACGCGCGCGGATGCTTTGCCTGACGCGCTGGCTCTGCCACCATCGCAGGCTGTCCAGGAGTTTTGCCATGAATCTTTCCGCCCCCACTCCCGTTTCCGATTCCGCCGCCGCTGCGTGGGCGCCGGACAGCTGGCGCGGCAAACCTGCGTTGCAGCTGCCGGTATATCCGGATGAGACCGCGCTGCAGGCTGCCATGCACGAGCTGGGGCAGCTGCCGCCGCTGGTGACCTCGTGGGAAATCTTTGCGCTCAAGCGCCAGTTGGCAGAGGCGCAGGAAGGCAAGCGCTTTCTGCTGCAGGGCGGCGATTGCGCGGAAAATTTCAGCGATTGCGAATCGGGCACCATTTCAAACCGCTTGAAGGTGCTGCTGCAAATGAGCCTGGTGCTGGTGCACGGGCTGCATTTGCCGGTGGTGCGGGTGGGCCGCTTTGCCGGGCAATACGCCAAGCCGCGCTCGGCCGATACCGAAACCCGCGATGGCGTGACCTTGCCGAGCTATCGCGGCGATGTGATCAATGCGCCGGCCTTCACCGAGGCGGCGCGGGTGCCCGATCCGCGCCGCATGATCACCGCGCATTCGCGTTCGGCGATGACGATGAACTTCGTGCGCGCCTTGATCGACGGCGGCTTCGCCGACCTGCATCACCCCGAATACTGGAATCTGGATTGGGTGGGGTACTCGCCACTGGCAGCGGACTACCAGAAGATGGTCGCCTCGATCGGCGATGCCGTGCGCTTCATGGAGACCCTGTCCGGCGCGGAGGTGTACAACCTCAACCGCATCGATTTCTACACCTCGCACGAAGCGCTGTTGCTGCCGTACGAAGAAGGCCTGACCCGCCAGGTACCGCGGCAGTGGGGCTGGTTCAACCTCAGCACGCATTACCCATGGATCGGCATGCGTACGGCTGCGCTGGATGGTGCGCACGTGGAGTACCTGCGTGGCGTGCGCAATCCGATCGCGATCAAGGTGGGGCCGTCGGTGCAGCCGGACCAGTTGCTGCGGCTGATCGATGTGCTCAACCCGGAGGACGAACCCGGGCGTCTGAGCTTCATCCACCGCATGGGCGCGGCGCAGATTGCCGAAAAACTGCCGCCGCTACTGGATGCGGTGAAGCGCGACGGGCGCCGCGTGCTGTGGGTCTGCGATGCCATGCATGGCAATACCGAAAGCACCGGCAATGGCTATAAAACCCGGCGTTTCGACAATATCCGCAACGAGGTGGAGTTGTCGTTCGACCTGCATGCAGCGGCCGGCACACGGCTGGGTGGTGTGCATCTGGAGCTCACCGGCGAAGACGTCACCGAGTGCACCGGCGGTGCACGCGAGCTGACCGAACGCGATCTGGAGCGGGCGTATCGCTCCAGCGTGGATCCGCGCCTGAACTACGAACAGTCGCTGGAAATTGCGATGGCAATCGTGCGCAAGCAACAACAGGTGGCGTCCCAGCCGTTGGGCGCATGAACGGCGTGTGCGCATGACGTGATGCTCATGCCGCTTGCGGCATGCTCTGGTAGCCATCCCTCTCTCCCCACACAGGAGGAGCGGTTTGACTGCCGATTGGAACGTCATCCGCGAATACGCAATTCCGCTCGGTGCCTCGCTGCTGGCGGGCATCGTTACCTGGTCGTTGATGCTGTGGCTGTTTCGCCGCATGCAGGGCCGCGACTATCGCCGTGCGCGCATCATTCGCGTGATTACCTTGCCAGCGGCTTTCATCTTGCCGCTGTTCTTTCTGGGCATCGCGACCGAAGCGACTCCGCTGGCCGGCAAGGCGCTCGCAGCGGTGCAGCACCTGCTGCATGTGGGCATCGTCGGTTGCGTCACCTGGCTGTTGGTGCGCGCGGTGGCCGCTGGCGAAGCGGCGATCCTGCGCAGCAACCCGATCGAAGTTTCGGACAACCTCACCGCACGGCGCATCCAGACCCAGACCCGGGTACTGAGCCGCGTACTGATGGGCACGGTGATCCTGCTCGGCATTTCGGTAGTGCTGTTGACGTTTCCGCAGGTGCGCCAGATCGGCAAGACCCTGCTGGCCTCGGCCGGCATCATCGGGCTGGTGGCCGGTATCGCGGCCAAGCCGGTGTTCGGCAATTTGATCGCCGGCTTGCAGATTGCGTTGACCCAGCCGATTCGCCTGGACGATGTAGTGATCGTGGAAGGCGAGTGGGGCCGCATCGAAGAGATCGGCAGCTCGTATGTGGTGGTGCGGATCTGGGATGAGCGGCGCATGGTGGTGCCGCTGACCTGGTGGATCGAAAACCCCTTTCAGAACTGGACGCGCAGCAGCGCCGATCTGCTCGGCACCGCGTTCCTGTGGCTGGATTACCGCACGCCCATTGCAGCGGTACGCGCGGAACTGGAGCGTATCTGCCACAGCGAGCCGCTATGGGATGGCCGTGTGTGCGTGACCCAGATCACCGACACCAGCGACAACACCATCCAGGTGCGGCTGCTGGTGAGCGCACGCAATTCCGGTGATGCCTTCGATCTGCGCTGCCTGGTGCGCGAACGCATGATCGACTTCCTGACCCGCGAGCATGCGTATGCACTGCCCAGGATCCGCGCCGAAATCGCCGCGCAGGAAAAGCCGGTGTCGCGTGCCGCAGAACCGATCTCCCCGGAGAGCGTGCGTTCGCCGGGCGCGGAAGACGGCGAGCCTGCAGCATCGATCTAGCGCTGCCCGACGCGCCTGGCCGCGTCGGCGCGCGCTAGAGGCCACCCGGTTCTCCGGTGCGGCGTATCGACACAGGGCGGTGCGCAGTTGCCTGGGCGACAAGCAGTGCGACATCCTGGTGATGCAGTCGTCGCATGTCGATGCTTGCACCGCGTACGTACTGCCTTGCGGTGCCTCAGTCAGCCATCTTCGATTGCGATGCGTCCGGTGTCGCCGGCAGTGCGCTCGGCGCGTAGCGGGGCGCAAACCGCGCATGGCTGCGTTGTTCGTACGCATACGCCAGCTCGATCAGGCGCGGCTCGCTCCAGGCCGTGCCCATGAACAGCAAGCCCAGCGGCAGGCCCTGGGTCTGGCCCATCGGCACGCTCAGGCTGGGGTAGCCGGCCACCGCGGCGGCGCCATAGCCGGCACCGGGGAAGGTGTCGCCCTTGCCGAGTGTCGTGACCCAGGCCGCGCCGGTGGTGGGAACGATCAAGGCATCCAGGCGCTCTGCCTGCAGTGCCGCATCGATGCCTTCCGGCCCGGCCAGCCGTTTGGCGTTGGCGCGTGCGCTCAGATAGCCCGCGTCGTCGAGGCCGGGCGCTGCCTGCGCCTGTTCGAACAGTTCCTGCCCGAAGTACGCCATCTCGCGCTGCGCGTGTTTGCGGTTGAAGTCAATCAGCTGCTCCAGGCTCGTTACCGGTGCGTTGTGGCTGCGCAAATACGCATTCAGGCCGGCCTTGAATTCCACCACTAAGACCGTTTGCTCGGCGGCATCCCACTTGCCATCGGTAGCCAGGTGGGTCTCGATCACGGTGGCGCCCGCCGCACGCAGCGTCTGCACCGCGCGGTCGAGCGTTGCGGCGATGGCCGGGTCCTCGCGTAGCGGGTTGCGTAGCAGGCCCAGGCGCGCGCCACGCAAGCCGTCGGGCTTGAGGTGGGCCAGATAGTCGACGCTGCTGGCAGGCGCCCTGGCGGTGGCCCGGTCCTGCGGGTCGGGCGCGGCGATGGCCTGCAGCAGCGTGGCCGCATCGGCGACGCTGCGTGTCATCGGGCCGGCGGTGTCCTGGCTGGCGGAAATCGGGATGATGCCGTCGCGGCTGACCAGGCCCACGGTGGGCTTGAGCCCGACCAGGCCGTTGACCGCAGCCGGGCAGGTGATGCTGCCATCGGTTTCGGTCCCGATGCCCACGGCGGCCAGGCTGGCCGCGATCGCCACACCGGTGCCGGCACTGGAACCGCAGGGATTGCGATCCAGCGCATAGGGATTGCGGGTGAGCCCGCCGCGCCCGCTCCAGCCGGAGCTGGACTGGGTGGAGCGGAAATTGGCCCATTCGCTGAGGTTGGTCTTGCCCAGGATCACCGCGCCGGCGGCGCGCAGGCGCTGCACCAGAAACGCATCGCGTGTGGGCTTGAACTCGGCCAGGGCCAGCGAGCCGGCGCTGTTGACCATCGGCAGCGCATCGATGTTGTCCTTGAGCAGCACCGGGATGCCGTGCAGCGGCCCGCGTACACGGCCGGCGCTGCGTTCGGCGTCCAGGGCGCGCGCGTCGGCTTCGGCCTGCGGGTTGAGTTCGATCACCGCGTTGAGCGTGGGGCCTGAGCGATCGATGCTGGCAATGCGTTGCAGATACGCGCGCGTGAGTTGCAGGCTAGTGCTCTGGCCGCTGCTCATGCGCGCTTGCAGGCCGGCCACGTCGGCCTCGGTGAGGTCGAGAGGCTTGGCGGAGGAATCGGCAGGAGTGCCGGTCGCCGCGCGCGACGGGTCATCGGCATGCGCACAGCCGCACAGCGCAAGCAGCAGCGCGAAAGACAAGGTGGTGGATCGCATGGATGGTCGTCCCCGGGGAGAACTCGCAGGCTAACGGCGCTGCGTTGGGGTGACAACGGATGATGTGCCCGCAGACGGGCAGGGCGGCTCAGCGACGGCGACGTCGCACCAGGTCGCGCGCCAGCACGCCGACCACCAGCAGGTTGATCGCCAGCACGCCCCAGGCGGTCCAGCCGGGGTGACGCACGATGGCGTAGATATCGAAGGGCAGATAGATGGCCGCCGACAGGCAGCCCAGTACCGAGGCCCAGGCCTTGGCACGCCACAGACCCCAGGCTTCCACCACATGCAGCAGGCCGTAGGCCAGCATCGCAGCAGCGGCCAGATGCACCGCATCGGGGCTGATGGTCTTGAGCAACGACGGCAGTGCGCCGTGGTCGGGGTCCAGATTGAAACGGCGGATCAGCGTACTGACCGCATGTTGCAGCGGGAGCGGGCCCAGAATTTCCAGGCCCGTCGCCGCCAACAGCGCAAGCGCTCCCTTGACCGCCTCAAGCAAGGCGATCACGTGCAGTCCCGGATGCGCGCGCGGATCCGGGCTGTAGGGTCTGGCGCTCACGCGTGCCGGCCTGACAACTCAGCCCGAACGGCCAGCGCGCTTACGGTCGCTTTCGGTCAGGAACTTCTTGCGCAGGCGGATTTCCTTCGGGGTGACTTCCACCAGCTCGTCGTCCTCGATGAAGTCCAGCGCCTGCTCCAGCGTGTACTTGATTGCCGGGGTCAGCTTGATCGCATCGTCCTTGCCCGACGCGCGCATGTTGGTCAGCGGCTTGGTCTTGATCGCATTGACGGTCAGATCGTTGTCCTTGGAGTGGATACCGATCAGCTGGCCTTCGTACACGTTGTCGCCTTCAGCGGCGAACAGACGGCCACGCTCTTCCAGCGGCCCCAGTGCATAGGCCGGCGTTGCGCCCGGTGCATTGGCAATCATCACGCCGTTCTGGCGCTTGGCGATGGCGCCCTGTTCCTTCGGACCGTAATGGTCGAACACGTGGAACAGCAGGCCCGAGCCCTGGGTCAGGGTGCGGAATTCGTTCTGGAACCCGATCAGGCCACGCGCCGGGATCATGTAATCCAGACGCACGCGGCCCTTGCCGTCCGGCTCCATGTTCTTCAGCTGGCCCTTACGGGTGCCCAGCTTTTCCATCACGCCGCCCTGGTGCTGTTCTTCGATGTCCACCACCAGCTGTTCGATCGGCTCCATCTGCTTGCCGTCGATTTCCTTGATGATGACTTCCGGGCGCGACACGGCCAGCTCGTAGCCTTCGCGACGCATGTTTTCGATCAGCACCGACAGATGCAGTTCGCCACGGCCGGAGACCAGGAACTTGTCGGCGTCGGAACCTTCCTCGACCTTCAGTGCCACGTTGTGCACCTTTTCGCGGTCCAGACGGTCGCGCAGCTGGCGGCTGGTCAGGAACTTGCCGCCGGACAGGTCCTTGTTGCCGGCGAACGGCGAGTTGTTGACCTGGAAGGTCATCGAGATGGTGGGCTCGTCCACGGTCAGCGCCGGCAGCGATTCGGGGTGATCGAGCGCGCACACGGTGTCGGAAATGGTCAGCTCGGCCACGCCGGAGATGGCCACGATGTCGCCGGCTTCGGCGGTGTCCTGCTCGATGCGTTCCAGGCCAAGGAAGCCCAGCACCTGCAGCACCTTGCCCTGACGCTTCTTGCCTTCGCGGTCGATCACGCTGACCGGCATGTTCTTCTTCAGCACGCCGCGCTGGATGCGGCCGATGCCGATCACGCCGACGAAGTTGTTGTAGTCCAGCTGGCTGATGCGCATCTGGAACGGGCCGTCCGGGTCAACGTCCGGGGCCGATACGTGCTGCATGATCGCTTCGTACAGCGGGGTCATGTCGCCGTCGCGCACGTCCGAATCCAGGCTGGCGTAGCCGTTCAACGCGGAGGTGTAGACGATCGGGAAGTCCAGCTGCTCGTCGGTTGCGCCGAGCTTGTCGAACAGGTCGAACACCTGGTCGATCACCCAGTCCGGGCGTGCGCCGGGGCGGTCGATCTTGTTGACCACCACGATCGGCTTGAAGCCCATCGCGAAGGCCTTCTGGGTCACGAAGCGGGTCTGCGGCATCGGGCCGTCCATCGCGTCGACCAGGATCAGCACCGAGTCCACCATCGACAGCACGCGCTCGACTTCGCCACCGAAGTCGGCGTGTCCCGGGGTGTCGACGATGTTGATGCGGTTGCCGTTCCAGGTGATGGCCGTGTTCTTGGCCAGGATCGTGATGCCACGTTCCTTTTCCTGATCGTTGCTGTCCATCACGCGCTCAGCCAACACGGTGCGTTCGGACAGGGTGCCGGACTGCTTCAGCAGGCAGTCGACGAGGGTGGTTTTGCCATGGTCAACGTGCGCGACGATTGCGATATTGCGGAGTTTTTCGATAGACATGCGGAAAGGGCCCCTGTCTGGCGCCAGTCTTGAGATGAGGTAAGCCCAACATTATAGCGGTTTCGTTGCGCTGCCGTTGCGGATTGCCTGAAGTCGATTCAGATCGCCCATTCAGGCAGCGTGACGGCACCACGATCCGGCGGCCGGCAACGGCCTTGGACCATGGTCGTAACTGCACGGCCGCCTACGCGCCCGGGTGTATCCTAATGGGCTGTTGATCACCCCAGAACCTGCAAGGATTTCCATGTCCCTGATCGCCAATTTCGACACGTCCCGCGGCCCGATCGTCGTCGAGCTGTACCCGGAGAAGGCGCCGCTGACCGTTGCCAACTTCGTCAACCTGGCCAAGCGCGGCTTCTACAACGGGCTGAGCTTCCACCGTGTCATCGCCGATTTCATGATCCAGGGCGGCTGCCCGGAAGGTTCCGGCCGCGGCGGCCCCGGCTACCGCTTCGAGGACGAAGCCAATAACGGCGTCGGCCACGACCGCGGCGTGCTGTCCATGGCCAATGCCGGCCCGAATACCAACGGCAGCCAGTTCTTCATCACCCACACCGCCACCCCGTGGCTGGACGGCAAGCACACCGTGTTCGGCAAGGTCACCCAGGGCCTGGACGTGGTGGACAGCGTTGCCCAGGGCGACACCATCAATACGCTCACCATCGAAGGCGATACCGACGCTGTGCTGGCCGCCAAGGCCGACCGCGTTGCGGAGTGGAACAAGATCCTCGCCGCCTGATCGCACCCCATCGAACGGCCGCCATGTGCGGCCGTTCGCTTGTCAAAACGCGCCGCCAGGCCGTGTGCCACGCCAGCGCGCCACCCCCACCAACGCTTTTTAGCAGAGGAAACACCCCATGAAAGCACCTGTTCGTGTTGCTGTGACCGGCGCTGCCGGCCAGATCGGCTATGCCCTGCTGTTCCGCATCGCCTCCGGCGAAATGCTGGGCAAGGACCAGCCGGTCATTCTGCAGTTGCTTGAACTGCCGATCGAGAAGGCCCAGGCCGCCCTCAAGGGCGTGATGATGGAACTGGAAGACTGCGCATTCCCGCTGCTGGCCGGCATGGTCGGTACCGACGACGCCGAAGTGGCGTTCAAGGACGTCGATGTCGCCCTGCTGGTCGGTTCGCGTCCGCGCGGCCCGGGCATGGAGCGCAAGGACCTGCTGCTGGCCAATGCGGAGATCTTCACCGCGCAGGGCGCGGCGTTGAACAAGGTCGCCAAGCGTGACGTGAAGGTGCTGGTGGTCGGCAACCCGGCCAACACCAACGCCTATATCGCGATGAAGTCGGCGCCGGACCTGGACCCGAAGAATTTCACCGCGATGCTGCGCCTGGACCACAACCGCGCGTTGAGCCAGCTCTCGGCCAAGCTCGGCAAGCCGGTCGGCGGCATCGAGAAGCTGGTGGTGTGGGGCAACCACAGCCCGACCATGTATCCGGACTACCGTTTCGCCACCGCTGACGGCGCCTCCATCGGCGATGCGATCAATGATCAGGAATGGAACGCCGGCACCTTCATCCCGACCGTCGGCAAGCGCGGCGCGGCGATCATCGAAGCGCGCGGCCTGTCTTCGGCTGCGTCGGCTGCCAATGCGGCCATCGATCACGTGCGTGACTGGGTGCTGGGCAGCAACGGCAAGTGGGTGACGATGGGCGTGCCGTCGGACGGTTCCTACGGTATTCCGGAAGGCGTGATGTTCGGCTTCCCGGTCACCACCGCAAACGGCAAGTACACCATCGTCAAGGATCTGCCGATCGACGACTTCAGCCAGAAGTACATCGACAAGACCCTGGCCGAGCTGGAAGAAGAGCGCAGCGGCGTGTCGCACCTGCTGGGCTGAGTGACGCGCTCACTGTTGTCATGAAAGCGCCGGGCACTGCCCGGCGTTTTTTATGCGTGTCCTCTGGCGCATGCCTGCGCTGTCAGGCCAGGCCTTCCGCCTTCAGTGCGGCCTGCACATCGGCATCGGCCAGCATGCGTTGCATGAACGCCTGCAGCGCGTCCAAGCCATCCAGATTCACAGCGACCTTCTGCGCCCACAGCAAGGTGACGAATAGATATGCATCTGCACCGGTGTGACTGTCGCCGGCAATCCAGGTGCGACTTTGCAGGTGCGCATCAGCGCGCTCGTACAGCGTACGCAATTTGCTGCGTGCATCGTCCTGGCTACGCGCGATCAGTGCGGGGTCTTGCAGATAGGCGGTGCTGCCGAAGATCGGCTTGAACGCGGGGTGCACATCCGCATTGACGAAGGCGATCCAGCGATTGATTTCGGCGCGGCTGCGTGCGGTGCCGTCGCCGGACAGGCCGGACAGGCCGGTCAGCGGAGCGATATCGGCAATGTAATTCAGGATGGCGGCATTCTGGGTCAGCGCCCAATCATCGACCAACAACAACGGCACGGCGCCGGCTGGATTCAGGCGCAGATACTCGGGAGATTTCATCGTCGCCGCATCGACCACACTCAACTCGAACGGCAGGCCCGACCAGCGCAACACGATGTGATCTGCCAGCGAACAGGCGCCGGGCTTGGTATACAGCTTCATGGACGATCCACACGGGAATGAAGCCGTTAGTTTAGCCGGCGGATGAGGCTCTGTGGAGCACGGCGCCGGGTGTCCACGGGTGCTTCACTGCGATGCCGCCGGGTGGGGCCGTCGCCACTGGTGTGGTCGTGGCAGTCTCAGTGACATCGCCAATACCAGCGCGGTCGGGCGCGTTGCCCCGGGTCGGCTACGAGAAAGGCAGCTTGACCCATGCAACGCTGCTGGCGCCGCGTACGGGCGGCGGAGGCGATATGCGATCCGGATGGTGCCGTGCTTGATCGATCGTTACGTGAGGCCGTCTTCGCCATGCTGCTGCGATGTCGGCGCCTCAGCGCGGGTCAGGCGCGTCATCAGCGTAGCTTGGTGCTAACGCGTGTCGGCAGCGGCATCTGTTCTGATGGTGCCGCGCCGCAGTGCGCTCAGGACGCGTTGCGCGGGCGCAGCGATTGCACGCGGTAGAACGTGTGGTCGCCGATGGTGGCTACCTGGTAGGCATTGCGCCAGCTCGGGCTAGCAATTGCGCTGGCGGCAAAGTGACTGGCGCCCGGCACGATCTCTTTGCGTTGGCCCACCGGAAGTGCCCAGTTGCGCTGCGCAGCCAGTGCCACGTCCAACGCCTTGTTCCAGGCATCGTCGTTCTTCAGCTGCGTGCCCGGCGCCACGATCGTCGGCGCGAACTGCTTGCGCGCGGTGACCACCTGGCACATCGAATCGCCCCACAAACCACTGTCCAGGCGACGCAATGCAACTTCTGCAACGGCCTGCTGACCACGCAAGGTCTGGTCGCGCGCTTCCAGATAGACGGTGGTACTCAAACACAACGAATCTGCTGCTGGCTGCGGCAATACGTGCGACAGCCAAAGTATCCAAACAAGTTTCATAGAACTCCTTGCTCCGTATGGGCCGGTCCGCAGAGCATCCAACGTGGATGCGCCAGTGCAGAGGGCTTGGCGTCATGGGGAGGCGGCCTGCAATGGGTCGCCAAAGTTTCCGGCGAAAGAACATCTGCCGAAGGTGCCCACCAAATGCGGCGGGTCAAAAAGTTGGCGCAAGGTAGGCGCCGGTCACACAATCGTGGCTGAATGAGTGGGTTCGATGAATGCGATTGCCCGCGGCGCTTGGCACTACGCGACATTGCGCCGCGCAACGCAGCATGAATCCGCGTCGCATCGTTACGGCGACTGCTGTGTTTCGCTGTTTTTTTAAAATCGCACGAGATCTATCGCATTGTGGTGTTGGCTCGATCATCTGTGTACAGCGCGAAATCGGCTTGATTGCAGGGTCTTTCGTGTGGCTCCACATGCTCGTCACGTTGCGCGTGTTTGCGCAACGTGTATTGCAGGCTGCCACAGCGCCTCGCTTCGCCTCGATGCGCGAGCGATACACAAGCTAGCGGAGCCAGAGAAAAATGGTAGAACTGCAAAGTGCAAAAATGCTTGCGCAGTGTCTGTTGCACGACTGGCGCAGTGCGCATCAAAGCGCTGTCTGCCGAGGATGGCGTGATTACCATCGCGGCATGATGTTCTAAAAGCGATGTCGATCTTGCGGCGTAGTGGTGATGCATCGCATCGCGATGATTCTTCCTGGCAGTGTGTTTGCGCGTGCAGTAGTGCAAAGGTGTAGAAAAAGTGCAGGGGCGGGAAAGCGCACACTGTACACAAGCGCAGAGAAGCTGCACTGCATGTCGTTGTTGCAGAAAACGCGACATATCCTGCAGCCAGGACTCTGCGGGCACGCTGAAAACCATCGGTGGTTAAACGCTAATTCGTATAGCGTTGCTAGATCCCATCGCAGAACGCCGCCGATGCGACGCAGAGGTGGTAATCAAACCTTACCAATGCGCGTTTCCACGTATAACCCGTAAGTGTCAACTGACTTCTCTGAAGCGCGAACAAGCAAGGGTTGCGTTTTTCAGTTCTCCAAGGCAATTCGAATCGCAACACTTCAGGTTCGCAACGCAACCAAGAAGACTGCGTCAACCGCGAGCCGGTAGCACCGTTTGGCCTGTAAGACAGTGCAACGATGTGCGCGGTGCAAGCGATCAACCGGCATGTAGCACCGCGCACAATCGGGCCCAGCGCCATTGCCCAGGTCAGATAGTGGTGCGCGCCGGCGCGGTGGCCGCAAACGCTCAGCAACAGTCCGACAGCCCGACATGTTCGGTGAATGCAAAAATCAGCAACAATTCGCCGGTGTGCCAGAGCAGGCTCTTGCCGAAATGCGCCGCCGCGTAGGCCAGCAAGGCAGCAGGCGGCAGGACAGAGGGCAGTGCGGTCGGTGGCGAAGACATGCGGGGTTATAGCCGAGCCGCGCGACAGTAAAAGAACGCCGCCCGTGCCGCCGCCCGACGGCATCAGCGGGCGTGTTTGCTGCGAGCTGCCGCGTAGAAGTGAGCAGTGCGGCAAATCCGAATCGCAGCGACGGATTCGCAGACCCCGCTATCGCTGCGCACGCGTTACAGCGTTGCTGCCAGCCGGCACGCCTGGTTGATTGCGCGTTTGGCATCCAGTTCGGCAGCCACGTCGGCACCGCCGATCAGGTGCGGCTGCTGGCCGTTTGCCTGCAGCGCGGCCAGCAACTCGCGGCGCGGCTCCTGCCCGGCGCACACCACCACCGTGCCGACATCGAGCAGTTGCTCGCTGCCCTCCACGCGAATGCGCAGGCCGGCATCGTCCACGCCCAGATACTCCACGCCACCGAGCATCTTCACGCCCTTGGCCTTGAGCGTGGCACGGTGGATCCAGCCGGTGGTCTTGCCCAGGCGCGTACCGGGCTTGCCGGGGCTGCGCTGCAACAACCAGACCTGGCGGGCAGGGCGCTCGGGCTGCGGTTTGGCCAATGCACCGCGTGCTTCGAAGCTCGGATCCACGCCCCACTCGGCCATCCAGCGTTGCGGGTCCAGCGATGGCGATTCGCCGGTGTGCACCAGAAATTCGCCCACATCGAACCCGATGCCGCCGGCGCCGATGATCGCCACCTTGTCGGCGGCCACATGGCGGCCCAGCACCACATCGAGATAGCTCACCACCATCGGATGATCGGCGCCGGGGAAGTCCACCTTGCGCGGCTCGATACCGGTTGCCAGCACGATCTCGTCGAAGTCCTTCAGATCGGCCGCCTGCACCCGCGTGTTCAGACGCAGCTGCACGCCGGTCGCTTCGATGCGGTGGCCGAAATAGCGCAAGGTTTCGTTGAATTCTTCCTTGCCCGGAATGCGCCTGGCGACATTGAACTGCCCGCCGATCGCATCGCTTGCATCGAACAAGGTCACCTTGTGCCCACGCTCTGCCGCCACCGTCGCGCAGGCCAGCCCCGCCGGGCCGGCGCCGACCACCGCAATGCGCTTGGGCGTGGTGGTTGGCGTGTAGTTGAGTTCGGTTTCGTGTGCGGCGCGTGGGTTGACCAGGCAAGTGGCCAGCTTGTTGTCGAACACGTGATCCAGGCAGGCCTGGTTGCAGGCGATACACGTATTGATGGTGTGCGACTGCCCGGCGCGCGCCTTGTTGGTCCACTGGGGGTCGGCCAGTAGTGGCCGTGCCAGCGATACCATGTCTGCGGCACCGTCGGCCAGGATGCGTTCGGCCACTTCCGGCATGTTGATGCGGTTGGTCGCCACCACCGGAATGCGCAGGTGCGGTTTGAGTTTGGCGGTGACCCCGGCAAAGGCGGCGCGCGGCACCGAGGTAGCGATGGTCGGAATGCGCGCCTCGTGCCAGCCGATACCGGAATTGATGATGGTCGCGTCGGCCGCTTCGATCGCCTGCGCCTGCGCCAGGATTTCCTGCCACTGATTGCCGTCTTCGACCAGATCCACCAGCGACAGCCGATAGATGATGATGAAGTCCGGCCCGCAGGCCTCGCGGATGCGCCGCACGATCTCCACCGCAAAGCGCATGCGCTTGGTGGCATCGCCGCCCCAGGCATCGCTGCGCTGGTTGGTGCGCGCGGCGGTGAATTCGTTGATCAGATAGCCTTCCGACCCCATCACCTCGACGCCGTCGTAGCCGGCCTCGCGTGCCAGCCGCGCGGCACGTGCGTACGCGGCGATCTGCCGGTCCACCGCGCCGGCCGACAGGGCGCGCGGAGTGAACGGGTTGATCGGTGCCTTGAGTCGGGACGGCGCCACCGACAGCGGGTGGTAGGCATAGCGCCCGGCATGCAGCAATTGCAGGCAGATCTTGGCGCCGTGTGCGTGGACGGCGCGGGTGACCTGGCGATGCGGGCGCACTTCCCATGGCCACGACAGCTTGCCGCCGAACGGCTTGAGCCAGCCCACCACATTGGGCGAAAACCCGCCGGTGACGATCAGGCCGACGCCACCGGCAGCGCGCTCGGCGAAATACGCCGCCAATTTAGGGAAATCGCGCGCACGGTCTTCCAGACCCGTATGCATCGAGCCCATCAGGACGCGGTTGCGCAGTTGCGTGAAGCCCAGATCGAGCGGCGTGAACAGGTGCGGATAAGGCGAAGCGGACAGGCCGGTGGCGGGCGACATAACATGGATACGCTGGCGTACGGAGTGCGCACGATGCAGGCAAACGGGCTTGGCGGCAAGCCCTTACGCGTTTACGCGGCCGCCGAAGGCTGCAAGCGCCGGTCGGCAAGATGCCGTTGCTCCCGCCGGCACCAACCGCGCCCGCTACGCAACAGCTCTTCGCGCACTGCCTGCCTCATCAGCGGACCGAGCCAAAGCAGCCGATTACCAGCCTGCCAGCACCAACTTGCCGATCGTGCTGCCGCTTTCCAGCCGACGATGCGCCTCGCGCAGCTGCTGCGCATTGATCGGCGACAGCGTTTCGGTATGCGTGGTGCGCAGTTCGCCGGCATCGATCAGGCTGGCAGCGCGGTTGAGGATGCGGTGCTGCTCGACCATATCGTCGGTCGCGTAGCGCGCGCGGGTGAACATCAGTTCCCAATGGATGCCGATGCATTTGGATTTGTAAGGGTCGCCGATCGACAGCGGCCCACGCGGCTCCACGATCAAGCCCACATGCCCTTGCGGCGCCAGCACCTCGCCCAACTGCTGCCAGTAGCGATCGGTGTCGGCCAGATTGAGCGCTGCGTCCACCGTGTCCAGCCCTAGCGCCTGCAATTGCGGCTGCAGCGGCTGGTGATGATCGATCACATGCTGCGCGCCCATCTGTCGCACCCACTCGATGCTCTCGGGGCGCGAGGCGGTGGCAATCACCGTGAAGCCGGCATGCCGCGCCAGCTGGATCGCGATGGAGCCCACGCCGCCGGCGCCGCCGATGATCAATAGGTGTCTGCCACGGTTGCGTGCGCCGTCGAAGGCGAACGGCATGCGCTGGAACAGCAGCTCCCACGCGGTCAGGGTGGTCAGCGGCAGCGCCGCCGCCTGCGCGAAGCTGAGCGAGGTCGGTTTGCACCCGGCGATGCGTGCGTCCACCAACTGGTACTGCGCGTTGCTGCCCGGCCGCCCGATATCGCCGGCGTAGTAGACCTCGTCGCCAACCGCAAAGGCCGTCACCTCCGGGCCGACCGCCTCGATCACCCCGGCTGCGTCGTAGCCCAGGATCTTCGGCGCCTGCAGGGTCTGCGGCTTGGGCGCGCGCACTTTGGTGTCGACCGGATTCACCGAGATCGCTTCCACGCGCACCAATACGTCATATCCCAACGGCGCTGCGGGCGTTGGAAGATCCATGTCAAGCAGAGACTCGGGGTCGTCAACCGGAAGATGGTGGGTGAGGGCGACGGCTTTCATCGGGCGCTCCTGAGCGGGAAGTTCAGGGTGCGTTGTGGAGCGAGTCGTTCGCAACCACCGACCCCACAATTCAGCTCGGACGGGGCCTGGCGTTCACCAATGTGGTTTTCGATCACGTTCGGGACAGGAAGACCCACGCAGCCTGGAACCGTATTCAACTGGCTTAATTGGGCTGCGGTTCATGCGGGTGCGATGTCCGAACTGGGCACCCGGTCCTATCCTTCATGAAACTGTATACGTAGTATTGCGTGGGATGGCGGGACCTGGTGATTACTTTCACATGTTATATGACCGTTAACGTGATCTTCACTGAAGCCGGCTTAATCTGCGCCCCGATGGCTCTGGATGTGACGAGCATCTTTACCAAGAACAACGCCTCTATCGGTTTATCTCCCAAAGAAGGAGCTGTATAAATGAACAAGAAAATTCTCACTGCCGCGTTGCTCGGCGGTCTGGCAGTTGCCCAGGCTGCATCCGCGCAGGAGTTCGATGACCGTTGGTACCTGACCGGTGGCGCTGGCTTCAACTTCCAGGACAGCGATCGTTTGACCAATGATGCTCCGTTCGTGACCCTGGGCCTGGGCAAGTTCGTTAGCCCCAACTGGTCGATCGACGGTGAACTGAACTACCAGAACCCGAACTTCGATGCCAACCAGGACCAGAACTGGAGCCAGTACGGCATCTCGTTCGACCTGCGTCGCCACTTCATCCAGGAAGGCCGCGGCTGGAACCCCTACCTGCTGTTTGGTCTGGGCTATCAGCGTTCGGAAGAAGAATTCGACGCCACCCCGAACCCGGTTTCGCCGGGCCAGCAGAAAGACGGCAACTTTGCCGCCAAGGCTGGTGTCGGTCTGCAGACCACCTTCGACAAGCGCGTCGCCGTGCGTGCCGAGTTGGCCTATCGCGCTGACTTCAACGACCAGAGCGTTGCTGCTCCGCAGGAAGACTGGTTCGGCGACGTGCTGGCTTCGGTCGGCGTCGTGATCCCGTTGGGACCGGCTCCGTCGACCGCTCCGCCGCCGGCTCCGGCTCCGGTTGCTCCGAGCTGCGCAGATCTGGATGACGACGGTGACGGCGTCAACAACTGCGACGACAAGTGCCCGGCTTCGCAGCCTGGCCAGACCATCGGTCCGGACGGTTGCCCGGTTCCTGTCTCGATCGACCTGAAGGGCGTGAACTTCGACTTCAACAAGTCGACCCTGCGTCCGGACGCACAGTCCATCCTGAGCGAAGCGACCGAGATCCTGAAGCGTTACCCCGACCTGAAGGTCGAGGTTGCCGGTCACACCGACTCGAAGGGTACCGACGCGTACAACCAGAAGCTGTCCGAGCGTCGTGCGACCACCGTGTACGACTACCTGACCAAGAACGGCGTCGATGCGTCGCGTCTGGTTGGCCCGATCGGCTACGGCGAGAGCCGTCCGATTGCTCCGAACGCCAACCCGGATGGTTCCGACAATCCGGAAGGCCGTGCGAAGAACCGTCGTACCGAGCTGAACGTCCAGAACTAATTGGACCGCTAGCTGTTACATACAAAACCCGGCCTCGCGCCGGGTTTTGTCTTTGTAGGACCAGGAAAAGTGCGTCGAGTCGCCGCCAAACCTGTCTGTGTTGCCATCCAGGCACGGTTCCGGTTGAAACAGCGTTCATCGCTGCCTACACTCGCCGCGTCAACACCACACTCATAATTGGAAGAACCCGATGCTGCGTACCGCCACGGCAGGTTTGCTCTGTCTTGCTTTGATTCCTGCTGCTTACGCCGCTCCGAACTGCGCCGGCAGCACGGTGTCCCAGCCGCTGCCGTTGCCCGCTACCGTCATTGCACCGGCCGCTGCCGAGTTCTACACCCGCAGCGTGCAGCTGGGCATGCCGACCGGCGTGCTGGCACAGCCGTATAGCAGCGACCAGTCGGTGGACCGCGTGTTGCTGCGCCTGCGCGTGGAAGGCTGCCAGGATCTGGCCAAGGTCATTCCGCCCGGCGGCACCGTCAACCCGAACGATCCGGCGGCTTACAAGGCCACTACTGCGTTCGACAACACCCCGTGGCGCTTCGACATGAGCCAGAACGGCAAGCGCATGACGGCAGAAGAATTCGACGCCTGGATGAAGGCGCGCGGTGTGCGCGTGGTCAAGGCTCGCCCCGTTGCCGGCGCAGCGCCGGCGGCCGCGGCGCCCGTACCGGCGGCCGACGCCAAGCCGGTCGAGAACAAGTAAGCCGCGCGGTCGGGACGGCATGACCCGGCGGCCTCCGCCGGCAACGTCCCGGCAGCGCAAGCGTGGTCCTGCAGCGCAGGTGCGGGTGTTGCGTGCGTCGGCTGCAGGGCCCGGCACCGACGCGCCACGCCATGGGCTGGCGCGGGTGTTGTCCAAGCTGGGCGTGTGTTCGCGCACCGAAGCGGCACGCTGGATCGCCGATGGGCGGGTCACTGTGGATGCGCGGGTGATCCGCGACCCGGAATTTCCGATCCGCGCCGACCAGCAGGCCGGCATTGCCGTCGATGGCCAGCCGTTGGCCGGGCCTGCGCGGGTCTATCTGATGCTCAACAAACCGCGTGGCGTGGTCACCACGGCGCGCGATGAGCAGGGCAGGGACACGGTGTATCGCTGTTTCGATGGCGCCGGGTTGCCGTGGATTGCGCCTGTCGGGCGCCTGGACAAGGCCAGCGAAGGCCTGTTGCTGTTCAGCAACGACCCGCAGTGGGCGGCGACGGTGACCGATCCGGCTACGGGTCCGGACAAGACCTATCACGTGCAGATCGACTGCCGCCCGAGTGCGGAGCAACTCGCGCAGCTTCAAGCCGGTGTGGTCGATCAGGATCCTGCTGGCGATGGTGTGCTGTTGCGCGCAAAGCGGGTCAGCGTGCTGCGCGAAGGCGAGCGCAATGCCTGGCTGGAAATCGTGCTGGACGAAGGCCGCAATCGACAGATCCGCCGTTTGTTGGCAGCGCTGGAGATCGGTGTGCTGCGATTGCTGCGGGTGGCGATCGGGCCGCTGGCACTGGGTGAGTTGGGCAAGGGGGCGTGGCGGATGCTCAGTGCCGAGGAAGTCAGGGCGCTGGCACCGGCGCCCGCCAGCGCGCCAACCGCGCGCTGAGCAAGGCGCTCACCACTTCAACGGCGCGTGCGTCGCCAGCGCCGTTGGCATCGTGACGACGGCCTTTGGCGTGATTGCAGCCGGCACAGGCCAGCGCGAGGTTGCGCGCATCGTTGGCATCGTCGCCCACCAATGCGCACAGCGCCGCCGCCGCACGCCGGCCGAACCAGGCCTGCGGCACCACATGTTCCAGCGTGGTGTGTCCGAGCGGTTCGCCATCGGCGCGGATCTGCAGGTGGCGACGGCAGTGCAGGCAGCGGGTGTCCCAATGGCCGTCCAGCAGCAGCGCCTGCGCATCGGTCTGCGCCGCCAGCAGCAGCCGTTGGCGCAGCGCCGTGCGCATGCTCAGGCCTCGATGACCTTGAGTTCGCGCCCGATCTTGATGAAGGCCTCAATCGCTTGATCCAGATGCGCGCGCGTATGCGCAGCGCTGATCTGGGTGCGGATGCGCGCCTGCCCCTTGGGCACCACCGGGAAGAAGAAGCCGATGGCGTAGATGCCTTCTTCCAGCAGGCGCTCGGCGAACCGCTGCGCCAGCGGTGCGTCGTACAGCATCACCGGGCTGATCGGATGCACGCCGGGTTTGAGGTCGAAACCGGCCGTGGTCATGCGCTCGCGAAAGTACGTGGTGTTTTCGACCAACTGGGTGCGCAGATCGCCGGCGGCGTCGAGCATCTCGAACGCCTTGATGCCGGCCGCCACCACGTGCGGCGGCAACGAATTGGAGAACAGGTAAGGACGCGAGCGCTGGCGCAGCAGCTCGATCACTTCGCGCTTGGCGGTGGTGAAGCCGCCCAGTGCGCCGCCCATGGCCTTGCCCAGCGTGCCGGTGAAGATGTCGATCTGCTCCAGCACGCCCTTGACCTCGGCCGAGCCACGGCCGGTAGCGCCGAGGAAGCCGGTGGCATGGCATTCGTCGATGTGCACCAGCGCGTTGTATTTGCGTGCGAGCGCGGTGATTTCGTCCAGCGGGGCGATGAAGCCGTCCATCGAGAACACGCCGTCGCTGGTGATCAGCTTGGTCTTGCAACCTGCCGCGTCGGCCGCCTGCAGTTGCGCTTCCAGGTCGGCCATGTCGCAGTTGGCGTAACGGAAACGCTTGGCCTTGCACAGGCGCACGCCATCGATGATGGAAGCATGGTTGAGCGCATCCGAGATAATCGCATCGTGCTCGCCGAGCAGTGGCTCGAACAGACCGCCGTTGGCATCGAAGCAGGCCGCGTAAAGGATGGTGTCTTCGGTGCCGAAGAACTCGGCGATGGTGCGTTCGAGCTGCTTATGCAGGTCCTGGGTGCCGCAGATGAAGCGCACCGAGGCCATGCCGAAGCCATGCGTGTCCAGGGCGTCCTTGGCGGCCTGGATGATGTCCGGGTGGTCGGCCAGGCCCAGGTAGTTGTTGGCGCAGAAATTCAGCACGCGGCGGCCATCGGCCAGGGTGATCTGGGCCGACTGCGGGCCGGTAATGATGCGCTCGGACTTGAACAGGCCCTGGGACTGGATCGCCTCCAGTTCGGCGGCGTAGTGGGCGGTCAGCGCGGCGGGAGCGGTGGTCATGGCGGTCGCAGTGGCAGGAATGAAGCGCAATGTTAACGATCACGGTGGCATACCACTACGTCATGCAAAATCGGCATAAGCGGCTGCGCTGATGTCATTTCACCGCCTGCGTGCCGCTGCGCAGCATGGCATGCTTGCTATTCAGCTGCGCTCAATCGGCCAGGAGATCGTCGTGACCTACCCACGTTTCCGTTTTGCTTCCCTTCTTTGCACCTTGCTGGTCCTGGCCGGCCCGGCAGGCGCGCGCGAGATCGGCTTGCTCAACGTGAGCTACGACCCCACCCGCGAGTTCTACCGCGACTACAACACCGCCTTTGCTGCGCAGTGGAAGCGGCAGCATCCGCAGGACACGGTGACCGTGGAAACCTCGCATGGCGGCTCGGGCAAGCAGGCGCGCGCGGTCATCGACGGCATCGAGGCCGATGTGGTGACGCTGGCGCTGGCCTACGACGTGGATGCCATCGCGCAGAGGGCCAGGCTGATCGACACCGATTGGGAGAAGCGCCTGCCCGACAACAGTGCGCCGTACACCTCGACCATCGTGTTCCTGGTGCGCAAGGGCAACCCGAAGAACATCCACGACTGGCCTGACCTGCTGCGCTCGGGCGTGGCGGTGGTGACGCCCAACCCCAAGACCTCCGGCGGCGCGCGCTGGAACTATCTGGCCGCCTGGGCGTATGCCGACCATATCTTCAAGGGCGACCGCGAACGCATCCTGCGCTACATGCAGGCGTTGTTCCGCAACGTGCCGGTGCTGGATACCGGCGCACGCGGCGCCACGACCACCTTCGTGCAGCGCGGTATCGGCGATGTGCTGCTGGCCTGGGAAAACGAGGTGCTGCTGGCGCGCGAAGAGTTGGGCAAGGACAAGTTCGAGATCGTGGTGCCGAAGTTGTCGATCCTGGCCGAGCCTTCCGTGGCGCTGGTCGACAAGAACGTCGACAAGCACGGCACGCGCGAGGTGGCCCAAGCCTACCTGCGCTATCTGTATGCGCCGGAAGGGCAGAAGCTGGCCGCCAAGCATTTCTATCGCCCGCGGCATCGCGAATTTGCCGATCCGGCGGATGTGGCCCGCTTCCCGGACATCAAGCTGGTGACCATCCAGCAGGCATTCGGCTCCTGGGATAAGGCGCAGCAGGAGCACTTCGCCGATGGCGGCGTGTTCGACCAGATCCAGGCCAAGAAGTAAGCATGCAGACGTCGGTTGCACGTCCAGCGTCGCCATCGCGCCGACGCGTGATGCCGGGGCTGGGCCTGAGTCTTGGTATCACGCTGACCTGGCTGGGCCTGATCGTGCTGATCCCGCTGCTGGGGATCTTCATCAAGACCAGTGGCCTGGGCTGGGACGGCCTATGGAAAGTGTGGAGCGAGCCGCGCGTGTTGTCGGCGCTGCGGGTGAGCTTTGGCACGGCGTTCGCGGCGGGTGCATTCAATGCGGTGATGGGCACCTGGGTGGCTTGGGTGTTCGTGCGTTACAACTTCCCGGGCAAGCGCTTGTTCGACGCGGTGATCGATCTGCCGTTCGCGTTGCCGACGGCCGTGGCTGGCATTGCGTTGACCGCGCTCTACGGAGGCAACGGCTGGGTCGGGCGCTGGCTGGAAGCGATCGGCATCAAGGTGGCCTACACGCAGCTGGGTATCGTGCTGGCGCTGGTGTTTGTCGGCCTGCCGTTCGTAGTGCGGGTGGTGCAGCCGGTGCTGGCCGAGAGCGAGCGTGAGATGGAAGCCGCTGCCGCCACGCTGGGCGCCTCGCGCTGGCAGACAGTGTGGCGGGTGGTGCTGCCGGGATTGTGGCCGGCGGTGTTGACCGGCTTTGCATTGGCCTTCGCGCGCGGGGTGGGCGAGTACGGCTCGGTGATCTTCATCGCCGGCAACCTGCCCAATTCCACTGAAATCGCTCCGCTGTTGATCACCATCCGGCTGGAGGAATTCGACTACGCTGGCGCCACTGCGATTGCCGCGGCCATGTTGCTGCTGTCGTTCGTGATCCTGCTGCTGGTCAATACGCTGCAGGCACGCCTGCTGCGCTATCAAAGGAGGCCCGCATGAGCGATGCTGTTTCGTCGCTGCCTTCCATGGTGCAGACCCGCGCAATGAGCGAGCAGGCACGCCGCATCACCGATTCGGCCACCAACGAGCCGCGTTGGGTGCAATGGCTGATGATTCTGGGCGCGCTGGTTTTCTTGCTGGCGTTCCTGCTGCTGCCGCTGGTGCTGGTGTTTGCCGAAGCGCTGCGCGGCGGCTGGGAGACGTTCCTGCGTGCAGTGGTCGACCCGGATGCGCTGTCGGCGATCAAGCTGACGCTGCTGGTGACGGCGATCGTGCTGCCGTTGAATCTGGTGTTCGGCGTGGCTGCGGCATGGGCCATCAGCAAGCATCAGTTCTGGGGCAAACGCCTGCTGGTCAGCCTGATCGATCTGCCATTCTCGGTCTCGCCGGTGGTGGCGGGCTTGATCTTCGTGCTGATCTTCGGCCGCAGCGGCTGGGCCTGGCCGTTGATCGACGAAGGCTGGCATGTGCAGTTGCCGGCGCTGGGCGAATTTGTGGTCCAGCTGCCGCCAATCGTGTTCGCGTTGCCGGGCATCGTGCTGGCGACCACGTTCGTCACGTTTCCCTTCATCGCGCGCGAGTTGATGCCGCTGATGGAGCAGCAGGGCAGCGATGAAGAACTGGCCGCGCTGAGCCTGGGTGCGAACGGCTGGCAGATGTTCTGGCGCGTGACCTTGCCCAATATCCGCTGGGGTCTGTTGTACGGCGTGCTGCTGTGCGCGGCGCGTGCGATGGGCGAGTTCGGCGCGGTCTCGGTGGTATCCGGGCATATCCGCGGGCGCACCAATACGCTGCCGCTGCATGTGGAAATTCTTTACAACGAATACGCCTACAGCGCTGCATTTGCGTGCGCCTCGCTGCTGGCATTGACCGCGCTGCTGACGCTGGCGCTGAAGACGTATCTGGAATGGCGGCACGGCGATTCGCTGGCCGCAAACCACCGCCATTGAGGTGACCATGGGCATCCGCATCCACCGCCTGCGCAAGCAGTTCGAGACCTTCACCGCCCTGGACGACATCACCCTGGACGTGCGCCAGGGCGAGTTGCTCGCCTTGCTCGGTCCTTCCGGCTCGGGCAAGACCACACTGCTGCGGATCATGGCCGGGCTGGAGCATGCCGATGGCGGGCAGGTGCTGTTCGGCGATGAAGATGCCACCCGCATGAGCGTGCAATCGCGCCGGGTCGGCTTCGTATTTCAGCACTACGCGCTGTTCAAGCACATGGATGTGTTCGAGAACATCGCCTTCGGTTTGCGCGTGCGGCGTGGCAACGAGCGTTGGGCCGAAGCGCGCATCCGTGCACGGGTGGAAGAACTGTTGGCACTGGTGCAGTTGCAGGGCCTGGAGCAGCGCTATCCCACCCAGCTCTCCGGCGGGCAGCGCCAGCGTGTGGCACTGGCGCGTGCGTTGGCGATCGAGCCGCGCGTGCTGCTGCTGGACGAACCATTTGGCGCGCTGGATGCGCAGGTACGTCGTGACCTGCGCCGCTGGCTGCGCGAGTTGCACGAACGCACCGGCCTGACCACGGTGTTCGTCACCCATGACCAGGAAGAAGCGCTGGAACTGGCCGACCGCGTCGCCATCCTCAACCGCGGCCGCATCGAGCAGCTCGACACGCCAGCAATCATCTACGACAAGCCGGCCTCGCCATTCGTGTATTCGTTCGTGGGTGCGGTCAACCGCATTCCCGGCGTGTTGGCGCAGGGCCAGATCCAGGTGGCCGGGCATGCGCTGCCGCTGGCCAATGCTGCGTTGGCTGCGGGGCCGGTCGAGGTGTATGTGCGGCCTGAAGATCTGGTGCCCGACGATACCGGCTGGCCGGCGACGGTGGCATGGTCGCAGCGCAGTGGCGCGCGCCTGCGTTTGCGCGCCACGCTGGAGCCGGCCGGTAATGAAGTGGAAGTGGAACTGCCGGCCTCGGCCGGTAATTTTCAGCCGGGCCAGCAGCTGCGGCTGGCAGCGCGACAATACGGGGTATTTCCCGCGTAGGTGAGCGCTGGCATCGCTGGCGGGCATGGGTCAGCTGGAAGGGAGACTACACAGCGCGCCTTCGTCTTGGCTGTGACCAATCCCCAATGCCCAATCTTGAATCCTGAACATCAAGATTCGGTGCAAGCGGTCGATGAGACGGACACCTGATCGGCGCATCGGCACCCGAGTGTGTGCGCTGGATCAAGCGGGCGCGACGTTCATGTTGCGCTGCAATGAAAGTTGAACTAATAAGTCATTGCAGATTCGCTTCGCGCCATCCACCCGCCCATCGCACCAGGAGATGCCCATGAAGTCGTCCCCGCCCGCTTGTTGTCTGTCGTTGCTGCTGATGTGTGTAACGCCATTGGCCCAGGCACAGGATGAAGACGCGCCCGCGTCCCCGCTCAGCGGCACCTTTGCGGTGACCAGCGACTACTTGTTTCGCGGTATTTCGCAGACCAACGAAGAGCCTGCATTTCAGGCCGGGCTCACATACAAACTGCCGTATGGCTTCTACGTCGGCACCTGGGGTTCCAATGTCGACTTCGGTGCGGGCGACCCGGACTGGGAAGTGGATGGTTTTGTCGGCTACAACACCGACCTGAGCACCCATTTCAATCTCGACGTGGTGGTGAACCGCTATCAATATCTGGGCGCGGGCGCTTCCAATTACGCCGAGCTGATCACCAAGACCACGTTCCTGAAGACCTACAGCCTGACCCTTGCCTACACCAACGATTTGTACGGCACCGACACCGACGGTTACTACCACGCACTGGACGCCAACTGGGCGTTGCCGTACGACTTCACATTCGGCGCGCATGCAGGGCACAGCGTCTACACATCGTCGCTGAGTCAGGTGGACCACGACTACAACGATTTCGGCGTCAACGTGGGCAAGACGTTCGGCCCGCTGGGTCTGAGCGTGGGCTATTACGACACCAGCGAAGCAGCCGAATTCGGTTTTGGTCGGCAGAATTCGCAGAACCATCTTGTGGCAACTGCGACGGTTACCTGGCCATGATGGCGATGGATTAAACAGCGGCTCTGACGAGTTGGCTGTGGAGTGGTGAGGCGGCAAGAAGTGCTACGTGGATTCTTCGCCGCCTATTTAAACGACCCTTTAGCTTTAAATCTTGGTTGTTTTGTTTTGGCGTGATTGCATCGTGCGCATCGATCACCTGTAGAGCGGTTGATCTGTGTCTTGGCTGCAGGGCCTTGCCTGCCCACCATCGCAGGACACGCTGCAAGTACGTCCATGTAAGCCCCATGGCGGCATCCATGCGTCAAGGGTCCCGCGAGGGTGGGCGGGCAAGGACCAGTGGAGATGCCGGTATGCGTAGGTTTCAACAGAGCGACTAGCAAGGTCACGCGCACCCAACCGACTGAGCTTTGTCTGCATCCTTGCCGACGTCGCGTGTCTTGAAGCGATTCGTCTGCACCCAAGGGTCACTCGCTGCGTTTTTAAGCACTTTTGAAGACCGAAATACAGAAGGCGCCTCGCGGCGCCTTTTGCGTACCTGCACAATCAGCCGATCAATTCCAGCTCAACACAACCTTGCCGGCCTTGCCTTCTTCCATCAGGTCGAAGCCCTTCTGGAAATCGTCGATCGGCAGCTGATGGGTCAGCACCTTGTGCAGCGGGAAACCCGACAGCACCAGCTGCGTCATCTTGTACCAGGTCTCGTACATCTTGCGGCCGTAGATGCCCTGCACGGTGAGGCCCTTGAAGATGATCTTGTCCCAGTCGCAACCGGCGCCGCGCGGCATGATGCCGAGCATGGCGATCTTGCCGCCGTGGTACATGCAATCGAGCATGTCGTTGAACGCGCGCGGGTTGCCGCTCATTTCCAGGCCCACATCGAAGCCTTCCATGTGCAGGTCGGCCATGACGTCCTTGAGCGAGGTCTTGGAGACGTTGACCACGTGCGTGGCGCCCATGTCGGCGGCCAGCTTGAGCCGAAAATCGTTGACGTCGGTGACCACCACATTGCGCGCACCGATGTGCTTGCAGATGCCCGCGGCAATGATGCCGATCGGGCCGGCGCCGGTGATCAGCACGTCTTCGCCGATGACGTCGAATTCCAGCGCGCAATGCGCGGCGTTGCCGTAGGGGTCGAAGAAGGCGGCCAGCTCGGACGGAATCTGGTCCGGGATCGGCCACAGGTTGGACGCCGGCATCACCATGTATTCGGCGAAGGCGCCGTTGACGTTGACGCCGATGCCGACCGTATTCGGACAAAGATGCGGACGGCCGCCGCGGCAGTTGCGGCAGTGACCGCAGACGATGTGGCCTTCGGCCGAGACGCGCTGGCCGACCTGATAGCCAGTGACTGCCGAACCGAGCTCGGCCACGCGGCCGACGAACTCATGGCCGATGGTCAGGCCGGGGGTGATGGTGCGCTGGCTCCATTCGTCCCACAGGTAGATATGCAGATCGGTACCGCAGATGGCGGTCTTTTCCAGCTTGATCAACACCTCGTTGGGGCCGGGTGTCGGGACGGGGACCTGTTCCAGCCAGATGCCTTTGTTCGCTTCGCGCTTGACCAGCGCCTTCATCGTCTGCGCCATCTGGCGGGGCCTGCTGAGTAAAAGTAAGTTGGCAATTATAAGCGCCGCGGCAGTGAAGCCATGCGGCGGTGCGGGAAGTAAGTGGTGGTGCTAGCCAAGGTTCCACAGGGGAAGGTGTGACTGCGTACTTCTCCCGTCGGGACATTGTCCTCCTTCATGGGGAGAAGGTGGCGCGTAGCGCCGGGTGAGGGTGCGAGCGAAGCCTCGTGCAGTTGGAACGACACCAGGGCTTCGCCCGTACCCTCACTCAACCCCGCTCCGCGCCCCAGCCCGCGCTGGCAGCGCGGGCGCTCCAAGGCATGCGCGCTATTGGCGCGCATGCGGTACTTCTCGCCTCCGGCGGGAGAGGGACTTTTTTTCCTGCTGGAGAAGTGCCACCGGCGCGCTGCTGACCCGTTTTAGAACTTCACATCCAGGCTCATGAAGTACTGCCGCGGCGCGCCGACCACCATGGTCTGGTTGTAGCCGTTCGGATCGGAGGCGACGTAGCCGTTGGTGCCGGTGCTGGCGAAGTAGCGCTTGTCGGTGAGGTTGTTGATGTTGAGGGCGAGCGCGACATTCTCGACCGGGCCCACGCGGCCGAAGTCGTAGCGTGCGCCTGCATTGAACAACCAGTACGACGGCACCTGCGAATCGTTGAGGAAGGTGATGTAGCGCTTGTCGACGTACTTGCCGTCCAGATCCAGGCGCAGGTTGCCAAGCTGGTAGCTGGCACTGGAAGAGAACATCAACGCGGGGATGCCGACCACGTCCTTGCCGGCCGTGGCCACCACGCCGTTGTTGAGGTAATCGTCCTGATAGCGGGAGCGGTTCCATGACAGCGAGTTCAACCAGCTCAGGCCTTCGACCGGGCGCCACATCAGCGCCAGATCCGCACCGGCGCTGTGCACCGCGCCGACGTTGCTCAGGATCTGAGCGCAGGTCTGCACCGCGGTGCACGGCGAGGTGGTCAGCAGGCGGTTGGAGAACTTGGTGAAGTAGGCGTCGGCCGAGAGCTGAAACTGCTCGTCCTGCAGGCGGTAACCCATTTGCACGGTTTGCGACTGCTCCGGCTCCAGCGTGGAGCGGCTGCGGTCGAAGGCGGCCTGCGAGGTGGCGAACGGGGTGAAACCGAAGGCGGCGATGTTCTTGCTGTAGGACGCGTAGATGTCCTGGCGCTCGTCGAGTTTGTAGTTCACGCCCACCTGCGGCAGGAAGTTGTCTTCGGCACGGATGCGGCCCTGCGCCAGTGCGGTGGTCGGCACCAGCGATTGCGCACGCGTGGTGGTGTCCAGCGCCTTTGCGCCGTAGTTCAGCGTCAGCCGGTCATCGAGCAGGCGCACGGTGTCCTGCAGGTACAGCATGCGGGTCTGGGTGGTGTAGCGCTGCTGGAAATCGCGGCGGAACGGGGTCTGTGCTTCGTAGATGTTGTACAGCGAGGTATAGCCCTCGTTGCCAAGCGCGAAGTAATTGCGGCCCTGCGTGGTGTGCGCGTTTTCCGCCCATGCACCGACTTCCAGATCGTGATTGCCCCACGACCACTTCAAGGCGCTGGTGCCGCCGAAACGGTCCAGACCATAGTCGGTGGTGCGCAGCGACACCGGAATCTGCGCCGAGGTGACCACGTACGGCGTCACCCACTGCCCTTCGCCGCGATTGGCGCGGTAGTAGCCGGTGGCATCGAGCGTGGCGCCACCGAACACGAAGGTGCCGGACAGGCCGGCGAGATTGTCGCGACGCAGGCCACCGCCGGCGTAGTAGCTGGCATCGAGCCAGCTGTAATCGCTGGGCAGCCCGGCCAGCGATTGCGGGTAACCGTTGGCCACGCCGCTGGTGGCGCCGGTGTTTTGATATGCACGCGCCATCTGCACGGCGGTGGACCAGTCCGGCTGCAGATAATCGTAGTCCCAGCCCAGCGCACGCTGGCTGGTCAACGACAGATCCATGTAGTCGTATTCCTTGCGCCGCGAGGTGTCCAGAAACAGGCTCAGCCGGTTGCCGTCGCCCCATTGGTACACGGTCTTGAGGTTGGCCTGTTCGGAAGTCTGGTCGCCGAAGCCCTTCCATTTGTCGGTGCTGGCATTGGCGTAGGACAGGTACGCCGACAAGCCGTTGCGGTCGCCGGTGTCGGCACGCACGAAGGTACGGCGCGTCGCATCGCTGCCCACCGTCTGCACCAGCCGCGCGCCCGGCGTGGTCTGCGGATCGGCCGAATAGAACTGCAGGGTGCCGCCGAGATTGGTGTTGGACGCAGTACCGAGCGCGCCGGCGCCTTGCGCGATTTCCACCGAACCAAGGTTTTCCGAAATGATGGCGCGGGTGATGTGCAGGCCGTTGGTGACGCCGTAACTCATGTTGCCCAGAGGGATGCCGTCGAGCGTGTAGCCCAGACGGCTCTGATCGAAGCCGTGCAGGGTGACCTGCGTGGACCATTCGTAGGTGCCGAACGGATCGGCGGACTGGAACTGCACGCCGGGCAGTTTTTCGACGGCCTTGAAGGCGCTGCTGCCCGGTGTGAGTTGTTCGATGTCCTGGCGGCTGATGCGCTGCACCTGCCGCGTGCTGCCCTGCGAGACCACGTTGATGGCATCCAGCTGCGTTGCATTGCCTGCAGCATCGGCCGGCGTTGCCGGTGCGTCGGCCACGCTGGCGGCCACCGGGTCGGCGGCCTGCGCCATGACGGGAAGCAGCGCGGCCAAGGCGAGCGCCAGCGGAGTGACATCAAAACGACGAGCGGAAGTCATGGGGGAATCCTGTTCGAGCGCGGCGGAGGGCGGACGCGCGGTGCAACACCGGCGTTTCGCGACGCAGGGTGTCAACGGCTCATGAAACATTGATGACGGTGGCTGTCGCAAAACTGTCGTGCTTGCCCGCTATACACGTGCTCTGCAGCCGCATCGCGCGCTGCATTGCATAGGCTTCGCCAGGATTTTGGTCATGACGTCATCTGCTTCGCGCCGCGATTTCCTCAATCGGGTTGCTGCACTCACTGCGGCGGGGGCGCTGCCTTCGTCGATCGGGCGCGCGCTGGCGCTGCCGGCCAATTCGCGCACCGGCACATTGCGCGACATCGCGCATGTGGTGATCCTGATGCAGGAAAATCGCTCGTTCGATCATTACTTCGGCGCACTGCGTGGCGTGCGCGGATTCGGCGACCCGCATGCGTTGCAACTGCGCGACGGCAACCCGGTCTGGAGCCAGCCTGCGGCCGATGGACGGCGCCTGTTGCCGTTCGCCTTCGATTCGCAAACCACCTGCGCGCCGCTGATCAAGAGCCTGGATCACTCCTGGAAAGCCGGCCACGGGCAGGACCCGGCACGCTGGGCCGAATACGACGCCTGGGTGCCGTACAAGGGCGAGCTGACGATGGGGTATTTCCAGCGTCAGGACATCCCGTACTACCACGCGCTCGCCGACGCCTTCACCATTTGCGATGGCTATTTCTGCTCGATGCACGGGCCGACCAATCCCAACCGCATGTACCTGTTCACCGGCACCAGCGGCCTGAGCGTGGGTGACCTGCGCGCACAGGTGGCCGACAACGCCGACGATGGCAACTGGACCGCCGACATGGCGCGCGACAAGCCCGGTTACGCGGCGATGGGCTGGACCACGTATGCGCAGCGGCTACAGGCCGCCGGCATCGATTGGCGCGTGTACCAGGAATACGACAACTTCGGCTGCAACTCGCTGGCATATTTTGCGCACTACCGGGGGCTCGACCGCGCCGACGAGCGCTATCGGCGCGCACGTGCCTGCGTGCCCGGGTCCACCGCAGAAAATGCAGCACACACCCAGGCCGATCACCTGATTGCGGCCATTGCAGCCGATGTGCAGGCCAAGCGCCTGCCGCAGGTGTCGTGGATCATTCCGCCCACCGCGTATTGCGAACATCCCGAAGCGCCGCCGGCCTATGGCGAATCGCTGGTGGCGCGTTTGATCGACGCGCTGACCTCCAATCCGGAGGTGTGGGCCAAGACTGCATTGATCATCAATTACGACGAGAACGACGGCTTCTTCGATCATGTGCCCGCACCGCTGCCGGCGCTGGACGCACGCATGGGGCGCAGCAATGTCGATGTGCGCGGTGAGTCGTACAATGGTGTGCCGGTCGGCCTTGGAATCCGCGTGCCGATGTTGGTGATCTCTCCGTGGACGCGGGGCGGCTGGGTCAATTCGCAGGTGTTCGACCATACCTCGGTGCTGCGCCTGCTGGAGCGTCGCTTCGGTGTGGCCGAGCCGAATATCAGCCCATGGCGACGTGCGGTCAGCGGCGATCTCACCAGCGTGTTCGACTTCCGCAAGCCGGACGACTCGGCGTTGAGCGCGTTGCCATCGGTCGACGACTACCGCGCACGCACGGCCGCCGTACGCGATAAACCGCTGCCGGTTGCACCCACCGCCGCAACGATGCCGAAACAGGAACCGGGGCAACGTCCCGCGCGCGCATTGCCATATGCGTTGCAAGTGCATGCACGGGTGCGCGACAACACCGGTGTGCAGCTGCAGTTCGTCAACAGCGGTGCGGCTGCAGCGGCGTTCAACGTCTACAGCAGCGCTGCCAGTGGCGGCCCGTGGTATTACACGGTGCTGCCCGGCACGCAGTTGGACGATGTGCCGGTTGGGGCAATGCACAACGGCAAGTACAACGTGCGCGTGCACGGACCAAACGGCTTCCTGCGCGAATTCGCAGGCGAGGTTTCATCGACCTCCGCTCCATCGGCAGCGCCCTGGGTAGACGCGCGGCAGGATGGCGACGTCTTGGTGCTGGACATCGGCAATGCCGGGCAGCACGCCTGCACGGTGCAGCTGCGTGCGCTGGGCTATGCAGACCCAACCGCACGTTCGTTGCAGCTGGCCGCAGGTCAGCGCGAAACCATTCGCCTGGCGCTCGCTGCGAGCGATCACTGGTACGACCTTGTCGTGGAGCAACCGGGCAGCGCCTTCCGCCGCCGGCTGGCCGGGCATCTGGAAACCGGCAGGCCCAGCCGCAGCGACCCCGCATTCGGCCGCGTTCAAGCTGGCGCTTAGCTGCCGCTGCGACACAGGCCGCCAGGCCGCCGCATGCCGCACGGCGACACGCCCGCTTACCGACAGCAGCGGGTGCCGACCCTGCCATCAGTCATGGCGTGCGTCGCCGACGTCAGCGTTACACTCTAACGAAATGACTCTGGGGCTATCGATGCGTCCGAACCTGTTTGCTGTTTCCATCCTGGCCACGCTGGCCGTTGCCGCATCTGCGCAGGCTGGCGAGGGAATGTGGGTTCCACAACAACTGCCGGAAATTGCCGGGCCACTCCAGCAAGCCGGCTTGCGTCTTTCGCCGCAGCAACTGGCCGACCTGACCGGCGATCCGATGGGCGCCGTGGTCGCGCTGGGTGGCTGTACCGCCAGCTTCGTGTCACCGCAGGGGTTGGTCGTCACCAATCACCACTGTGCCTATGGCGCGATCCAGCTCAACTCCACCGCGCAAAAGAATCTGATCAAGGACGGGTTCAACGCTGCACGCCCTGCAGACGAGCTCAGCGCAGGCCCAAGTGCGCGTATCTACGTGCTCGACGCCATTACCGACGTCACAGCGCCGGCCAAGGCGGCGATGGCCACTGCCGGAGACGATGCGCTCAAGCGCACGCTGGCACTTGAGGATTTCAGCAAGCAACAGATCGCCGCCTGCGAAGCGCAGCCGGGTTACCGCTGCCAGTTCTTCAGTTTTGCCGGTGGCAACGCCTATCGGTTGTTCAAAAGTCTGGAGATCAAGGATGTGCGCCTGGCCTATGCACCGCCCGGTAGCGTGGGCAAGTTCGGCGGCGACATCGACAACTGGATGTGGCCGCGGCACACCGGCGATTTCTCGTTTTATCGCGCCTACGTCGGCAAGGACGGCAAGCCCGCCGCCTATGCCAAGGACAATGTGCCGTACCAGCCCAGGCACTTCCTGAAGTTTGCCGACCAGCCGCTGGGCGCCGGCGACTTCGTGATGGTGGCCGGCTATCCGTACAAGACCAACCGTTATGCACTGGCAGCCGAATTCGACAACACCGCCAGCTGGACCTACCCGGTGGTCGGCCAGCAGATCAAGGACGTGATCGGCCTGATCGAACAGGCCGGCAAGCAAGATCCCGACATCCAGGTGAAATACGCCAGCACCGTGGCCAGCTTCAATAACTCCGCCAAGAACTTCGACGGGCAACTGGAAGGCTTCAAGCGCATTGGCGCGCAGGCCACCAAGCAGGCCGACGAAGCGGCGGTGCTGGCCTGGCTCAAGGGGCGGGGTGCAAGCGGGCGCAACGCGCTTGCGGCGCACGACACCTTGGTCAAACTGCTCAAAAACAGCCAAGCCACCCAGCAGCGCGATTTCGTGCTGCGCCAGTTCGACTCCACCGGTACGGTGGGTGCAGCGGTGACGCTGTACCGGCTGGCGCTGGAGCGTGCCAAGCCCGATGCGCAACGCGAATCCGGTTACCAGGACCGCGACCTGCCAACCATCGAAGCGGCGATGAAGCAGATGGAGCGCCGCTACGTGCCGGCCATGGATCGTCAACTTCAACAGTATTGGCTCAGCCAGTATCTGAAGCTGCCGGCCAACCAGCGCATCGCTGCGCTGGACCAGTGGTTGGGTGGCGGCGATGCGGCCGCCGTGCAGGCCGCCTTGGGCAAGCTCGAAGGCACTGCGTTGGGCAGCACCGACGTGCGGCTGAAGTGGCTCGCTGCCGACCGGGCCGCCTTCGAAGCCAGCACCGATCCGGCGATTCGGTACGCCGTGGCGGTGACCCCAACGCTGTTGCAGATCGAGCGCGAGGACAAGCTGCACACTGGCGAGCAGCTGAAGGCGCGGCCGGTGTATCTGCAAGCCCTGGCCGACTACCGGAGGAGCAAGGGCGAATCGGTCTATCCGGACGCCAACTTCTCGCTGCGCATCACCTTCGGCAACGTCAAGGGCTACACCCCCAAGGATGGCGTGGCCTATACGCCATTCACCACGCTGGAAGGGGTCGCCGCCAAGGAAACCGGCGCCGAACCGTTCGATTCGCCCACGTCCCTGCTGGATGCGGTCAAGGCCAAGCGCTATGCCGGCCTGGAGGACAAGCGCCTGGGTTCGGTACCGGTCAACTTCCTCTCGGATCTGGACATTACCGGCGGCAACTCCGGTTCGCCGGTGATGGACGCGCAAGGCAAGCTGGTCGGTCTGGCGTTCGACGGAAATTGGGAGTCGGTGAGCAGCAACTGGATCTTCGACCCGGCCATGACCCGCATGATTGCCGTGGACAGCCGTTATATGCGTTGGATCATGACCGAAGTCGCCCCGGCGCCGCAGCTGCTGAAGGAGCTCGGCGTGCGCTGACGCGGCCGGCCGGCGGGGAGGCGGTAAGGGTTATCATGCGCTCCCGTTTCGCTGCGGCGACTCGGCCCCTCCCCAAGGAACTCCCAGCGCATGCGCATCCTGCTTGCTCGTCACGGCGAGACGCCGTGGAACGCCGAAGGCCGTTACCAGGGCCAGATCGATATTCCGCTGTCGCCGGTGGGCGAAGGCCAGGCACGCGCGTTGGGCGAACGGCTGCACACGCTGCAGATCGACCGCGCAGTGGCATCGCCGCTGTCGCGCGCGCAGGCCACCGCCAAGGCTGCCTTGGGCGCTTCGCGCGAAGCGATACTCCAGACCGATGCCGACCTGCAGGAAATTGCGCACGGCGAATGGGAAGGCCTGCTGGCCAGCGAGATCAACGACAAGGATCCCGCACGTCTGCGCGCCTGGCGCGAAGAACCCGACACCGTGCTGATGCCCGGTGGCGAATCCTTGCGTCAGGTGCTGGACCGCAGCTGGCGCGGCCTGGCGCGTGCCGCCGATGGCCTGGGCGCCGACGACACCTTGCTGGTGGTGGCGCACGATGCAGTCAATCGCGTGATCCTGTGCAAGATTCTGGGCCTGCCGTTGTCCAAGCTGTGGACCTTCCGCCAGGCACCGACCACGCTCAACCTGCTCGAAGGTGAGGACGTGGATCATCTGGATGTGGTGCGCCTGAACGATTGCGCGCATCACACGCCGTTTTTCGGTGAAGCCAAGCATCGGGCGTTGTAGCAGTCACGGGTAGGTGTGGCGCACAAGGAAGGACTGTGTCTACTTTTGCCGGGTGTCCAACGAATGCATAGGCCGCATCTTATACGTTTAGCTATTTTGTTTTTAACGCCGACGGCGTTGCTTTTCTTTGCTAATTCTTTCAAATTTCTTCCGCCAGCCAATGCTTTGATCGACCTCACCCTAGTGGTGTTTTGTTTCGCTGCCATAGCCCTGTTTGGCACGGTGCTCTGGGCCAATGCCAGTGGCAGGCTCCAGCGTCAGCTGCAGCGAATCGGTATTGAACGCTGCATCTTCCGATGGCTGATGGCGACGATGGTGATTGGATTGGTGGCATGGGCGCTGGTCGTCAGGATTGTCCCGTGGGTATGGACCGAGGCATTTGGCAGCATGTATTCGGAACAGGTGCTCGTACGCCCTGCGCATAGAAGCCTGATATGCCCTTACGGACTCATGATCTCTCCACTGCCCCATGGCGTACCTGGGCGGCTTTGCATGCGCGAGCACGATTTGATGAGCTTCCCGAATGGCGCGGTGAGTGCAGTCATTCAAGGCAAACGCTCATCTTTGGGTTCCACCGTGCATGGTTACTCTCTCGGCAAACCATTACCACCGGCACGCCACCCATTGTGATGTGCAACTCGCGCCGGTGCCGCGCGCGATGATTTTGATGTGTGTTCATTGATGTGCGAGGCAGGCATTAAAGATTGTGATTCAAGGATCGAAGGGTCTCGCCACTATTGGTTCAAGACGTCATTAACCGCGATAATTTCAGCCATGAAAGAACGCCAGGTAATACCGTGACCACTCCCGCCACACTCTCCGACTGGCTCGCCTATATCGAGCAGCAGCATCCCAGCGCCATTGCCATGGGTCTGGAGCGTGTGCGCGAGGTCGCGGCGCGGTTGCAGATCGCAGCGCCGGCCAAGCACGTCATCGTCGTCGGTGGCACCAATGGCAAGGGCTCTACGGTGGCCTTTATCGAGGCGATCGGGCGGGCGGCCGGCTGCAAGGTGGGTGCCTACACCTCGCCGCATCTGCTGCGCTACAACGAACGCGTGCGCATCGACGGCAACGAGGCCAGCGACGCGCAGCTGGTCGAAGCGTTCGCTGCGGTCGAGGCAGTGCGCGGCGACACCACGCTGACCTATTTCGAGTTCGGTACGCTGGCCGCGCTGTGGCTGTTTCAGCAGTCCGCGCTGGAGTTGGCGGTACTGGAAATCGGCCTGGGTGGGCGCCTGGATGCGGTCAACATCATCGATGCCGATGTGGCGGTCATCACCACCGTGGACATCGATCACACCGACTGGCTGGGCCAGGATCGCGAAGCGATCGGCACCGAGAAGGCCGGCATCATCCGCGCCTGGAAGCCGGTGGTGCTGGGCGAAATCGACCCGCCTTCCAGTGTGTTGCGTCGCGCTTACCAGTTGGGTGCGAATGCGATCCGCGCCGGCAGCGATTATTTCTTCGAGCCGATCGAGGCGCAGCATGCTGAGACCCAGCAAGCCGACGCGCCGCAATGGCGTTGGCGCGATGTGGCAGTGACCCTGGAGCTGCCGATGCCGGCATTGCACGCGCCGATACAGCTGGCCAACGCTGCAGCCGCGATCGCCGCGTTGCAGGCCTTGCCGGTAGACGTGCCTGCAGCGGCCTGGGCGCAGGGTATTGCCGATGCTCAAGTTGCGGGGCGCCTGCAGCGCATCGATATTGCCGGCGTGCAGGTGCTGCTGGATGTCGGGCACAACCCGCAGGCTGCACGCGCGCTGGGTCAGGCACTGGCCGCGCAGCCGATCGCCGGCGTCACCCATGCCGTCTATGCCGCGCTGGCGGACAAAGATGCGGTGGGCGTAGTGGAGGCAGTGGCGGCGCAGGTGGATCACTGGACGCTGGCGGGGCTACAAGGCGTCCGTGCACAATCGGCGAAGGCTTTGCAGCAGCGTCTGCAGGGCACGGCTGCGGCGCAGGCGGTGTGTCTTGCCGATGTCGCGCATGCCGTGCGCGCGGTGCTGGCCGCCGCCCAGCCTGGCGACCGTTTGCTGGTATTCGGCTCGTTTCATACCGTGGCCGATGCGCTAAACGCACTTCATTCAGCCCACTAGGGTCGGCGAGGTGGCGCCGGCCTTATAATCGCTGCGGCACCCCGCCACGCCGCCTTTAGCTCTCTTCTGTGGACACTGCTCTGAAACAGCGACTGATTGGCGCCATCGTTCTGGTGGCACTTGCCGTGATCTTCCTGCCGATGCTGGTCAAAGGCCCCGCGCCGTCGAGCGGTGTGGCCGATGTGCCGCTCGAAGCACCTGCCGCGCCCGGCAATGGCGAATTCGAAACCCGCGAGTTGCCGCTGGTCACCCCGGGCGATGCGCCGGCCGGTGGTGCACTGGGCATGCGCGGTGCCGCCACGGCGCCGGCAGCGGTGCAGGACAACCCGGATGCGGCCGACCTGGCCAAGCCCTCCAGCGCGCCGTCCGCCCCTGATGTGGCCGCCGGCAACTACGCGGTGAATTTCGGTGCCTACGCCACCAGTGCCGATGCCGATGCGGTGATCGCGCGGCTCAAGCAGGCGCAGCTGCCCGGCTTCAGCGAAAAAACCCAGATCAATGGCCGCCCGGCCTGGCGCGTGCGCGTCGGCCCGTATGCCGACCAGGCCCAGGCCGAATCGGCGCGCCTGCAGGCAGTGAAGGTGCGCAGCGACGTCAATGCGCAGGTGGTGACGCTGGATGCCAATGCCGCCGCACCGGCGCCGACGCCTGCGCCGGCTGTCAAACCGACCAGCAGCGTGGCCGCCGCCAGTGCGCCCGCCGCGACCAAGACCGAAAGCCTGCCGCCGGAACCGGCCAAGCCGGTCGCTGCGGCACCCAAGCCCGCCGAAGCGCCCAAGCCCACGCCCACGCCAGCCAAGCCGGAGGTTGCGAAGGCAGCGCCGGCCAAGCCCGAACCGGCCAAGCCCGCTGCCACCGCGCCGGCCGCTCCGGCCGCGAGCGGCGTCGGGTTTGCCGTACAGCTGGGCGCATTCGGTCGTGCCGAAGACGCCGATGCCTTGCGCGACCGCGTGCGCGCCGCCGGCTTCAGCGCTTTCGTCGAGCAGGTGCGTACCGACAAGGGCGCGCTCAACCGCGTGCGTGTCGGCCCGGTAGCCAATCGCGGCGATGCGGAACAGTTACGTGCGCAGGTTGCGGCCAAGGTCGGCATTTCCGGCATGGTGCGTCCGCATCCGTAACCGTCTGCGCCGGCCGCACGCAAGCGCGGCCGCTGCGTCTATGGCATCCGCTCGTACACTGCATTGCCGGCGCACCGCCATGTGTCCGCTAGCTGCCCGCATTGCGCTGCCGGCTGCGGCAGGATTTTTGAACGCCTCGCACCCACGGAGGGGAGGGCAATGACGACCGAGCCAGATTGCAGCCACGGCGTGCGCGCCGCGCGGAGACCTCGCCGATGATCGACATGGTGCTGGGCGTCATCATTCTGGTGTCGGCCCTGTTGGGCTTGTTGCGCGGCTTTGTCGCGATCGTGGTCGGCACCTTGTCGTGGCTGCTGGCCGGCTGGGCCACCTTTCTGTTCGGCGGCGCAGCGGCGCGCTGGCTGGCCGATGGCAAGCATCCGTCGGCCACCGAGTCGTTCGGCGGCTATGCCATGGTGTTCGTCGGCGTGCTGATCAGCGTTGCCGTGATCGGCATGGTCATCCGCGCCGGCGTGGACGCGGTCAAGCTCGGTGGCACCGACCGCATGCTCGGCTTCGGCCTGGGCGTGGTGCGCGGCGCGTTCTTGGCCAGCGTGCTGGTGCTGCTGATGGGCTTCACCCCGCTGCCGCGCGAGCCGTCCTGGCGCCAGTCGGTGCTGCTGCCCATGCTCCAGCCCGGTGCCGGCTGGATGCGCGCGCAACTGCCGGCATGGCGGATGCCGTCGATGGAGATGCCATCGATGGAACTCGACAACTTGCCAACGGAGTTGGGGAAGTTGCCCTCGGCAGGCGATAATACGGACCTGGGCAAGGCACTTGGCGGTTCCGGCCTGAGCGACACCATCACGCGTGCGCTTGGCAAATCCGGCAAGACGGCTGGCGACGGACGCGATCCGACGCAGGCAATGCCGGCCAATATCGATCCGGCGCAGGTTCGCGGCGGAGAAAGCGACCCGGCTCGGGTCGAATCCCAAGGCCAGGCACGGCCACCTTCACAGTAACGGCGCAAGCCGCAGCGGAGAACGCGCACCATGTGTGGCATCGTCGGTATTGTCGGCAACCAGAACGTCGCCGGGCAGCTGTATGACGGCCTGACCGTCCTGCAGCATCGTGGGCAGGACGCCGCAGGCATCGCCACCGCAGATGGCACGCGCCTGCGTGTGCAAAAAGCCAATGGCCTGGTGCGCGACGTCTTCGACGAAAAGAAGATGGCGGTGCTGGAGGGCCGCGTCGGCATCGCGCATTGCCGCTACCCGACCGCCGGTTCGGAAGGCATGGACGAGGCGCAGCCGTTCTACGTCAACTCGCCTTACGGCATTGCACTGGCGCACAACGGCAACCTGATCAACACCGAGGCCTTGCGCCAGCAGGTGTTCGAAGCCGACCGCCGCAACATCAACACCGATTCGGACAGCGAAGTGCTGCTGAACGTGTTCGCCTACGAGCTCGACGCGCAGCGCATGCTCACCCCCGAAGCGGCAATCCGCGCGGTGGCCGGCGTGCATCGCCGCTGCAAGGGCGGCTATGCGGTGGTCAGCGTGGTGCTGGGCCTGGGTCTGGTGGCGTTCCGCGACCCGCACGGCATCCGCCCGCTGGTGCTGGGCAAGCGCGAGCACGCCGAAGGCACCGAATACATCGTGTCCTCCGAATCGGCCGCGCTCGATATCCTGGGGTATCAGCGCGTGCGCGACGTGCGCCCGGGCGAAGCGCTGGTGATCACCGCGCGTGGCGAGCTGTTTTCGGAAGTCTGCGCTTCGCCGACCAACAACGCCCCATGCATTTTCGAATACGTGTATTTCGCGCGTCCCGATTCGATGATCGACAACATCTCGGTGCACAAGGCGCGCATGCGCATGGGCCTGAAGCTGGGCGAAAAAATCCTGCGCCTGCGTCCGGACCACGACATCGACACCATCATTCCGATCCCGGACACCTCGCGCGATGTGGCGCTGGAAATGTCCAACGTGCTCGGCGTGAAATACCGCGAGGGGTTCGTCAAGAACCGTTACGTGGGCCGCACCTTCATCATGCCGGGGCAGGGCGAGCGGCAGAAGTCGGTGCGTCGCAAGCTCAATCCGATCCATCTGGAATTCCGCAACCGCGTGGTGCTGCTGGTGGACGATTCGATCGTGCGCGGCACCACCAGCCGGCAGATCGTGCAGATGGCGCGCGATGCTGGCGCACGCAAGGTGTACCTGGCCTCGGCCGCGCCGCCGGTGCGTTATCCCAACATCTACGGCATCGACATGCCGGCCGCAGAAGAGCTCATTGCGCATGGCCGCAGCGAGCTGGAAATCCAGGAATTCCTCGGCTGCGACTGGTTGATCTACCAGGACCTGGAAGACCTGGAAGTGGCAGTGCGCGAAGGTAACCCGGACATCAAGCAGTTCGATTCCTCGTGCTTCAACGGCGAGTACATCACCGGCATCGAGCCGGGCTATTTCGAACGCATCCAGCAGTTGCGCTCGGACGATGCCAAGAAGCGTCGTCGCGCCTGAGTTAGTGCGGTGGCGCGGCCGCTTGGCTGCGCTGATGCTGCCGGCAGGCTGTGCAACACAGCGCGCCTGCGGGCGCTTGCGGGCGTACTGCGTGTCTGCCACAAGCGGTCACACCTTGCGGCCGACGGCATGAGCACCGGTTCGTTCGAAAGCGCCGATCTGTTCGCTGCTGCGCGCCAGTGTCTGGACCAGGCCGACCCGCTGCAGAAAGTCGCGTTGACCCAGCAGTACGCAGCGGCCTTTCGCGCGGGCCATGTGGTGATCGATGCGGCGGCGCCTGTGCCCGAACCGATCCGCATGCCGGGCCGGCCGCCAACACCAATCCTGGTGCATCCACGCGAGCTGCCGCGACGCGGACTGGGAACGCCGGACGGGCGCGCGGCGTTTATCCACGCCATCGCGCATATCGAACTCAACGCCATCGACCTGGCCTGGGATGCGGTGTATCGCTTCCGTGGTCTGCCGCAGGCGTTCTATGCCGATTGGGTGGCAGTGGCCGATGACGAATCGCGCCATTTCATGCTGTTGCGCGCACGCTTGCAGGCGCACGAGCGCGATTACGGCGACTTCGCCGCGCATAACGGCTTATGGGAAATGTGCGAGAAAACCGCGCACGACGGCCTGGCGCGCATGGCCCTGGTGCCGCGCGTGCTCGAAGCGCGCGGTCTGGACGTCACGCCGGCAATGATCGTCAAACTCCGCGCGCTTGGCGACGCTGCCACGGCAGAGGTGCTCGAAACCATCCTGCGCGAAGAAGTGGCACACGTGGCCGCCGGCTCACGCTGGTATCGCTGGTATTGCGAGCGGGCCGGCATCGAGCCGCGCGCACGCTTCAAGGCCTTGCTGCGCGAATACGCCGGCGGCTATCTGCATGGGCCGTTCAATCTGCAAGCGCGGTTGCTTGCCGGTTTCGACGAAGACGAACTGGCCGATCTGGTGGAGCAGGCTGGCTGAGCGGGCGGCGCATGCGCAGCGCACTGTGTGCCCGATGTGTCGATCACTGCGGTGTGCCGATCGACGTGCCACTGCCGAGGTCAAAGCCCTTGTCGAGCTGAGACACGCAAAGTGTGGTCTGCAGCGGCGCGCGTGAAGCGCCACTGCCGTTGCGTGGCGAAGCGCGCAGTCGATGGCGGCCCACACCGCTGATCCTGATCGCGACAGCACACCCGAACTTGACGACGCCGAGACGGCAGGCAATGCCGCGCCACCTCAGCGCGGCTTGGCGCGCGAACTGTGCGCTGGTTCCTGCGTGATCACCGTTGGAATCGCATCCAGTCATTGGCAAACATCACAGAACTGTAATTTTCTGTTGTAACAACTTGCATTCGGTGCGGTCCAAGGTGCCCTAATGGCGTCCCGGGGGCAGGGGTCCGGTGTTTCACATCCGTAACTTTCATGTCTAAGGAGAGAGAGACGATGAAGTCGAAGTCGATGTGCACCACGGTGGGTCTGATCGCCATGTGCCTGGCCGGTTCGGCCGCCGCTGCCGGCAAGCCGCTGTATCAAACCGGCCCTGCGCTGAGCCGCAGCGCCACTGCCACCGCTGCAGCCGAACCTGCGCTGCAACGCCTGTTGAGCGCCCCGTCCACTGCCAACGCACAAGTGGTCCAGCTCGACGCCGGCGCGGTGACCGCGACGGAAAAACTGCTGGAACTGCAGCTGGACGGCCAGACCATTACTGCCACCCAGGCCAAGGTAGATGCACTGGAGGGCGGCGATAGCGTGTGGTACGGCAACCTCGGCCCGCGTGCCGGCACCCGCGCGCGCACGCTGTCGGGCGTTGACCCGCTGAACTCGGCCATCCTGGTGCGCAGCGGCGACACTGTCACCGGCACCATCCGCTACGCCGGCAAGTTGTATCGCCTGCGTCCGCTCGCCGATGGCCGCCACGTGCTGGTGCAGGTGGACGAGCAGCGCATGCCGCAGGAGCATCCGGCCGAATACAGCCTGCTGCCGAAGTTCGACATGCCCAGTGACGGACGCGTTACCGCCGCTGCCGCATCGTCCGGCAGCCCGGCCACCATCCGCGTGCTGGTGGTCGCCACCAACAAGGCCGTGGCCGCCTATGGCGGCAACATGCAATCGCTGGTGCAGCTGGCGGTGGCCGAAGCCAACCAGGGCTACATCAACAGCAACGTGGGCATCACCTTGCAGCTGGCGCGCTACGAGACCAACAGCTACACCGAAACCGGCAACTTCACCACCGACCTGCAGCGCTTCCGTGTGACCAACGACGGCTACATGGACAGCATCCACACCAGCCGCAATACCTACACTGCCGATGTGGGCGTGATCGTGCTGGACAACAGCAGCTACTGCGGTCTGGCGTCGGGGATCGGCTCGACCGCCGCAAGCGCATTCGCATCGGTGTACTGGGATTGCGCCACCGGCTATTACAGCTTCGCGCATGAAATCGGGCATCTGCAGAGCGCACGCCACGACGCCACCAACGACCCCAGCACCTCGCCGTATGCCTATGGCCACGGCTACCGCTACGGCAACAGCTGGCGCACCATCATGGCCTACGACTGCACCAGCGGCTGCCCGCGGTTGAACTACTGGTCCAACCCCAACATCAGCTACAACGGCGTGCCGATGGGCAACGCCAGCACCGCCGACAACCAACGCGTGCTGGTCAACACCAAGGCCACGATTGCCGGCTTCCGTTAGGGTTTCTTCCCTGATCCAGGTCCGGCCCGGCACCGCGTGTGCCGGGCTTGTTCGCTACACCCGCGCGCGTGGATCGCGCAGACTAGGCGCACCGCCGGTAACTGCCGGCCCTGTCCTGTCGAGCGGAGCCCTCATGTCCACGTCCCTGCGCTATGCGCTTGTCTGCCTGGCCGCGCTGGCGGTTGCCGGATGCAAGCAGCAACCCACCGACCCGGTCGCCACACAGCCCAAACCCGCCGCGACCGCGCCTGCACCGGCTGCCAGCGCCGACGTGCACGCCCGTGCGTTACGTGTGCTCGAAGCCCGCCTGCAGAGCGATCGTGTCTACCCGGACAACTGCATCAGCATCATGGCAGAAGAAGACGATGCGGCTTCGCCGGGCGCGTTCGAATTTGCCGTACACGAGCGCCATGGCGACGATTGCCCCGGCGACCCGCAGACCAGCCCGGTGCGCGACCGTTTCCGCGTCCAGGCCGATGGCACGCTGCTGTGGTACGACGTGGTGAACGCCGATTTCGTCGACTACGCCGAGCGTGCGAAAAGCCTGCAGTGAGGCTGGCGGTCATCGCGCGAGGTAGATGTGCTGATCTGCGCATCTGTTTCGGCAAGCATCGCCGCTCCATCCCTGCACAGCCGCACGACAGGGGCCGCGCGCGAGTCGGGTGCGCTTGAGTTGATTCCGAGCGCCTTGAATGCAGCAGTGCCTCGCTGTGCCGCGGCGGGCACAGCGCGTCGGTCAGACGGGTGACAGCGCCAACTGCTCCAGCGCCACGCCGTCGGCATCCACGCGCAGGACCGAACCTTGTTCGTACCAGTCGCCCAGCACGATGCGGGTGCAGGTGTGGCCGCCGGCTTGCACCGTGTGGATGGCAGGGCGATGGGTGTGGCCGTGGATCAGCCGGTCCAACCCGTACCGCACGAAGGTGGCTTCCACTTCGGATGGCGTCACGTCGGTGACGGTCTCGAAGCGCGATTGGTCGCCCTGCTTGAGTTCTGCATGGCGCGCCTGGCTGGCCGCGCGCGCCTGCTGCGCAAACGCCACCCGTGCGGCCAGCGGCTGCGCCAGGAATTGCGCCTGAAACACCGGGTCGCGTGTTTGCGCGCGGAATGCCTGGTAGGCGGTGTCGTCGCTGCACAGCAGGTCGCCGTGCATCAGCAGCGTGGTGTGCCCGTACAGATCGATGACGGTGGGGTCGGGCAGGATGCGGAAGCCCGCGCGCTGCGCGTAGGTTTCGCCCAACAGGAAGTCGCGGTTGCCGTGCATGAAGAACACCGGCACGCCGGCGTCGGCCACCGCATGCAGCGCCACTGCCACCGCATCGGCGGCCGTGGACGGGGTGTCGTCGCCGATCCAGGCTTCGAACAGGTCGCCCAGGATGTAGAGCGCGTCGCTACCGGATACCTGCGTGCGCAGGAAATCCAGAAACAACTCGGTGATCGCCGGCCGGGCCGGATCCAGATGCAGGTCGGAAATGAACAGGGTCGTCATTGCGCCATTGTACGGCGGCAGGGCGGGGAGGGAATTGGGAATTGGGAATCGAGAAGCGGAGAAGCGGAGAAGCGCTTCAGTTGCGTGACGATTGATGTGCGAACGATTTTTGCAACGACGCCGGAGGCTGGTGAACGCTATTTAGACCTCCTGCGGGTCGCACGCGCCATGGGCATGCGCGTGGATGGGCAACTTTTATCAACTCACCGCATACCTTCAGCGCAAGATCCCCTCTCCCTGCGGGAGAGGGGTAGGGGTGAGGGTACGGGGCGAAGCCACACGCTGAAGTCGCAATTGCTGCGCTGCGTTTTACTTTATCAACGTTGGCGAAAGAACAATCGACGGCGAGTCTATGAAGCTTCGCACGTACCCTCATCCGCCCCTGCGGGGCACCTTCTCCCCCGTAAAGGAGGACAATGTCCCGGCGGGAGAAGGATGAAGCGAACAGGTCTTGCTGCTTACTCGGTACCGTTCTGGTACCTGTCCTTTTACCATTACGCTTACCTGTCAGCAAGCCGCCCTCACGCAAACCGGCAGCACTTACCCCAACACCGCCGGCAACTCCCACAGCGACAGGCTCGCCAGCAGCACGCCGATCACCGTGGCGGCCAGCACGTCGCTGGGATAGTGCAGCCCCAGCACCACGCGCGAGAGCGCCACGCCGGCCGAAAACGGCACCAGCAAGGGGCCGAGCCAGGGGTAGTAGGCCAGCGCCACGATGCTGAAGGACACCGCGTGCAAGGTGTGGCCGGAGGGGAAACTGAACTCGTCCAGCGGTGCCACCCAGGCACGAATGCGCATGTCTGCCGCATACGGGCGCGGGCGGCGGGTCCAGCGTTTGAGCGCTTTGTACAACGTCAATGCGAGTACGCCGGTGGCGGCCATGTGCGCCGATGCACGCACGCCGTGCATGCCGTCGAGGGCCACCAGCAACCCCATCAGGGCGTACCAGAACACGCCGTCGCCCAGGCGGCTGATGGTGGCGAACGCGCGCCGTACCGGGTGGCGCCGGCACCAGTGATTGGCGCGCCGACACCAGCGTACCTCGTGGCCGCGCAAGACCTCAAGCCGCGTTGACGACATAACGCCCCCGTGCAGCACTGATTCCCAGCAACAAGGCTTCGAAATCGGAAACCACATTGTCTGGATGCAGCTTTTTCATCGCTTGCGCTGCCGCATTGCCCAAGCGCTGGCGCAGTGCGTCGTCTTTGGTGAGCGCAACGGCGGCCTCGATGAAGCCGTCGTCGGTATCCACCGCCGCGCCGGTCTGGCCGTTGCGCAGGTACTCGCGTGCAGCGCCGTAATCGAAAGCAACCGTCGCCACACCGCTGGCCATCGCTTCCAGGGTGACATTGCCGAAGGTCTCGCTGCGGCTGGGGAACAGGAACAGATCGCCGCTGGCGAAGTGACGCGCCAGGGCATCGCCGCGCTGCACACCGCAGAAAATGAAGTCCGGATTTTCCTGCGCAATCTTCTCGCGTGCCGGGCCATCGCCCACCCACACGAAGCGCGCGTTCGGGCGGATCTGTTGCAGCGTGCGAAAGGCACGCACTGCCAGCGGCAGATTCTTTTCGCTGGCGATGCGCCCCACGTAGATGGCGGCAAAGCCTTCGCCTTCGATGCCCCAGGTGGCGCGCAATGCCGGGTCGCGACGGCTTGGGTCGAATTGCTGGCTGTCCACTGCGCGCGCCAGCAATTGCACGCGTTCGAAGCCGTCGTTGCGCAGGAACTGCTGCAGTTCGCGCGTGGGGACCAGGGTGGCATCGGCCTGGTTATGGAAGCGCCGCATCCAGCGCAAGGCCGTGCCCTGCAGCCAGGCGGCGCCGTAGTCGGGCAGGTATTCGTCGAAGCGGGTGTGCAAGCCGGTAGCGACCGGAATGCCGAGCCGGCGAGCCGCGCGCATCGCCGACCAGCCCAGGGGGCCTTCCGTGGCCACATAGATCGCATCCGGTTGCGTGCTGCGCCAATGACGCACGAGGCGTTGCGTGGCCGGCAGGCCGAATTTCAATCCCGGGTAGCGCGGCAGCGATGCACCGCGCACCAGCAGCGCAGCGGTCGGTGCGGTGTCTGCGCTCTGGCGTGGACGCACCACATCCACTTGGTGCCCGCGTGCGCGCAGCCCGGTTTCCAGTCCGTGCACGGTCAGTGCAACACCGTTGACCTCGGGGGGATAGGTTTCGGTAACGATCGCGTAGCGCATGCCCGTTCTCCCGTTTTGACTAGCTTCCGGGAGCGCGATGGCATGGATGTTGCGCCAATAAGACGTGGCGATGACAGGCGCGACGGGAGTGGGAATTCGGGATTCGGGATTCGCAGAAGCGGGCTGTGCAAATGTCAGCAAGCCCGCAACACGTGGTCTGCAGGGATCAACAAATTCCCAATCCCCAATCCCCAATCCCAACTGAGGCCGAAGGCCTCAGGTCACAAACGGTTTGAACGTGATCCCCAGGCCCGCCATGCTTTCGACTTCGCCGATCAGGTCGGCGCGCAGCAGCGGGCGCGAGTCGATCCAGCTTTGCGACAGGATCAACGACAGCCGGGTGTCATCTGCAGTGAGTTCCAGCGTCGGGATCGGGTCGGATTCGTGCGCGCGGTGCAGCAACACCGCCAGCCGCAGCAGCGCGGCCTTGCGGCGGGTGGGCAGCAACAAGCGGTCCGGCAGCGCGTCGAATGCGGTCTTGGGCACATTGCGCCGATGCGTACGCACCAGCGCGGCCAGCACCTGCTGTTCCTGCCGCGAAAACCCGGCGATATCCGAGTGTTCCAGGATGTAGCTGCCGTGCACGTGGTACTGGCTGTGCGCAATGATCAGCCCCAGCTCGTGCAGACGCGCCGCGCGCCGCAGCACCTGTGCATCGTCGCCATCCAGTTGCCAGGACTCGCAGACCTGGTCGAACAGCCGGCAGGCGGTGGCTTCCACGCGCTGCGCCTGTACTTCGTCGATGCCGTAGCGCTGCACCAGCGAGGCCACCGAGCTGTCGCGCGGATCGTTTTCGCCACCGCGGCCGAGCATGTCGTACAGGATGCCTTCGCGCATCGCGGCCTTGCTGACCATCAGCTTCTCCAGCCCCAGCGCCTGGAAGGCGGCCTCGAGCACCAGGATGCCGCCGGCGATGATCGGGCGCCGCTCGGCGGCCAGCCCAGGCAATTGGATATCTTCGATGCGCTTGGCCTTGAGCAACTCGTCGCGCAGCGCCGGCAGCGCCTCGGCGGTGATCGCGCCCTTGGTCAGCTTCATCGCCGCGCACATCTCGCCGATGGCCTTGTGCGTGCCGGACGAGCCGATCGCTTCATGCCAGCCCAGCGCCTTGTACTGGCCGGCGAACTGCTGGAATTCGGCGCCGATCTCGGTCAGCGCGTCCTTCCATTTCTTCTTGGACAATTTGCCGCCGGGGAAAAACCGCCGCGTGCTGGCAATGCAGCCGGCCTGCAGGCTCTCGCGTTCCAGCGTCTGGAAGCCGCGGCCGATGATGAACTCGGTCGAGCCGCCGCCGATGTCGATCACCAGCCGGCGTTGATCGGGCTTGGGCGGCTGCGCATGCGCAACGCCCAGATAGATCAGGCGCGCTTCCTCGCGCCCGCTGACCACTTCGATCGCATGGCCCAGCGCGGTCTCGGCCGGCATCAGAAACGCCTGCGGCGAACGCAGTTGCCGCACCGTGTTGGTGGCCAACGCGCGCACGCGCAGCGAGGGCACTTCGCGAATGCGCTGGCCGAAACGTGCCAGGCATTCGAGCGCGCGCTGACGCGCTTCGTTGGAGATGCCACCTTTGCCATCCAGACCATCGGCCATGCGCACGGTCTCGCGCAAGCGATCGACGACGCGCAGCTGACCCATCAGGTAGCGCGCAATGACCATGTGGAAACTATTGGACCCTAGGTCGATGGCGGCAAGAAAATCGCCATCGCGCAGGGGCGGAATCATGGGGGAGGGCATTGGCATGGCCGCATGGTAGCCGATGGGCCGCTGGCCCCGTGAGAGGTCACGTATGCGCATGCGCGAGCGGGCGTGGTCGGCGGTCGAATCGCCGGGTGCCACTTGCAGGCAGCGGTTGCGGACGCGCCGCTCGTCTTGGCGAACGGCGTCCCGCCCTGCGCGCTGCCCGCGGCGCTCAGATCCGGTCGAGCAAGGTCATCTGCGCCGAATGTGGCGGCTCGCCCGGGCCGGGAGTGCGCTTGTGGTACACGCCCTCGGCATCCAGCTCCCAGGCGCTGACGTTGTCGTCCAGATAGTTCTGCAGCACTTCGCGGTAGACACGCTTGGCCAGATCCGGCTCCAGGATCGGGAAGCAGGTCTCCACCCGCCGCAGCAGATTGCGTTCCAGCCAGTCGGCGCTGGCGCAATACAACTCGGCCGCACCGTCGTTGCCGAACCAGTACACGCGGCTATGTTCCAGGAATCGCCCCACGATCGAGCGCACGCGGATGTTCTCGGACACGCCCGGCACCCCGGGGCGCAGCGTGCAGGCGCCACGCACGATCAAATCGATCTGCACGCCCGCCTGCGACGCTGTGTACAGCGCACGCACCACCTGCGGTTCGTTGAGGGCATTCATCTTGGCGATGATGCGGCCCGGGCGACCCCTGCGGGCCAGCCGGGTCTCGCGATCGATCCGCTTGAGCACACCGGCATGCAGCGTAAAGGGCGACTGCAACAACTGCTCCAGCTTCATGCGCGGGGCAAGCCCGGACAACTGCTGGAACAGCATGTGCACATCGTTGCCGATCTCCGCATCCGCCGTGATCAGGCTGATGTCGGTGTACAGCCGCGCGGTGCCGCTGTGGTAATTGCCGGTGCCCAGGTGCACGTAGCGTTTGAGCTTGCGCCCCTCGCGCCGCACGATCAGCAGCATCTTGGCGTGGGTCTTGAAACCGACCACGCCATAGACCACCTGCACGCCGGCTTCCTGCAACTTGTCGGCCAGGCCCAGGTTGGCTTCTTCATCGAAGCGCGCACGCAACTCCACCACCACGGTGACGTCCTTGCCGTTGCGCGCGGCCAGAATCAGCGCATCGACAATCAACGAATCCTTGCCGGTGCGGTACAGCGTCTGCTTGATCGCCAGCACATTCGGGTCGACTGCGGCCTGACGGATCACGTCCAGCACCGCAGTGAACGCATCGAAGGGGTGATGCAGCAAGACATCGCCCTTTTTGACGATCTCGAAGATGCCTTCGCTGTCGCGCAAGGTGCGCGGATTGAACGAGGGGTATTTGAGCTCGGGGCGCTGCACCAGATCGTAGACCTGCGTGACACGGCTCAGATTGACCGGCCCCACGATGCGGTACACCGCATTTTCGTTCAGGCCAAAATTCTGCAACAAGGTGCGCGTGATTGGCGCCGGGCAATCGTGCGCAATCTCCAGGCGCACCGCCGGCCGGTAGCCGCGCGTGACCAGTTCGTCGCGCAGTGCCAGCGCCAGGTTTTCGACTTCTTCCTCGTCCACCACCAGTTCGGAATTGCGGGTAACGCGGAACTGATACGAGCCCATGACCTGCATGCCCGGGAACAATTCGTCCACGAACTCGGACAACACCGATGAGAGGAAGACGAAGCTCTGCGTGCCCTCCGGGGACAGGCTTGCCGGCAGCTGGATGATGCGCGGTAATGAGCGCGGCGCGCGCACGATGGCCAGATGCCCGGCGCGGCCGAACGCGTCCTGGCCTTCCAGCACCACCACGATGTTCAGCGTCTTGTTGAGGATCTTCGGGAACGGGTGCGCCGGGTCCAGCCCCAACGGCGACAGCACCGGCATGATCTCGTTGCGGAAATACGCACGCAGCCAACGCTTCTGGCGCGAGGTCCAGGCCGAGCGGCTGAGCACGGCAACACCGGCACCTTCCATCGCCGGGCGCAGTACTTCATTCCATGCGTGGTATTGCTGCTCGACCAGCTTGGCGGCGCGATCGTGCACCGCGTTGAGGATGGCGGTCGGGCTCAGCCCATCCGGTGCCGGCGGCAGCCCGAACTCTTGTGCGTGCCGCACGGTGGCCGCACGGATCTCGAAGAATTCGTCAAGATTGGTGCACGAGATGCACAGGAAGCGCAGCCTTTCCAGCAACGGCACCTGTTCATCGAGCGCCTGCGCCAGCACCCGGAAATTGAAATCCAGCTGCGACAGCTCGCGGTTGATGTACAGCGCCGGATCACGCAAGGGATCGGTGGCGATGTCGTCGCCGGGTGTGATGTCGTGCAGTTCTTTGGCGTGGCCCATGGAGTCGGTCATCAAGACGGAAAGTGTGCGTATTTGCCGCGCGTGCCATGCAGCGAAGGTAACGCGGTGCGCACGTCACGAGCCGATCGCAGCGCGTTGCGGCGCATGCTTACTACATATCACGCCGAGCGTGACAGTGGCACCGATTGCTCGCGCTGCACGACGCGCGCAGCCACAAAATGACACGAGAATTCGCTGCCGCGTCCCACTTCGCTTTCGATGTCCAGGCGCGCCTGATGCAGCCCCAGGATGTGCTTGACGATCGACAGCCCGAGCCCGGTGCCGCCGCTCTCGCGCGAGCGGCTGCTGGACACCCGATAGAAGCGTTCGGTGATGCGCGGCAGATGCGAGGCGGGAATGCCGTAGCCGGTGTCGCGCACCGCCAGCGCCGCGCCATCGCCTTCGCGCACGAAGCGGATCGTCACCGTGCCGCCACCCGGCGTGTAGCGCACCGCATTGGTCACCAGATTGGAAAACGCGCTGTGCAGTTCCTTGTTGGAGCCGAGCAGATCCACACCGGCCTCATCGATCACTTCCACCGTGTGGCGGCCCTGGCTGTGCGCCTCGGCCTCGCGGCGCAGGGTGGAGAGCATCGGCGCCATCGCCACGTGTTCTTCGCCGAGTTCTTCCTGCGATTCCAGCCGCGACAGCGTCAACAGGTCTTCCACCAGCTGCGCCATGCGCTGCGATTGCTTGCGCATCTCCGCCAGCATCGGGCCCGAATCGGGGAAATCTTCCGGGTCGAGCATGTCCAGGTAACCGTGCACCACCGTCAACGGGGTACGCAGTTCGTGCGAGACATTGGCCACGAAGTCGCGACGTACCTGTTCCAGCCGCAGCAGCTTGCTGACATCGCGCGCCACCAGTAGCCAGTAGTCGTCGGAATAGGGAATCAGGCGCAGATTCAGGCGCAGATCCGGGTCCACCGGCGAGGCGGCATCGAGCATCGGTTCTGCATTGCGACCGGCCGCCAGCCAATGCGCCAGCGGCAACGGCTGCAGCCGCTCCACTACCGATACGCCCATATCGCCGGGGTGATGCAGGCCCAACAAACCGCCGGCGGCCTTGTTGAACCACTGCACGCGTTGGCCGTTGCGATCCACCACCACCACCGCATCCGGCAGCGCCTGCGCTGCGGCGCGGTAGGTGCGCAACATATCGATCAGGCGGCGCTTGCGCCCGCGCATTTCGGCCTGGCTGCGATACAGCAGCCGGTCCAGCTCGTTCCAGGCGCCGACGCCGGCGGCCGGTTCGGCGCGCTGGCGCGCCGTGAGCCGGCGCAGCACCTGGCGCAGGCGCCAGTAATGCCAGGTCAGCACGCCCAGCGCGGTGAGCGTCAGTGCCATCCACACATGCTCGATCAATACGCCCACCACGACGGCAGCGCCCAGCAACAGCGCAAGGGTGCCAAGCGTCTTGAGCCAGGCGGAACGAATATGTTGAGGCATGGAAGGCGTGATCACGAAGCGTCAGGTGGGCAGCCGCCCCGGCCAGAGTCCGGCCGGGCGGCTTGGCGGCACGTCAGGTCGCCGACGAAAAACGATAGCCCGAGCCGCGCACGGTCTGCACCATGTTTTCCAGGCCGAACGGTTCCAGCGTCTTGCGCAGGCGGCGGATGTGTACGTCGATGGTGCGCTCTTCCACATACACGCTGCCGCCCCAGACATGGTCCAGCAGCTGGGTGCGCGTATACACGCGCTCGGGGTGGGTCATGAAGAAATGCAGCAGGCGGTATTCGGTCGGGCCGATCGGCACCGGCGCATCGCCGGCGAACACGCGGTGCGCGGCGCCATCGATGCGCAGGCGGCCCAGCGCCACGCTGCCGTCTTCGTCGTCCTCGCGGGTGCGCCGCATCACCGCACGGATGCGTGCCAGCAGCTCGCGTGCCGAAAACGGCTTGACCACGTAATCGTCGACGCCGGCTTCCAGGCCACCGACGCGGTCGTTTTCTTCGCCACGCGCGGTGAGCATGATGATCGGAATCTCGCGTGTCAGCTGTTCCTTGCGCCAGCGACGCGCCAGATCCAGCCCGCTGGTGCCCGGCAGCATCCAGTCCAGCAGGATCAGATCCGGCACGCGGTCGGCGATGGCGGTCTGCGCCTCGCGCGCGTCGCCGGCATGGATGGGCTCGAACTCGCCTTTGCGCAGCGCGAACGCCACCATGTCGCGGATCGCGGGTTCGTCATCGACGATCAGAATGCGTTTCTGCACGCGGGGCTTACCGTCTGGCTCTGGTTGATCGCCAGTAGACTACGGTTTTGTGACTCTAATGTGACATCGCTGGCGTTGCCTTCGTACGGTCCGCCGTTGCGTCAAGCGGACTGAACCGCTACGCCTCGCCGGGTCGCCTTGCGAAAGCATGCGTTCGCATCGTTGATGCCGGCAACGTAACGCCAGGATGTCAGTGCGCGGGAATCAGCGCGTGGATAGATCCGGGTCGCGGATGCCCTGGCGCCGCAGCTCCAGCACGGTCGGGGTGATCGCGGCGATGCGTGCATCCACGCGCGCCCGTGTCACATAGTCGAGATCTTTCTTTTTCAACGCTTCCAGCTGGATCAGCGCCTGTTCGGCACGGCCGTTCAAAAACGCCGCTTCGGCATACGCTTCGCTCGCGCGCAGGTGGTCGCCGGACAGCTCGCAGGCGCGGGCGTAGCCTTGCTGCAGTAGCGGGTCGTCGCTGCGCCGGTGCAGCAAAGGCTCGAGCACCTGACGCGCGCGCTGGCCGGACCCCTTGCTGGCCTGCTCGTTGAGCGCGCCGGCATAGGTCAGCGCCACCGCGCGGTTGTTCGGCAATTGCTTGAGCAGCGCATCGAAGCGCGCATTGGCCGCCTCGCGCTGGCCCACCCGCGCTTGCGCCTCGCTCAGACCCAGCGCCAGCCACAGATTGTCCGGGTGCGCATCGAGCAGGGCGGCAAGCTCGGCCACCGGCTCGCCCGGCCGGCCGCCGCTGTTGCGCAGCCGGGCCAGCGCCAGGCCGTAGCGCTGCGCATCGCTCAAGCCTTGCTTGGCGCTGCGGCGCAGGTTCTCGTATTCGCGAATCGCCGCATCCGGCGTGGTTGCGCTGAGCACGCGCAGGCGCTCCTTGGCCCAGTCGAAGCCCTGCTGGTCTGCGCCGCGGCTCAGTGCGTCCACCGGCAACCGTAGCGCATAGGGCAGCAGCGCATTGCCGTTGCGGCTGAGTGGCTCCGACAGCGAGGGGTCGGCCGGGTCAACGCGTTCCTGGCGGCTTCCGCCCGGCACCGAGGTGGTCAACACCACGGTGTTCTTCTTCATCTGCTCGGCGCGCGCTTTTGCCTCGCTGATACGGGTGACCGTAACCGGGTGGGTCTGCAGGAAATCCGGTGCGCTGTAACCGCCCTCGTTGGCGCGCATCGCCACCGACATGCGCTCGAAGAAGCCGGCCATCGCGTCCACATCGTAGCCGCTGCGCACCAGGGTGCGGATGCCCAGCCGGTCGGCTTCGGATTCGTTGGAGCGGGTGTAGTCGATCTGCCGCTGCTGCATCAGCCCCATCGCGCTGGTAATGGTGGCCATGGTGGCATCGCCCTTGGAGTTGCCTCCGGCCTGTTGCGCCGCCACCACTGCTGCCAGCATGCCGAGCAGGATCGGGATCTGGTCGCGTTGCGCGCGTTCCACCCCGCGCAGCACGTGCTGCTGGGTGACGTGGGCAATTTCGTGCGACAGCACCGCCGCCACTTCGTCCTCGCGCTCGGCGGTCAAGACCAGCCCGGCATTGACCGCGATATAGCCGCCCAACGTGGCGAACGCATTGATCTGGCGGTCGCGCAGCATGAAGAAGGTAAACGGTTGCTGCGGCTGGTCGCTGTTGGCGCCCAGCCGGGTGCCCATGGTTTGCAGCCAGTCGGTGATCAGCGGGTCGTCGAGCACGTAGTCGTAGTTGCGCAACTCGGCCAGCATCATCCTGCCGTACTCGGCCTGGCGCGCCGGGGTCAGCAATTCGCCAGCCGACGAACCGATGTCGGGCAGGCGGCTTTCCTGCGCAGGTGCCATGCCCATGGCGACGGCCAGCGTGAGGGCAGTGGCGAGCGGTAGCAGGCGCAAGTGGAACTCCCAGGTAGGGCGCGGAGCATGCGGGCAGCACGGCGCGATGGCGTGAATCATCGGTTAATCCACAGTGTTGCGGTGACGACATGGAAATTCCAGTCGCCCGGTACCATGTGTCAGACCTCAGACCAACCACGGAGTTTCCCGTGAGCCAAGACCATACCGATCAGGACGCGGCCTCCGGCCCGCAGATCACCCTGTATTCCTCTGCCATCTGCCCATACTGCGTGGCGGCCAAGAACTTCCTCAAGAGCAAGGGCAAGACCTGGACCGAGGTGCGGATCGACCTGGACCCGGCCGAGCGCAACAAGATGGTCGCCCTGGCCAAGCGCACCAGCGTGCCGCAGATCTTCGTCGGCGACGTCCACGTGGGCGGCTACGACGACATGATGGCCATGCACCGCGCCGGCAAGCTCGAACCGTTGCTGGCCGGTAGCGCCGGCGGTCAGGCATGAGCGCCAATGACGGCGGCGCAGACGACCGCCTGCGCGAGTTCACCGAATTCCGCCAGCGCATGAACCAGCGCATCCTGGCCGAGCCGAACCAGGTGGTGCGGCGGTTCTTCGCCCTGGACACGCAGACCTACCAGGCCGGCGCTCTGGACGTGAAGACCAAGGAGCTGCTCGGCCTGGTCGCCTCGATGGTACTGCGCTGCGACGACTGCATCAGCTACCACGTCGCCCAGTGCAAAGAGGCAGGCGTGACCCGCGAGGAGTTCTTCGAAACCTTCTCTGTCGGCCTGGTGGTCGGCGGCTCCATCGTCATCCCGCACCTGCGCCGCGCGGTGGATTTTCTCGATCAGCTCGAAGGCGGCGCGCAGGCCCCGGCGCAGCACGCGCACGACTGAGTGGGTAGTTGAGGCGCGGGAGTGGGGATTGGCGCGTCGTAGAAACGAGCAAGCGTGCACGCGCCGCCCATCGGGGCGGCGCCTTGCATTTGGGGGTCTGCCGCTCTTAGACCAAGGTCGGTTTGGGCGCCTTCACCGGCATCGGGCATAATTGTCGGTGAAACCTCATTGCGCCGATCTGCCGGGTTTGACGGCTGGCGCTCCCCCCTTCAAGTTCGGAAACCCAACGATATGACGCAGACAATCACGGTCATCCGCGGCGACGGCATTGGCCCGGAGATCATGGATGCCACGCTGTTCGTGCTCGACGCGCTGCAAGCTGGCCTGACCTACGAATATGCCGACGCCGGCCTGGTCGCGCTGGAAAAGCACGGCGATCTGCTGCCCGAGTCCACCCTGGCGTCGATCACCAAGAACAAGGTGGCGCTGAAAAGCCCGCTGACCACGCCGGTCGGCGAGGGCTTCAGCTCGATCAACGTCGCCATGCGTCGCAAGTTCGACCTGTACGCCAATGTGCGTCCGGCCAAGTCGTTCCCGAACACCAAGTCGCGTTTCGCCGATGGCGTGGACCTGATCACCGTCCGCGAGAACACCGAAGGCGCGTACCTGAGCGAAGGCCAGACCGTATCCGAGGATGGCGAGACTGCATTCTCCGGCACCCGGATCACCCGCAAGGGCTCCGAGCGCATCGTGCGCTACGCCTTCGACCTGGCGCGCGCCACCGGCCGCAAGAAGGTCACCGCGGTGCACAAGGCCAACATCATCAAGTCGACCTCGGGCCTGTTCCTGAAGGTGGCACGCGATGTGGCCGCGCAGTACCCGGAAATCGAATTCCAGGAAATGATCGTCGACAACACCTGCATGCAGCTGGTGATGCGTCCGGAGCAGTTCGACATCATCGTGACCACCAACCTGTTCGGCGACATCATCTCCGACCTGTGTGCCGGTCTGGTCGGCGGCCTGGGCCTGGCCCCGGGCGCAAATATCGGCCTGGACGCGGCGATCTTCGAAGCCGTGCACGGCTCGGCGCCGGACATCGCAGGGCAGGGCAAGGCCAACCCGTGCGCCTTGCTGCTGGGCGCGGCGCAGATGCTGGACCACATCGGTCAGCCGCAGAACGCCGAGCGCCTGCGCGAAGCCATCGTCGCGACCCTGGAAGCCAAGGACTCGCTGACCCCCGACCTGGGCGGCGCCGGCAACACCATGGGCTTTGCCAAGGCCATTGCCAGCCGCCTCTGAGCGCATTGGTTGATCGCATAAAAAGAAAGGGCGCCTAGGCGCCCTTTCTTTTTGCTTGGGATTCGTCTTGCGTCATTCGGCCATCGATCGCAGGGAAGCGCTTTTGCGATTCCCGATTCCCAATTCCCCGCTAATTGCGCGACTGCAGCTTCGACAGCAAACGCAGGAACTCGATGTACAGCCACACCAGCGTCACCATCAGGCCGAATGCGCCGTACCACTCCATGTGCTTGGGTGCGCCCTGTTCGACGCCGCTCTCGATGAAGTCGAAATCCAGCACCAGATTCAGTGCCGCCACCACCACCACGAACAGGCTAAAGCCAATGCCGATCAGGCCCGAGTCGTGAATGAAGGGAATCCGCACGCCGAAAAAGCCAAGCACAATCGTCGCCAGATACACCAGCGCAATGCCGCCGGTAGCCGCCACCACGCCCAGCTTGAAGTTCTCGGTCGCCTTGATCATGCCGCTGCGATACGCGAACAGCAGCGCGAACATGGTGCCGAAGGTCAGCAGCACCGCCTGAAACACGATGCCGTTGAAGCGTGCTTCGTACACCGCCGAGATCGACCCCAGGAAAAAGCCTTCCACCAGCGCGTACAGCGGCGCGGTGATCGGCGCCCAGGTCGGCTTGAAGCTGGTCGCCAGCGCGAACACTAGACCACCTATCGCACCGGCGATCATGTAAATCCGTGCGGCCGGCAGCGGCACACCGTCTGCGCCAAGCGACTGCGACCACGCGAACGCAGCGGTGACGACCGCCATCAGCAACAGCAGGCCGGTCTTGTTGACGGTCCCGTTGAGTGTCATCGCCTGACCATCGCGAGTGACCACCGAGCCGGAGCCAAGGTCGAGGAACGTGGATTCCCGAAGGGCCGGGTTACCGCTACGCATGCGTCTTCTCCATGAAAGTGTTGCTCGCCGTATGGGTGAGCGTTATTGCGAGGATACCGGATCTCCCAATTTACACAGGGTGATTGACAGCGAGGCCAATCGTTCCCAAAATAGCCGACCTTTCCAGCCTTCGGGATGAAAAGGTCCCGCCGGGGTATAGCGCAGTCTGGTAGCGCGCCTGCTTTGGGAGCAGGATGTCGGGGGTTCGAATCCCTCTACCCCGACCATTCCGAGCTCTCGACGGCGTGGGAATGCGAAGTTCGGTCCGGGCGCCCGTAGCTCAACCGGATAGAGCACCGGCCTTCTAAGCCGGCGGTTACAGGTTCGAGTCCTGTCGGGCGCGCCATCGGCGGTGCGGTAGGAAGCAGGTTTTCAGTGGTGGCTGTAGCTCAGCTGGTTAGAGTACTGGATTGTGATTCCAGATGTCGGGGGTTCGAGTCCCCTCAGCCACCCCACTGATGACAGGCAGTTGCAGGAACGTTTGACCCGATGCATCGCGGGGTGTTGCAACGAAGCAAAAAAGCACATACAATGTGCGACCAGTTTCAGGGCCGTTAGCTCAGTTGGTAGAGCAGTTGACTCTTAATCAATAGGTCCAAGGTTCGAATCCTTGACGGCCCACCAAATAAAAGCACTTAGGCAAACACCTAGGTGCTTTTCTTTTTCCGCGACTAAAACAGAAGCCTGCGTGTTGTGCCCGCTGTCAACGAGTCGCGGCCAGCGCTTAATCCGGGTTGCGATGCTGCCGCAGCGTTGCGGTATCGCCTGCATCGCAGTTGCTCGTCGTTGCGCCACGCAGATGATTTTCTCAACAGTCTGTCAGGCAAGGATCGACACCGATGCGTAGCCGGTGTGCCACTCCACGCACATTGGCAGGGATCGATTACTGAGCGGATCGTCGGTGATACATCGTCGCTGATGCCAGGAGCAGTGCTGTGCAGCACGTCGGCGGCACGCCATTGCGCGCCTTCAGGTTGTCGTGCGACTGAGTGCGCGCACGCAATCTGCAGGCGGTCTACGAATCAACATGCCGCGACTTGGTCACGCGAAGTCATCGGCGCAAGCGATTAGTCCCGTTGCACGCGCGGAAACGCCAGCACGAAGCGCGCGCCCTGGCCCGGGGCCGAGGTGACGTCCACAAAGCCGCCCGCCTGGCGTACCGCGCTATACACCTGCGCCAATCCCAGGCCGGCGCCTTTGTCTGCGTGCTTGGTGGTGAAGTAGGCCTCGAACAGGCGCGCCTGCACCGTGCTGTCCATGCCGTGCCCGGTGTCGGCAACGGTGATGGTCATGTAACGCCCTGCCGGTTTGGTCAGTTGCGCATCTTCTTCGGTAACGAAGGTTTCGCCGGTTTCCACGCTGATGCTGCCGCCGCTGCTGCAGGCGTCGCGGGCGTTGATCACCAGGTTCAGGATGGCGCGCTCCACCGTGTGGCGGTCGACCATGGCGCAACATCCGCCATCGACGGTGCGAAGCTGCAACCGCAGGTCTGCGCCAACCACCTGTTCCAGCAGCGGGCTGAGCTGTTCTGCCAGTTCGGCCAGATCCACCGCTTCAGGGCTGTAGGGGTATTGGCGCGAGAAGCCGACCAGGCGCTGCGCCATCACCGAACCGTGTTGAAGCGCGGCATCGGCGACGCCGAGCAGCTTGGCATCGTGTGCATCGATCTGCGCGCGCTGCACGACCAGGTCGATCGCCGAGGTGGCCGCCTGCAGCACGTTGTTCAGATCGTGGACCACGCCGGCCAGCAGTTGCCCCACCGCTTCGCCTTTCTGCGCCTGCTCGGAGATCTTTTCGGCAGCGTTCTGTGCGGCGCGCGCAATGTCCAGGTCGCCCTCGATGCGCTCGCGCAGGTCGCGCAAGCTGTGCAGTTCGGTCGACAGCGAGTTTTCGCGCGCGCGCGCCAGCATCAGGGCGCTGGTGGAAAACGCCCGCTCCGCGGCCAGGGTACTGTCCAGCGTATGGAAGGCTGCCTCCAGCGCGCGGCGGTCGGAGATGTTCTTGCTCACCGCCAAGATTGCCTCGACATTGCCTTGCTCGTCGAATAGCGGGCTGGTGACGACCTGCCAGGTTTGGCGCACGCCAACGAAGTTGACGCAGGCCGCCTCGAATTCGTGTACCGAGCCGTCAAGGGACGCTGCGATTGCAGCATCCACCAGGCCCACGGACTCCGGTGGCCATAACTCGCGCCAGGGGCGGGAAATCAGCTGGTCCTGGTGGCTTGCGCCAAGGACGTTCAAGCCATTGACGTTGACTGCCGCGATCCGCCCGGCGAGGTCGATCTCTTTGATGCAGTCTCGCGACAGGGCCGCGATCTGCCGATACCGATCTCTCATCGCGGCTATTGTCTCTTTTGGCTGATTAACGGAATTTTCGCAAACATTGTCGCTGTCCTACGCGCGCAGAAGGACGCGGATTTACCCTGCAGCAGGGCGCGGCCATGAATCATTCACCGGGCTCTAGCGCAGGGTCAGGTGTCAAGGGGCGGCTTCAAGGAGTCGCCAAACATCGCCATAGCGCGTCCAGAGGTCGGCAGGCCAGGCCTGAACAGCCTGCAGCGCTTTTTCTTTGCAGGCATCCCTGCAACAATACCCGGGCAGCTGCGGCATTGCGAAAGTGGCGGAATTGGTAGACGCACCAGATTTAGGTTCTGACGCCGCAAGGCGTGGGGGTTCGAGTCCCCCCTTTCGCACCAATGCCGCGCGGCCGTGTGGGTTCCGGCCGCTGCACTTCCCGCAAACCGGTGGTTGCCGTGCGTGACGCCGCTGCGCGCATGCCGCTGGCAGCGGCCGCCGTTATCGGCGAAACTACAAGGCTCGGCGGCATTCTCGCCCTCCGTCAACCCGCATCTTCCATCTCGTGCCGACGCTGTGCGCTGTCGGTGGCAGGAGTCAACATGCAAGCATCGATCGAATCCACCGGCAATCTGGAACGCCGCCTGACCTTCACCCTGCCGCAGGAGCGCCTGGAGACCCATGTCGGTGGCCGCCTGCGCGAGTTGGCGCGGACCACGCGCATCAAGGGGTTCCGCCCGGGCAAGGTGCCGACCAAGGTCATCGAGCAGCGCTTCGGTCAGCAGGTGCGTGCCGAAGCGATGGAAGGCCTGTTGCGCGAAACCTTCGATTCGGCCGTGCGCGAGCACTCGCTGCGTCTGGCCGGCAACCCGCGGATCGACCAGGGCGAAACCGATTTCGACTTCGTCGCCACCTTCGAAGTGGTGCCTGACTTCGGCGAGATCGACGTGACCAAGCTGTCGGTGGTGCGTGCGACCGCCGAAGTGACCGATGCCGATATCGATCAGATGATCGAAAACCTGCGCCTGCAGCGCCGCACCTGGAATCCGGTCGAGCGCGGTGCGCAGGTCGGCGACCTGGTAGCGCTGGAAACCTGGTCGCAGGCCGGCGACGAGCGTCTGCCTGCCGAAGGCGTGGAGACCGGAAGCAGCGTACTGGGCTCGGGCGTGATGTTCGACCAGATCGAGAAGGGTCTGGAAGGCCTGACCAAGGGCGAAGACAAGACCCTGACCATCGATTTCCCGGCCGAGTGGCGCGTGCCGCAGCTGGCTGGCAAGACCGTGCAGGTGCACGTCAAGGCGGTTGAGGTGTCCGAGCCGGTGTTGCCGGTGGTTGACAAGGAGTTCATCAAGAGCTTCGGCGTCAAGAGTGGCGATGCCGAGCAGTTCCGTGCCGACATCCGCACCAACCTGGAGCGCGAGCTCAAGGGCGCGCTGATGAATCGCCTGCGTCGCGAAGTCGGCGAGCAGCTGATTGCTGCCTATGCGCACGTCGAAATGCCGCCGCGTCTGGTCGAAAACGAAGCGCGTTCGATGCTGGCCCAGCAGGTCGAGCAGGTCCGTCGCAGCGGCCGCGATCCAGGCCAGGTGCCGGACGACGCGCATCAGGGCTTCATGGACGCCGCCGCCAAGCGCGTGCTGGTCGGTCTGCTGGTCGGTGAAGTCGCACGCCGCAACGAGCTGCGTCTGGAATCCAAGCGTGTCAGCGAAACGCTGCGTCTGATCGCTTCGACCTACGAAGAGCCGGAACAGGTCATTGAGATGTACCGCAACGACCCCCAACTGATGGGTGGGCTGCAGAGCCGTGTGATGGAAGAGCAGGTGATCGACTGGATCGCCGAGCGCGCCCAGCACACCGAGCAGCCGCTGTCGTTCCAGGACGCCATCCGGGTCTGAGGCGGTAGCAAGAGAACCGCGCCCTGCCGTCGTCGGGGTGCGGATATCGAACACGGGCATCGGCACAGGCCGCTGCCACAACAGGAAGACCGATGAGCATTGTGACCAAAGCCCTGAACCTGGTGCCCATGGTGGTCGAGCAGACCAGCCGTGGCGAGCGTGCGTACGACATCTACTCGCGTTTGCTGAAGGAGCGTCTGATCTTCCTGGTCGGTCCGATCGACGACCATATGGCCAACGTCATCGTGGCCCAGTTGCTGTTCCTGGAAGCGGACAACCCGGAAAAGGACATCAGCATCTACATCAACTCGCCTGGTGGCGTGGTCACCGCCGGCATGGCGATCTACGACACCATGCAGTACATCAAGCCGGACGTGAGTACCATCTGCGTCGGTCAGGCTGCCTCGATGGGCGCGCTGCTGCTGGCTTCGGGTGCGGCCGGCAAGCGTTACGCGCTGCCGAATTCGCGCGTGATGATCCATCAGCCGCTGGGTGGCTTCCAGGGCCAGGCGACCGATATCGACATCCACGCCCGCGAAATCCTGACCCTGCGTTCGCGCTTGAACGAGATCCTGGCCAAGCACACCGGCCAGTCGCTGGAGACCATCGCGCGCGACACCGAGCGCGACAACTTCAAGAGCGCGGTCGATGCCCAGGCCTATGGTCTGGTGGATCAGGTGCTAGAGCGTCGTCCGGAAGAGTCGATCCAGCCGTCTTGATCGCCAGATTGTTGAAATTGCAGGAAAAACCGGCAGGGTCGGGCAGGGCGAATGTCCTCCCGACCCTGTGCTATTCTCGAAATCGAACCCCCGTGCATCGGGTGGGGTAACTGGGTAACAGAAGCATGAGCGAAGACCGCCAAGGTCGTTCCGGCGACAGCAACAAGATTCTCTACTGCTCGTTCTGCGGTAAGAGTCAGCATGAAGTCCGCAAGCTGATTGCCGGTCCCAGCGTATTCATCTGCGATGAGTGCGTTGAGCTGTGCAACGACATCATCCGCGAGGAACTCGAAGAGAAGGCGCAGTCGGCACGTTCCAGCCTGCCCAAGCCGCGCGAGATCCTCGAGGTCCTCGATCAATACGTGATCGGGCAGTTGCGCGCCAAGCGCACGCTTGCTGTGGCGGTGTACAACCACTACAAGCGCATCGAGAGCCGCAGCAAGAACGACGACGTCGAGCTGGCGAAGTCCAACATCCTGCTGGTCGGTCCGACCGGGTCGGGCAAGACGCTGCTGGCCGAAACGCTGGCGCGCCTGCTCAATGTGCCGTTCACGATCGCCGATGCCACCACGCTGACCGAAGCCGGCTATGTCGGCGAGGACGTGGAAAACATCATCCAGAAGCTGCTGCAGAAGTGCGATTACGACGTCGAGAAGGCGCAGCAGGGCATCGTCTATATCGATGAAATCGACAAGATCTCGCGCAAGAGCGAGAACCCGTCGATCACCCGCGACGTGTCCGGCGAAGGCGTGCAACAGGCGCTGCTCAAGTTGATCGAAGGTACGGTTGCTTCGGTGCCGCCGCAGGGTGGCCGCAAGCATCCGCAGCAGGAGTTCCTGCAGGTCGACACCAAGAACATCCTGTTCATCTGCGGCGGTGCGTTCGCTGGGTTGGACAAGGTGATTCAGCAGCGTTCCAACGATGCGGGCGGCATTGGCTTCGGTGCCAAGGTCAAGAGCAGCGAGCGCAAGCAGGAAGTCGGCAAGATCCTGGCCGAAGTCGAGCCGGAAGATCTGATCAAGTTCGGCCTGATTCCCGAGTTCGTCGGCCGCCTGCCGGTGGTCGCAACGCTCGAAGAGCTGGACGAGCCGGCGCTGATCAAGATCCTGACCGAGCCGAAGAACGCCATCACCAAGCAGTTCAAGAAGCTGTTCGATATGGAAGGCGTGGAACTGGAGTTCCGTCCGGATGCCTTGTCCGCGATCGCCAAGAAGGCGCTCAAGCGCAAGACCGGCGCGCGTGGCCTGCGCACCATCGTCGAATCGGTGCTGCTGGACACGATGTACGAGCTGCCCTCGCAGGAAAATGTGAGCAAGGTGGTGGTGGACGAGTCGGTGATCGAGCACAAATCCGAGCCGTATCTGATCTACCAGGCGCAACCGGCTCCGGCCAAGGCTGCATCCGGCGACTGAGCCTTGTCGCCGCCTCGCCAGGTCTTGGCCTCGCCTGCGGCTAAAGGCTTTCCGAGCGCTACTTGCAACACCTCGCCGATGGCCCCATAACGGGGCCATCGGCTTTTTTATTGCCCCAAAACCCCCATTCCTGTGGAGCGCCCCATGGCCCAGTCCCAACCAGAAGTTCTCGATCTGCCAGTGTTGCCGCTGCGCGACGTGGTGGTGTTTCCGCACATGGTGATCCCGCTGTTCGTCGGGCGTGACAAGTCGATGCGCGCGCTGGAAAAAGCCATGGAGGCGGACAAGCGCATCCTGCTGGTGGCGCAGAAGTCCGCCGAAACCGACGACCCGGCGGCCGGCGATCTGTATACCGTCGGCACCCTGGCGCAGGTGCTGCAGCTGCTCAAGCTGCCCGATGGCACCATCAAGGTGCTGGTTGAGGGCCTGTCGCGCGTCACTGTCGACAAGGTCGTCGAGCAGGATGGCGCGCTGCAGGGCCAGGGCACCGAAGTGGAGGCCAGCGATGCGCGCGAACCGCGCGAAGTGGAAGCGATCGCGCGTTCGCTGATGTCGCTGTTCGAACAGTACGTCAAGACCAATCGCAAGCTGCCGCCGGAACTGCTGCAGACCCTGGCCGGTATCGACGAGCCGGGTCGCCTGGCCGACACCATCGCCGCGCACATCGGCGTGCGCCTGGCCGACAAGCAGCGCCTGCTGGAGATCACCGAAATCGGTGAGCGCCTGGAATTGCTGGTCGGTCTGGTGGACGGCGAAATCGACGTGCAGCAGCTGGAAAAGCGCATCCGCGGCCGGGTGAAGTCGCAGATGGAAAAGAGCCAGCGCGAGTACTACCTCAACGAACAGATGAAGGCCATCCAGAAGGAGCTGGGCGACCTGGACGATGCGCCCGGCGAACTGGAAGAACTTGCGCGCAAGATCGCCGAGGCGGGCATGCCCAAGCCGGTCGAGACCAAGGCCAAGGCCGAACTCAATAAACTCAAGCAGATGTCGCCGATGTCCGCGGAAGCGGCGGTGGTGCGCAACTATCTGGACTGGCTGCTGGGCGTGCCGTGGAAAAAGCGCACCAAGGTTCGCAAGGATCTGAAGGTTGCCGAAGACACGCTGGACGCGGATCACTACGGCCTGGACAAGGTCAAGGAGCGCATCCTTGAATACCTGGCAGTGCAGTCGCGCGTGAAGCAGATGAAGGGGCCGATCCTGTGCCTGGTCGGGCCGCCGGGTGTGGGCAAGACCTCGCTCGGGCAGTCGATCGCCAAGGCGACCAATCGCAAGTTCGTGCGCATGAGCCTGGGCGGCATCCGCGACGAAGCCGAGATCCGCGGCCATCGTCGGACCTATGTGGGCTCGATGCCGGGCCGTCTGGTGCAAAACCTCAACAAGGTAGGCAGCAAGAACCCGCTGTTCCTGCTGGACGAGATCGACAAGATGTCGATGGACTTCCGTGGCGACCCGTCGTCGGCGTTGCTGGAGGTGCTCGATCCGGAGCAGAACAACTCCTTCAACGACCACTACCTGGAGGTCGATCTGGACCTGTCGGAAGTGATGTTCGTCGCCACCTCCAACTCGCTCAATATTCCCGGCCCGCTGCTGGACCGCATGGAAGTCATCCGCATCCCGGGTTACACCGAGGATGAGAAGCTCAACATCGCCATGCGGTACCTGGTGCCCAAGCAGATCAAGGCCAACGGTTTGAAGCCGGAAGAGATCGAGATCGGCGGCGACGCAATCCAGGACATCGTGCGCTATTACACGCGCGAATCGGGCGTGCGTAATCTGGAGCGCGAAGTCGCCAAGATCTGCCGCAAGGTGGTCAAGGAAATTGCGCTCGCAGGTCCGCAGCCGGCGGCCAAGACGGCGGTTGCCAAGAAGGGCAAACCGAAGGCATTGGTTACCGTCAACGCAAAGAATCTCGACAAGTATCTGGGCGTGCGTCGCTTCGACTTCGGCCGTGCCGAGGAAGAGAACGAGATCGGCCTGGTCACCGGTCTGGCATGGACCGAGGTGGGTGGCGAGTTGCTGCAGGTCGAATCCACGCTGGTGCCGGGCAAGGGCAACCTGATCCTCACCGGTCAGTTGGGCAACGTCATGAAGGAGTCGGCATCGGCTGCGTTGTCGGTGGTGCGTTCGCGTGCCGAGCGGCTGGGCATCGATGTGGATTTCCTGCAGAAGCAAGACGTGCACGTGCATGTGCCCGATGGTGCCACTCCCAAGGACGGCCCAAGCGCAGGCATCGCGATGGTCACCTCGCTGGTGTCGGTGTTGACCAAGGTGCCGATCCGCGCCGACGTGGCAATGACCGGCGAGATCACCTTGCGTGGGCGTGTCTCGGCGATCGGTGGCTTGAAGGAGAAGTTGCTGGCGGCCCTGCGCGGTGGCATCCGCACCGTGTTGATTCCCGACGAGAACCGCAAGGATCTTGCCGACATCCCGGCCAACGTCACCCGCGATCTGAAGATCGTGCCGGTGAAGTGGATCGACGAGGTGCTTGATCTGGCACTGGAGCGTCCGTTGACCCCGAAGAAGGCCGGCAAGGAGAAGGCACGCAAGACGGCTTCGCGCGTTGCCGTGCGCGGTAAGTCGCGTAGCACACCAGGCACCCGCGTCAAGCACTAACGGGGGCTGTCTAAGCCCCGGCAAAACAAGCCAAAACCCGCGTCGTTATTGGGTTTTGGCTTGCGTGCTGTTGGGGGCGCTGGTATAAATGCACGACTCGTGGGCGCGGCAAATGTGATGCGTCACGCGATACCACTTGTGTCGGGTTCTTCGCTAACGGCAAGAGCGCCGATTGTCGATTCCGCGGCATCTGCCGCAAAGGGAGTTTCAAGAATGAATAAAACCGAATTGATCGATGGCGTTGCCGCTGCCGCTGACATCTCCAAGGCTGAAGCTGGCCGTGCTGTTGACGCGGTTGTGAGCGAAATCACCAAGGCACTGAAGAAGGGCGACGCCGTCACCCTCGTTGGCTTCGGTACCTTCCAGGTCCGCGAGCGCGCTGAGCGCACCGGCCGCAATCCGAAGACCGGCGACAGCATCAAGATCGCGGCTTCGAAGAATCCTGCATTCAAGGCTGGCAAAGCCCTGAAGGATGCAGTAAACTAACCGACTCGCTAGGGTGCTTAGCTCAGCGGTAGAGCGTCTCCCTTACACGGAGAGGGTCGGGGGTTCGAAACCCTCAGCACCCACCATTAAGCACCAGGCAAACGTTTCAAGCGCGGAGCGGTAGTTCAGCTGGTTAGAATGCTGGCCTGTCACGCCGGAGGTCGCGGGTTCGAGTCCCGTCCGCTCCGCCAGTTACACCGAAGCCCCTGAGCAATTGGGGGCTTCGTTTTCTCCACAGCATTCGTATTGCGGATGGCGCGGAGAAAGATGTCCAAGTTTAAAGCGGAGCGGTAGTTCAGCTGGTTAGAATGCTGGCCTGTCACGCCGGAGGTCGCGGGTTCGAGTCCCGTCCGCTCCGCCAGTTATACCCAAGCCCTCGGCCTTGTGCCGGGGGCTTTTTTTTGGCCTTGGGACGCGTGCGGGTCAACGCGCGCATCGGCTTGGCGCGGCTCGCCCGGCGCTGCGTTTTCGGTGCGGTTTTGTGGCGATAAGATGCCCGGCGCGCGTTGGTGAGTCAGGTTTTATGCCATTGCTGCATCACGACACCGCAGTAACGGGCATTGGGCTGGGTGCTTGGCGTCAAGCGCGTTACACTGCCCGGCTCGCCCACAGGCCGTGATTTGCCAATGCTGCAGAAACTTCGCGACAAGACGTCAGGCTGGATCGCCACCGCCATTCTCGGGTTGCTGATGATTCCGTTCCTGTTCGTCATCGACAACAGCTACCTTGGCGGCATTGGCGCCAATAACGTGGCCAAGGTGCAGGCGCCGCCGAATTGGTGGAAGTCCGCGCCATCGTGGTGGCCGGTCTCCTTGCTGTGGCAGCACCACGAAATCAGCACGCAGGATTTCCGCGCGCGTTTTGAACAGGCGCGGATGCAGGAGCGTCAGCGTCAGGGCGAGAACTTCGACCCGCGCACGTTTGAATCGCGCGAAAACAAGCTGCAGGTGCTCGACCAGTTGGTCGACGAACAAGTGGTGCGCCTGGGCGCAGAAGATGCCGGGATCGTGATTGGCGATGCGGCCGTGCGCGACTACATCACCAATATTCAGGCGTTCCAGGTCGATGGCAAGTTCAGCCCGGACCAGTACCGCGCCGCGCTTGCGCAGGGCACGCCGCCACGTACGCCAGCGCAGTTCGATGCGTTGGTGCGCGATAGTCTGCAGCAGTCGGTGATCCCGCAGGCCGTGGCCGAGTCGGGTTTCGCCACCAAGGCCGAATTCGAGCGTCTGCTCAAGCTGATGGGCGAGACGCGCGACGTGGAATTGGCGATGCTGCCGCCACCGGCGGCGGATACTGCGCCGGTGAGCGATGCGCAGATCAAGCAGTGGTACGACGGGCATACGCAGGACTTCCGGCAGCCGGAAACCGTCACCATCGAATACGTCGAGCTCAATGCCGCCACCATGCCGCCAGCGACTGCCGCCGACGAGGCCGCGTTGCGCAAGCGCTATGAAGAAGAGAAGGCACGCTTCGTCGAACCGGACCAGCGGCTTGCCTCGCACATCCTGATCAGCGCCGGTACCGATGCGGCAGCGCAGAAGGCTGCCGAGGCGAAGGCCGCCAAGCTGGCTGCCGAGGCAAAGCAGCCGGGCGCCGACTTCGCCGCGCTGGCGAAGGCCAATTCGCAGGATCCCGGCTCCAAGGATGCCGGTGGCGACCTGGGTTGGGTCGAGAAGGGCACGATGGTCAAGCCATTCGAGGACGCGCTGTTCTCGATGAAGGCTGGCGATGTGGTTGGCCCGATCAAGAGCGAATTCGGCTACCACGTGATCCAGCTGCGTGAGGTCAAGGGTGGCCAGGGCAAGTCGTTCGAGCAGGTACGCGATCAGCTGGCCGCCGAGCAGCTCAAGGCCGACGCCGACAAGGCATTTGCCGACGTCAGCGGCAAGCTGGTGGACCAGGTCTACAAGAATCCCACCGCACTGGAGCCGGCTGCCAAGCAGGTTGGCCTGCCGGTACGGACGCTGGGGCCGTTCTCGCGCAGCAATGCGAGCGGCGTTGCCGCCAATCCGGCCGTGCTGCGCTCGGCGTTTTCCGAAACGCTGGTGCAGGACGGCACGGTGAGCGACCCGATCACCATCGCGCCAAACCATAGCGTGGTGTTGCGCGTGACCAACCACACCGCCGAACAGGCATTGCCGGTGGACAAGGTGCGCGACAAGGTGACTGCGGCGATTCGTGCGGACCGCAACGAAAAGGCCGCTGCCGCTGCTGCGGACGCGTTACTGGCGCGTGTACAGAAGGGTGAGACACTTCAGGCGCTTGCTGCCAGCGAAAAACTGCAGGTGCAGCCGATCCCGGGACTGCCGCGGACGGCACCGATTCCGACCCCGGCTGCGAACCGTGCGATCTTCAGCGCTCCGCGCCCGACCGAAGGCAAGCCGTCGGTTGGCAAGGTGGAATTGGATGGTGGACGCTTCGCTGTCTTCATCATCAGCAAGGCCACGCCGGGCGATCTGAAGCAGATGCCGGCCGAGCAGCAGACGATGCTGCGCGAGCAGCTGAGCCAGATCGATGGAAACAACGCTGCGCAGGCGTACGTCAAGGAAATGCGCAAGCGCTACAAGATCCAGATCGAAGAAGCGCAGCTGTAAGGCTGGGTCTCGATCGGTAAGAGAAAAGCCCGGGTCACCGGGCTTTTTCTTTGGGCTGTGTGGTGGAGAAGCAAGTCAGCTGACGCAGTGGTATCGATCAGGTGCGCAACGCGTCACAGTGTGGTCCGAGTGATCGGCATGTTCCTGCGGTGCAGTGGTGTCTGTGCGATTCGGTTGGTTGAAGGCGGGCGTTACGCTTTATGGCTGCCCGCTGCCCGCTGCCCGCTGCCCGCTGCCCGCTGCCCGCTGCCCGCTGCCGTCGTCATCTCTGCCGGGTTGCTCTTGTGTGCTTGTGCGCTGCAGATCGCCAGCCGCTAACGCTCTGCGCTATGACGACGCGCGCAGGTGTTACTCGGGAAAGTGCACGTGGGTGCCGTGCTTGTGATCGCAAAAAGCAAGGCAGCCAGATAGCGATGCATGTGGCTGACTCAGCAGCGCGCGTCGTTGTCATCATGGCTTGCGCTGCGGAATGCTTCTGCAGGGTGTGTGATCCTTGCCGGATCGCGAGTGGCAAATGCGTCGCGCATTTCAGCTCTTTGGCGCGTCGCGCCGTAGCTGCTCACCGGGCTAGCTGCGCCCTGCCACCACTCCGCTACCTCTCGGGACCGCAGCGGCATTCCTGCAAGAAGGCTAGTTCGGTGAGTGAAGCTCGGTGTCTAGGCAATTGCGATGCTGGTCGGTTGCCTGCACCGCACCGCAGAACGCTCAAGCGCGCTGCAAACAAGACGTACAACTCAAGGCGTGTTGTCGAACGACAGCACCATGCCCGGCTTCAGAACGGCACGTTTGTCCAGGCCGTTGTTGGCGAGCAGCGTCGTCACGGTGACCCCGTAGCGGCGTGCGATTGCCCAGGCCGATTCCCCATTGCGCACGGTGTGGGTGCGTGTGGGTGAGGCCGATGCTTTGCTAGATGCCCTGGCAACAACGGTCGGCTTAGCATCGTCGCTGTCGGCGGCATTTCCCAGATCAGCGGATGCGACCGCGACGCTGGTCGATCCAGGTTGCGCCGGCGCGATCGGAGCCAGCACATGCACGCCGCCCGGCGCGGCGCGTGCGCCGGCCAGGGCGGGATTCAGGCGGGCGAGCAGCTGCGGCTCGATCGCGCGCTGCCCCGCCCAGGTGTTGAGGCTGGTGCCAGCCGGCAGCGCATGTTCGGTGAGTACCGGAACTTGACGATCCAGCGAGGTCAGCAAGTTGCCCTGTTGCTGCGCGTGATCGAGCACGCAGGCGAGTGCGTGCAATTTTTCCACGTATTCGTAGGTGACTTTGGACATTCCCGGCAGTTCGGACGGGCGCGCGTTCTGTGCGTTCATCCCGGCACTGCGCATTGCCTGCAGCACGCGGTACTCACCGGCGTTGTAGGCCATCAGCGCCAGGCGCCAGTCACCGCCGAACATGCCGTAGAGCGTTTTGAGATAGCGCACGGCCGCAGAGGTGGAATCCACTGCCGACAGGCGGCCGTCGTATTGCGCGCCGACCGGCACGTGGTGGTTGCGCGCAGTGGTGGCAATGAACTGCCACAGGCCGGCGGGGCCGCTGCCATTGCGTGCGCCGGGACGGTAGCCGCTTTCGACGAAGGGAATCAGCGCGAACTCGGTCGGCATATCGGCTTCGCGCAGTTCGTCCACCACGTAACCGAACAGCGGCAATACATCCTGTGCATCGTCGGCCAGGCGTGCCGGGGCGCGTGAGAAATGTTGTTCCCAGCGAGTGTCGCTATGCTCGCTATCGCAGCCGGGGTCAGCACGGCCTTCCAGGAACGAGGAAAAGATCTCGCGCCCATTGCGCACGCCGGGGGCGCTGCTCGGCGTGGCGGTGCTGGTTGCGGCTGCAAGACGGCTTGCATCGTTGGACGACGCGGCCGCCGGTGTGATGGCCGCACAGGCGGCCAGCACTGCCAAAACCAGGCGCCTCATGCGCGAAATTCGTCTTTCCAGCGCCGAAGTTCGGCGAAAACATCAACCTCAGAGGAAAGTGCGCCGGCTGCGCGCGGTGCCACTGCGGCGCGGATCTCGGGGCGGTTGGTGCGTAAGAACGGATTGGTGGCCAGTTCACTCTTGAGCGAAATCGGCAGGGTAGGACGGGCTGCATGACGCATGGCCTGGGCTTCCTGTTGACGGCGCTGCAAGGCAGCGTTGGTGGGATCGACGTGCAGCGCAAAGGCCGCATTGGCCAAGGTGTATTCGTGGCCGCAACACACAAGCGTTTCGCCGGGCAGGGAGGCCAGGCGCTGCAACGAGTCGAACATCTGAGGTGCGGTACCTTCGAACATCCGCCCACAGCCTAGGCTGAACAGGGTATCACCGCTGAACAGATGGCCGTCGGTCACGAAGGCGATGTGACTGCGGGTGTGACCAGGCACTTCAAGCACCTGGAAATCGACATCGAGCAGGCTCAAGCGCTCTCCCTGACCGACCTGATGGGCGCCGGCAGGAATGCGTTCGTCGGCCGGGCCGAACAGTGCCAGGCCCGGCCAACGCTCCTGCAGCGCCGCCACGCCCCCGATGTGGTCGCCATGATGATGGGTCAGCAGGACGGCGCTGGGAACCAGGTCATCGCGCTCTGCGGCAGCCAAGACCGGCTCTGCCTGGCCGGGGTCGACGATGACGGCGCGGCCGTCCGCAGCGACCAGCGCCCAGATGTAGTTATCGTCGAATGCGGGCAGGGCGATCAGTCGCATAGAATTGGGACCATGCCCGCCACGCCATTCTCCCGTCAAGCTGGTGTCTCATCCTGGTTTGATACTGGAGCCGGGCGAGGCCTGCTCCAATTGGAACGCCGCCTGGCGCTGGAAGCGCTGCAGAGCCGTCCGTCGCAGCCCTGGCTGTGGCTGACACCGACGCGCGAGCTGCCTGCGCGCGAATCCCTGCAAGGGCGCGGTTTGCGCCTGCATCGCAGTGCCGGGCGCTTCACCGGCGATGCGCGCTGTGCAATGCCGTTTCCGTTGCCGACCGAAAGCCTGCAGGCGATTGTGGTTCAGCATGCTGTGGTTGGCGGGGCAGCGGATTTTCTGGCCGAATGCGAGCGGCTGTTGATGCCCGGTGGCCGGCTGTGGCTGTTCACGCTCAATCCGATGAGTCCCTACCGTTTCCGTTGGGCGCGCCGTGGGCCGGTGGCGCTGCGGCCGGATCGTTGGCGTCTGCTGGCACAACGCGCTGGCCTGCAAAGCGTGCAGGCGGAGCGCTACCTGGGGCCGATCTGGCGCACCGATAGCAGTTCTATCGATCCTGGCCGCGCACCCTGGCGCGCGGTGTATCTGCTGGAAGTGGAAAAACGCGCCGCTGCCGCGATCGGCCCGACGCCGATCATGCTGCCGACGCGCTGGCCGCAACCGGTGGCCACGCTCTGACCTGGCTAAGTCTGACCTGTTGAAGTAACAACTCTGGAAGCTGATGAAATCAATCGAAGTGCATACCGACGGCTCCTGCCTCGGCAATCCCGGGCCGGGCGGTTGGGCGGCCCTGTTGCGTTACAACGGGCGCGAGAAGGAGCTGGCCGGCGGTGAGGCGGTGTCCACCAACAACCGCATGGAACTGATGGCGGCGATCATGGCGCTGGAAACGCTGACCGAGCCGTGCCAGATCGTGCTGCATACCGACTCGCAGTACGTGCGGCAGGGCATCACCGAGTGGATGCCGGGCTGGGTGCGGCGTCACTGGAAAACCGCGGGCGGCGACCCTGTCAAGAATCGCGAATTGTGGGAGCGGCTGCATGCGGCCACGCAACGCCACAGCATCGATTGGCGCTGGGTGAAAGGCCACAATGGCGACCCGGACAACGAGCGCGTCGACGTGCTCGCCCGCAATCAGGCCACCGCCCAGCGCGATGGTCGCGCAACATCGTAAGAGGACACATGCGTCAGATCATTCTCGATACCGAAACCACCGGCCTGGAATGGCGCAAGGGCAACCGCGTCGTTGAAATCGGTGCGGTGGAGCTGCTCGAGCGGCGCCCGAGCGGCAATAACTTCCATCGTTATCTGAAGCCCGATTGCGACTTCGAGCCTGGCGCGCAGGAGGTGACCGGGCTGACCCTGGAATTTCTGGCCGATAAACCGCTATTCGGCGATGTGGTGGAGGAGTTCCTCGCCTACATCGATGGCGCGGAGCTGATCATCCATAACGCTGCCTTCGATCTGGGTTTTCTGGACAACGAGCTGGCGCTGCTGGGCGACAACTACGGGCGCATCGTCGAGCGCGCCACGGTGGTCGACACCTTGATGATGGCGCGCGAGCGCTATCCGGGGCAGCGCAATTCCTTGGACGCCTTGTGCAAGCGTCTGGGCGTGGACAACTCGCATCGCCAGTTGCATGGCGCCTTGCTCGATGCGCAGATCCTGGCCGATGTGTACATCGCGCTGACCTCGGGTCAGGAGGAGATTGGTTTTGCCAGCGCCGACACCGGCCAGCACACCGACACCGCCGGCGGCATGATCGCGTTCGACCCGGCGCTGTTGTTGCCGCGTCCGCGCGTCGCGGTGACCGCCTCCGAATCGCAGGCGCACGAAGCGCGTCTGGCGCAGCTGCGCAAGAAAGCCGGGCGTGCGTTGTGGGATGCGCCGGCCGAAGAAATCGCTGTTGCCGGCTGAGGCGTCTGGCACAAGGTGGATTGCCGCCGTTGGGGCCGCCGCGTCAGTAACTGCGCACCAGGATCGCGGTGATGTTGTCCGAACCGCCGCCATCCAGGGCTGCGGCAACCAGACATTCCACGCATTCCTGCGCGCTGCAATCGGCCTGCGACAAGGTGGCCGCGATGGCGGCATCGTCCACTTCTTCGGTCAGGCCGTCGCTGCACAGCAGTAGCTGCATGCCGGATTTTAGTTCGCCCTGCATGGTGGCAACATTCAGATGCGCCGGGTCGGTCACGCCCAGTGCCTGGGTCACCACGTTGCGGTGCGGGTGTGCGCGTGCCTGCTCGCTGGTGAGCGTGCCCTGGGCGATGAGTTCCTGCACGTAGCTGTGGTCCTGGCTCAACTGCGCCAGCCGGCCATCGCGCCAGAGATAGGCACGGCTGTCGCCGACCCAGGCCACTTCGAAGCGCTGGCCCAGCACGCGTGCGGCCACTACGGTGGTGCCCATCGGCAAGGTGTCGTTGCAACGGCGCGAGGTCTTGATGATCTCCTCGTCGGCGATGCGCACTGCCTGGACCAGCGGAGTGCCCGCGCGGATTTCACGCACGATGGTCTCGCGTGCCAGCGCGCTGGCCACTTCGCCGCAGGCATGCCCGCCCATGCCATCGGCGACCAGCCACAGTCCCAGTTCGCTATCGCCGTAATAGGTGTCCTCGTTGAGGTCACGGCGCAGGCCGACATGGGTAAGGTGTCCGAATTCGAGCATGGGGCCGGGTCGCCAAGGATGAAGATGCGCCACCATCATCGCGGCCCGACCGGTCAGCGGCAACAGACCGCACACGGGCGTCGCAGTACCGGTTCACGCCTGAGCGATGGCCGACCCTGCCGGCGCTGGCCCAGGCCGCTTGTGGCCTGGCGCGTGTGCCCGTATGATGCACGGCCCCAGGACACTGGGGACCATCTGGAGAGGTGGCAGAGCGGTTGAATGTACCTGACTCGAAATCAGGCAGGCGTTTATAGCGCCTCGGGGGTTCGAATCCCCCCCTCTCCGCCAGATTGAGGCGAGCAGTTGTGCCAGTGCCGCGTGCGTTTCGCCGGCGTCATTGGGGGGGTGAAAAGCCCCGGGTTCGACAGACAGCGCAGCTGTTTGCACGGCGAAGGCACGTGGTGCCGAGTGAATCCCCGCTCTGTCGCCAGATTCGCATCAGCCCCCGCAAGGGGGCTTTTGTTTATGTGTCGCAGCCGCCTGTGGATGCGATGACTACAATCCGCTCGACCCCCGTTGGAGGCCTGTCATGTCCGAGATCCTGGTGCCCGTGTCCTTTGGTGAGCTGCTCGACAAGATCGCGATCCTGCAGATCAAGTCCGAGCGCATGAGCGATGCGGCCAAGTTGACCAATGTGCGCAACGAGCTGTCTGCGCTGGAAACCAGCTGGATGGCGCATCCGGCCGCCGGCCACGACATCGTGCGCCTGCGCGCCGAGCTCAAAGCTGTCAACGAGCGGCTGTGGGTCATCGAGGACGACATCCGCCTCAAGGAACAGGCGCAGAGCTTCGACGACACCTTCGTACAGCTGGCGCGCAGCGTGTACATCGAAAACGATGAGCGCGCGCGCATCAAGAAAGAGATCAACCTGGCGCTGGGGTCTTCCTATGTGGAAGAAAAGTCGTATCAGGACTATCGCGCCAAAGGCGTCTGAGCGCATTGGCTCATAGATTGTGCCGGTATGGATTGCGCTGGTGATGCAGCCAGCGCGATCAGGGGCGTAGGCGGGTCTGGTTGAGCTGCGATCGTCAGCGCGGATGGTCGGTGCGATAACGCTCGAAGGCGGCGATTGCATCGTCCACGGTGATCAGCGACATCACCTCGTCGAATTCAATCTTGGTACCCCAGCTCAGCTGGTCGGCCGGCTTGTGCAGGAACTTGCGCGCGGCCGCGTCGTAGCGATCCACGCAATAGCGCACGTCCGAATACGGGCCGCTGCGTCGCGGGTTGCTGGCCGCGTGCAGGCCGAGCACCTTGATGCCCATCGCGTTGGCGATGTGCATCGGCCCGGAATCCGGCGTGGCCACCAGATCCGCACGTGCGAGCAGGGCGGGCAGTTGCTTGAGCGTGTCCTTGCCGACCAGGTCCAGCAGCGGGGCGCGCGCGGCCGCGACGATGGCATCGGCGGTGCTGCGTTCCAGTTCGCTGCGCCCGCCGCATAGCACGACCCGCCAGCCTTGTGCGGCGGCATGATCGGCCAGTGCGGCGTTGCGATCGGGATACCAGTTGCGGCGCGCATGGCTGGAACACGGGGAAATCATCAGCACCGGGCGGCCATCGTCGTCCCATTGCGCACGCGCCCAGGCGTGCGCCTCGGCAGGTACCGGGAGATCCCAACGGACCTGGGTCTGGCGCAGGCCAAGCGGCTCGGCAAAGCTGCCGATGGCGTCGAGCACATGGATGCCGGGGCGGTCGGCGATGCGCTCGTTGACGAACAAGCCATGCAGGTCCCTGGAGCGGCTGCGGTCGTATCCGATGCGGCGCCGCGCCGGCACGAAGGCCGATAGCACGTTGGCGCGAAAGGCCACCTGCATCTGCAGCAAGGCATCGAAACGGCCCAGCGGTGCCAGCGACCGGCGCAGCGCGCGCATGCCGGCCACGCCGCTGCGTTTGTCGTAGGCATGGAAGTGCACGCCGGGCAGGCCATCGAGCAATTTCAGCCCGGCCTTGTCGATGATCCAATGCAGCTCGCTTGCCGCAAACCCTGCCTGCAAGGTGCGCACCAGCGGCACCACATGGGTGACATCGCCCAGGGCGGACAAGCGCAGCAAACACAGCGATGCGGGCGTTACAGCCATGGTGTTGTTAGACTCGATAGATGGTTTCTTTCGATGCCACCGAAGCGATGGCGCCGTACCGCGAAGGTCGCGGCTATGGTGCCATTCTGTTCGACCGCGAACGGCTGCGGCAAGCCGATGCCAGCCTGTTTTCGCCGCAATCGTGGGGCGACAGGGCGCGGCCGGTGGGCGAAGGCGGGCGTGGCGGCGCGTGGTTCGTGGACGCGCCGTTCGGCCACAGCGTGCTGCGGCAGTATCTGCGTGGCGGCATGGCCGCACGCGTGAGCCGCGATCGCTATCTGTGGAAAGGGGCAGGGCGCACACGCAGTTTTGCCGAGTTCCGGCTGATGCGGGAGCTGATCAAATGCAAGTTGCCGGTGCCGCGCCCGTTGGCTGCCTGCTATCTGCGCGAAGGCCTGGGCTATCGCGCGGCGCTATTGATGGAGCGACTGGAACATGTGCGCTCGCTGGCCGATCACGCGCAGGTGGCCGGCCGCGGTGCACCGTGGGAGGCGACCGGCCAGCTGATTGCGCGCTTCCATCGCGCCGGCCTGGATCATGCCGATCTCAACGCGCACAACATTCTGTTCGACGCCGGCGGGCATGGCTGGCTGATCGATTTCGACCGCGGCGTGCTGCGCATTCCGGCCACGCGCTGGCGCGAGCGTAATCTCAAGCGCCTGCATCGTTCGCTGCTGAAGCTGCGTGGCAAGCGCAGTCGCGAGGACGTCGACAAGGACTACGAGCGCCTGCATCGCGCCTATGAGCTGGCCTGGGGCCGGGGCTACTGATGGACTGGGCCTTGCGGGTGCAGGGGGTCGGCAATGCGTCGGCAGTGGCGCTGGGTTCGCCGATGGCCACGCTTGAGCACGCTGGCGCGCCGTGGCTGACCATCGATTGCGGCAGCGAGGGGCTGACCGCCTACCAGGCCCATTACGGGCAGCTGCCGCTGGCGATCTTCATCACCCACGTGCATCTGGACCATGTCGGCGGGCTGGAGCGGATGTTCGTCGACAGCTATTTCTCCGAACGCCGCGGGCGCACGCGCCTGTATGTGCCGGCGCCGGTGGTGCCGCTGCTGCAGCGGCGCATCGCCGATTACCCGAACGTACTGGCCGAGGGTGGCGCGAACTTCTGGGATGCGTTCCAGCTGGTGCCGGTTGGCGACGCGTTCTGGCACGCCGGCGTGCGGCTGGAGGTGTTCCCGGTCCGTCACCACTGGCCCGAGACGGCCTACGGCTTGCGTCTGAAGGGCGCGCTGGTCTGGACCGGCGATACCCGGCCCATCCCGGAAATGCTGAAGCGTTATGCAGACGACAACGAGCTCATCGCGCATGACTGCGGCGTTCACGGCAACCCGTCGCATACTGGAGTGGATGATTTGGAGCGGGAATACCCGCAGGACCTGTTGAGCCGCATGCTGCTGTACCACTACGCCAGCGACGCCGACGGCGATGTGCTGCGTGCACGTGGTCACCGCGTTGTCGTGCCCGGTCAATACCTCACGTTGGCGGACCCGACCGCCGCCACGGTGCGCCGCTGATGGGCGCCTTGTTGCTGCCGGATCTTGCCGCAGCGCCGATGCAGGACCGCTACGGCCGCCCGTTGCGCGATCTGCGCCTGTCGGTGATCGAAGCCTGCAACTTCCGCTGCGGTTACTGCATGCCGGCCGATCGCGTGCCCGACGATTACGGATTCGACGCGCAGCAACGGCTGAGTTTCGATCAGCTGGAAACCCTGGTGCGTGCCTTCGTCTCGGTCGGGGTCACCAAGGTGCGCCTGACCGGTGGCGAGCCGCTGCTGCGCCGCGACCTGCCAAGCCTGGTTGCGCGGCTGACTGCGATCGAAGGCATCGAGGATCTGGCGCTGACCACCAACGGCACGTTGCTTGCGCGCCAGGCCGTTGCGCTGCGGCAGGCCGGGCTGCGACGCATCACCGTCAGCATGGATGCGCTGGATCCGGCGTTGTTTCGGCGCATGAGTGGCGATCGCGGCGAGATTGCGCAGGTGCTGGCCGGCATTGCCGCCGCCGAGCAGGCCGGTTTCCAGCGTCTGAAGATCAATTGCGTGGTGCAGCGGGGCGTCAACGAAGATCAGGTGCTGCCGCTGGTGGAACACTTCCGCGGCACCGGGCACGTGCTGCGCTTCATCGAATTCATGGACGTGGGCAGCTGCAACGGCTGGACGCCGGATGCGGTGGTGACGTCTGCGCAACTGCACGAACGCATCCACGCGCGCTGGCCGCTGGTGGCGCTGGACGCCAATTACACCGGTGAAGTGGCGCAGCGCCATGCGTTTGCGGATGGTGCTGGCGAAGTGGGCTTCGTCAGCTCGGTCAGCGTGCCGTTCTGCGGCGATTGCCAGCGCGCGCGCGTTTCGGCCGACGGGCATCTGTATACCTGCCTGTTTGCCAGTCAGGGCCACGACCTCAAGCCGGCCCTGGCCAACGGCGAGCCTGCGCTGGCGACGCATCTGCGTCAGCGCTGGAGCGTGCGTGGCGACCGCTACAGCGAAGTGCGTGCCTCGGCGCCACGGCGCGGCAAGCCGGTCGAGATGTTTTTGATCGGCGGATGAGCGCGGACCCAGTGCTGGCGCAGCTGCGCACGCCGTCGATGGATGGCCGTCGTAAGGTCGTGCGGGCCTTGCGCAGCTGGCTGTTGCGCAGGAGCTGATGGATGGCAGTTGCTGTTCCATCAAGGCACCCTGTTCACCGAGAATGCCGCATCCTGATCGCCTGCCTTCGTATCGCTTCCCATGCCTGCAAACTCCCGTTCCGCCCGTCTGACCCACCTGGATGACGCCGGGCTTCCCACCATGGTGGATGTCTCGGACAAGGCGGTCACCGCCCGTAGCGCCACCGCAGAAAGCCGCGTGCGCTTTCCCGCAGCGGTAGCTGCACAGCTGCACGCCAACGGCCTGCGTAGCGCCAAGGGCGGCATCGTGGAGACCGCAGTGATCGCCGGCACCATGGCGGTCAAGCGCACGCACGAATTGATTCCGTTCTGCCATCCGTTGCCGATCGATGCATGCCGCTTCGAGATCGACTGGGCCGGCGAGCAGGTGTTGGACATCCGTTGCACGGTGCGCTGCGTGCATCGCACCGGCGTGGAAATGGAAGCGCTCACCGGTGCCAGCGTGGCGGCGTTGACGGTCTACGACATGTGCAAGGCGTTGTCGCACAGCATGAGCATCGGCCCGACCAAGCTGGTGTCCAAGCGCGGCGGCAAACGCGATATCGGAGCGGCGCAATGACGGCCACGGTGACGGTGTTGTATTTCGCCAGCCTGCGCGAGGCTGCAGGCATCGCCGACGAGCGCGTGCAGACCGGTGCGGCGGATTTGCGCGGGCTTTATGCGCAGCTCGATGCGCGGCATGGACTGCGCTGGACGCCTGCGCAGTTGCGCGTGGCCGTGGATGGCGCCTTCGCGCGCTGGGAGGATGCGGTGCGCGATGGCAGCGAAGTGGTGTTCATTCCGCCGGTGTCGGGAGGTTGAGCGTGAGCGAGCAGGTTGCAGGGATCTTTGCGCTGTCCGACGCGGCATTGCCGGTCGATCATCTGCGTGCCGGCATGGAGCACCCGCATGCCGGCGCGTTCGCCAGCTTCGAAGGCTGGGTGCGCAATCACAACGAAGGCCGCGGCGTGGCCGGCTTGCGCTACGAAGCCTACGCCGCGCTCGCGCAGGCCGAAGGGCAGCGTGTTCTCGACGAAGCAATGCAACGATTCGCCATCGTGCACGCGCAGTGCGTGCATCGCGTGGGCGAGTTGCGCATCGGCGACATGGCGGTATGGGTCGGCGTCAGTGCGGCGCATCGTGGCGCCGCATTCGACGCGTGCCGCTACATCATCGACGAGGTCAAGGCGCGCGTGCCGATCTGGAAGCACGAGTACTACCTGGAAGGCGATGCAGGCTGGCTGCATCCAGAAACGCAACCGTAGGCATGCGTGCTTGCGAATCGGGCGGCGCGAGGGTGCCCGTGCGTTGGCGGGTCTCCCTGCCGGTTGCCCGCCTCGTCCGTATCGCGCCGTGGGAGAAGCTAACGCTTCGGGAATGCGCGCGCCGGTGTCACGGCGGGCACGAACGAATAACTGATCGGCTTTGCGCATAGGTGCACAGCGTGGCGCAGGAAGAGTGCTGCTTCTTGCTCGATCAGTGGCACGCAAGTCAGCGTTCCGCCTGGTTCGAGGGGCGCATGTCGAAAAGTGAGGGTGGTGTCCCCGCCGGTTGACCTCGGCGCCCGCGTCAATCGATACCGTTGCTGCCTTCCGGCCCTGGCGGGATTTTCGATCTAGCGTCGCGAGGGACCGACGGGGCCACCATAAGACGTGGGCCATTGGCATGGCCCTGCGATTTGCGGCGTTGGTGCCTGTGCGCAAATCATGAAACTGGCGGAGAGAGGGGCTGCTTGGGGAACACCCAACGCGGTCCAGACATCCTCAACTAAAAAGAATTTTAGCACGCAGTTCAGAAGCTTAGCTACTACTGCACGCCAATCAAGTCCAACGACACCCAAGGGCAGCGAACATAGGATGGCATACTGGATGGCATACCGGAAACAAGAGATCGAGGAAGGGCATGGCTTTGATCACAGATGCTAAGGCTCGCAGCATGAGCCCGGGTGGTCAGGCTGTCCCGCACGGAGGCATAACTGGTCTGACCCTGCATCCCTCGCCGTCACAGAAGGGGCAGGGAAAATGGGTACTGCGCTACGTCAGCCCTATCACGGGCAAGCGACGCAATGCCGGCCTAGGGGCCTATCCCGAGGTGGGGATAGCTTTGGCGGGTAAGCTGGCCCGTGAAATGCGCGAGCAGATCGCCGGTGGGCAGGATCCTTTGGAGTCCAAGGCAACTGACCGCGCCAAGCCGAAAACACCAACCTTCCAGGAAGCAGCAGTGCAGCTACACGGAGAACTGAAGCCCGGGTGGAAGAATCCCAAGCACGCACAACAATGGCTCAATACGTTGACCGAGTACGCGTTCCCGCAGGTCGGGTCCCATCCCATCGATCAATTGCAGCCCCGACACATTGCCGATGTCCTCCGTCCCATCTGGCTCGACAAAGCAGAGACAGCAAGTCGCGTAAAGCAACGTCTACACGCGGTAATGGCCTGGGGTTGGGCGCACGGATTTAACCAAGTCAACCCTGTCGATGTCGTAACACACCTGCTCCCGCTACAACCAGGAAAAGCAGTCAGACAGGAGCATCAACCAGCAATGCCTTGGGCGAAGATCCCATCCTTCGTCAGTGCAGAGCTTGCTGGAGCGGGCGAGTACGAAGTCACGAGAAATGCCTTGCTATTCCTCATTCTGAACGCTAGTCGTTCTGGCGAGGTGCGTGGGATGACCTGGGCGGAAGTTAACTTTCACGAGAAGCTATGGACGATCCCGGCTGTTCGTATGAAGTCCAAGCAACATCATCGAGTTCCGTTGTCGGAACAGTCTCTCGAACTGCTAAAGCGCCAGAACGGCCATCACGACGAGCTTGTCTTTCCATCTGTACAGGCTCGTTCCGTCATGTCAGATATGACGCTAACAGCACTTCTGCGTAGGACGGATGCACCGAGCGACACGGCTGGGCGAATTGCGACCGCCCACGGGTTCCGCTCGAGCTTTCGCGACTGGTGCAGCGAGCAAGGGTATGCGCGTGACCTCGCAGAGCGGGCATTGGCGCACACGGTGAAGGACAAGGTAGAGGCGGCCTACCACCGTACAGATCTCTTGGAGCAACGTCGTCCGATGATGCAGGCCTGGGCCGACTTCATTCACCCACGTGCGACCAAGATCAGGAAGAGGATATCGCCCGCATGACTCCGGGATCGCCACCCATTCGAGTCCGGTCCTTAGTCAGTGTACTTGATGGGAACGACCCTGTTGAGTTCATTCACAGGCTCCTTCGAGCTGGGTACGACAGGTTTTATGTAAAGGTTCCGAAGGGATTCCGGATCAGCCTTATCCCCACTGACCCTTTTCCTCCTGGGTACCAGCTTTGGGGAAACCGGCAATCCACCCAAGGCCATGCACGACCTCATGGCAATCAGGACCAGATACGTTACATGCAGCTCGATACACCTCAGTTGCGCGAGCTTCTTGAGTATCCCCCCGTCGTTTTGCGCCAATTCAACGCGGGAGGTCTGGAGTCCGCGTCGACCCACGATGGCATTCCTTCAATCGAGTTTAAATATCGGAAGGGTTTTCTAGGTGGTCTCCTGCCCACTGAGGGGTCCATCGCCGACAAGGTGCCAACACAGTTTGATGCCAGCTCTGGCGCTCCTACGGTCGTGAAGGTATTGAATCGCATCAGAAGCCAGTATTCGTACATTCTTCACGGTGTCAGTTTCAAGGATGTTTTTATTGATGCGCTGGCACTCGGTGACGCTTTGAAAAGTAGGTTGCCTGCTAAGGACGTGTCTCTGGCAGTCTGTGAAGATGTACCGGATGATCCTTATGGACTGAAGGACTCGTCGCCATTAGTCTATGAGATTCTCCGCAGAGCCAGTCGAAATCGAGACAAGACACGCAGTGAGATCGATGTGCCATCGCTTGCAGCAGAATTTCGAAAGTTGAATGCCGGGTACAATAAAAATCCCAAACCTTTCAACGACGGGCGGCATAATTTTGCGGCTATGCTTTCAAAGCCGAAGCACACGTATTCGTCCGACGGCCTTGGGGAGATTGACCCTCCCGAAGAGACCGTAGAGGTTCCTGCTGATAAATTCCTCGATCAGGGTTTCATCAATCAAAATCTCAGAAAACTCCTTTACGCCGCCTGTCGTTGGAGTGGTAGAAAGGACCCAGCGCTTGGGGGCGATCGGGAAAAGTTGGTGGATCTCTTGGTTGGGCTTGGCTTTTTTGACCGGGAAGACAGCGACCAGGTGCAGTCGTTGGTTTACTTCATTACAGGTGAAAAGTACAAGCGAAACAAGCACAAAAGCGAATTTAGGCATATCCGCAGCGACCGATCATGATACCAAGTCGGAAGGTGGATAACGGACACCCACGTCAACATACATGTATCCATGAATCGCCCAGGCATTCCCGTGAGGCTCGTTTATTTGAGCCACCTACATGCGACCACACCTGGCTGGCCGCAGCAGCGGCTGAAACTCGCCATCGGTAAATTTTTGCGCTTGCGGCGCCGGGCCTGCAACTGCTGCTCGCGGGACAGCGCTCCACGCGCTTACAGTTCACGCTGCGGTCTTCCCGTCGGAACTGCTGAGCTGAAATACTCACAAGGAAGGGATGTCCAGCCGTTTCTAACCAACGCAGGCTTGGGGCAATCTGTAACTGAGCCAAGCCGATCGGAGGGGCACCGAGCGCCTGCAGTGAGACTTCGGTCTTTTGGGCATCAGGGTTGCTGGGCTAACGGACCATCGGTGGCCTGCAGAACGTCGGCCTTGCGGCAAGGTGGGCAGTTGCCTGATGCTCCGCGACCTGTTGCGGGCTGGTGGAGGAGTTAAGCTGTTGACGGAAGTTGAGATCACTGCATCAAAGATGAGGCGAAACGTATGCAATCAACAAGACCTAATCAGCCAACGCCGGGTGCCTTCTATATGTTCGTGTCGGACATGGAGAGCAACAGGCCGCGCTGCGGAGTTAGGTTCAACAATCTCCGCCAGCTGCTTTCGCCACCGTGTGTGATCCTGCGTCCGCAAGAAGGCGGGTTTCCCTCGATGCTCGAGCAACCGCAGATGACCTATGACCCCAGTGCAGGTCCCGAGCCTCGTGATCTGGAGCCAGGCTTCGGCGGCTATTGGTTGGTGTCTGAGCAACTCCATGACGTCATGTGCTCGGTCGATCCAAATGCCTTCGCATTCACTGAGGTGGACTTCCGTTTGGCCGATGGCATCAAGGGCCCGCGTCGTTTCTTATGCGACGTTGTTCGAGAGATGGATGCTTTGGATGAAAGATTGTCGAGGCTTAAGATTAAGGTCAATGACGATTATGTGCGTGGGAAGTTCTATTCGTTTGGGGGCGGAGCCAGCCTTGCCTTCCGAAATGAAGTCTTGGGACAGTCGCATGTGTTCCGGTTGCCGTTTAATCCATCTGTGTTCTGTGACCGGACGTTTAAGGACGCTGTTCACGAAGCCGGAATGCCTGACGAGGCAGAACTCAGCGGTATCTCTTTCATTGACGCATCGGATATCTGATCCATCAGCTGACTAAGGACGGACCCTAGATCATGGCAGGCAAGCCCCTCTTTCAGCAGCATCACGGTGTCGATCAGAAGTCGTTTGAGATTGATCCTTTATTACAGGTGCTTGTCGACAACGGCCGGTTAAATAAGGATGCGGCCACTAATCTGATTAATTTGCCAAACGACAAAGCCCTTGCCCGTTCCATTGGGGTTACGCCACATACAGGACGCCATATTAAGGAATATTCTCTTGGTATGAAAGATGCCCTTGAAGATTTGGCATCTACGAAAGATGGGCAGGCGATATTGCTCCAAAACCCGGATCCTGATGCCTTAGATCGAGTCGCGCTTAAGGTCCAACGATTGAGCGACACCGTGCAGGTTGCGCTCATCAATGGCGACTTGCGCACCAACAAAGCGCTGGGGCAAACGATAAACCAAACTCGAGCTCTCACTCGGGCATTCTTCGGTGGCCCGGACAGCTACGCGGCCCAGAACGCAACGCAGCTGGATGCACACGCTCAGGCCAGTGCCAATGCACGCCAATGGGGCGGAGTGACACACAACGAAGGCCGTATCGTTTCCACGTTGCAGCACTTTCACAGCTCTGGACAGCCGCTGCTGGCTGGCGGCAACCTCGATCTCCAGCGCCGTGGGCTATCCCAGGCCATCGCCGACGCTTACCACAATGGCCGCTTGACCATGTCACCCGGTGGCGTGGCTGTAGTGGAGAACACCTTGGGCGAGGAAGCCGCCAGACCTTTGCGAGTTCCTCGCGGTCAAAGCGGTGCCGCGTCCATGGAAGTGTTGCTCGGCAATGCCTCGGGCAGAACCCTGGTGCGTTCGGGTGGCTTGCTGGCGACTGGCGCAGATGCGGTTTTGACAGCACGCCGCTCGGCCGAGTTGCTGGAACAAGGCAATGCCACTGCCGCGCAGTCCGAGGTCACCCATGCTTTGGCGCGCAATGTCGGCGGCTGGGCCGGTGGCGCGTCCACCGCCGCCGCGATTGGTGGCAGCGGCTTCGTGCCTGCGGCGTTGGTGGTGGGCGACGCGCTGTTGATGAGCAAGGCGTTCGACAAAGGCGCCGATTTGCTGGATAACCGCGCCATCTACCAGCAGACCGACAAAGAGGACGTGGAGTGGAATTTCAACGGTCGCAACTTCCAGCGCGAAGCTGCCATTGACCTCGCCCAGGATGGCCGCCGCACGTCGGGCGAGCAGCCCGTGGTTGCAAGCTATGAGAAATCGCAGGAGCTGGGTGCCCTGGCCAACGCGAAGGCGGTGGAGCTGGCGTTGGGCAAAGCACCGCAGCCCCAGAACCCGTTCAACCTCCCCGCACGGGCAAGCGACCAAGTGGGATTGGACAACCCGAATTGGGAGCGCAATCCCGAGCGTCAGACTTGGGAGCGCCAGGTCAGGACCACCGCGTCCGGCACCGATGAGATTGGCAGCTACGCCCTCCAACTCGCGCCCCCGGAACGCGTGCAGCAACTCAACCAGGAGGCGTTGGCACGCATCGAGAGCAACATCGCCACGGGGCGCGAAGCCATTGCCGCCGCTTACCTGGAAAACCACGCAGCGCAGCGCGCCGGCGACTATGGAGTGGAAGTGCCGGCGGCGGTGCAAGCTGCCCAGGCCAAGCCGGACCGGGTTCAAGGCCACGATGGTCAGGCCTACCAGCGCAACGAGGCTGGGCAGTGGCTTGGAAAGGAAGGGCTGGCGACCGGCAACTTGGCGGCGGAGCTGGAGCTCACCAACCAGATGCGCCAGGCCTCGCTGGAGCGCGCTCAGGAAACCCTGGCGGCGATTGAGGCGCTTCCCGCGCCTACGGCGGCGCAGATGGAGCAGAACGAGCTGCTGCACCGCTACCGGGCTGCCGGCGTTGATTTGAAAGTCAACCCGCAGACCCAGCAGGCCGTGGCGCTGGCTTCGCAGCGAACCATGGACGCCAACGGCATCACCGGGCCGACGATGCAGCAGTTGCAGCGCAACGAGTCCGGGCAATACGGCTATGACAGCCCCATCGCACACCTCCAGCGCGGCAGCGATGGGGTCACTCGCGTGGTGGCTGTCACCAGCAGCGACGACATCCGGCAGGCGTTGAGTGAGGCGCAAGGTAGTCGGCGAGAGTCGCCAACCCTTGCACGGGCACCCGAAGTGACGGGGGAGACAGACAGCTCTACGTCTGACTCTTCCAATCCGCATCAGGTGCTCGACATTCAGGCGCGCATGCAGGCATCTGTTGCAGCACAGGCGCGGCAAGAGCGCGAACAGCAAGATCGCCTTGCACAGGAGCAGCATGCCGCACTGGTGCGCGAGCACCTCCAGCAGGCACAGCCAGAGCGCGAAGATCAGTCGCCGAGCGAGCAGGCCATCCAGGCGCACGCGATGCTGGAAGGTCAACGCCAAGCGGAGCAGCAACGCGAACAGGAAGAGCGCCAGGTGCAGGAGCGCCAAACGCAGACCAGCCAACAGCGCCAGCTCCAGGAGCGTGAGGGAAGGGATGCCCAGCAACGTCAGGCGCAGGAACGCCAAGCCGAGGACAACCAGCAGCGGGAACAGCAAGACCGCCAGGCTCAAGAGGCCCAACGAGTTGAGGTTCAGGAAGGTCAGTCTCGGAAAGCGCAGCAGCAGGACCAACGCCAGCAAGCCTCGCAGCAACCGGACACTCAGACGCGTGCTCCAGATGCCGCGCTGGTTCAACAAACCACGCGTGCTGAGTTACAGCAGGAGGATGCGCGTCAGCAGCCAGAGGTCCAGAACCGACAGGCGGGCGACTACCTGGCTCACAACACACCTGACCCACTGAAGCAAACGCCCGGTCCAGGCGATGCGCAGCCGGGACAAGCACAAGGAGTGGAGCGCGCGCTGGAAATGCAGGCGGTGGAGAATCGCGCCGCCACGCGTCTTCAAGTGGCTTCATCCGAGAGTTCAGAATCTCGCAGCCACCTTCCGCAAAGCGCAGAGGCCAATGTGGTGCCGCCAGCACTGCATCACCAGGCGCAACCGCAGCAAGGAGAGATGGAGCAAGCGTCGGTCCGTCAGCAAGACGTGGCGCGTGAGCAGGGTGCGGAGCGGGTTCGCGTCATGACCCCAACAACGTCTGCTTCAGAAGAACCGATGATTGCATCGCAGTCCGCGGGGTCTTCCACTTCTGCGCGACATGAGGAGACAGAGCAGCCCCGTGCCTCAGATGTTTCGCTCGCTAAGCATGGGGCGGCTTTGCTGGCCCCAACAACTCTCGCGCAAACATACGGGCAATCGCTGGCAGATAACGTAGAGAATCGCTTTCCCACGGAGCCAGCAGGCGCGGAAAGCCAGCTGGCCCAATCGACCCCGGCGCAGGAATGCAACGTCGCAGATCCGGGCGGAGCCCTGTTCTTGGAAGAGACCATGCGCTCGTTGCGTCAACTGCAGCAGGAGATTGAGGCGGCGGATCGGGAAGATGAACGCTTCCACAAGGAATGGAGGGAGTATCGCGAGCGCGGAGAACCCTATCCCTTCGTTCGCGACGGCGCGCGAGACCAGGAAAGTGGAAGCATTGATGCATTCAGCGCACACCAACCAGGTCGCCGCTCGCCCAGTGAAGCTGCTGAGCAAACCGATGCCTTTCCACCTCTAGCTCAGCGCTCCACCGGTCCAGGGGGAGGGGATGCGCCAAACGACTCGTTGAAAGCTGAGCGGAAATCCATCACGGGTGACCCGGACGTGGACGAGGTCCTCTACGCGCTCGACAGCAAGAACGAGCTGGCGATCGAGCAGGCCTTAAATCGGGTGGCCAACAGCGCAGCGACGCAGGCACTGATCAAAAGAGGCAACGAGTTCCTGGAAGCGCAGGCCCAGCAGGAGGCCCAGGAGCAGGTCGCTACACGCCAGGCGTTGGGAATGGATGTCTCAGCGGAGATCAACACCAGCCGCGGGCCGGTGATGGTGATGACCTTGCCGGAGTTCGCCAAGGGGCCGATGCAGAGCGGTCCCCAAGGGGACGGCGGGGGAGGTGGTGACGGCGGTGGGGGAGGAGGCGGTGGTGGAGGGGGCGGTGGTTAGTCAGAATCTCTTCCATGACCAGCCACGTTTAGGAGACCTCATGGACAGGCAAGACGCTGCCGCAATGGCGGAAATGATGGCGACGTTGAACGCGTCGAACGCCTCGCTGCAGGAGACGGTCAAAGTGCTGACGACGCTGGTGGCATCCATGCAGCAGCGCGAACAACGGCTGCGCGAGGTGGTCGCCGAGCAACTACAGGTGCTCCAGCACGCGGCCAGCAGCGCCGATGCCAAGGTCAATCGGGTATTGGACAACGCATTGCCGAGGCTGACGCAGCTGACCAATCAGGCGTTGACGCAGACGCTGGAACCGGCCGCCAAGCGGTTCAACAAAGAGATGGCCCATGCGGACGAGACGTTGCAGCAAGCCACTCGACGTTACGCGCAGGCCCAGCAATCCTTGGAGACGCGGATCACGCGGCGCGCGGGCATTGCATCCGCCACGATGCTCGTGGCGGGCGTTTTGGGCCTGGGGGCGGTGGCTTACTCGGTGGGCATCATCAACGAGAAGCGGAGCGAGCTGGTGCAGCTCCGCACCTCTATCGACTATTGGGAGCGGGTTGCTCGCGCTGACCTGGCGCCCTGTGGCGAAGGCAGGCTTTGCGCCACGTTAGAGAAGAACGGGCCGCGTTATGGCAACCAGAGGCAGTACAGAGCGGTCAACTTGCGCACAACATCGGCTGCGCAGTGATGCCTTTAGACCGCATTTGATCAGTGGAGCGTCAACGTTTTTGGTGGTTGTCCTAGTCCTTCTCGTTCCGGTTCCATTCGATAGGAGCCCTAGGCGTAAGCGATGTCCGCTGACGGCCACCGTTCACCTGCTGCCACTAAAAATTATTTGAAACCCATATTACCTATGTGAGGCGGGATACTCTCCGCTTCGCGTCCGGCGCTCCGCATTGCAGCGCCAGCTTAGGATGCACGTAATGATGAAGAGTAAGGTCGAATTGATCTACTGCATCATGGTTGTGGCCACCGCCGTCATGGCGGGCATCGTCAAATGCACGGTGGCGGCAACTTGCCCCAACTGCAGCGATTTCTTCGATCACTGATCAGCACAACCAACGTTATCCCTCACAAGGCCCGGCTCGTCCGGGCCTTGTGCGTTTATGTCTTCAACTACTGGGAATCGACAATGCACTTGCTTGAATCAATGGCCTATGTTGGCCAACAGCCCTGGCACGGGCTGGGTAATCAGCTCGCTCGACAGCAACCTATCGAGACATGGAAGCAACAGGCTGGGATGGATTGGAAGATCGAGGAGTCCGAGGTTCGATACATCACTGGCAGTCAGAACATTGGAGCCATCAATGCGTTTCCTGGGAACAAGGTTCTCTATCGCTCTGATACCAAAGCGCCTCTGGCAGTGGTTTCGAAGCGCTTCCAAGTCGTCCAGCCAGGGGAGATCCTGGAGTTCTACCGGGACCTGACGGCGAACAACGGATTCGAGCTAGAGACGGCCGGCGTTCTGCGAGAGGGGCGCAAGTTCTGGGCGCTGGCCAGGACAGGTCAGAGCATTGTGCTTAGGGGGAGGGACAGAGTGGACGGCTATCTTCTACTGGCGACCGCTTGTGATGGGACACTGGCCACGACAGCTCAGTTCACCTCCATTAGGGTGGTCTGCAACAACACCCTGGCGGTTGCCTTGGGAAACAGTGGTGGCGCTATCAAGGTGCCGCACCGAAGCCACTTCGACCCGGAACTCGTGAAGCGCCAGCTCGGCATTACGGTTTCAGCCTGGGGCGGTTTCGTAGACCGAATGAAAGAACTGTGCGAATCCTCCGTAGACCCAGACGCTGCTGATGCCCTGCTGCGCCGTGTGTTGACCTACGCCACTCCCAATGCGGCGCAGGTGGTCAACGAACAGGCAGTGTCTAAAGTGCGCGCGCTGTATGAGGGCGATGGGCGAGGATCCACGCTTGCTTCCAGCCGAGCAACGGCTTGGGGTCTGCTCAATGCCATCACCGAGCATGTTGATCATCATCGACGTGCTCGAAGTGACGACCATCGCCGGGATGCGGCTTGGTTTGGGCAGGGAGCCAAGATCAAGCAGCGCGCGTGGGAGGAAGTGATGGGGATGGTGGCGTGATGCAGGCCGAGACACGCACATGTGCCCCGTCTGATGGCGGGCCTGCACCATCACAGGAGGTCATCCGCACACGGGATGACAAGATCGTCGCGCGCGCGCTACGCATCCTCGAACAGCGTGCCTGCGAACCAGGGCCGCGACTAGGTGATGTGTCCAAGTGCGGTGCGTTCTTCCGGCTGCGGTTAGGCGGTGAGATACGGGAGCACTTCGAGGTTGCTTTCCTCGATAATCAGTCGCCCCTGAAAAACCCCCTTCAAGCACCAAAGGTCAGCGGCGACCGGTGCACCAGGCTCAAGGATGCCCCTGCCATCGCCTGCAACCAGGCACGCAAAAAGGCGATCCAGCGCAGCAGCCAGCGCAGGTTGTAGCCGGCGGCGCAGCCGAGCACGTGTAGTGCATCGCCTTGGGCACCCTTTAGATAGCAGCGATTCAAGCGGCAGTCCTGTTTCAGATGTCCAATCACCGGCTCCACCGCTTGCCGGCGTTTGATCCAGCTCCATTGCCGTCGTGTCAGCGTCTTGGCCTTGCCGCGATGCAGGATCTGCACGCCATCTACCTCACGTCCGCGATACCCCAGGTCCACGATCGCTACCTGCGGGGTCACATTCACATCCTGCAGCAACCCACGCGTCTGCTCCAGCTGCTCGGCCAACGTATCGCCGTCGTAAGGATTGCCGGGAAAACTGCGCGCGCCCACGATCAAGCCTTTGCGCGCACTCACCGCAATGCCGACCTTGACGCCAAATTCGTAAGGTGTCCTCGCCTTGCCCTTGCTCATGCATTCCACTTCCGGCG
>NZ_LYMI01000046.1 GCF_001660815.1 Xanthomonas nasturtii
CAAAGACCTCGATAAGAAGCTCATGCGCTACATCCGCCAGTACAACAAAAACCCAAAACCGCTGAAATGGACCTTCGCTGATCCAACTCGACGCATCACATCCGATTCCTCGGATTCAGTGCACTAGCGGCGCGCTGCTCGGTGCAATGGGCGTCTTGCCGTGGTAGTGGTTGCGGCTGGCTTTCGCTTGCGCGCCATGGCTTCAGTGAGGCTGCAGGTGTGCGCTGCTGGACGCTTGTGACGTCGTGCGTGAGGCTGCGCACGTACCCTCATCCGCCCCTTCGGGGCACCTTCTTCCCCATGAAGGGGGGACAATGTCCCGATGGGAGAAGGGAGGCGCGCCTTCTCCCGTGAGAGGGCCAGGACTAGGTAATCGGCGCCGGATTGAACAAAGCCAGATCGTTGTGCAGGCGGTGGTGTTCGGTCCAGGTGCGCTGGCCGCTGGCCACATCCAGATAGCGTTGGAACACCTCCCAACCCAGCTGCTCCAGCGTCTTGTCACCGGTGGCTACGCTGCCGACATCGATGTCCATCAGGTCGGACCAGCGTTGCGCCAGTTCGCTGCGGGTGGCGACCTTGATCACCGGGACCATGCCCAGGCCGTAAGGCGTGCCGCGCCCGGTGGTGAACACATGCAGGTTCATGCCGGCCGCCACCTGCAGGGTGCCGCAGACAAAGTCGCTGGCCGGGTGGCGCAATACTGCAGGCCGTGTCCTTTGACCCGCTCGCCTTACGCGCCCGACGAAGCGCGCTATTTCTATGACCTGCTGGCGCAGCTGTTCGGCGCACGTGGCATCGCACCGCGCTCGGTGCAATACGTCAGCCAGATCCATCCGGTGCCGGCGCTGGTGCGCGCCGGCATGGGCATGGCACTCGTGCCAGAAGGCGCCAGCGGCTTGCGCTACGCCGGCATCGTCTACCTGCCGCTGCGCGATGAAACCCCTGCCACGCCGGTGGAGCTGCACCTGGTGTGGAAGCAGGACAACGACAACCCCGCGCTGCGTCGTTTGGTCGCCTGAGGGCCAGCATCAAGCCGTGCGCCCGCGCCAGGTGGCACGCCATGGCGCAATGACCGGCCTTGCCTGGAATCGTGCAGCGGGGGAATCGTGCAGCCGGCCGCCGGGGCCCGCATCCGCTGCGGCATGCCCGCCACACCTTCCGAAGCGGCGAGCATCCGCACTCTGCTGGCAGCAACGGGCGTGTGGGAGCCGCGCCTCTGCGGCGTTCCTACTGCCGCCCTACGCTCTGCACCACATGCAGGCGGCGCAGCCGGCGCATCACTTCAGCCAGATGGCGGCGGTCGCGCACCTGGATGTTGAAACGCAAGACGGCCGCATTGAAATCGCGGTCCAGGTAGTCCACGCGTTCGATATTGGATTTGCTTTGCGCGATCGCCGCAGCCAGCTGCGCCAGCACGCCGGTGCGGTTTTCCACTTCCACCACCAGCGCGGTGTCGTAATCGCCGGTGACGTTGGAGTCCCAATCGATCGGCACCCAGCGCTCGGGCGATTTGCGCAGCTCGGCCAGGTTCGGGCAGTCCAGGCGGTGCACCACGATGCCTTTGCCGGCGGTGTGGTAGCCCATGATTTCGTCGCCGGGAATCGGCTGACAACAGTTGGCGAAACTGATCACGCCGCGTTCGCTGCCGTCGATCAGGATCTTTTCGTGCGAGTGCTTGGAATGGCCGCCACCACGCAATTCAGCGTAGGCCATCAACGCCTGCGCGGCCTGATTGGGCATCCAGTTGCCCAGCGCCACATCGGCCAGCAGCGCTTCCAGACGCGGGTAGCGGTGCTCGTTGAGGAAAGCGTCCAGACGCCCCTTGGGCAGCCGTTCCAGCGAGGAGTCCATCGCTTCCAGCGCGCGATCGAGCATGCGATGGCCCAGCTGCACGGCATCTTCGTGCTCGAGCTGCTTGAGCTGGTGGCGGATCGCGGTGCGCGCCTTGCTGCTGACCACAAATTCCAGCCACTGCGGCTTGGGCGTGGCCGAGCGCGCGGTGATGATTTCCACCGCCTGCCCGCTGACCAGCTTGGTGCGCAGCGGCACCAGCTTCTTGTCCACACGCGAAGCCACCGCGCGGTTACCCACGTCGGTATGCACCGCGTAGGCGAAATCCAGCGCAGTGGAATTGCGCGGCAGCGCCAGAATCTTGCCCTTGGGCGTGAACAGATAGACCTCGTCCGGGAACAGGTCGACCTTGACGTTGTCCAGAAACTCCAGCGACGAGCCGGCGGCGCGCTGCGAGTCGATCAACCCCACGATCCAGTCGTGCGCGCGGCTCTGCGCACTGTTGGGCGAGGTTGAGCCCGCCTTGTAAGTCCAATGTGCGGCCACGCCGCGTTCGGCGATCAGGTCCATTTCTTCGGTGCGTATCTGCACTTCGATCGGCGAGCCGTAGGGGCCGAACAACACCGTGTGCAACGACTGGTAGCCGTTGGCCTTCGGGATCGCGATGAAATCGCGGAAGCGCCCATCCAGCGGCTTGAAGCTGGCATGCACCGCACCGAGGGCGTGGTAGCAATCGGCCACCGAACGCACCACCAGGCGGAAGCCGAACACATCCATCACCTGGTCGAAGGATTTGTTCTCTTCGTGCATCTTGGAATAGATGCTCCAGGGCGTCTTGATGCGGCTGACCAGACGATGTTCCAGCCCTTCCTTGGCCAGGCGCTGGCTCAGCTGCACTTCCACCTGCGCCATCGATTCGCGCCGCACCACCGGCTGGCTGCGGATGTGTTTCTCGAGGATGGCGTGGCGCCACGGGTACAACGCACGGAAGCCCAGATTCTGCAGCTCGGACTTGATCAGGCTCATGCCCAGGCGCTGGGCGATGGGTGCGTAGATCTCCAGCGTCTCGCGTGCGATACGGCCACGCGCTTCGGTGCTCTGCGCGCCGAGCGTGCGCATGTTGTGCAGGCGGTCGGCCAGTTTGATCATGATCACGCGCAGGTCGCGCGACATCGCCAGCAGCATCTTGCGGAAACTCTCCGCCGCCGCTTCCTGGCGGTCGCGGAACTTGAGCTTGTCCAGCTTGGTCACGCCATCGACCAGCTCGGCCACCGCTTCGCCGAATTCGGACGCCAGCTCTTCGCGCGTCAGCGGGGTGTCTTCGATGGTGTCGTGCAGGATCGCGGCGATCAGCGATTCCATGTCCAGGCCCAGCTCGGCAAGCACGCCGGCCACGGCCACCGGATGGGTGATGTAGGGCTCGCCGGACTTGCGGGTCTGGCCGGCATGCGCCATGGCGCCCACTTCCCAGGCACGGCGCAAGATCGGCAGCTGCTCCTTGGGCAGGTAGCTGGCGGCGCGTTCGAGGTGCAGGACGTAGTCGGGGATGGCCTGGTCGGAAGACGGAGACGTCACGACGGTCGCCTGGGCAGTGGGGCCTGGGTTCATGCGCGAAGACTATGCCAGTGGCCGGTTTGCGGCAACGCGGCATGCGTGCCTGGCAGGCCGGCGGCCTTTCATCGGGCACAGCGCTCCCCCCTCACGCCGGACGCAACGGCCACTCTGAACGCCCCTGCAATTTTGCCCAGCGTAGCGGCATTTGCCCGAATTGATACACTCGGGCCCGCATCGCTCCTGGGATTCGCCCATGCACGCTCCGCCCGACCTGCTGATCTTCGACTGCGACGGCGTGCTGGTCGACAGCGAGCCGTTGGCTTGCGCGGTTCTGGCCCAGGCACTGCAACAACACGGCGTGGATATCGACATCGGCGGCGTCCAGCAGCACTTTCTCGGGCGCAGCCTGGGCAGCGTGCGCGCGCATGTGCAGACGCTGGGTCGCACGCTGCCGGACACCTTCGAGCGCGACCTCACTGCCGCGTTACTGGCCCGCGTAGGCACAGAATTGCAGCCGATGCCGGGCGTGGCCGCGCTGCTGGACACAGTGCAGACACCACGGTGTGTTGCCTCCTCCAGCCATCTGGAGCGGGTGCGCCTGTGCCTGCAGGTCACCGGCCTGGCGGGTCATTTCCGCGCGCATATCTACACCGCCGAGCTGGTCGCCCGTGGCAAGCCCGCGCCGGACCTGTTCCTGCTCGCCGCCGCACGCATGCACGCGGCCCCTGCCTCCTGCCTGGTGATCGAAGACAGCCCGAGCGGCGTGCAGGCCGCATGCGCGGCCGGGATGCAGGTCTGGGGATTCACCGGCGGCGGTCATCACCGCGCCACTGCTGCCGCCGCTGCGCTGCTCGCTGCCGCAGGCGCATCGCAGGTGTTTGCAGACATGCCGGCCGTGGCCGCCGCACTTGGCGCCATCGGCACCAAGCGCCTGGGCACTACGTTAGGCTGAGACTTCCACGCAGACAGATGTGACGATGGCCAACCCCGATAACGACACCAGCCGACTCGATGCCGCAGCCAGAGCGGGCTGGCTGTACTACATCGCCGGCAACACCCAGGACGAGATCGCACGCAAGCTCAAGGTCTCGCGCGCCACCGCGCAGCGCCTGGTGTCGTTGTGCCTGAGCCAGCGGTTGATCACCTTCCGGCTGGAACATCCGATCGCCGCCTGCATGGATCTGGCCGCGCAGCTGCAAGACCGTTTCGGCATGCGCTATTGCGAGGTCGCGCCCACAGATCCGGCCGACCCGCACCTGGTCACCGGGGTCGCCGAACGTGCCGCGGCGCTGCTGGAATCCACCCTGCGCAGCGACACCCCGAGCATCATCGGCATCGGTACCGGCCGCGCCATGCGTGCGGCGGTGGAGCGCATTCCTGCGATGCAGACGCGCAATCATCAGTTGGTGTCGCTGGTCGGCAACATTTCCCCGGACGGCTCCGCCAGCCCGTTCGATGCAGTGGCGCGGCTGGCCGACCTGACCGGTGCGCAGCACTACCCGATGCCGCTGCCGGTGTTTCTGTCCTCGCAGGAAGAACGCGAAACGCTGTTGGGGATCGAAGCAGTGCGCCGGGTCCGCGCGATCGCCGCAAAGGCCGACCTGCGCCTGGTCGGTGTTGGCCAGCTCGATCAAACCGCGCCCCTGCATGTGGATGGTTTCATCAGCCGCACCGAACTGCTGGACCTGATCCGGCTGGGTGCGGTGGGCGAAGTGATCGGCTGGGCGCTCACCGCAGCCGGCGACATCATCGATGCAGGCACCAACCTGCGGTTGACCAGCGTGCCGCACCCGGTGCCGGCAACCAGCCTGTCGATCGGCGTAGCCGTGGGCAACGCCAAGGTGGGTCCGATCAAGGCCGCGCTGAAGGGCCGCATCCTCAACGGTCTGATCACCGACGAGCACACCGCCAAGGCCTTGCTCGCCAGCTGAGCGGTGCCATCGCGGCGGGCTCGATCGCAGTTCATTGCTGAAATTTCCCGGCGATTGCGGGCGCTTTGGCGTGCGCTGCGATGCTGCGCTGCAAGATCGAAAGTGCTTTACAGCGCGGCGAGGTCGTGGGCATATGCGCACCACACGGGCATTTGCTCAACCAACCTCAAGCTGAGGCACCGGTATGAACACTTCGATCAAGACCCTGATCTGCGCGGGACTGAGTGCAGCACTGGCGGCATGCGGCGGCGGCGCGAGCAACAGCGGCGCTGCGTCCAAGCCAGACACCCTGGTGATCGCCACGGTCAACAACGGCGACATGATCCGCATGCAGAAGTTGACCTCGGATTTCACCGCCACCCATCCGCAGATCAAGCTCGAATGGGTCACCCTGGAAGAGAACGTGCTCCGCCAGCGCGTCACCACCGACATCGCCACCAAGGGCGGCCAGTTCGATGTACTGACCATCGGTACCTACGAGGTGCCGATCTGGGCCGAGCGCGGCTGGCTCAAGCCGCTCACGTTCGATGCGGACTATCAGGTGGACGATCTGATCCCGCAGATCCGTGATGCGGCCAGTCACAACGGCCAGCTGTATGCCGCCCCGTTCTACGCCGAAGGCTCGATGCTGATGTACCGCACCGACCTGCTGCAAAAGGCCGGCTTGAGCATGCCGGCGCAGCCGTCGTGGAGCTTCGTGGCCGAGGCCGCCCGCAAGATGACCGACAAGCAGGCCGGCATCTACGGCATCTGCCTGCGCGGCAAGGCCGGCTGGGGCGAGAACATGGCCTTGATCAGTGCGATGGGCAATGCCTTCGGTGCGCGCTGGTTCGACGAACAGTGGAAGCCGCAGTTCGACCAGCCGGAATGGAAAGCCGCCCTGCAGACCTATGTGGATGTCATGAAGCAGGCCGGCCCGCCGGGCGCCGCGTCCAACGGCTTCAACGAGAACCTTGCGTTGTTCACCGCAGGCAAGTGCGCAATGTGGGTCGATGCCACGGTGGCCGCATCGTTCATCAGTAATCCGAGCGAATCCAAGGTCTCGGACAAGGTCGGCTTTGCTGCGGCGCCGGATGCGGGCAAGGGCAAGACCACCGGCTGGCTGTGGGCCTGGAATCTGGCCATCCCGGCCAGCTCCAAAAAGGCCGACAAGGCGCAGGCCTTCATCGCCTGGGCCACCAGCAAGCACTACACCGAGCTGGTGGCCGGCAAGGAAGGCTGGGGCAATGTGCCGCCGGGGACGCGCCAGTCGCTGTACACCACGGCCGAGTACCTCAAGGCCGCACCCTTCGCCAAGCAGACGCTGACTGCCATCCAGGGCGCCGACACCCATCACCCCACGGTCAAGCCGGTGCCGTATGTCGGCGTGCAGTACGCGGCCATCCCCGAGTTCCAGTCGATCGGCACCACCGTGGGCCAGCAGTTTTCCGCGGCGCTCACCGGCTCGATCAGCGTGGATGAAGCATTGAAGAATGCGCAGGCAGCGACCGAGCGCGAGATGCAGCGGGCCGGCTACCCCAAACGCTAGCTGCAGGGCGCAACGTGCAGGTTCGAGGGCCCGGGCACCCTGCCCGGCCCATCCCTGGCCACAGACATGCTCCGGCGTCACGGCGCCGCATCTACTCCACGAGGCAATCGATGAAGATCAGGCACACCACACCTGCGCTGACGCTGGTGCTCGCCGGTCTGGCCTGCATGCAGGCCAGCGCCCAGGCATTCGACCCGGACAAGCATATTGGCGGCGACTGGGGCGGCCTGCGCAGCCAGCTGGCCGATGACGGCATCCAGTTCAAAATGGCGCACTTCAGCCAGACCGCCCACAACACCTCCGGCGGGCTGCGCGAGCGCACTGCCTATGCCGATCAATTCTTCCTGGGCGGCTACTTCGACCTGGACCGGCTATGGGGCTGGTCCGGCGCCGATTTCAAGCTGGAGATCACCAATCGCAACGGGGAGTTGATCAACAACACCGCCGGCATCCCCACGCTGTTGCAGTCGCAGCAGATCTTCGGGCGCGGCGATGTCACACGCCTGACCCAGTTCTCGCTGACCCAACGCCTGTTCGACGACAGGCTGACCCTGAAGGCCGGCCGCCTGTATCCCAGCGCCGATTTCTTCGCGCTGAACTGCAACTACCAGCACCTGACCTTCTGCAGCGGCGGCTCGTCCAACTACATCAGCAACAACTGGTATGGCGACCCGCTCAGCGCCTGGGGTGGCGTGGCCACGTTCAGCCCGGACAAACGCTGGTTTTTCCGCGTGGGCGGCTACGACGCCAACCCGCAAAACCGGTCAACCGACCAGGGCCTCAAGCTCGGCACATCCGGCGACGACCACGGCACCATGATCGTCGCCGAAGTGGAGTACAAACCCGACTACGGCAACGGGATCGATGGCGACTACCGCATCGGTGCAACCCGCAACAGCAACGATCAGCTGCGCGTCTATACCCGCTCGGGCGTGCCGACCAGCCTCGGCACCGATCCGGCCGCGCTGCACGACACCGACCGTGCGTTCTACGCCAATTTCGAACAACAGGTCACCAGCAATGGTGCCGGAGGCGGTTTGCGGCTGTTTGCAAGCATCATCGACGCCGATGACGAGGTCAGCACCGTAGGCCAGGTGCTGGCGATCGGCGGGTTCTGGAAAGGTCTGTCCGCTGCGCGACCCAACGACCGCGTTGGCGTGGCCGTGGGCCGCAATGCGCTCAGCAATTCATTGCGCACGGCGCAAACCCGCTACAACCAACGCTTGCCCACAGGCACGACGGCCATTGGCGTGCAGCGCTACGAATACCCCATCGAGTTCAATTACAACATCGCCGTCAGCCGCGGGATCGAAGTCATGCCCAGCGTGCAGTACATCCGCCATCCGGGTGGGCTGGATGGCGACAACGCCACCATTTGGGGCCTGCAGGTCAGCCTGAACTTCTGACGCACCACCGGCCGTGCGGTCGACGCGTCCCTCTGCGTCGACGCATGCGGCCACTGCCATGCATTGCAGGCGCGCTGCCTGCCTCCACCCTGGACCTTGCCGATGGCTACGCACCAAACGCAAAAACTCGCACGGTTTCTGATCGCCCCGTCGATCGTGCTGCTGCTGGCCTGGATGATCGTGCCGCTGGCGATGACGGTGTGGTTTTCCACGTTGAACTACAACCTGCTCACCCCGGAAAAGACTTTCGTCGGACTGGGCAACTACCGCTACTTTCTGGGCAACCCGGCGTTCATGTCGTCGTTGGGCAATACCCTGTTGCTGGTCGGGTCGGTACTGGCGATCACTGCGGTGTTCGGCGTGCTGATCGCATTGCTGCTGGATCAGGTATTCGTGGGCCGCCGCATCGTGCGCTTGCTGTTGATCGCGCCGTTCTTCGTGATGCCGACGGTGAGCGCGCTGATCTGGAAGAACCTGCTGATGCATCCGGTGTCCGGATTGCTGGCGTGGCTTTGGCAAAGCGTTGGGCTGACGCCGATCGACTGGTTCACCCAGTACCCGATGTTTTCCATCATCGTCATCGTGGCCTGGCAATGGTTGCCGTTTGCGGTGCTGATCCTGCTGACCGCACTGCAGTCACTGGATGAAGAACAACAGGAAGCCGCGCTGATGGACGGCGCCGGCGCGTTCGATCGCTTCTTCCATCTGACCCTGCCGCATCTGGCGCGCCCACTGACCATCGTGGTGCTGATCGAAACCATCTTCCTGCTCACCGTGTTCGTGGAGATCTACGTCACCACCGGCGGCGGGCCCGGCCTGCAGACCACCAACCTGGCGTACCTGATCTATTCGCAGGCACTGCTGCAGTACGACGTGGGTGCCGCCTCGGCAGGCGGATTGATCGCCGTGGTGCTGGCCAATATCGCGGCCATCTTCCTGGTGCGCATCGTCGGCAAGAACCTGGAGACCTGAGATGGCACGTCGTACTCCCACGCTGCAGATACTCGTCACCACGGTTGCCGCATGGGTGGTCGGCGGGGTGATCTTCTTCCCGATCCTGTGGATGCTGCTGACCAGCTTCAAGACCGAAGTCGATGCGTTTTCCAGCCCGCCCAGCTTCGTGTTCTTCCATTGGACACTGGAGAATTACATCGCCGTGCAGGGCCGCAGCGACTACTTCGCGCATGCCTGGAATTCGGTGGCGGTGTCGGTGGGGTCGACCCTGATCGCGCTTGTCATCGCCATCCCTGCTGCATGGTCGATGGCGTTCTCGCCGACCAAGCGCACGCGCGGCATCCTGTTGTGGATGTTGTCCACCAAGATGCTGCCGCCGGTGGGCGTGCTGGTGCCGATCTATCTGCTGTACCGCGATTCCGGGCTGCTGGATACGCAGCTGGGCCTGATCATCGTGCTTTGCCTGAGCAACCTGCCGATCATGGTCTGGATGTTGTTCAACTACTTCAAGGACATCCCCAAGGACATCCTGGAAGCGGCGCGCATGGATGGCGCCACCATCGGCAAGGAGATCCTTTACATCCTGGCGCCGATGGCAGTGCCCGGCATCGCGTCTTCGCTGCTGCTCAACGTGATCCTGGCCTGGAACGAGGCGTTCTGGTCGTTGAATCTGTCCTCGTCGCAGGCCTCGCCGTTGACCGCGTTCATCGCCTCGTACTCGAGCCCGGAAGGCCTGTTCTGGGCCAAGTTGTCGGCCGCCTCGACGATGGCCATCGCACCGATCCTGGTGCTGGGCTGGTTCTGCCAGAAGCAGCTCGTGCGCGGGCTCACCTTCGGCGCGGTGAAGTAGCTCACTCAACTTTGATAGGTGGTTCATGGGACGCATCACGCTGCAAGGTGTCAGCAAATCCTTCGACGATACCCAGGTCATCCACGGCGCGGATCTGGAGATCGACGATGGCAAGTTCGTGGTCTTCGTGGGCCCGTCCGGCTGCGGCAAGACCACGTTATTGCGCTTGATCGCCGGGCTGGAAGACGTCAGTGGCGGGCGCATCCTCATCGATGGCCAGGACGTGACCGGCCTGGCGCCGGCCAAGCGTGGATTGTCGATGGTGTTTCAGTCATACGCGCTGTATCCGCACATGAGCGTGCGCAAGAACATCGCCTTCGGCCTGAAGATGGCGCGCGTACCCAGTGCCGAGATCGAGCGGCGCGTGGCGCAGGCCGCCACGGTGCTCAACCTCACCGATTATCTGGACCGCAAACCCGGGCAGTTGTCCGGCGGCCAGCGCCAGCGCGTGGCGATCGGCCGCGCCATCGTGCGCGAGCCAAAGGGCTTCCTGTTCGACGAGCCGCTGTCCAACCTGGATGCCGCCCTGCGCGTCCAGATGCGCCTGGAAGTCACGCGCCTGCAGAAGCAGCTCAAGACCACCGCGGTGTACGTCACCCACGACCAGGTCGAAGCGATGACCATGGCCGACGAGATCGTGGTGCTGCAGGCCGGACGCATCGAGCAGGTGGGCACGCCGCTGGAGTTGTACGAGCGCCCTGCCAACGTGTTCGTGGCCGGCTTCATCGGCTCGCCGCGCATGAATCTGTTGCAGGGCGAGGTGGCCGTGCGCCATGGCGCAGTCACGCTCGGGGTGCGCCCGGAACATATCGCCGTGCAGCGCGGCAACCCCGCACCCGGCAGCGGCGATGCCTGGCAGGGCAGCGTGATCCAGGCCGAGCATCTGGGTAGCGACACCTTCGTCTACGTGGCGATCCCCGGCGTGGGCACGATCGATGCGCGCTGCACCGGCGATCTGCGCGTGCACGTTGGCGAGACGGTGACCCTGATCCCCGACCCGCAGCATCTGCACCGCTTCGACGCGCAGCAACAGGCCATGCGCTGAGCGCGCCACTGCCTCGTTGTTCCTCCCATGTACTCCTCCCCGTTTTCGCTTCCTCCCCCACGATCAAGACCAGCAGGAGATATGCCGATGTATCTGGACAAGTTCAAACTCGATGGCCGCGTGGCGGTCGTCACCGGTGGCGGCCGTGCGATCGGCCTGGCGATTTGCGAAGCGCTGGCCGAAGCCGGTGCCAAGGTGGTCATTGCCGATCACGATGGCGCTGTGGCCGAGCAAGGCCTGGCCACCCTGCGCAGCAAGGGCCTGGATGCGCAGATCGTGCAGATGGACGTCACCGATTCGGCACGCGTTACCAGCGTGGCCGATGCATTGAACGCCCAGTTCGGCAAGGTCGACATCCTGGTCAACAACGCCGGCATCGCGCGTAGCCAGACCCCGGCCGAAACGGTCACCGACGAGCACTGGCTCAATGTCATCGACGTCAACCTCAATGGCACCTTCTGGTGCTGCCGCGCGTTCGGCAAGCACATGCTGGACAGCGGCGACGGCGTGATCGTCAACGTCGGCTCGATGTCCGGCTTCATCGTCAACAAGCCGCAGGCGCAGGCTTACTACAACGCCTCCAAGGCGGCGGTGCATCACCTGACCAAATCGCTGGCCGCCGAATGGGGCGCACGCGGCGTGCGCGTCAATGCAGTTGCGCCGACCTACATCGCCACGCCACTGAATGCCTTCGTCAAGGAAGACCCGGCGATGTACGACGCCTGGATCGGCGGCACGCCGATGGGGCGGCTGGGCGAAGTGGAAGAAATCGCTTCGGTGGCGCTGTTTCTGGCCTCCCCCGCCGCCAGCCTGATGACCGGTAGCATCGTGCTGGCCGACGGCGGCTATACCTGCTGGTAAACCATGCAACCGACCAACGAGGCAATCTACATCGGCGTGGACGTGGGCACCGGCAGCGCCCGCGCCGGGCTGTTCGACGCGCGCGGCCAATTGCTCGGCACCGCGCGCCACCCCATCCAGACCTGGTACCTGCCCGGCGAGATGGTCGAACAATCGTCGACAGACATCTGGCAGGCCTGCGTGCAGGCGATCCGCGCCGCGCTGGCGCACACTGGTGTGGACGCTGCGCAGGTGGCCGGCATCGGCTTCGATGCCACTTGCTCGCTGGTGGCGGTGGCCGCCGACGGCGGGCCGGTGTGCATCAGCCCCAGCGGCCAGGCCGAGCGCGACGTCATCGTATGGATGGACCACCGCGCCATTGCCCAGGCCGCGCACATCAACGCCACCGACGAGCCGGTGCTGCGCTATGTCGGCGGGCAGATCTCGCCGGAAATGCAGACCCCCAAGCTGCTGTGGCTCAAGCAGCATCTGCCCGACAGCTACACACGTGCCGCGCATTTCTTCGACCTGGCCGACTGGTTGAGCTGGCGCGCCACCGACAGCACAGACCGTTCGCTATGCACGGTGACCTGCAAATGGACCTACGTGCAGCACGAAGGGGGCTGGAGCCGGCGTTATTTCGAACGCATCGGCCTGGGCGACCTGCTGGACGACGCGGCCGCACGGATCGGTAGCAGCGTGGTGCCGCCTGGCACCGCGCTGGGCCAGGGGCTGACGGCGCGCGCCGCGGAAGAGTTGGGCCTGCGTGCGGGTACGGCGGTGGGCGCAGCGTTGATCGATGCCCACGCCGGTGCCATCGGCACGCTCGCCAGCCCGTCCGCAGATGGCCAGCCGATGCCGCTCACCGCACGGTTGGCGTATATCTTCGGCACCTCGGCCTGCGTGTTGGCCAGCACGCAGACGCCGTGCTTCACGCCCGGCGTCTGGGGGCCTTACGGCTCCGCACTGGTTCCAGGGCTATGGCTCAACGAAGGCGGCCAATCCGCCGCCGGCGTGGCAATCGACACCCTGGTGCGCTCGCACCCGGGCTATGCCGACGCCCAGGCACAGGCGGCCGCCGCAGGCCAGGATGTGCTGCAGTGGCTGGAAGAGCGCGTGCTGGCGCGCGTGGGCAGCGCGTCCCAGGCCGCCGTGCTGGCGCGCCGGCTGCATGTGCTGCCGGACTATCTGGGCAACCGTTCGCCCGATGCCGACCCCAACGCGCGCGCGATGATCGCCGGGCTGACCATCGATCACGATCTGCAAGGCCTGGAAGCGCTGTACGTGGCCGGCATCTGCGGCCTGGGCTACGGGCTGGCCGAGATCATCGATGCGCTGCGCGCGCAGGGCGTCAGGTTCGACAGCGTGATCATGAGTGGCGGCGCCAGCCACAGCCGCCTGGTCCGCCAATTGATGGCCGATGCCTGTGGCGTGCCGGTGCAGGTCGCTGCCACCGCCGAACCGGTGCTGCTGGGCAGCGCGATGCTGGCCGCGGTGGCCAGCGGCGGATTCGGCGACCTGCCCGCGGCGATGTCGGCGATGAGCGGCCTGGGCGCGAGTACCGCGGCAACGCCGGAAGACATCGCACGCTTGCATGCCGCAAAGCGGCGCGGATACCAGGCCATGCAGGCGCTGGATCGGCAGCTGCGCCGCACGATGGAAGGCGCCGGCAAAGAATGACTGCTGACGCCAGCGGCGCGCGCGGTAAGCACGTGCGTTGTTGGCGTCGGTCTGACGACCAGCGCGCGGGTCGGTTGGCTGCACTGCATCGACGTCGATAAGCGCATCGTCGCGGGCAGCGGTGGACGGAACGTGCGGCGCGCAGCATGCACGCCACACGGCAGCGCAGCGCGCGAGGTCCAAACTCGTCTCACCGCGCCACAGTCATCCTGCCGCATGCGCCATGCCTCAAAACGCAAACAGCCCGCACAAGGCGGGCTGTCCGGATAGCGTCGGCCACCACTTCGGCGGGTGGCGATCAGTCGTCGTTCTTGGACATGTCTTCGTCGGCCACCACTTCGGCGGCGGCCCATTCCAGCGCTTCGCGCTCGGCACGCTCGCGTTCGGCCTTTTCGACTTCGTCGATCAGCGCGTTGTCGATCCGGCGTGCGGCGATCTCGCGCAGTGCCATCACGGTGGGCTTGTCGCTGGCATCGGCGTTTTCGATCAGCGGCTGTACGCCGTTGGCGAGCTGACGGGCGCGCTTGGAGGCCATCATGACCAGCTCGAAACGGTTGTTCACGACTTCCAGGCAATCTTCTACGGTAATGCGGGCCATGCGGGCTCCCGGCGACCAGCAACGGCCGCGCATCGAATGAGGGAAAGGGGGCGGAGTGTACGCCGCCGCCGCTGGCCGGGCAACCAGCGAGCGTTCAGTTTACTTTGAAATCAGCAACTTGGGCCGAGTCTACCCACCCGCACGTCCGTCCGGGTGCGCAGAACATCCCTTGCATACCCGGCTGTGAGCCGATCAGCCGCCATCCGCGCAGTCCACACCGCTACGCCGGCAGATCACCACACTGCACGGCGTTGGCGTCGGAGCAAGCGCGCAGACATCGAGCATCACGCGCCTGCAAGCAGAGACGACGAGCTCAGTCCAGCAGCGCCTGGATCAACCCGGCGCGCCGCTGTTGCTGTGCCTGCCGACGCAACCGGCTGGCGGTGAAGATGGCGCACATCTCCGAGACCGCGGTGTCGAAGGTCTCGTTGATGATCACGTAATCGAACTCTTCGAAATGCAGCATTTCTTCGCGGGCGGCAGCCAGGCGTTGCGCCATCACGTCCTCGCTGTCCTGCCCACGCTTGCGCATGCGCTCGTCCAGCGCCTGGCGCGAGGGCGGCAGGATGAACACGCTCACCGCATCGGGCACTTTCTGACGCACCTGGCGCGCGCCCTGCCAGTCGATCTCCAGCAGCACGTCGTGACCGGCAGCCAGCTGCGGCTCCACCGACTGCCGCGCGGTGCCTTTCCAGTCGCCATGCACCAGCGCGTATTCGAAGAAATCGCCCGCCTCGATCATGCCCTGGAACTCGTCGGCGGAGACGAAATGGTAGTGCTCGGCATGCCGCTCGCCCGGCCGCGGCGCGCGCGAGGTGAAGGAGATCGACAAGGCGATCTTCGGGTCGCGCGCCAGGGTGGCGTTGACGATGCTGCTCTTGCCGGCGCCCGAGGGGGCCGCAACGATATAGAGAGTGCCGCGCATAGGTCAGGGATTCGGGATTGGGGAGTCGGATGTCGCGAACGAACTGCGGACCGGTACCACCGGGGTCGACATGCTACCGGGATTGGCTTCGGCCCGCTGAAACGCGAGGTTGCCGTCGACCAATTCCGAATCCCCAATCACCAATCCCGGCTACTCGATGTTCTGCACCTGCTCGCGGATCTGGTCGATCAACACCTTCAGATCCACGGCGGCATTGGAGGTGCGGCTGTCCACCGATTTGGAGCCCAGGGTGTTGGCTTCGCGGTTGAATTCCTGCAGCAGGAAGTCCAGGCGGCGGCCGACCGGCTCGCGCTGCTTGAGCACGCGGCGGATTTCGGCGATGTGGCTGGACAGGCGGTCCAGCTCCTCGTCCACGTCGAGCTTCTGCAGCCACAGCACCAGTTCCTGCTCGGCACGGCCCGGTTCCACCGGATGCGGCAGATCGGCCAGGCGTGCGGCCAACTTGGCGCGCTGCCCTTCGCGGATCACCGGAATCAGGATGCGCACCTCGGCGGCAATGCGTTCGATCGCATCCACCCGCTCGCTGATCGCCTCGGCCAGCTTGCTGCCTTCGCGCTCGCGTGCGGCGACAAAGCTGTCCACCACCTCGTCCAGCAAGGCCAGCGCCTGCGCCTGCAGCGCGGGCGCGTCCACGTCCTGCACCTGCAGCACGCCGGGCAGTTGCAGCAAATCGGTGAAGCCCACCTGCAGCTTGGGAAACAGGCCATCCAGCCGCGTGGCCAGCGCGCCCAGTTCCTGCAACAACGCTTCGTTGACCGCCAGCGTCTGCGCGTTTTCGGGCGCGCGCAGGCGCAGCGTCAGATCCAGTTTGCCGCGGCTGTTCTTCGCTGCCACGCGCTCACGCAGCAACGGCTCCAGCGCACGCAATTCCTCGGGCAGGCGCGTACCCACTTCCAAAAATCGATGGTTGACCGAGCGCAGCTCGCAACCGAGCGTGCCCCAGGGCGTGATGCGTTCGCCGCCAGCAAACGCGGTCATGCTTCGGATCATCGTGAATCCCGTGCCGTCAAAGCGCGAATGGTACCCTAGCGGCCCTTGCCGGCTGCCTGCACGCTGCGCACTGAAGCCAGACCCACCTCCCGACTTCCGGACTCATCGCATGACCTTTTCCCGTCCCAGCGGCCGCACGGCCGACCAGCTGCGCCCGGTGCGCATCGAACGCGCCTTCACCCGCCATGCCGAAGGCTCGGTGCTGGTGAGCTTCGGCGACACCCGCGTGCTGTGCACCGCCAGCGTGGAAAACCGCGTGCCGGGCTTCCTGCGTGGCAAGGGCGAAGGCTGGGTCACCGCCGAATACGGCATGTTGCCGCGCTCCACCCACACCCGTTCCGACCGCGAGGCCGCACGTGGCAAGCAGGGCGGGCGCACGCTGGAAATCCAGCGCCTGATCGGCCGCGCACTGCGCGCCTGCGTGGACCGCAATGCGCTGGGCGAGCGCACCATCACCCTGGACTGCGACGTGCTGCAGGCCGATGGCGGCACCCGCACCGCCGCCATCACCGGCGCTTACGTGGCGCTGGCCGATGCGGTGAACCTGCTGCTCAAGCGCGGCGACATCAAGAAGCACCCGCTGATCGGCGCGGTGGCTGCGGTGTCGGTGGGCATCTATCGCGGCGAACCGGTGCTGGATCTGGATTACCCGGAAGACAGCGACTGCGATACCGACATGAATGTGGTGATGAACGATGGCGGCGGCTTCATCGAGCTGCAGGGCACCGCCGAAGGCCACGCGTTCCGTCGCGAGGAACTCAACGCACTGCTCGCACTCGCCGAAAAAGGCATGGGCGAATTGTTCGCGCTGCAACGCGCCGCACTGGCCGGATGAGCCGCCGTATCGCCCTGACCACCTTGCTGGTTGCCGATTACGATGCGGCCATTGCCTGGTACACCGGCGCACTGGGTTTCCACGTACTGCAGGACCGCCCGCTCGATGATGGCAAGCGCTGGCTGGTGATCGGCCCCGGCACTGCGCAAGACGCCGGCCTGCTGCTCGCGCAACCGGCCGACGCTGCGCAACGTGCGCGCATCGGCGACCAGACCGGTGGGCGGGTGGATCATTTCCTCTACACCGACGACTTCTGGCGCGACCACGCGGCCATGCAGGCCTTCGGTGTGGAATTTCTGGAAACCCCGCGCGAGGAGCCGTACGGCACGGTGGTGGTGTTCCGCGATCTGTACGGCACCAGGTGGGACCTGCTGGAGCCCAAGCAATGAAACACCTGGTCCTGGCCAGCGGCAACGCCGGCAAGCTGGAAGAACTGCGCGCCATGTTGGCCGCCTTGCCGCTGCGCATCGTCGCGCAAGGCGAGCTGGGTGTGGAAGATGTGCCGGAAACCGGCCTGACCTTCGTCGAGAACGCGTTGATCAAGGCACGTCATGCCAGCGCGGTGACCGGCTTGCCGGCGCTGGCCGATGATTCGGGCTTGATCGTCGATGCGCTCGGCGGTGCGCCAGGCTTGTACAGCGCGCGCTACGCCGGCAGCCCGACCAATGCGCTGGCCAACAATGCCAAGTTGCTCGACGCCATGCGCGATGTACCAGCGGATCGCCGCAGCGCGCGGTTTTACGCGGTGATCGTGTTGCTGCGTCACCCGGAAGATCCGCAACCGCTGATTGCCGAAGGCAGCTGGGAAGGCGTGATCACCACCGAGCCGCGCGGCGATGGCGGCTTCGGCTACAACCCGGTGTTTCTGGATCCGGTGTACGGCCTGACCGCTGCGGAAATGGATTCCGCCTTGAAGAACCGCCTCAGCCATCGCGCGGTGGCCCTGGCCACGCTGCAGCACAAGCTGCATGCGTTGGCGTTGTGAATCACGCTAGCGCAATGCCCCAACTGATCCCACCGCCGCTGTCGCTCTACGTGCACCTGCCCTGGTGCGTGCGCAAATGCCCGTACTGCGATTTCAATTCGCATGCGGCCAAGGGCGTGCTGCCGTTCGAGGAGTACGTAGATGCACTGATCCGCGACCTGGATGCAGACCTGCCGCTGGTGTGGGGCCGCGTGGTGCATTCGGTATTCTTCGGCGGCGGCACCCCCAGCCTGTTTCCGGCCGAGGCGATCGACCGCTTTCTGCAAGCGGCTGCGGCGCGGCTGCGCTTCGCGCCGAATCTAGAAATCACGCTGGAAACCAATCCCGGCACTGCCGAGCATGGCCGTTTCGAACACTACCGCGCCGCGGGCGTGAACCGCCTGAGTTTCGGCGTGCAGACCTTCGACGACGTGGCGCTGCAGCGGCTTGGGCGCATTCACGACAGCGCCGATGCCGAGCGTGCGATCAAACTGGCGCAGGACGCCGGCTACGACAATTTCAATATCGACCTGATGTATGCGTTGCCCGAACAGACGCTGCTGCAGGCCGAGCACGATCTGGAGCGCGCGTTTGCGCTGCGACCCACGCACGTGTCGCACTACCAGCTCACGCTGGAGCCGAACACGGTGTTCTTCGCCCGCCCGCCAAAGGGCATCCCCGACGACGATGCGGCCTGGGATATCCAGGAACACTGCCAACGCCTGCTGGCCGAGGCCGGCTATGCACAGTACGAAGTGAGCGCGTATGCCAAACCGGGGCGGCAGTGCGCGCACAATCTCAACTACTGGCGTTTCGGCGATTACCTGGGCATTGGCGCGGGTGCGCACGGCAAGATCAGCTCCGGTGCCCAAGAGCATGTGCTGCGGCGTTGGAAGCACAAGCATCCGCAAAGCTATCTGGCCAGCGCCGGCACGCCTGCATCGATTGGCGGCGATGAAGTCGTGCCGCGCGAGCGGCTGCCGTTCGAATACATGCTCAACCTGCTGCGCCTGCACGAAGGCTTCCGGCTGAGCGATTTCGAGGCATCCACCGGCCTTGCGGCCGCGGCCATCGAGCTGCCGCTGGCGCGCGCAGTGGCCCAAGGCTGGATGACCCGGCAGGACGAACGCGTGGTGCCGACCGAGCTGGGCCGCCGGTTCACCAACGATGTGGTCGAGCTGTTCCTGGGCTAGCCGCGCCCAACGTCGCCGGTAAGCCGGCAGCGCAGCGCGCCCGCTTAGCCACTCTATGGCACAGCGGCACGCGGATGCGCACGCACGCACCACTGTCGCGCGCCCCGCTGAAAAACATGCTACATAGCTCACGCTTCGAACCGAGCCAACCTCCCCCGGATGTCCACGCCCGCCTCTTCCCTGCAGCCCGCACTCAGCGGCCCGATCGCCGATGCACCAGTGTCCGCGCGCGGCCGGCGCCTGCTCGACATGCTGCACGCGCAATGCGTGCAGGTGCTCAGTGGACCGCTGCGGCTGACCGTGGTCGCGCTGGAACGCGAACTGCTGCATCAGGCCGAACACGCACGCAATAGCCAGATCCAGGCCGAAACCTACGCGCAGATGCGCGGCCTGCGCGACCACATCGATCGGTTCCCGCAAGCGTTTCTGCAGCAACTGGCGCAGGTGCTGGCCGGCCTGCGCGAACGCCCGGTGCTCACGCCGTTGACCGATGCCGCCGCACCGCTGCAGATGCTCACCCTGGTCGAAGACACCGATATCGATCGCGACATCGTGCTGAGCGACATCGCGCGCCGCGAAACCTCGCGCCGCGCCGATGCACTGCATTTGCTGGCGCAACGCCTGGCGGTGATCGGCGCAGTGCCCGAGTTCGAGCTGGAAGAACTGCCGCTTGGCCCCTACGCGCTGTGCCGCGTCCTGCGGCAGTGCGGCGAAACGTTGGGCCTGAGCCTGGATGGGCAGCTGACGCTGTACAAGGTCTTCGAGCGCCAGGTGATGGAGCGCCTGGGCGATCTGTTCGAGCGCGCCAACAGCCTGCTCGAACAGGAAGGGATCCTGCCGGGGCTGATCTATCACCCGTACCTGGTCAAGCCCACGCAGGTGCAGACCCGGCGTGCACCGCCGGGATCGGCGCACGCGCCCACGCACGCCGCGGCAACCAACCGACATGCGGCGTCCGCGCGGATGCCGCGGCCAGCCACCGGCTGGGCAGGCCAGTCCGCCCCCACAGCATGGCAAAGCGCCTTGCTGGCCCCCGCCCCTGTGGCACCAGCGCTTGCGCTTGCTGCACCCGGGCAGGCGATGTCACCGGCACTCAACGATGCGGTGCAGGCGCTGGGCGGCCTGATGGCGTCGGCACGCCAGTCGCAGGCGGCTGGTCACGCAGGCCACACAGGCGCAGGGACGCCTGCCAGCAACGGCCAGACGCCCTCGCCGACCTCGCTCGCCGCAGCAGCCCAGGCGCCGTGGAAAAGTGTCGCTGCCGTGCCCAAGGCAGCGCTCGGCGATGCGCTGGCCAGCCTGCAAGGTGCGCATGCCGCGCAGGCGGCAGCGACGCCACAGGCACCGGGCATCGATGCGGTGCAGCGGCAGGTGCTGGAGCTGCTGCGCAGCCAGCACGGCCCGGATGCCGCGCTGTCGCCGCAGGACAACGACACCTTCGACCTGCTCGGCCTGCTCTACGCGCAGGTGCAGCGCGAGGTGCGCGAGCAGACCCCGGCGCAGGCGCTGCTGGCCAAATTGCAGGTGCCGGTGGTACGTGCCGCGCTGGCCGATGCGCATTTTTTTGTGCGCGACCAGCACCCGGTGCGCGAATTGCTCAACACCGTGGCCGAATCCGGCGCGGTCTGGCTGGGCGAAGACGACGTCGACCCGCAGTTGCTGCACAAGCTGGGCAGCGCGGTCGACAAGATCGTCAATGATTATCGAGGCGACGAGGCCGTGTTCGCTGCGGCCAACGACGACATCCAGACGCATCTGCGCGCACTCGCACGCAAGGCCGAAGTGGCCGAGCGGCGGCATGTGGATGCCGCGCGCGGCAAAGAGCGGCTGGAATCGGCCAAGCAGCAGGCCGCCGCGCGCATCGAGCACTTGTGCGAACACAGCGCCCCGCCGCGCTTCGTGCAATCGCTGCTGCGCCAGGCCTGGTCGGACGTGCTCACGCTGACCTTGCTGCGGCAGGGCGAGCAGTCGCCCGAATGGGACGAGCGCCAGGCGCTGACCGCGCGCATTGCCGAGGTCACCTGCCGCAGCAAGGGCCAGCCCACCGACATCGCCCTTGGCACCGATGTGGAAACTGCACTGCTGCAGGTGGGGTATCACCACGATGAGGCAGCGGCGATCGCGCGGCGGCTGTCCACGCCCGGTGGCGAAGACGCGGTGACCTCGCGCACCGAGCTTGCCGCCAAGCTCAAGGCGCGCACGCGGCTCGGCGACCAGGGCGAAAGCGCGGCGCGCAAGCCGGTGACCACGCCGCGCACGCCGGCCGAAGAAGAGTGCCATACGCAGCTGCGCAGCCTGCCGTTCGGCACCTGGTTCGAATTCGTGATCAACCAGCAAGGCGACCAGCGTCGGCAACGGCTGTCCTGGTACAGCCCGATGACCGGCAACGCGCTGTTCGTGAATCAGCGCGGGCAGAAGGTGGGCGAGCAATCGCTGGACAGCCTGGCGCGGTTGATGGCCGGTGGGCAGGCCCGTCTATTGGTCGAAGAAAAATCGCGTCTGATCGATCGCGCCTGGCATGCCACCGTGCGCACGCTGCGCAGCCTGGCCGGCCAGTCGCCCGTTGCCGAGGCCCAGCCATGATCCAGGACACCCGCCGCGCGCCGCGCCGGCAACCGACCGACCTGCTGCCGGTCATCGACATGCTCAGCGAAGCGCAGATCGGCCGGGTCGGCAATGTCTCCGAAACCGGCATGCTGTTGTTGGCCTCGGTTCCGCTGCACGACGATGCCTTGTACCAGTTGCGCTTCACGCTGCCCGAGCGGGTCGGCCGCGCCACCGCGATCGATGTCGGCGTGCATCTGCTGTGGTCCGAAGCCGCGCACGCGCCGGGGCAAGCCTGGGCCGGCGTTCGCTTCCTGAGCATGTCCGAACCGCACCGGCAACGCCTGCGCGCCTGGATCGCCGAAGAACACATGACCGGATAGGCGCAGCGCCACCACGACTGCCCAGCCGCCAGGCGGGCGCGGCCGATGCTCGATGCGCTCCGTACTACCCGTGCACGGCACTCTGCGCCGCTGTCGTTATGCACCCGACGACTGCGTGGCAGTTTTTTCAGGCGCTTCAGGACGCAGCGCCGCTGCCAGGATTGCGGCAAAATTGCGCATTGCCTTTGCCTTGCCGATCGAGCCCCGCATGACCCAGCCCTCCTTGAGCAGCCTGTACTCCGACCACCTGCGCACGCTCACCGCGCGCGCCGACCAAGCGCTGCAGCGCGGCGGTTTCGAGCATCTGGTGGTTCCCAGCGGCAGCACGCATTACCAGCTGTTCGACGACCGCGATTACCCGTATGCGGTCAACCCGCAATTCAAGGCCTGGGTGCCGCTGACGCGGGTGCCCAACAGCTGGCTGGTCTACACGCCGGGCAAGCGCCCGACGGTGATCTTCTATCAGCCGTTCGACTACTGGCATGTGGTGCCCGACGCGCCCAGCGGTTGGTGGGTCGAACACTGCGACATCCACATCATCCGCACCCCGGACCAGGCACTGGCGCTGCTGCCCAAACAACCTGCGCGCTGCGCGATTCTCGGCGAGGCGCAAAGCACGCTCGGTGCGTATGTGCCGAACAACCCGCAGCCGGTGCTCGACTACCTGGACTACCAGCGCGCGTTCAAGACGCCGTACGAGCTGGCGTTGCTGCGCATCGCGCAGCAACTGGCGGTGCGCGGCCATCGCGCTGCGGAAGCGGCGTTCCGCGCTGGCCAGAGCGAGTTCGGCATCCACATGGCGTATTGCGCGGCAGTGGGCCAGGACGCCAACGAGTTGCCGTACGGCAACATCATCGCGCTCAACGAACACGGCGCGGTGCTGCACTACACCGAACTGGGCCAACAGCCGCCGCAACCGCTGCGCAGCTTCCTGATCGACGCCGGCGCCTCCGCCTACGGCTACGCCAGCGACATCACCCGCAGCTATGCCGCCGACCCCGGCAGCGAGTTCCAGGCCTTGATCGATGCGGTGGATGCCGCGCAGATCCGCATGGGCCAGAACGTACGCGCCGGCGTGGACTACAAGCAGCTGCATATCGACGCGCATCTGGCGTTGATGGGCATCCTCAAGGACTTCGGCGTCCTCACCGTCTCGCCGGAAGCCGCATTGGCCACCGGCGTCAGCGCCGCCTTCTTCCCGCATGGCCTGGGCCATCTGATCGGCCTGCAGGTGCACGATGTGGCGGGTTTTGCGGCAAGCGACCGCGGCGGCCGCATCGAGCGCCCGGCCGGCCACCCGTATCTGCGCCTGACCCGCGTGCTGGAGCCGGGCATGGTGGTCACCATCGAACCGGGCGTGTACTTCATCGACATGCTGCTGGACGAAGTGAAGAAGAACGGCCACGCCGCCAGCGTCGATTGGGCGCGCGTGGAGCAGTTCAAACCGTTCGGCGGCATCCGCATCGAGGACGAAGTGGTGTGCACCGAGGGCAACCCAGAAAACCTGACCCGCCCGGTCTTCGCCGCAGCATGATGCCCAGGGCCGCCTGACGACATCACCGCGCGCGGTGCCGGGCCGGGCCGGCACGGACAGGGCACGGCATCCACATGCACTGCGCATACACTTGGCTCTCAGGCGCGTGGCTCGGGCGCGCGATCCCCCACCCGCTAACGCAACGCGACGGTTCAGCACCACCACGCACGGAACATTGCCATGAACGATCCACGCCAGCCTTCGCACCCGGACCACCCGATGTACCAGCAGATCGAACGCGGCGTGCACGCGATCGATGCGGCGCACGGCCGCACGCCTGACCAGACCAGCGCCCGCCTCACCGCAGCGCTGTTGCCGCTGGCCAAGGAAGGCGGGCTGTCGCGCGTGGACCATGTACTGATGAGCGAGGCGAACAATCGCGGCGTGCACGGCGGCGAGAACGTCTTCGTGGTGCAAGGCGACCCGGCCAACCCGGCGCATCTGCGTGCGCACATGAAAACCGAACAGGCGCTCGGCACCCCGGAAGAACAGTCGTTCGAGCGCGCGCGGCAATTCGCCGGGCCCGGCGAGCCGGTACAGCAGCACGAACGCACGCAGACACCGCAGCTCGGTTAAGAGAACCGCCTGCAGCAAAGTGACCAGGCGCGTCGTGTCTGCACTGCGACAGGCAGAGCGCGGCGTGCGCGACGACGCCGGCCCCGATCGGATGCGCCCGGAAATCGGAACACCATCCGCAGCGCGGGCGTCGCCTGCAGCGCAACGCACCGATCTTGGCCACCGCTGGTGTTGCAGCGCTAGACGCGCGCTGCGTCGCGATCCGCCATCTCCGCTTCGATCTCGTCGGCACTGCGCGCCAATGCATCGGTCAGCACGCGGTGGCCATCGGCAGTGATCAGCACGTTGTCTTCGGTGCGGATACCGATGCCGCGCCACTTGGCCTCCACCGATGTGTCGTCGGCAGACACGTACAAGCCCGGCTCGATGGTGAACACCATGCCGGGCTCGAGCAGCCGCGACTCGCCGGCCAACCGGTAGTCGCCCACATCGTGCACATCCAGGCCCAGCCAATGGCCGGTCTTGTGCCGATAGAAGCGCTTGTACTGCGCGTCGGCGATGTTGCGCTCCAGCGTGCCCTTGAGCAGGCCAAGGCGCAGCAGCCCTTCGGTCAGGGTTTGCACCGCGGCCAGATGCCCGGCTTCGTACGCCACGCCGGGGCGCGCCTGCGCAAGCGCAGATGCCTGTGCGGCGCCGACCAGATCGTGGAGTGCACGCTGCGCCGGGGTGAAGCGGCCATTGACCGGAAAGGTGCGGGTGATGTCGGCCGCATAGCCGCGGTATTCGGCGCCGGCATCGATCAGCACCAGCTCGCCATCGCGGCTACGCGCGTTGTTGGCGCGGTAATGCAGCACGCAGGCATTGCTGCCGGTGCCGACGATGCTGCCATAGGCCGGCCACGCATCGGCGGCGCGGAATTCGCGCTCGACCTCGGCCTGCAACGCGTACTCATGCACGCCCGGCCGCGCCAGATGCATTGCGGCGCGATGCGCGCGCACGCTGATATCGGCGGCGTGCTGCATCAAGGCAATCTCGTCGCGCGACTTGAACAACCGCTGCTCGTGCAGCAGATGGCCGAGTTCGAGAAATTCATGCGGCGGCTGCGCACCGTGGCGCACCTGCTCGCGCACGCGCTTGAGCCAACCGATCAGTTTGAGATCGAAATCGACATCGCGCCCGAAGTGGTAGTACACCCGGCTGCGCCCTTCCAGCAGGCCCGGCAGGATCTCGTCGACATCGTCGATGGGGTACGCATCGTCCATGCCGTAGTGCTCTACCGCGCCTTCCTGGCCCTCGCGCGGGCCGTCCCAGGCTTCGCGCTCGGCATCGCGCTCGCGGCAGAACAGGATCGCTTCGCCATGCTTGCGGCCGGGCACCAGCACCAGTACCGCTTCCGGCTCGGGAAACCCGCTCAGATACCAGAAGTCCGAATCCTGACGATACGGGTAATGCGTGTCGTGGCTGCGCACGCGCTCAGGCGCAGCCGGCAAAATCAGGATGGCCTGCTCGCCGGCCATCTGCATCAGTTGCTTGCGTCGGCGCGCATATTCGGCCGCGCCGATCCCGGTCAGTTTCTTCATCGCGGGCCGATCAGTTCAAGCGTTGACGGAAACGCGGCCCCATCACGCAGTCGCCATGCAGCAACAGCACCGCTACGCGCACGAATTCTTCGATCTCGGCCAAGGCGGTGTCGTCCTCGTCGGCCGCGTCGAAATCGTCGCTGGAGGCTTGCGCCAACCGCGCCAGATCCTGCAACGCTTCTTCGCCTTCTTCGCTCAGTGCCGGGCGCTGCTGCGCAGCCAGGCCGAATCCGCCCAGGAAGGCGCGGCACCAGTCGAACAAGGCGTCGGTGCGCGCCGGCAACGGCGCGCCGTCTTCGACCAGCAGCAGCTCGAAGGCGAAATCGCGGTCTTCCAGCTGCGCCACGGTGGCCTGCCGCAGCTGGTCCAGCGCACCGCCCTGCTTGGGCGCGACCTGGCCACTGTCGGCCAGAATCCGCGCCAGCCAGTCGGCGCTGTCGGCACCGCCACCGGAGAGCCAGCCGCACAGCCCGCCATGCAACTCCGCCGCAGAGGACGCCAGCGCAAGCTGACGGCTTTCGTTTTGCACAGCGGTTACGTCGGGCAGATCCATCGGGTCATCCAGGCTGAAGAGCGATAAGGTGCCGACGCACGGGCCGGCGATATGACTTCCCAGTGTATCAAGGCGGCCTGCATGGGCCGCTATCGGCGCGCTCCATGCAGCGTTCCACGCGCGCGCCACCGGCCCGCCCGGGTACTGCGAAAGGCCTTGCCGCACCTGGGCTGACGACGGCGTCCGGGGCATGCGTGGGCGCTTGACCGCCGCGCGCACGCGCCCCTATCGTGAGCGCATGGACAACGCTGCCGCCCTCGCTCAGATCTGCGCACTCGCCGCCCGCGTGGAGGCCTTGGTGGAGCGCACCCAACGGCTCACCGACGAGAACCGCAGCCTGCGCCATCAACAGGAGCAGCTGATCGGCGAGCGTGCGCAACTGCTGACCAAGAACGAACAGGCGCGTTCGCGCGTGGAAGCGATGATCGTCCGCTTGAAGTCACTGGAGCAGCACACGTGAGCAGCAACGAACCGGTCAGCGTGCGTATTCTGGATCGTGAATACACGGTGGGCGTGACCGCGGACGAACGCGAAAGTCTCACCGCCGCCGCGCGGCTGCTGGACCTGCGCATGCGCGAGATCCGCGGCAGCAATCGCATGGCGGCGGTGGATCGTGTCGCAGTGCTGGCTGCGCTCAATCTGGCGCATGAATTGCAGCAGTTGCGCGAACAGCAGGCGCTGTACGACCGTGAATTGGCGAACACGCTGGACAGCCTGAATCGCCGGCTGGACAGCGTTGCCGACACACCGCGCTGAGTGGAATTCGCACTGCCATCGCAAATATGAATCTTCAAGCCCGCCGACCGACGAATGGGCTAGCCATCGCGGCGCAGAGGTCTATACTTCGCTTGCGTTCTCTGCTGTAAACGACAGCGTGCAAAACATTCGCCTTGTCCCTTAATTACGACCACGGGGGCGCGACGAAGCCGGGTGTGCAAGTCCGCCTTGTAGCGGGAAGCCCGATGGCCTCACAACGTCCCCACTTGAACCCCGGGTTCAAGGTCGTTTCGCCCGCATCGTCATGGCGGAGAATGCAAATCTGAAACGGCGCCTTCGGGCGTCGTTTCTTTTTGTGTGTCTGACCATTTGCACTTGCAGAGGTTGAACCAGCACTGCTGGCTGGCTGCGTTCGCGACTCTGTTGCCGTATCGGCTGCACTCCCACGCACTGCAAGACGCCCGCCGCATCGCGCGCACAGGCGCGTGCAGACGCCATTTAGCGTTAGTGCGCGCACCGCATGGCGTTCGCTGTGCGGCATCCGGCACAACGTGCGCTTGCAGGCGGCACTGCACGCCGCGCTAGGCATGCGCACGTGCGCCATCGACAATGCAGCACCGATAGCGCTGCGAGACACCCATGACCGAGGACCGAGACGCGTTGCGTCGGCAATTGCGTGCGCACCGGCGCAGCCTGCCGGCAACGCAGCGATTGGCCGCAGCCGATGCAGTGGCCGAGCGCTTGCTGGCACTGCCGTTCGCACCGCATGACGGCGCCGTGGCGGGGTACTGGGCGATGGATGGCGAAATTGCGCTGCATCGCTGGCAGCTTAGCTTGCCGGCCGGGGTGCGCTATTGCCTGCCGGTGCTGGACGGGCGCGTATTACGCTTTGCCCCCTGGCGGCCAGGCCAGCCGTTGCTGAGCAATCGCTACGGCATTCCCGAGCCGGACGTGGATCGCGCCGACACGTTGGCGCCCGAAGAGATGGCGCTGGTGATCACCCCGCTGACCGGCTTCGATGCGGCGTGCCGTCGGCTGGGCATGGGAGGCGGCTGGTATGATCGCAGCTTCGCGTTCCGGCATCGCCAGGCGCCGCCGCCCTGGCTGGTCGGCGTCGGCTTCGCCGCGCAGCAGGTGCCTGCCTTGCCCACCGAATCCTGGGACGTGCGCGTGGACGCCATCTGCACCGAACACGCCACCTTCCTGAAAGACGACAGCCTCTCTGCATGACTGCCCGCAAGCGCTACTGGTTGATGAAGTCCGAGCCGGACACCTTTTCCATCGACGATCTGGAGCGCGTCGGCACCGAGCCGTGGAACGGCGTGCGCAACTACCAGGCGCGCAATTTCATGCGCGATGGCATGCAGGTGGGCGACGGGGTGTTCTTCTATCACTCCAACTGCAAGGTGCCCGGCATCGTCGGCATCGCCAAGGTTGCCAGCGACGCGTATCCGGACGACACCCAGTTCGATCCCAAGTCCGACTACCACGACCCCAAGGCCACCCGCGAAGACCCGCGCTGGATGCTGGTGGACGTGGCGTTCGAGCGCAAACTCAAACGCACGATTTCACTGGATGAAATCAAGCAACAGGCCGATGCGCTGGGCGAAGGCTTCCCGCTGATCGCGCGCGGCAACCGCCTGTCGATCCTGCCGGTAACCGCTGCGCAATGGAAAGTGTTGCTGGCGATGGAATAGCCGTGATTGGGGATTCGGCATTGGAGATTCGCCCATCGCCGCCCCGCGTGACCTGCCCTGACGAATCCATTCCCAATCACTCATCCCGAGCTCCCCAATGTCCGAAGCAAAACGCCTGGCCGCCGAAAAGGCACTCGATTACGTGGAAGACGGCATGATCGTCGGTGTCGGCACCGGCTCGACGGTGGCCTACTTCATCGATGCGCTGGGCCGCATCGGTCACCGCATCAAGGGCGCAGTGTCCAGCTCCGAACAGAGCAGCGCGCGCCTGCGCCAGCACGGCATCGAGGTGCTGGACCTCAACCACACCGGCAATCTGTCGCTGTATGTGGACGGCGCCGACGAGTGCGACCCGGACCGCTGCCTGATCAAGGGCGGCGGCGCAGCGCTGACGCGCGAGAAGATCATTGCCGAGGCCAGCGAGCGCTTCGTCTGCATCGTCGACCCCAGCAAGCAGGTGCCGGTGCTGGGCACGTTTCCACTGCCGGTGGAAGTGATTCCGATGGCACGCAGCCTGGTCGCCCGCCAGATCCTGGCGTTGACCGGCGGCCAGCCGGTGTGGCGCGATGGGGTGGTCACCGACAACGGCAACGTGGTGCTGGACGTACACAACCTGCAGATCACCGACCCGGTGGCGCTGGAGCACAGCCTGAACCAGATTCCCGGCGTGGTCTGCGTGGGCCTGTTCGCGCGTCGCCCGGCCGATGTAGTGATCGTCGGTGGCGAGCCGCCGCGGGTGATCTGAGCGACCGCGTGCAAGCACGCGCATACGCAGTAGCGGCCCGCTTTGCGAAGCGACAGCGGGCCGGACTCCCGTCACATGCGATGACGGTACACCGCACTACAGCGGCTTGACGCACGCGGCAGCTTGGCAGATGGTGCGGCATCCCCGCCCACTGGTATGCCGCATGCGCCGTCTTTGCCTCCTCGCCCTTGCGTTGTTGATCCTGCTCAGCGGCTGCGCCAGCAGCGGTTCCTGGGTGGAGCTGGCCGGCACGCGCTATCAGGTGGAGCTGGCGCAAAACGATGCCGACCGCACCAAGGGGCTGATGTTCCGCGATGCCATGGAGGAAGATCACGGCATGCTGTTCATCCACGACCGCCAGGAACCGATGGCGTACTGGATGAAAAACACCAAGATCGCGCTGGATATCCTGTATTTCGATGAACAGCGCCGGCTGGTGTCGCAACAGCGCGATGTGCCGCCCTGTTCGGCCGGCGATGCCTGCCCGCCCTACCCCAGCAAGGCGCCCGCCCGCTACGTGCTGGAACTCAATGCCGGCCAGGCGGCCAGGCTCAAGCTGCAGGATGGCGCCGAACTCACTTTCAGCCCGGATATTCCCAAGCTGAAGTGATTCACAGCGATGCGGTGTCTCCTGTCAGGAAGTACCGGACTTGAACCCTGCGCCGCTTGCCGACACTCTTGGCAGCATGGTCGACATGCTCCCACTTCCCCATTGGACCGCGCTCGCCAGCCTGGACGACGATGCGGTGCCGTTGATGTCCACCGCGCTGCTGATTGCGCGCGACGAGTACCCGCAGCTGGATGCCGAGCTGTACGACACGCTGGTGCAGAGCCACGTCGAGCATTTGCGCCGCGAGGTGGACGCGATCGATCTGTGGCCGCTGAAGATGGCGGCGGTCAATCGCTACCTGTTCGATGAGCTGGGCTACTCGGGCAATCACGACGAGTACTACGACCCGCGCAACAGCTACCTCAACCAGGTGTTCGAGCGCCGGTTGGGCAATCCGATTTCGCTGGCGATGGTGCAGATCGAAGTGGCCCGCCGGCTGGGCATTCCCTTGGCGGGGGTGTCGTTTCCCGGGCATTTCCTGGTGCGCCTGCCGGTGGACGACGGCGTGCTGGTGATGGACCCGTTCAACGGCGGCCGCCCGCTGGGCGTGGACGAGCTACGCGAGCGTGCCCGCCCGCACCTGGGCGGCGAAATTCCCGACGACCGCGCGCTGGCGCAGATCCTCGACCCGGCACCGCACCGCGCGATCCTGATCCGCATCCTGCGCAACCTGCACGGCGTGTACGCCGACGCCGAGCATTGGGACCGCGCCGCACGCAGCGCAGACCGCATCCTGAAGCTGGTGCCCGACCAACCCGAAGCGTTGCGCGACCGCGGCATGGCCTACCTGCATCTGGGCCACCGCAATGGCGCCCGCCACGATCTCTCGCGCTACCTGATGCTCAACCCGAGCGCGCAGGACGCCGCCAATCTGCACGAGCACTTGGTGGAATTGAACAGCCAGCGTGCGCGGGCGCACTGAGGGAAGCGGTACGCCCAGGCTTGGCGCGTGTGGCGTCAGGGTCTCGACGCTGACGGCTGTCATCTGAAGACAGCAGGCACGGCGGCAGCAGACACGGGTCTGCCACTGATCTAGAGCCTGTTAACACTAATGATCTGAGCGGTTAAACTATTGCGCATGGAAATCACACCCGCACAATTTTCTCTCATCGAACAGTGTCTGCCGAGGCAGCGCGGCAATGTCGGCATGACCAACCTGCAAGTG
>NZ_LYMI01000047.1 GCF_001660815.1 Xanthomonas nasturtii
CGGGTCCGGCACCACTTGTGCCAACAACGGCAGCGGCAGCAGCACCTCCCGCCCAGCCGCCCGCGCCTCGGGCAGCAAAGTGCAACGCTTCTGAGCGCGCAGCGGTGAGGTTGTCTTGTGCCAACAGCGTGCCAACACGCCCTCCGGTTTGCGACGCATCGTAGGCGGTAGCGGCAACGCCCAAGCCCGCAAGCCCTGCTGTCATGCCGGCGCGACGCAAGCCTGGGATCTCAGGCTCAGGCGTGGTCTGGATATTGCGTCCCTGCCACTCATCCCAGCGCTGCTGACCCGACTGGGCATGCTCGGTTGGCGGTTTCATGCGCTGACTGAGCGGAAGCGTGCTCTGGTCTAACGCCTTTGAAGTTCCCTCAATGGCCGTTCCACGAAAATACTCTCTGCTGTCGAGCCTCAGAACTTTATTCTCGCGGAGCGCATCATCACTGGCCGGGATGCGCAGCATGCCCTCGTGTTCACGCGCACGGGCCACGATCAGGTCAAAGGCTGCTTGCTGACCGAGCCGATCTTTCACACCGGCCAGTGCTTCACGTGGAAGCCCCTCAATCGATGTGACGTTTGGATTGGCAAGAATGCGAGGCACTTCAATTTCGCCAAAGACACGGCTTGGCTGAGCGTCGCCCACGATGGCATGCACCTCGCCCACGGTTGCATCGGCAAACCGTCCAGACGCATCTGCCCAAGGACCTTGAGTGGGGTGGTAAAGCCACTCCGTAGAGGGACCTCTGTGGGTCCCATCAATCAGTTGATCAACATCGATATCGTAAACGTCGGCCAGCGCGCTATAGAAATCTTTTGACTCCAAAAATTTCGCTGCCTCACTTCCATTGATGACTCTAACGTCTTCGCCCATTTCAACCATCGCGGCGATGACATCTGTTGACCAGATCCCCTTCGCTGCCGGACCGCTATAAAGAACAGTCACACGGCCTGGTGCATTTGCATCTACCTGTGCTGCAAGTGTGCGCAGATCTTCGCCTGAACGATACGCATCCGGTCGCTCCCTCAGTAAAGTAATGGCATCTTCCGCACTTAATGCATTTTTCATATCACACAGCCTTCCGATATCTCAATCTTGGCGTTGTAATCGATATACTTTGAGTGAACCCCTCCAAATCCTTTATGTGCCGTCAGCGCTACACCTAAGTCTTCAATAAATTGTGGTGCATCTGACTTGAGGTGAGCCGGGAGGCCTTTCCCGCCATTGATCCAAATTAACATCCAACGAGACCAGCCGGCCCCTTTCCTTTCTCCTCCACTTTCAAGCATATCAAGTCGCAATGTCAGCAATTCACCGCGCCAATAAAATGTCCACTGTGTTTGATTGCGGATTTCAGGCTCACTCCCCCCACCATGTGCCACATTTCGCAAGTAGATTTCACGCTCACGATCAATGACCCAATCTCTGGCATTGGTTCCTCCAATCAGAAATTTACGGTCAATCGATAAAATATCGTATCTAGCAAAATCATCTGGGGAAATAAACTCGCTTACGAATGCCATGGTGACACCCCTACCTTATGACTGAATTATATTTTAGAAGATAAATTATCACCGACTTCAAAAACGATGTGGTAGTCCGTGTTCCTGGAATGGACGCCAAAATCCTTATATGCAAGCAAGGCTTCTTTGAAGTCAGCTATGAATTGCTCCTTGTCGGCCTTGAGATACTCAGGCAATCCCTCTCCACCATTGATCCGCATCAGTCTCCAATGGGACCAACCGGGCTGACCACGCGCACCTCCACCGTCGACCAAGTCCAATCTCAGCGTTAGAAGCTCTCCATGCCAATAGAAGGAAAATTTCGTCTGGTTTCTGACTTCAATTTCAGTGCCGCCACCGTTTGCGACATTGCGCAAATACATGTCGCGATCACGATCAACTGTCCAGTCTCTCGCATTGGTGCCACCGACCACGAAGTCTCTGTCGATCGCTTCTAGGTCGTATTTGACAACATCTGGCTCAGGAATAAATTCATTTACAAATGGCATCTTCGTTTCCCGGCAATGGCTTGGAATTTTTCGTCAAGCGCTAGTTTCATGAGCCCGAGACGGCGGCAGATAGCTTCTTCACTTCGGCTTTTGGTAGCAGACGTTTAGTGAAGTAGGCATCTTCGTAATACTTGATCTTCTCGCAGAGCACCGGGCTTGGGATGCCTTCGTAAAGGAAGACCTCCTTGTCAAAGCCCATGGCCTTCAACTCCTGCGGCAGCATCAATGCGCGGCGTTGCTCAGTTTCGGAGTAGGACACGCTGCTTTGCTTGCCACTGGTTTGCGACTTGTTCTTCTTGCGCACCGTGGTGTAGCCGAGCATGTCCGAATAGTCGTTGGCGTCTTGCTGCTCGCGCGGGGCATAGACGATTTGCAAGGCATGGTTGGTGATGATCGTGCGCGAGACATCCTTGCCATAGGTCGCGTCCAGCTGCGCCATGCTCTGGATGATCGGCAGCAAGCGGATGTTGTAGCCGGCCATGTAGCTCACCGCGCTTGCGATGATGTCGACCCGGCCGATGGATGTGAATTCGTCCATCAGCAGCAAGCACTGGTGTTTGAGCGCCGAGTTGTTCTGCGGCAACTCTTTGGTGTTGAGGTTGATGAGCTGGCTGAAAAGCAGGTTGATCAACAGGCGGCTTTCGGCCAGCTTGTTTGGCTGGATGCCGATGTAGATGCTCATCTTCTTCTTGCGCACATCGGTCAGCAAGAAGTCGTTGTCGCTGGTTGATGCATCCAGGATTGGATTGATGAACTGGTTGAGCGGCTCTTTGAACGTGCCCATGATCGAGGCGAAGGTCTCTTCGGCTTGCGAGAGCAAGTTGTCAAAGGCCATCTTGGCATCGCGGCCCAGGAAGTCGCGCTGCGAGAGCTTTTTGAGGTAGCCCTTCAAGTCGCTCCCATCCCCAGACGACACGCGATAGAGCATCCCAAGGGTTGGGAACATCCAGGTGTCTTTTGGATGCTTACGCTTGATCTGATCGTCAAGGCTATCGAACAGATAGAGCGTAAACGCCATGAAGGCGTTGCGCGCTTGGCTCACCCAGAACTTCTGGGCGTCAGAGCCATCCGGGTAGAGCATCGCCGCGATACTCATCAGGTCAGACACGCGAAAGGCGGGATCGGGCGAGATGTAGCTCAGTGGATTCCAGCGGTGGGTGCGCCCGTCTTCGGCAAAGGGGTTGAACAAAAAGACCTCTTGGCCTTGGCTCTTGCGCCAGCCCGAGGTCAGATCGAAGTTTTCTTGCTTGATGTCCAGGACCACCACCGAGCCTTGGTAGTCGAGCAAATTGGGAATGACGATGCCCACCCCCTTGCCGGAACGCGTGGGCGCGGCCAGGATCACAAACTGTTGCCCAGGTAGGCGCACCAACTTGCCACCGTGCTTGCCAACCACAATGCCGGTTGGCGACGGTTTGAGCATGTCCTTCTTGGCCAGATCACTGCCGGAGGCAAAGCGGGCGTCGCCATGCAAGGCGGCGGCCTTCGGCTTGAACAGCGGGATCAGCAGCGCGATCCAGGCCAGGAGCGGCACGCCGAAGCCGAGGGCGCCAGCCAGCTTGATCTTGCTGGCATAGGGAGCGAACTGCGGAAGGTCGAGCGCTTTGACGTAAGACCGGTAGGTGTCGAAGCTGAGGGGACCGGCCACCTTCAACAGCATCAAGATCAACTGACCCGAAAGGTAGACCCCTGCTGTGAGGGCGAAGAGCAAGAGCGCGGTGGCGACACTGAGCTTGATCTTGCCGGTCATTGAGCGCTGCCTTCCATCGGTGATCCCTGGCTTGTTTGAAAACGACCGTCCGCTCGCAAGATTACAGGATCACACCGCCCGCTCAGATCGGATGGGCATTGGCATCCGTGTAGGAATTGTCTGATCTGCACGCAGGCCAAGACACCAGCAAGGACCCTCTCACTATGCGCCAGAGGGATCGCTGCGCTTGGCTTTGAGCTGCAACTCGGCGACGACCTTTCGCTGCTCCTCGACGGAGAGCTTGGCGAGCGCTTGGATCGCGTCTGCCACCTCATCGGTCTCGGCGAAGAAGGCAGCCAGTGGCATGCCGAGGGCATCGGCCAGGCGCTTGGCGGTGCGCAAGTCGCACTCGTTGACGCCCTTCTCGTAACGATTGATGCGCGTCCTGGCCACCTCAGGTGCCAGTCCAGCGGCAACCCCCAAGGCTTCCTGGGTCAGCTCGGCCTTCTGGCGCGCATGACGGAGGCGGTTGGCAAAGATGAGACGAGCGTCGTCCAGATCCAAAATGTGACCACAAGCATGCAATGTGATGAATGAGCATGAGGTCTCCGACTTGCCTTGTCTGTTACTTTATCAGTAACATGGTTCCGTCAGCCAATCAACTGCGACTGCCAAGCACCAACACCGGTCATTCCTGCCGGTGTGCGGAGGCTTGCAGTCATTGAGCATGCCGGCAATCAGGGCATCCGAACCTGTCGGTCTGGTGGATCCCCAGCGCTCTTCCCTTCCTCTTTTGGAGATGCACATGTCAAAGCGTTGCTTGGCCCTGGTTGGCCTGATGTCGGTCTGTTTGGCCAGCTGCTCTGGTGGTGGCCCTGCTGAGACTGAGCGGGAGCACGCTTTTTTGCAGTTCGTCAAAGCGAACAGCAACGAAGAGGCGCGCATCGAAGACTTCGAGAGCAACCAGTGCACGAAGGCGGAAGGTGCGCCCAGTTACACCTGTGACGTAAGTGCCAATGTTGAAGCCATGGAGCGGGACTTTGGTCATCAAATGGATGGGGTCTACACCTTCACCAAGGTGGGCAGCACTTGGAAGATCACCGGCCGCGTCCAATAGCCATCCGTCGCAATCAACGATGGTCCCATTCTGTTCTCAGGAGTTCACATGACCGTTAGCACGTTTCTCATCTTGCTTGCCCTGGGCACAGCGGTGCTGGTCGCCGTTGCCGTCAATCGGGCTGACCGATTGCGCAACCAGCGGGAGGTCTTTGGTCGGGAATTTGATCGCTCCTATTTTGGGCGACAAGGCGCTTTGGCGATCTCGATTGAGCGGTCGCGGTTGAAGATTCGTGTCGGCAGGACAGTGAAGATCTACCCGTTGATGGATGTCCGCTCTTGGGAGAAGCACTGGCACAACTCAAGGCGGGAAGGAACGATTACGGTCAGCGTTCGAGATGTGGACCATCCAGTCTGGACGATCAAGTTCGGCAGCGAGCGCGAGATGAACCAGTGGTATGAGATCTTGAATCAGGCGATCAATGAGGGCGAGAAGCTCTGACCACTCGTTTTGCGAGCGGCCAGGGGCGGCTTGACGAAGATCCGCTTTGTGCTACGAATCAAGTGCATCAGCCACTTGGATTCTTCGCCATGCCTCCTTCCGCCAGTCAGCAAGCCTTACCTCTGGACCACCCAGAGCATCAACTCCGCCAAGCCCATGTTGAAGGCTGGATCGCCCAACAGCATGCGGCTGGCTTTGGCGTTGACCAGCACATGGCCAACGCCCTCAATGCGTATCTTGAAGGCCGCTTCGATCTTCTTGGTTTGCTGACAGAGCTTCGTCGTCCCTACTTGAACTGAGCCCGCCAGTGGGTGACAGCATGATGGGCATCTGCGCCACCGAAGCCTCATCAACAGAAGTGTCCATGCCTGGCCCTTGGTGCTCTCGCTGGGCCTGCTCCGCCGTGTGGCCGTCCGGCAGGCTCAACAGTCGCCCTTCCTGGCGGTAGCGGGACAGAAGCTGCTCGAAGCTTGCTTGTCCTTGGACAAAGATACCGTTGCCTCGCATCGCTTCTAAGCGTTTCGTCAAGGGCCGATGCTCAACCGATTTGCCAATGCCATCTTGGGCAAGGTGTGCATTGATCCGGTCAGCGATCATGGCACGGATCCACTCAACTTCCTCCTTGCCATTCATGCGCCCGTCTAGCACCCGCGTCTTCTGGGTCAAACCAGAGGCTTCCATGCGCCTGGTTGTCGCAAGCAGATGGGCGTAGAAGTAGCGAGGATCATCTTTAGTCGGACGATGGTGACTGGCTTGCAACGCAAAGCCAAAGCGCTCAATCAGGCGATGAGCGATATCGAGCACCAACTCCCAGCGCTTGGGGTCATCGAGTTCGTGCGGCAGCGCAACCGCGAAGTCGCGGCAGACGGTGCTGTTGCAGCGTCGCTCTGCCGCTTCTGCAGCGGCCCAAAGTGTTTGCGGGTCATCGGCCCACGCCGGCGAACCAAGTGGCGCCAGGCAACGCGACTGGATGATGCCTGCCCTACCCCGATAGTCGTGACGAGCACCTGAAGTGGGATCGGTGAGCAGATAACCACCGCGATATGCCGCTGCGGCAAGCGCCGAATGCCCTTTGGCTCGGCTGTAAGTTTTGATGCGAGTGTGATAGATGGCCATGTGTGTTTCCTGAGTCAGAGTTCATCGGTTCTGACTCAAGATTTCGCAGGGCTCAAGAGCGGAAAGCACTTTTTTTTAAGGCTATCTTTTGCCTCTTATGGAAATCGCTGCCCGCAGTGATCGTCCTGCAATTGAATAGACTATGTGCACTGCAATTCTCAGAAACAGCGCGACCCCCACAAGTGGGGGTCGCTTAGATCCCAAGCTATTCGACAAACTCCTACTGGGCTAGGAGCTGATACAACGCGGCCTACCGATATGCAGACCGTGCCTCTGTCTTATTAGATATGCAAGCGGACGGAATCGAACCGTCGACGCGAGGTGTATCAAGCCTCCGCTCTACCTCTGAGCTACACTTGCAGGGCGGAAAGTTTTGGGCCCTTAATGCCGGTGATACGAACGGCAACCCAAAACCCCTTTCCCCACCGCAACGCTAACACCTTTGCACATCCACGTCAACAGTCGAGACTGACCAATGAGATCACGGCAAAAGCTGGATGCGATCAACCTCAAAAATTAGTCCTAGGCCCATGGAAGGCCCAAGTGAAGATGCCCTATCGCACGAAAACACTTCACGCCCGTACATTTGGGGGCAACAAACGCAAATTTACCCAACGAGTGCAGCGCACTGACAGCGAAAGCCATGACCACTCAAACTGCTTGGTGTCCCTATACCGATAAACATCTCCTCTTGGACCAGACGAGTCCCGAACACATCGTGCCGCTGTCGTTGGGCGGCAGCAATTCTTTCGAAATACCTGTATGCCGCAACTTCAATAGCGGCACTGCGGCTATGATTGACGCCAAGATGGCGAATGAATTTGGGGTGCTCTTTAGGCGCTCTGCATTTGACGCGCGGGGTCACAGCAAGGCTCCACCAACACCGACACTTCGTCACGGTCGATTGGGAGACGGGCGGCCCGTTCAGATCAGGTTCGTCAAAAATGAGGGGGTGCAGGTATTCGACCCACGCCAACGCCGCGTGCTCAAAGAAAAGGAATTAGAAGGGTTGTCATTGACGGGCAAGTTCTCAATAGAGCGCAATACGCGAATGAAATTTATGTGCAAAGCTGCTCTTTCTGCCGGCCACTTCGTCTACGGTGACTATTTTCGAGCGAACTTTGACCACGGATTGCTGCGTACGGTTATGAACCTAAAAAAGGATGAAGACATTGATCCCGATTGCAAACTTCGCCTCTACGACGAGTTTTCCGTGATTGATGAAGAAGACACCGAGCAAACCGCAATCAGTGCGCGCTTTTGTAAAGACACGGCGGGAAGCTGCCTACACTTTCTCCCCGGCGAGAAAAGCGTCGGCATTGTCTTCGGCATCTTGGGACAATGGATTGGAACACTCAACGTGCCAGCTAGAACGGACGGTTTCGATTGGATCGGTGGGCACGATCTTGGTCATGCCGTCTTGCTGGAAGGCGGAACCCTTAGACAACTCTCGTATCGTCAATTGGCACGCGAGCATCTAGCACGGTTCGGCAAAGACAACGCCTAACGATGCCTAGGGACCACCTGACACCTCCATTGCGCCCATTCGACCCCAGCGTTACTTCGAGACAACATATGCGTTTTTACCTTGATGAGAGCGGCCATACGGGCGACACCGTCCACAGCGGCCGCGATTTCGACTTCACAGGCCAGCCTTACTTCGTCTTAGCAGCCGTTGGTGTTCGCGATCAAGCCCAGTTCGAACAAGGAATTTGCGCACTGCGTGAGCGACACCAGCTTGGCGCGGAAGAACTCAAATCATCCGACCTCATTCGACATGATGCCTTTATCTTTGAGCTCGTCGAGTGGCTTTGCGCAATCGACAGCCCTATCCTTGTGGAAGTCGTCGACAAAAGATTTTATGTCTGCGTCTTCCTCGTCATCTCAACGCTCATGCGAAATGACTATAATCACTACGATCCTGTTCAAAGCTATCTTCTAAAAAATCGTGTGGCCGATGCACTATATGAGCACGCCTCCGATAACGTGCTCCAAGCGTTTATTGAGGCTTGCAAATCCCCGAGCGATCACGCTCTGATGACGGTTCTAGGAGGGCTTTATCGAACTTTGATCGTTGAGCCTATTTCAGCGCTATCGGACGAGGAGAATCTTCTCAAAGACATCGCGGTCGAAGCAGGTATCCGCTATCACAGTGCTCGCAAAGATGATGCGGATGCTTTTTTTGAATTCCTACCCAGGCCTGATTTCGGCAAGCGACGTCAGGCGGTTTGGATGCTCCCCAATCAGACGAGCCTTGCCAACATCTATGCGCGCATCAACATGCTATTGGGTAAGAAACTCCAAGGTATTGAGATCCGACATGATGACCAGCAGCAGTATGCAAAGATCCTATTGGAAAGCCTCAAACAAGCTGAGCGCGCAGGCGTGCATAGCAGCCTGCCGTTGACACCAAACTCAGACTTCTTGTTCCTTGAAAAGATCGAGCTTGCATTTGAAAATTCCAAGCAGAGCCTAGGCATTCAAGTGGCCGATTTGATTGCGGGCTCGGTCATGCGCTTTTATCGATCGCGCAGAAATGGCACGAGCATCAGTGAAATCCAAATGCGCACCATCAACAAGATTTTATCTCTCACGACACCCAGCAAGCCGGTTGGCATCAACCAAATGCTCCCGACACCGCATTGCATGATCCCGAGATAGCGATAGCTTAAACGATAACTGTTTGATGGGCTCGCTAGGCATCGACCAACCGCAGTGTTTCCAAGTCCTGTCTTGTACTACTTATGTCTCAAAAGTTGAGACAACTGCTCCGGAGTTTGTCAAAGCAAAAACTTTATAAATCAAATTGCCTAACTGTCTTCTTAAGAGTAATTAGATTAGGCAAAGCCCATTCATTTATCTTGCGTTCATTTTATTTGTGAGAGATATCTCTCACTTTTTGTCTATTTGTTACTTTTAAACACTACAAGCGCATTGATGGTTTCAAACCCATTTATACCACTGCAATCATTGCCCCATATAGCCTGCGGATAAAATATTTTATGAAAGTCAAACTGAAAATACAGCTGTTTTAATGGCGATTAGTGAGATCACCTTAGGCAATCATCGGCACGAAATTGCTGTCCTATTTTGTTATTGACAGAAAATCCCCTCCCCTTATCAAACGTCTACCTCCTCAACATTGGATCGTAGATGCACTTTAAAAACTCTCAACTTCACAAGTATTTGCAGCACCCCAAAGGTCAGTTATTCATCCGAAGCATTCGCATCGGCAAAGTCGAATTCACTGACATGGTCGTTCAAGACCGAGCCGGCGCGCTTCACCTTCAGGACCTGGTCCAAGCGACCTATGACCATCATGAAAAGCTGCGACGGCTTCGCCGATCCGGAACTCGCTATCCGGAACCCCTACCCCTTGCCACTCCGGCGCGGCTCCTTTCTGAAGAGGTCGACGACTTCCTCAAAGACAAGGAGCGGCAGAACCTTCGCACCACCACGATCGATGCGTATCGTCGGACGCTTGCCATCCTTCAACGCGTGAGCGGCAACACCTCCGTTGCTCGGATCGACCACACGCACATCTACCAGATGTGGGATCTGCTGCGATGGGCGCCCGAAGACTTCATGACCAACCACAAGCATCAGGGGTTGAGCGTTGAAGCCTTGATCGCGAAGGGTCAACGTCAAGCACGAGCGCAGCCGGCCAACGCCACCTTGGAACTGCATCGGCGCTTCCTCGCGTCCTTCTTCAATACCCTGGTCAAGGCCCGTGCCATCCCGCACTCGCCCATGGATGCGTTCAAGCCCGCCAGGGAAGAACTACTGGCTGACCAGGACGAGCCCGAGCGACTGCTCTCACCAGAAGAAATCCAGAAGATCTTCAACCCCGAGACCTTCCTGCCCTGGGCCAAGAAGTATCCTCACCGTTGGTGGTGCCCGCTCATTGCCCTTTACACAGGCGCCCGGATCAATGAGATCGCCCAGCTCAAAGTGGCTGACATCGTGCAAGACCAAGGCGTGTGGTGCTTCTCGATCCAGAAGACCGTGGACGAAGACCTGGCGCAAAGCGCTGGCAAGCGCAGCCGTCAAAGCCTGAAAGGCAAGAGTGCTATTCGCAAGGTGCCGATCCACCCAACCCTCATCCAGGCGGGCTTCCTCGACTTCCTGGCCGACATCAAGGCGTCTGGCCACCCCCGCCTCTTCCCCAACCTGTCGGCTGGCACCTGCCGCAAGACCGGTGAGCCAAACGGGCGCTACAGCCAGGGCTTCGTCAACCAGTTTGCTGCTTACTTGAAGGGCTTAGGTTTCGGAAAAGGGATCGGATCGCATGCGTTCCGACACACGCTTGCAACGGAGCTTGATGCCAAGGGCGTGCGGGTTGAGCATATTGCCTTGATCACCGGCCATGCGCTCAACAAGAAGGCTCCCGTTCTGCAGGACAACTATGTCCACAAGTCAGCCGTAACCGCCCGGAAAATCCAAGTTGAAGCGCTCGGCCACTATCAGCCGGCTGTGAAGCTGCCGGGCTATGTGCGCGGGCAGTTCAAGGAGCGGTTGAGGAAGGGGGCGAGGATGTATCCGTAACTCATCAACATGATGGTTGGACTGGACAGCTAATGCCCTCCACAGCCTAGGAACTCACTGCAGTAGAGTATGCTACTCGAACAAATAAAAAGCCCTGCTTTGCAGGGCTTTTCGAGAACTGGGGGCTTGAGCCGCTTGGTTAAAGCACTTAGAGTGCATTTTCCGCCCGGGTCGCGCCCCGCTTAGATGATTGGCGTAAAACTGTGCCGAATTAGGATCTTAGGCCGAATGCTTAGCTCTGTCAACCCCAACGACAACATGGCGGCAGTCCGCCTTTTGGATTTCTTCGCTTCTCATGTGCCGTGGCATCGATCCCTCTGGGGGGTGGGAACCATCTTAGCAATGGAGGAACTCCACGAAGGTTGCGCAATGCTTCGCCAGGGACATCTAAGCGAAGGTTCAATCAAACGAATGAGTTCAACGCTTATAAAACGGGTGGGCACCGATCTGGCCTTCCGTATAGAAGAAAAACAATTTTTACAGCAGCAGATCACCCAAATCCCCAGAGCCGATGGGGCAGCCCATCACGGATTGAAGCAGCTTGCCAAAAGGGTGTCCTCTGATTACCTGGATCGCTGGGCTCGTATAGTCGCAACCGGCACCTATCCTATGGAATTGTTTGCTAGGAGCGTTGCTGCACACCTGCTAGATGCAGGATTTTCCGAGCAGCATCTCCACGACTTGGTGAAAAGCCATCTAAATTCTACCCCTGCTATTAGTCTGGCTGAACTTTGCGAGGCTCTACAGGCCGAACTAGTCCAACAACCAAGGCGTGAGTTCGAGGTGCTCGTAGCATTCAGTAAAGCACCTGAGTTTCCAAATGGTGTGCCAGCCGAATGGTTGCAAGCGACAGCTATACCTCAATGGCTAACTGCGAATGGTTTTGCTACTTCTGGTGTTCGTGCGCAGGTCGCAACTTTACTCACCGTTCACGCGAGGGATTACCTTGGCGCTGCAAAAGCGGCCTGGGACGAACATGAAAGGCATGCTGCTCGCGCCTTGCTCTCCACAGGTAAGCCGCTAAGTGTTGTCCCCACACTGTGGGTTAAAGGTGCTAGGCAGCCATCGCTCAAGAAGGAGGCCTTTCGTGGGGTAAGTGTCAAAGAGCTTTTCCGTGGAGATCGTATTTTTTCCAATGACGCCAATCAAAGCGTTGATGCAGCTTTAGAACTACTGGCACATTTAGAGGGTGGTTCAGCGCCCGCAGCGATTGCGGGTGGGTGGGCCGCCATCGAAGGATTACTTGCGGATCCCAGTGATCGAGCAAGCGCAGCCGACAATTTGGCCACTCTAGTGGCATGCTCGCTTCCCCGTGCTGAATTGACAGCGCTCGCACACCGCGCGATTAAAGATCACCCGATTGACTGCGCCCAATTAATTCAAATACAAAACAATCGAGAGCGCTCACGCCAATTAGCCCAAATGATTATAGACGATTCACTTCCGCTAATGGCCGGACTAAGTGATCAAGCGGCAGTAAAACGATTAAAGAATTTGCTTATAAACCCACACCGGGAGCTTGGAATTGTCAAAGATTCTATCGCTGACTCATTTCACCGCCTTTATCGTCAGCGCAATCTGATCTTACATGGAGGGAGACTAGATAGTGTCGCACTTACTGCAAGCCTTCGGACTGTGGCAAAACTCGCAGGGGCAGGAATGGATAGGATTACCCACGGTCATTACGTTCAGGGATTAAGCCCGCTTGAACTAGTAGCAAGGGCGAATCTTTCATTAGCTCTTGCTAATATCAACCAACCGACAGATTGTGTTGACTTACTAGAATACGCCTAGCTTAAGGCTTGACTAGTGATGTAAAAAGTTTCGGCCAATCCCTAACCGACGCCAAGGAGCTGACAATGGAGGTGCTAATGCCTTGCTCGCCGCCAGGCACTGACAAAGCTGTGAGCGGGCACATGCAATACCGCACTGTCTAAACTTGCACATAGCTTTGTATGTGCCGGACTACTGACGGTTGGAGTTCGGCACTTGGTAGCGCCTTTATGATTCTACTCACTCCACGCCAGGACCAGACACGTCTATCACCACGACATTGATCCTTTTTGCAACAGAACTTGGCAGCACTCCTTGCAGCATGCGCTGCATCTCAGCAGCAGACTGCGGCCGACCCTTTCCATTAGGCGGACTTGGGATCTTAGGTCCGCGCTTCTCCCCATACCAAAACACCAAGTAGATACCTAAACCACCAGCCTCGGGATCAGGAGTGTATAACCGATCAAGCTGTCCGATCGCCGCAGTCCAGACCTCTGCGTGGAAATCACGTTTGATCTCAATGACCGCCTTAATATTGCGACCCAAGATCACGATGTCGGCTCGCTTATCAGCACTCATATGCCCTTCGGGCTCTGCGCGAAGCTCATGAGGAGATAAGCGATGACGAAGCATGGCGAGCAACGCGTCCCTGGCTTGATCTTCGGTCTTTGGCCGATCAAGACGATTTGCGCTATCGGTGTTCCAGAAGAACTTATAGGGATCTTCGTTACTATGACTAATGTGTCGCTGCGCATCGGCTAAGTGGTCAAGAACCACGGCAACCATATCCTGATGCGAGTGTGGCGCTCGATTGGCCAACGCTTCTTGTGCGACCTCCCAACTCGGTGCAACATGCGAAGCATCCACGCTTGCTGTCAGCTGATTGGCTTTATGGTGCAAGACCAAGTCGCGGTAGCTCTCCAACTCCGAGCTCTGCACCAACCTAGCCATGACCACACGCGCTTGATGACTCGTCAGCGAAGCGATCTGCGCGATCATGGACTGGATATGCATCGAGGCATCCCAAGGATTGCGCGTTCCCATTGAGCCGCCAACCGGGTGAGCAGTCTGCGGATACCGTGAAGCCGCCCAGGTCACGGCAAACTCAAGCTGGCTCAATGTATACGACCAGACCTTATGCGATCCGAAGCCCGCTTCCACGCCTTCTTCCAGGATCTCCCAGATTGCCACGTCAAGTTGCTCGGATGGCAAACTACTTAAAATAGGCTGATAGACAATAGGGTCATTGGTGAAACCAAACCAAAGCCAAACTCCCAGGCATTTAATCTCATTTGGACTCAGTGATGACTTGACTTGAAGTGAGTTGACCGTTTCCAAAGCAAGCGACCTGATTGCATGCCACACGCCATCTTCCTGTATCCACAGCAATATTTGAGTGAGCACATCGGCTTTGGGCAGCGGATAGCTGTGCAAAATCCGGACTAAGCCCCGCCCTCGATGATTGCCTACAAGCGTCGGATGGCCAAGCGCCATCAAGCAGTGAGGATGGAGACTATGCTGAGCTAGCTCGTTGGCCAAAAAGGCTAGGTAGGTATCAGACGCCAAGGCTGGCTTGGCCTCAATTACTTCATCAACCCATACGTGACGCCACTGATCTACTGAGGATTTTGTATGCACATACACAGGGAAAATCGCTTCAATCAGCAGTGCCGATCCTAGCAAAGGTTCCGGAAGCTCATTAATTTCCCTGCCTTGTTCGCAATAGATGTCGAGTGCCGCGAGCAAGGCAGTCCAAGGCGTTGACCGTTTCTCACGGTAATCGGCAATCAATTGAGAAAGCTCTGGCGGTGCAACCCTTGTCAAGAGAGCCTCAAATCCTCTGAGAACACAGGCCGAGCCCTGCTCTCCTAGCGCCCATTCCAATCGCAATCGAGGAGATGAAGGTGCTGCTGCGCTCTGTGGACGATCGTGCCAAAAATAGATCTCCGTAGCCTCTTCAAGTAAGCCTAAGTCCGAAGCACTACTGACCGCCGCAGCATTCTGCTCAAAATTCGCCTGAATGCTCACTCGCCAAGCTTCGGTTTGTCTTGCCTCTTCTTGTTCATATTGAGAAACGAAATCAGGCGTCTGGTTCAGTTGCGCTCGCCACGCTTTTTGAACCTCACCCAATAAAGGATCCAGCTCTGCCAACGCAGACAAATTGGTGGTATGCACATTTTTCACATCACCGAGCCGAAAAGACTCACTTAACGCAGCTCGGTAGATTAAGGATCGTCGTTCGCCAGACGTAGCATGGACTGCTTGAAGCATTGCTTCAAGCGTGTCTCCTATATCTACCCAAGACCTTATCAGATGGATGAAACGAAACCAGGAATTCTCATCATTCCTGGAGAAATCAGCGTACACCAATGCTGCGCGAAGCGTTTTCCGTCCCAAATCGGGAGATTCCTTGAACGCTTTGGCTAGCGATCCGTCTTGACTGTGGTGTTGAGCGCGGCGTAGATAGCACTTGAGCCAGTCATAGGATTGCTGTGGATTTTTGCTAACTGGCAACGCGATTGCGAGAAGCCGTTCATAAAGCCGCGATGCTTCACGCGGCCCACGTCGGCTTGCGAAGATTGATGAATTAGGAACTGCACGAATTTGAATTTTCTGCAAAATCTCATTTGCCATTGGAGGATCAACGTGATCCAACAACCCAATCGTAATTCCGATTGGAAGTTGCTCTTCACAAGACTCAAGATCATCCCAAAACGCGATGAAATCATCAGCGTCGAGTCCATCTCCAAGATGAGCATGAAGACAAGCACTACGTAGCCGCAGGTCATCTTCAGAACTACCTAATTGAGAATAGGCGGTAAGCAAAGCGTGTCGCGAAGCATCGTCGCCTTCATGAAGCACTTCCATTGCTACAACTCGCAATGCGTAATGCGCCTTCACATCCCCCACGAGTGCTTTGAGGATTACCGTGAAGCCTGGCAATATCCGGGCGCCTTTTTGCAGCGACAGCACAAATAGGCGCAAAGACAAGCTGCTTTCCGATGACGTAAACAAGCACTGGTATTGCTGTGCTAGAACAGGATCAGCTAACGCTTTGGCGGTATCTGGCAAATGGCGGCGAGACAAGAACCAAGGGTCTTGCTTGCTGTGGCCAGCCAGCGCGTCGACTAGTCTCAGCCGATTGGCTGACGACCAGTTAGATAGATCTCCATAGAGCAGCACACCAACCGGGTCATAATCGATCAAAGGCGTCGGGTCAGCTACGAGGGTGACCAGCCAAGCAAACAAGCCACGAAGCGCGGTAGGCGGGCGCTCCTCAATTCCAAGCAAGGCAAGCACGCGCCCCAACGAAAATCCCGACGAAAGCTGTCCAATGAGGTAGCGTGCTGCAAGAAACTCAGCAATTGTGCGATGAGTATAGTCCAACCTTCCTTGGACGATTGAAACGAAGGCTCGCCGACTCAATGCCGCGTGAAGCTGGGCTCTGGGCGCTAAATCGATTTCCCTGTAGCAAGCGATGCTTTCGTCATCGGAGCTCGCAGCAAGTGAGAAACCTTGGCAATTTGATAGCAAGCGTAACGCACACAAAGCTCCTGCTGAACTGAGAAGCTCTTTGGCCGTGAACAGACCCGGCCAAGAATCTTTTTCAGCATGAATAAGGTTTTTCTCATCAAGTAACAGCAACACTGCGCGATCAAAGAGTTCCGTCTGGCTTAATGGCCAATTTCCTCGCCGGACCACCTTGGCGAGCAGCAGCAGGGTATGAGGGTTTTCCAGCAAGGGGCCGAGTTGTCGCCGAATGGCTTCTTCAACAAAGCGCTCAGCATCGTCATAGCAGCTGCTTGCAAGCACGCTCATCTGCTCGCTTTTTGTGAGAGCAAGAAGCTGAACTACAGTGGCCGCGCCTGACTTGTTGAAGTAAGGCCGCAACGCCGCCAGGTCAGTCTGATCTAGCCAGTCCGCTACACGGCAGGACAGGCGCATTCCTACCGGTCGGATTTTTGCTAGTTTTCGCGTCAGCTGGTCGACGGTGGATTGGTCGGATCGACCTGAGCGCGTTTCATCGAGCGCATCGATCCAAAGAATCTGATCCGGGGGAACTTCGTCAGATGGCGTGTTGAGGAAGTCTCTAACAGTGAAATAGCATCCGCCCTCTTTGGCGGAAGAAGCCTTGAATAGCGAACTTTTTCCAGAGCCTGGATCGCCTAAGACAACGAGATTTTGAACGCTTGCATGAGCGCTAAACAGGGTCACTTCACTTCCCCGCTCAGGGGAAGGATCAATTTGTAGAACTTGACGATCCAACATCATTCTTTCTTATTCACAGTTGATGCGGGTGGAGCTGAAGCTAAGCTTGGATGATCATCAGCGCGCTGGCAAATACAAGCCAAGGCATTGACAGGATAAAAATTTCCGTTAGTCCTAAGCCATCGTTCTCACTCCACTCCTATCCATGACCATCGAAGAATTTTGGAACCGCGCATTCTTGGCCTCTTTAACTAGACTTTCGCCGGAACAAGCCAAGCTTGATGCCGATCAAGCGACAACGCTGTGCATTGAGCACTGGCAATCCAACATTTATAACTACTCCGCTATGAACTTCCCTCGCGTGCAGGATGTGGATATCGCTAACGTCCGCTGGCCTACTGAAGCAGGTCAACGCATCCCCGGCGCATTTGGGCTTGTAGCAAGCACTTCCAAATGCAGTTCCCACGACAATATTAAATAGCCAAAAAAAAATTACAAACTAAAAATAGTATATTTCATAACTATTAGCAGCACATTCCGTGCAATGCTATCGAGCTAGGAAGACTCAAAGTTCTTTGCCACTACTTGTGCCGCAGCGTATGTCGCCGCGCGTCCAATGACCACAGCAGGAGACGAGCTACTGTATACAACGTAGTCAGAATCTTCTTGTAGATGCTCCCAGCCTAAGGGACAGGGAATGACAGATCCTTTCGGCGGCACAATTATGGCTGGCGCGCTTTTTACATACCCAGTCGGTGGAAATCCACTTCCACCCTTAATAACCATTGCCCGTCCTCGTTAAAAATATTTTCTTCTTACCTTGGCTACAACATGTGAGCATTTAATCCGTCATAGCAAAGCAGCTCGCCAAATAAAAATTTGCCATTTCTCCGAAAATTTCGCTATCGGATAATTACAAAAATCTCACCATGCAAATTCTGCACTTGATCAGTGAGGTCGGCCAGATACCTTTCATTCGAGGGAATTTCGTATTCCGAAGGATTGGACTCAATATCAATTAAAAGATCATTCAATCGAGCCTCAATAAGAATAAGCTCCTTCTTATAATTCTCACGAATATATTCTTTGAATAAATAGTCAACCTCACTAACCCCTCCAGTAATTTTTTCTTTAGCAACGCTGCGTTGCAGCTTCGGCTCTCCATTCCTCAAGAGAGGCTCGAATTTCATCGAGATCGACCATCATATTTTCTTTCTCTCAGCCATGGACATAGTTATGTTTTAGCATATATGTTGCCACCACCTTCGCATACTCATTTTTTAGCTAGCGCTCAAGCTGACTCATACCCGTTAGGTACGATGTGAGGTTAACATCCACTAAGAAATGAAAGAGTCAGGGAGCCACATGGCGCAGCGCAGGAAGAAGCAAGGCTCAGGCCTCGCCGTGATCGTGATCGCCTTGGCGATCATCGCGATGGTGCCGCGACAGGTATGGATTGCCCTCGTCATTACTGTTGTGGTCGCTTTCGGGATTTATCTCTTCGTGAAGTGGCAGGCTCAGAAGAAGCCTCGTGCCCCGATTGTGCATGAGCCCACCCTAGCGGAACTCACTGGGTTGATGCCAGCTCCAAGCAGGCGTCATGGCTCTGCAACCCCTGCTCCCGCAAGCGCCAATCGGAAGATCCTGTCTTCCATGCTAGAGACCGCTAAACAGCCGATTGCTTCATCGCCTTCGCAGAGCAACCTGCTTGCCAGCGAGCGAGTTGCGGAACCAACTGCAGCGTTGAACCGATCAGCCCCCCCTTCTCCCCAGGTGGCGCCGCCACAGAACCCAGCTCTGGCTGCAACCGACCGGCCGGGGAACTTGGGGACCGCGATGGCGCACATTGCCGAGCACGGCCCGACGACGCCAGTAGCACCGCCGACTCCTGCCACTCCCGGGCAGGCGGAAACGTCTCCGATCATTCTGTCAGGCACACGTGCCGCACTTGAACCGAGCGCTACCGGAAATTTACAAGATCGTCCCGTCTCTCGGCAGCCCAACGGCAATTTGCTTGAAGCAATGCGCGCTGTGGCTGAGCAACCATCAATCAGTCGGCAAGCGAACTCTGCCATTGATGCCGCGTCAGAAGCTCCGCGCATTATCGTGCCCACCCCGAGCCGCCCGCGCCCCACTGCCTCGCCTAGTCCAAGCGATCTGGGAGTAACCGCAACACCTGACGTCCACAACATTGCCTCTGCACCTACGGAAACCACGTCATCGCCGCAGCAACCGAAGAGCAATCTTCTCGACGCCATGCGTGCGGTCGCCGCTAAAGCATCCATGCCTGGGCAGGCTCAAGCTTTTGCCGACGCCAATCTTGAAGATCAACGCGCGATCGCACCGATCGCAAGCCAGCCAAGCCCATCTGCAGAAAGAATTGAGGCGATCCAGACTCTGACACCTGCTGTGCCGCCTACTCCTGCTCCTGCTCTGCAGCGCGAGGCAAATGGGCCATCGACCCCACCACCGTTGCCTGAGGCCTCCCGCACAGAAGCACCCAGGACCATGGACGAGCTTCATCGCACCAGCATCGCCGGCAGTGCTCCCGCCAAAGAATTCTCTGTGCCCAAGCCTCCTGAGGGTTGGGAGAAGACACGCTGGGTGCGGCCGGGCGAGATCATCGAAATTCGTGGGGTAAAAATCTCGGGCGGACTGTTCTACTCGGGGGTCAAGCTCGCCACACCAAGAGGTGGAAATGAACCCAGCTTGGTCAATGGCGTTCTCGCCGTTGCACCCACTGGCAACTACCGCGAGCCGGTCGGCTACCAGGAAAACTACGCTGACCTATCTGCAACCGAGCGCCGCGCCTACATCAATTGGCTCGCTTCTGATCGATCCGATCCCGAATGCAACTACCGATACGTGATGTTGTTCTTGTATGGCATTGAACGCCGGGTCTTGATCGATGGAGCCGAAGAGCCAGAGTCAAAGCAGGGTTGGCCAGCCATCAAAGCAGCACTGCGACAGCTAGAAGCTGCCTACGGAAAGATCTACACCGTTATCCGATTCCAGATCAACAGCTTGCTGGACTGGATGGAACTCGATGACGTTGGGGAAAAGCTTTACACCAAACCGCTTCCCCGCTTTCAGCGCACCCATGAGCTTCCGTTTTATCTACGCCTAGCGTTGGGTCAATGCTCATTGGATCGCGTCCCGATTCCGGCACAACTGGCCCTTTCTTGGGCGCGCCTGAGTCCCGAAATCCCGCTCAGAACTGCAACAACGCGCTGCGCCGAAGAATTCGATCAGCTCTTCGTTGACCGCTACCGGGAGCTTTTTGTTGCAGGGTTGGTCTTACCCAAGAACCGCACCAAGCTTAAATTTTCGAAACAAACCTTTTCCCCGGCCTTTTATGGCAACAGCTTCAAGCCCAAGACATTTGGCGAGACACCTGATGTCACCGCGCTCACCGCGCCCATCAAGAAGCTCAACGAAATCGTCCAGCAATGCACGGATGAACTTGGCCCGCTCAGTCGCTTGCTCAACAAGAACCCCGAGGCTCGAACTACGCTAGAAGGACTGCTACATCTGCCGACCAGCATTTGGCCTGCCCCGCGCAAAGCAGCGCTCCAATTGCTGGTGGACGAGGTTCAAGGCCGTGCGATCACCCTGCCCCTGACTCAGCTTGCCGATCGCTTTGGCAATGGTGCTGCGCCGCTCAACCGAGAAAAGATCCGTGATCTTGCCAGGACGCTTGAAGCAGCTCACATCGGCATGGAGCCCAACGTGCTCGAAGGCGCGAGGGCACCTGGCGATGCAGATCCTGTGGTCCTCTTTGCGTTGTTGCCCGGCCAAACCCATCAAGCCCAAAGCAGCGCGTATCAAATCGCACTGTTGACCTTGCAACTTGCTTCCACCGTTGCACAGGCCGATGGCGATTTCAGTGCACACGAAATCGAACATCTTGGCCGAGAGATTGATGCATGGAGTCACCTCAGTCCCGCCGACCACAAGCGCCTTCGTGCGCATCTTGTGTGGCTGAGCCTAGCGCCCATCACCCTGGCCTCGCTCAAGAAAAAGCTTGACCCGTTGGATCAAACCACCAAGGAAACAATCGCCGCCTCAATGGCAAGCCTTGCGCAAAGTGACGGCACCGTCTCGCCAGACGAAATGCGCTTCTTGGAGAAGGTTTACAAGACACTCGGCGTGGAGACCAAGCGCGTCTTTACCGATGTCCATGCCGTGAGCGCGGGAAGAAGCACCGCCAAGATAGAGCCAGCCAAGCAGTTTCGCCTGGATCCCAAACGCATTGCTGAACTCCAACACGATACCGCCAAAGTTTCCGCCCTCTTGGCTGGCATCTTTACCGAGGATGTGCCTGAGCCCATCATTGAGCCCCCAGCACTGCTGCTCCCCAGTCAAGAAGCTGCTTCTACTCCTGGTCTGTTGGGCTTGGATGAAGCACACAGCGCACTGCTGCGCCTCATGCTCTCCCGACCCAGTTGGACGCGCTCCGAACTCGAAGATGGCGCTTCGGATCTAGAACTGATGCTCGATGGCGCACTTGAACACATCAATGATGCATCGTTTGATGCTTATGACATCCCATTCTCTGAAGGAGACGATCCGGTGGAGATCAACCCTGAGTTCATCGAGAAAATAGAGCAATGAGCAACCCTATTCGTGCCAAGGATCGTGATGCGGTCATCCAGTCATTGCGTGCAGGTGTCGTGCCTCGCGTGGGGCAGCACCTGATCCAGGTGGGGCGCATTCGAGAGGTCGAAACGCTGGTCAGCGACATTGATCGCTTGGCCGATGGCGGCTCCTCGTTCCGACTGGTCGTTGGCGAATACGGTGCCGGCAAGACCTTTTTCCTCAACCTGGTGCGCGCTATTGCGATGGAGCGCAAGCTCGTCGTGGCAAGCGCGGACCTCAATCCCGATCGGCGTTTGCATGCATCTGGTGGCCAGGCGCGCTCTCTCTATGCAGAACTCATGCGCAACTTGGCCACGCGCACCAAGCCTGATGGTGGCGCGCTGCCAGGGGTCGTTGAGAAATTCATCGCAACCGCCAAGACCGAAGCCAAAGCAAAGGATGTTCCCACTGAGCAAATCATCCGCGCCAAGCTTGAACAGCTGACGGAACTCGTTAACGGCTATGACTTCGCTGACGTCATTGCGGCCTACTGCAAGGGCTTTGAAGAAAGCAACGAGCAACTCAAATCCGATGCTATCCGCTGGCTGCGTGGCGAGTTCTCCACCAAGACCGATGCCAAAGCTGCGCTTGGTGTGCGCTCGATTGTCGATGACGCCTCGGTCTACGATCAGCTCAAACTAATGGGGCGCTTTGTGCGCCTGGCCGGCTTTAGCGGGCTTCTGGTTTGCCTGGACGAGCTCGTTAATCTCTATAAGCTTGCTAATGCCCAAGCGCGCAACTCGAACTACGAGCAGATCTTGCGCATGCTCAATGACTCCTTCCAAGGCACTGCGGTCGGTCTTGGCTTCGTGCTGGGTGGCACGCCGGAATTCCTGATGGATCCCCGTCGCGGCGTTTACAGCTACCAAGCCCTCCAAAGCCGCTTGGCCCAAAACACCTTTGCCAAAGAAGGGCTGGTCGACTTCTCTGGACCTGTCGTGCGCCTTTCGAGCCTCACTGCGGAAGACTTCTATGTGCTTTTGACCAAGATCCGCCACGTTTACGCCGGTGGTGATACGGATAAGTATTTGCTGCCTGACGAAGCGATCCAGCAATTCATGGAGCACTGCGCCAATCGGATTGGTGACAGCTTCTTCCGCACGCCTCGCACCACGATTACTGCGTTCATCAATCTCTTGGCGGTCTTGGAGCAAAATCCCGGCACGGCTTGGCAAACCTTGATCGGGGAGGTCGAAGTCAAGGAAGACCATGGCGGCGACGAAGATCTAACGGTCCAAGCGGACGACGAACTGGCTTCGTTCAAGCTCTGATCGATGAGCCAGTCAAGCGCGTTCTCTCTTCTTTCGCCAGGCATCCAGCGCTACTTGTGGGCGGAGCAATGGGAAGCCTTGCGGGATGTGCAGGAAATGGCCATCCCACTGATCCTGCCTGCCGATCAAGATGTGATCGTTGCCGCCAGCACCGCCTCGGGCAAGACGGAAGCTGCTTTCCTGCCGGCGCTGACCTATCTTGAACAGCAGATCCCAGCAGGTTTGATCGTTTACATCAGCCCCTTAAAAGCCTTGATCAATGATCAGTTCGGTCGATTGGAGCGGTTGTGCGAAGACCTCGACATTCCGGTGTGGCCGTGGCATGGGGACATCAGCAGCACAAGCAAACAGCGCTTTTTCAAGAAACCACATGGCGTCGTTCTAATCACGCCAGAGTCGCTAGAAGCAATGCTGTGCAACCGAGGCACCTCGATTGCCGGCATCTTCAAGCAGCTGGCTTACTTTGTGATCGACGAGCTGCATGCCTTCATCGGCAGTGAGCGCGGCAAACAGCTTCAATCCTTGCTGCACAGGATCGATACCGTCGTTGGTCGCAAAGTGCCTCGCATTGGGCTATCGGCAACACTGGGTGATATGCAGGCGGCGGCGCGCTTTTTGCGTCCAGCGGGGACCGCCGCGATTGTCGACGCCCCTTCCGATGCGTCAGAACTTCTCCTTATCATCAAGGGCTTTGAAGAACCTGTGCCTCAGAAGAGCGAAGCTGATGACAAGAAGGAGAAGCAAGAGTTAGCGCCATTGGCTGTGGCCGAGCATTTGTTCAAAACCCTTCGCGGCAGCAACAATCTGGTCTTTCCCAACAGCCGCCGTGAGGTCGAGCGCTATACCCACCTGCTTAATGAGCTTTGCGAAAAAGGTGGTGTGGCGCGCGAGTTCTGGCCGCACCATGGCAGCCTTTCCAAAGAAATTCGCTACGACACTGAGGCTGCGCTCAAACAAAAGAATCAGCCAGCGACTGCCGTCTGCACCAATACGCTGGAGCTTGGCATCGATATCGGTGCGGTCAGGAGCGTTGCCCAAATCGGAACGCCCCCCACTGTTGCCAGTCTTCGCCAGCGCATGGGCAGATCCGGAAGACGCAAAGGTGAAGCTGCGATCTTGCGCGGCTATGTGATTGAAGATGCCATCGACTCGCAGGCGGATCTTCGAACACGCCTGAGGCTCGATACCTTCCAGACTTTGGCCGTGGTCATGCTGCTAACCGAGAAATGGTATGAGCCGCCTGTGGTCAAAGGTGCGCATCTTTCCACCTTCATCCAGCAGCTTCTCTCTGCCATTGCCCAGTATGGCGGCCTGACCGCAGCCCAGGCATTTCAATTGCTGTGCGCGCCTAATGCTCCTTTTAATCAGGTGTCTCGTGATGCGTTTGTCGAGCTGCTGCGCCATTTGGGGCAGCAAGACATCTTGATCCAAGACGGATCCGGACTTTTGCTACACGGGCCTGTCGGTGATCGGATCGTCAACCACTACTCGTTCTATGCAGCGTTCACGGTCGACGAAGAATTCCGGATTTTCGCAGCTGGCAAGCCACTTGGCACCCTGCCCGTTTCTCAGATGCTCACGACCGGCCAGCGTATCTTGTTTGGTGGACGCACTTGGCTTGTCGAGCAAATCGACGAAGGCCAGAAGACGATTTACGTGTCTGCCACCAAGAGTGGCGCGCCACCATTGTTCAGCGGCGGCGGCGGACGCGTGCACACCAAGGTGCGTCAGACCATGCGCGCGATCTATCAGGGAACACTGAGGCCAAAGTTTGTGGATGCGTGTGCGCAGCGCTTCATCGACGAAGGACGGACCAGCTACCAGCACCATGGCTTGGATGATCAACTCTTTCTGGATAGGGGAAGCGACATCCTGCTTCTCACTTGGCTGGGCGATGCGGCCAACGATGCAATCGCTTGCTTACTCAATGCTAGGAACTTCAAGGCGCAGGGTAGCCGCCTGGGGGTCGAGATCACGCGGGGTCCGAATGCCCTTGAGAACATCCAGACAGCGCTCAGAGCGATTGCCGCTACACCAACCCCGTCAATTGAAGTGCTATTGGCAGGTGCGAAAAATCTGGCCAGCCAAAAGTGGGACAGTTTGCTTTCGCCCCACTTGCTTCAAGTGTCTTATGCCAGCTCTAACCTAGACCTTGATGAGGCGATGGGTTGGCTACGCAGCTCCTTCCCATCTCGAAGTTGATCTACGAGAACTATGCGCCATATCGAAATTGTCCGATCGAAGCGTTCCACCCCGTCACCAGAAGACGCGAACAGTGCATCTTCCAAGAGGTCGTGGTCCATCACCCGGTTCGTCGGCAGTCTGGCTGCCGTGACAACACTAGCTGGAATCGTTCTTCACGGCTGCGGGCATGTCGCCTACACCAGCTATCTCAAAGCGTGGGGAGTTCAAGCCGACTTATTTCCACAATCGGCCGACTGGAAGGTCGTTCGCGGCTACTACGCCATCGTGCTGCAAGGGCTTGGAATGTTTCGCTCGTTCCCCTGGTTTTCTGTAGCAGCAGCCTTTGTTTTTGTGTGGATCGCAGTTTTGATCTACCGGCTGCCCGCTCGACCAGTTAGCGAAGGTCGAATTAAGGATTTTTTTCTGCGACATCCATGGATCAAGCTTATTTCCTCATCGGCAGGCATTGCTGCCTCGGGGGTTTATCTCGCACTGACACTATTTCTCGTCGGCCTGTTGGTGGCGACCTTGCCGGGTTTGCTTGGCGAGCATGCTGGTAAAGATGACGCAAACACAGAAAAGGGTCGCCTCCTTGGTCCGGTATCGCGAGGCAATTCAGAACTCTGGGAAAAGGGTGAGCGAAAGATCCGAGGCCACATCATTGCCAGCAGCTCTGACCTGATCGCCATCTACGACACTGATCTCCATCAGGTCCGAACGCTATCGCGTGGCGATTGGGAGATACGAAGAGCAGGTCCTTAGAAGCAGAGGTGCGAGGATACCGACAACGTCGGGTCCTATTTCGACAACATCCGCTTACAAGCGCACGCTACGAGATGAGTTCATCATCGCCGGCCCTGCCGTATCACTCTGTGCCACCCTTTTGCGCTCGTTGGATTGAAGCTCTCTACGCTGCTTGGCCGTATCAACTCTGGCAATCGCCTCATCAAGCTTCGCCTCAATCGCTTCGTCTGTGATCAGGTCCCGCACATCATCTAAGTTCGCTCGGCGAACCAAGATATCGGCCACCTCATCATGGCCATTTTCGAGTGCGACGTGCAAAGCCAATTCGGGATAGGCGGTCTTGTGCGCAAATTCCAAGATGGACTTGACGATACCTACATGCCCGGTTCGTGCTGCAGATTGCAGCGCCTCTTCGCCAAAGTCACGTGGCGCACGGTGGGTTGTCACGATCGCCCCTAGCAAGGTGCGCACCAGGCGTTCATGGCCTTTGTCAGCTGCCGCGTTAAGCCCCAACGAAAAGGTATCTTCCGGATCTGGAAGGCCAGCTTCTAGCAAAAACTCAACGACCTCGACATGATTGTTCTCGGCTGCCGCTGCAAAGCCGTGCTGCGCACATTGGATCTTGGATGAATAAGGCAACAGATGCTTGACCACCTCCACATGTCCTTCTTTGCATGCGGCAATCAATGCTCGACTGTCCTGTGCCTTGGCATCTGAGAACAGGACCAATTGAAAGACGACATCTGCATGACCACGGCGCGCGGCCTCATACAACGCAAGTGAGTCATGTTGCAGAGGGCTACACTCTTTGAGCAGGCGTTTGACGCACTCCGTGTGCCCGTGCCTGGCAGCAAGCACCAATGCCTCGTCATCCTCTGTGTCGCAAAATGCCATGAGCTGCTCGAGTGCCCGCAGTGATCCTGCCTTAGCAGCAACATCAAGCGGATAGACCTCAAATGACTCTGACAGCAGTGGCGCCAGTTGATCAACCAAGCTTTCTTTGCCGCTCGTGATTGCCACCTCAATGGCGTAGCGTGCTGCAGCATCGCTATCGCTTTGAGCCTGACAAAGCGACATCACATACGCCTCACTCCCCTGCTTCACTGCCTGTCTAATCTTTCTTTTAAGTGTCTGGTCCATTTTCTCTCCTCCCCTTCAACTTAACGCCATCACGCCTTTCGTCAAGATCGCAGCGTGACAGCGTCAGCCGATTGGAGAAGCCCAGACGGGACTTACAGATCATCGATGCCTGGAACATCGTCATCGTAGTCGCACGCAATGAGCGAGCCGGTTTCATCTTCGATGCGAAGGATCTCAGGTGCGCTTTGCCATTGGTCGAAATCAAAGTCGCTGTAAGCAATCGCGTTGATATCGCATTTGGAAAGTGCTTCCTCTGGCGAGCTCGCCTCAATCGTTGCCCAGTGGACGATTTGGGCATACGCATTAATCTCGATGGTGTATTTCATCTTGCTCTCCGTGCTTGGTGACTTGCCAAGCTTCGGAACGCAATCTATGCATCGCAGCCGCATCGCTACAGGCCGAAATCACCCCGGATCGCTGAACAACCATTTATCAGTCGCCGGCCACCCTGGTGACTAGATGCGCCAGACTGTCAATGTCTTAGGGCAGCCGGCGCGCTAAACGGGCTTCGTGTCCTCTTCCAGCTCCTGGCGATCCAGCAAGGCCATCTTGGCTGCATGGACCGTCATCAGATGGGATCGGTAGGCGTTTCGCCAGCGCCTCTTCTCAGAGCTTGATTGCCAAGGCAACTCCAAGACCTGATCGATGGTCAGAGCCAAGATCGTCGCTCCCTGCTGGAAGGCTTCTTCAATCGCACTCATGTCGAGGCCTGTGATCCCTGCATGCGAGATCACGCTCTTGATCTTGTCGGGCGACTCGCGAATCACAATGAAGGGAATGCCCTTCCCCGTTCTGCCAAACTTGCCCGAAATCGGCTCTTGGATCTTTTCGCGCGCTTTGGTGACTTGGGCATACCACGTCAAGAGTTCTACCTTAGCAATCGAGCGTGGCGTGCTCTTGCTGATCAGAAACGGATTGCCGTGCTCACGCTTGAACTGGTCGAATTGGCGTCTCGGGATGCCAAGGTAGAACTCCGCCATGGCTTGGGTAAAGCGCGTTGTGCCCAGGGATTGATCAAGCATCTTGCGAAGACTGGGGAAGTCTCGTGCATTGATGATCGCATTGCGCTCATCGCGCTTCGCGATGACTTCAAGCGCAGCGCGTAAAAATCCGTCTTCGAAGCTTTCCGCCTTCCCGATGTTCGTCATCCGACCCCCTCACTTGTTCAGGCCTTACTGCGAGAACCTTGCATCGCAAGCTTGCCACTCACCAGCCTGAAAGCCCGTTGGCGATGGCGCTTGCCTGAAAATCCTAACGTATTCGTGGAGGAAGCACAGCGGGAAATCCGTCCGACGTCTTGACAACCCATCGCACCGCGTTTTGGCTACCTGTAGTGATCGCAAGTTGCATGTGGGCCATCACCACGAGCGCGTTGCTTTGTTTGACAACCAGCTCCACGAGTTCAAGCGGGAAGCCCGTTCGCAATCGATGAAGTGCATGTGCACCCGCGTGGACAAACGAGTTGAGTGCCGCCCAAGAGTATTGCTTGAACTCCAAAAACGCCCGCAGTGGCTCGGATGCCTGCTTCACCGTTTCCAGAGCTTGAAGCATCTTGGATAGCATGGGCAAACGAGCCGCTAGTGATTCACTTGTCGGTGTCAGCTCTTCCTGCAAGCAGGCCACCTCAGTATCACTCGCGCAGTAAAGGACCCACACGGCTCTCACCAGTGCTTCGAACTGCGCACGATGAATGACCAAGGTGGAGGGCTCAGCACCAGCCGCGAGAAGGCAGCGAATCGCAGCGGCATGTTCAATCGAAAGCAAACAAAGTGTGCGACAGACTTGCAGCTTGGCCGTTTGATCAAACGGCGGAGCCGCTGTGATCGGCCCCAAGCCATCCAACAGCGCGTCGGACCCATCAAAAAGCTTCTCAACCCGCTCAGACATCATGCTTCCCCAAGCATTGAAACAGCTGGATCGCATCCTGGCTCATCAATAACTCCCTCCTTCGATTTCTCATTTGGATCTTGCCGTAATGGCGTAAGCAGCGGAAGAAGCTTGAAGACCGGACTCAAGCGTAGCGCCATATCTTTTGCAAGATCAGGCGCACTGGGTGGTCTTCTGCTACCGAACGACGAAAGAGAGGGGGGCTACGCCCACCCTCTTGCTGCAAGGCTGGTGTGCTGCCGCCCGCCGATCACCAGGTGGTCCAGCACCCCGATGTCGAGAAGGCCCAGAGCCTGATGCAGGCGCTCGGTGACCTTGCGGTCAGCTTCGCTTGGCTCCGGATTGCCGCTTGGGTGATTATGGAAAAGGAGGACGGCAGCAGCGTTCAAGTCCAGGGCGCGCTTGGCGACCACCCGAGGGTGCACCTCGCAGCCGTCGATGGTGCCGAAGAAGAGATGTTCGGTTGCCAAGATCTGATGCTTGATGTCCAGGAAGACGACCCCGAAGACTTCGTGTGGCAGGTGAGCGCAGCGGGCAATCAAGTAGTCACCGGCTTGCTCTGGGCTGTGGATGCGGCCTTGGCGTTGAAGGCGCTGTTCCAGGATGGTTGCTGCGGCGAGCAAGATGCCCTCTTCGTCCATCTGGAGTTGGTATTGAGCCTTGATGTCTCGGGTGCGCTTCATCGGTTCTTCTCCACCAGCGCGTTGTGCGCCTCGTGGGAACCGACAGGCGAAGCGTCCGGCCCTACCGCACCCGGGAGTGGGCACCGCGCAAGCGGCGCACAGTGAAGGGCCGCAACAAAGCGCCAGCGACGAGAAGGAGGCATTGTCCTTGCGGTCGGGACAGCGAAGCTAAGGTCCCTTTGAGAGGCCCAGCGCTGGTAGAGAGTAGTGATGAGCTATTGCCATGCCGGTGGTTGAGGCGCCAAGAGGGCTGCATGCTGCTGGCGTGCAATTTTTGCCGACCGCCAACTTGTTCATGCCGTAAGCGTCCGCTCACAAGAAATGCCCGTGCTCACAGCATTTCGGCTGCACTAGTCTCAGGCACGCAGCTCAACCGGGTGTCGTAAAGCTATGGGACACTCAAACCATCTACGGACTTGCGGCCAACCATGCGAAACGCTCAGTTAAAGGCTGCTCTGGCTCTTCGAATGCAAGTGCGAGTGTTTGCAGCATTGGTGGTCATATCAATTACGGGATGCGCGACGGCTGGCCCCTTCACTAGCCAGCCCATCGAAGGCCCCGTGCGCCTGGGAGAAGTTGCGGCGGTTGACGGGCCCAAGGTCCGTCCCGACCAAGTGATTGAGGACAGCCGTTGCCCGGCTGATGTCCAATGTATTCACGCAGGGCGGCTGATCGTCGGGACGACCGTGCTCGGCGGCGGCTGGTCCCAGCAGACTGATCTCACGCTTGGCGTTCCGGTGCCTGTTGCCGATGGCATGTTGACGCTGGTGCGACGTTCCCCCGATTTTGAGTAGCGCCGCAGTTTGGAGTCCAATTCCCTACCCGAAGGAGATTGGACGTGAAGAAGCGTTTTACTGACGAGCAGGTCATCGGCTTTCTGCGTGAGGCCGAAAGCGGCGTGGCGATCAA
>NZ_LYMI01000048.1 GCF_001660815.1 Xanthomonas nasturtii
TACCTCGCGCCGCGTCTGCTTGCGCTTGCCGTTGTACTCCGCATCGCCGAAGGTCAGCTGCATCGAAATCGTCCGCTCGGTTCGTTGATCGATTGTCGCAGATCATGCTGCTTTGTTCAGAGCTTCCCTAGATGCGCCCGCGCTCGGGCAGTTCGACCCTACCGAGGGCGGCACGTATTTCGATGAGGCACAGATCCATATCGACGATTCGCCGGGGCTGGGCATCCGCCGCATTCGTGGGCTGGAGCTGTTGGCGGATTGAGTGCTGTTAGCAGAAATCAGCAAAAAATGGTCCTGTGGAAATGGACTGCGCGCAGGAACCGTCCACGAGTGGTGTTGGCCGATTCTGAGTAACCACCGCTCCTGTCTGACGGCTACGCAGTAGTTTTCGTTTGCCGGTGCCAATGAATCGAGGGCGCGGTGCCTTCATTGAAGAACGGAATCAGCGCATCAGATTGCTGGCTGTTTTATTGAAAGCTGTGCGCAACGACCAACTTGACTGGTCCTTGCCCGCCCACCGTCGCGGGACCTTGAGCGGCAGGGATGCCGCGCCAGAGCTTACATGGACGTACTTGCAGCGTGTCCCGCGATGGTGGCCGGGCAAGGGCCCCGCAGCCAAGCCGCAGACCATCCGCTCTGCAACCCGCTCACTGAAGTCAAAGGCTTCAATACAACCGAGCCGCACATATGCGTGACACCACAACAGAGTTGCGTCCACTGCTACAAGCATCACCAACCAGGCGCACAAACATGCCGCGCACAATGCGCCACGCAGCCGCATTGCTGAGTACAGTAGCGACATGAGGGTGTGCGTCACGGGGCCACCTAGCGCCCGTCTCCACACACCGTGTATCCGCCCTGGACTCGTCCCGCTCGACCCATTCACCGGAGCCTGCATGCGCCTTGCCACCGTGTTTCGATCCCTCGTGCTGTTGGCGCTGGCGGGCTATAGCAGCCTCGCCGTCGCGGCCGGTCCGATCGATGCCTTGAATCAAGCACGCGCATTGATTGTGGTGACCACGCCGGACTGGAACAGCACCCAGGCGCGTCTGCAAGCATTCAAGCGTGTGGATGGCGAATGGCAACCGGCCGCAGCGAGCTTCGCAGTGGCGCTGGGCCGCCATGGCAGTGCATGGGGCGAGGGTCTGCATCCGGCACAGACGCAAGGGCCGCAAAAGCGCGAAGGCGATGGCCGCAGCCCTGCCGGCGTGTTCGCCATCGGCCCGGCCTTTGGCTATGCGCCCAGCATCGATAGCGCGATGCCGTACCAGCCGATGAGCGCCACGCATTACTGCATGGATGTACCCAGCTCGCCGCTGTACAACCGCATTGTCGATGCAACGCAGGTGGGCGAAGCAGCCGTTGCCGGCTCCACCGAACCGATGCGCCTGGACCTGCGCCACGCCGGCGATGCGCGCTACAGCGAGGGCTTGGTGATTGCGCACAATCCCAAGGCCATTCCCGGACGCGGCAGCTGCATCTTCGCGCACCTGTGGCGCACGCCAGGCCAGTTCACTGCCGGCTGCACCGCAATGGCAGCGGCCGACATGCAACGCCTGCTTGCCTGGCTGAAGCCGGACGATCACCCCCTGTTCGTGCTGCTGCCGCGCGCCGAGTACGCACGTCTTCACGCTGCGTGGCAATTGCCCGCACTGACCGAGGACGCGCAATGAGCACACCGCAGCCCGCACCGGATGCCACTGGCCTGGTCCGCGTCGTCAGCCGCTGGCAGATTGTCGGCCTGTCGATCAACGATGTCATCGGCAGCGGCATCTATCTGCTGCCCGCCGCGACCGCCGCCCTGCTGGGGCCGATGAGTCTGTGGGCAGTGATGCTGGCCGGCCTGGCGGTGGCCTTGCTGGTGCTGTGTTATGCCCAGGCGGCGAGCTACTTCGATACGCCGGGCGGCAGCTATCTCTACACGCGCGAAGCGTTCGGCCCGTTCGTCGGCTTTCAGATCGGCTGGATGATCTGGCTCACCCGCATCAGTTCGGCGGCCGCCTTGAGCAATGGTCTGGCTGACGCGGTGGCGCGGTTCTGGCCCACGGCCTCCACCGATACCTGGGCGCGCTTGCTGGTGGTGGTCGGTTCGTTGGGCCTGCTCACCACCATCAACGTCATCGGCGTGAAATCGGCCGCGCGCACAGGTATCGCCCTGGTGATCGGCAAGCTGGTGCCATTGCTGTTGTTCGTGGCAATCGGCTTGTTCTATGTGGATTGGTCGTGGGCGTTTGCCGGCACCACGCCCGATCTACGCGACCTGGGCAATCTCGGCGAAGCGGCCTTGTTGCTGCTGTTCGCCTACGCGGGTTTCGAAAACATTCCGGCAGCCGCTGGCGAGTACCGCAACCCGCGGCGCGATGTGCCCTTCGCCTTGATCACCATGATCGTCACCGTCACCTTGATCTACGCCGCGGTACAGGTGGTGGCACAAGGAACGTTGCCCAATCTTGCCGCATCGCCCACGCCCTTGGCCGATGCCGCAAGCCAATTCGGCGGCGAAGCCTTGGCACTGATTCTGACCGTGGGCGCCACCATTTCCATCCTCGGCACCACCAGCAACACGGTGATGCTGGGCCCGCGCTTTTTGTTTGCGCTTGCACGCGATGGGTATGGCCCTGCGTTTCTGGCACGCGTGCATCCGCGCTTCCACACGCCTGCCGCAGCGGTGCTTACCCAGGGCGTGCTGTCGCTTGCATTGGCATTGTCGGGATCGTTTACCCAGTTGGCGCTGCTTTCGATGGTCACCCGCCTGTTCGCCTACATCGGCACCGCAGCAGCGGTGATCGTACTGGCGCGCAGGTACCGGCAACGCACCGACACCGTGCGCCTGCCTGGCGGCCCGGCCATTCCCATCGCCGCCTTGCTGCTGTCGCTGGGGTTGCTGGCCAGCGCCAGTTGGCAGAACCTGGCCGCGGCAGGCGTGGCGCTGTTGGTCGGCTGGGTGTTCTATCTGTTTCCGCGCAAGCAGAGTGAGAACACTTAAGAACGGCAACGAACGGCAATCCATCAGAATTGGAGCGGCGTGCAGCACTGCAGTACTCGCGCCAGGCGAAGATTCCAGGCATTAGCCGTACTTGGATGACAGCGACGCGCCCGCCTGTTGGCAACCGCGCTTTCGCGATGTGCTCGCGCAGCGCTCACGCGTGCCTAACTGCGCACGCCCAACGCTGCGGTTCTCACCTGCGTGGAAGTTTGCGATGAAACTGCGCCATGTCTACAGCACCGCCGATCTCGACAGCGCGCAACGCGTGCTGCTGGCCGCCCGTGGCGCCGGCATCGACAACGATGCGCTGTCGTTGATCGCCCGCTCCGATATCGAACTGCAGGATGTGCCCGACGAACGCAAGGACGCCAAAACCGACTTTCTCCCAGCTGCCGCGCGTGGTGCGGCGACCGGTGGTGCCGCCGGCCTGGTGGCAGGTCTGGTGGCCATTGCGGTGCCGCCGATCGGGCTGACCTTGGCTGGTGCTGGCGTCATGGCACTGGCCGGCGCATTGGTCGGCAGTTGGTCCTCGGCGCTGATCGGCGCAACGGTGCCCGATCCGGTACGGCGTCAGTTCGAAGATGAAATCCAGGCCGGGCGCGTGCTGGTGATTGTCGACGCGGAGCAGGCCGCGTTGCAGGACGCAGAACCTGCCATGGTGGCGGCAGGCGCGACCCCGTTACCGTACGAGGCGGCCTCAGCGACCACCTGACTGACACGTCGTCTTGGAGACACTGCTTGACGCAAGTCGCTGCCGTGATAGCGCACTTCAGGACGCCACAGTGCATCGTGTTGAAATGATCACCTTGATGCCCTCCTCACCCGCTCTGCCAACGAAATTAACACTGCCCACACTACGGTAGGTCGCACATTCACCACGGAGACGCGCATGAACGTGCCGTATCAGATTCCGGGCCGCGCACCGGACGAAGACCGTAGTCAGAACGTATCCACCTATTGGCGTGAACGCTTCACCGAAGAGCCGTATTACACCGAAGGCGATCGCTACGAAGATTACGAAGGTGCCTATCTGGCAGGACATGAGGCGCGCATCCGCGACAACGCGCGCGCCTATGATCAGGTCGAGGCCGAGCTGCATCGCGATTGGGAAGCCAAGCGCGGAACCTCTTCGTTGAGTTGGAGCAAGGCGCGGCATGCCGTCAAGCGCGCCTGGGAAAACGCCGCCGACTTCGTCACTGGCGACGATACACACAAGCGCTAACACGATAACGCCACCGTCGAGGTGGCGTTGTTGCATCGCACGATCTTCAATATGTCAGCCGAGCGCTCGCGATACCGGTACGTTACGCGCACTGCGCGATGCGTCGTTGATATCCATCGCATCGCGGGTATTTTTCTGCACGGCAACTGCGCCGAACAAGCTCAGCGCATAGGCCATCGCATAAAAACCTTTCTCGCTCAGCAATAGGGTGGCGTTGATCAGGCCGATGGTCAGCAGTACCAACGCAGCGATCAGCGAGAACCAGCAGATGGCGTAGTACAACCCGGTGACAGGAATTCCATCGGCACGATCACGCACGCTCTTCTGCAACGACACCGATGCGAACAAACCGAACAGCAACAGCGTGAAGTAATAGCCCTTTTCATTGAGCAACATCTGGGCATTCCACAATCCGATCAGATACGCCGCACCGCCCAGCAACAATGCGGCCCAGGATGCGGCGATAAAAGCAGGCGAGGTTTTTTGCATGGCCATGGAAACTCCTTTTCATGGTGAAACGATGCATGACATACAACGATGTGGGACGCGGACGTCTTGCAGACAGTGATCTGCAACAAGGGCGGCCTCGGCGGCGTCGTGTAAGGTACTTGAAAACCCGACGCGGGACACGTTGCGGGAGGGCTGCAGCGTTACCGCGCCCTTTCCCCTGGAGGACCACATGTCTGTCCGACGTCTGCTTGCACTGGCCTGCTCGGCCACCCTGTTCACCGCCGGTGCCTCAGTTGCCGCTCCCGCGGCCTCCATTCCCAAGGCGCAGTGGCCGTTTCAGGCCACCACGGTTGCCGATTTCGACGAACCCTGGGCAATGACCTTCCTGCCCGACGGCACCCTGTTGGTAAGCGAAAAGCGCGGTACCTTGATGCGCCTGGACCCCAAGACCAAACGCAAGAGCGCCATCACCGGCATCCCGTCCGTGGCGTATGGCGGCCAGGGTGGCTTCGGCGATGTCCTGGCGCACCCGCGTTTCGCCAAGAACGGCCTGGTCTATGTGAGCTACGCCGAACCGGGTCAGGGCGACACGCGCGGCGCCGCGGTGGCGCGCGCCAAGCTCACGCTGGATGCAACCGGCGGCGGCACGTTGTCGGACCTGAAGGTGATCTGGCGCCAGGATCCCAAGGTCACCGGCAACGGTCACTTCGGGCATCGGCTCGCGTTCGGGCCGGATGGCAAGTTGTGGATCAGCTCCAGCGAACGCCAGAAATTCACCCCCGCCCAGGACATGAAGGCCAATCTCGGCAAGCTGATCCGGCTCAACGATGATGGCAGCGTGCCAGCCGACAACCCGTTTGCTGCGCAAGGCGGCGTTGCCGCACAGGTGTGGTCGCTGGGGCACCGCAATATTCTCGGCCTGGCCTTCGACGGCAAGGGGCGTTTGTGGGAACACGAAATGGGCCCGCTCGGTGGCGATGAGTTGAACCTGAGTCAACGCGGCGCCAATTACGGTTACCCCATCGTGTCCAATGGCGACAACTACGACGGCACACCGATCCCGGACCACAACACGCGCCCGGAATTTGCCGCGCCCAAGATCAGCTGGACGCCGGTGATCTCGCCGGCAGGCTTTGTGATCTACAGCGGCAAGCAGTTCCCAACATGGCGCGGCAATGGCTTTATCGGCGGGCTGTCGTCGATGGCGCTGGTGCAGGTGTCGCTGGGCGACCAACCGCGCGAAGTGGCCCGCTACGACATGGGCGCACGTATCCGCGAAGTGGAGCAAGGCCCGGACGGCGCACTATGGCTGCTGGAAGACGAGGCCAGCGGCAGCACCGGACGCCTGCTCAAGCTGACACCCAAAAGCAAGGCGGCGGTCGAAAACGACGCGTAAGCATCGTCGAGTCCGTGCAGTCTAGCTGCGAGCGCCTTGCCCGCAGCTAGGCCGCATTGCAGCAGCGCTTGTAAAGCCGATGCTGATGATGTGCGTGAACCTCCACGTCAAGCAGCGCTACTCAGGCCTCCAGCAGCTCGAAGGTCACTGCCTCGCCGCTTTTGGCCGACGCACATACCCACACATCGAACAGACCCGGCTCCGCACCGAACACGCCCTTGTGATTGGTGAATGCCAGCGCATCGCGCGTCAACGTAAACACGACGTCCCGGCTCTCGCCCGGCTGCAGCAGCACCTTGCGGAAACCCTTGAGTTCGCGCACCGGCCGCACGCGGCTGGCCACGCGGTCGTGCACATACAACTGCACCACTTCCTCGCCTGCCACCTTGCCGGTGTTGCTGACGCGCGTGGTGACGGTCAGTGTCTGATCCCAGCCCACCTGCGCGCTGCTCAACTGCGGCTGCGCATACGCAAACGTGGTGTAGCTCAAGCCATGCCCGAACGGATACAACGGCTCGTTGGGCATTTCGCGCCAGCGCGCCTTGTATTCGGACAGCGTGGGCAATTCCGGGCGGCCGGTCCGCAAATGGTTGTAGAAGTACGGCTGCTGCCCGGTGACCTGCGGGAAACTGATCGGTAGACGCGCCGACGGGTTGTAGTCGCCGAACAACACATCGGCCACGCCGGTGCCGGTCTGCGTACCCAGGTACCAGGTCACCGCAATCGCGTCGGCGTCGCGCACTGCACCACTCAACGCCAGCGCGCGACCGTTACGCAGCAACACCACCATCGGTGTGCCGGTCGCAGCAATCGCTTCGGCCAGCGCCTGTTGCGCCGGCGGCAAGCTGATCTCGGTGCGCGATTGCGCCTCGCCACTGAAGCGCTGCGGCTCGCCCAACGCCAGCACCACCACATCGGCCGCCTGCGCGGCATCGATGGCCGCGGAAATACCGCCCGGCAGCGCCTCTTCCAGACCGCAGCCCGGCACCACGCTCAGATATTCGGTGCCCACCACCGCACGCACGCCCTGCTCCAGGGTCACGTAGCGTTGCTTGTCGCCGAACAAGGTCCAGCAGCCCTCGATGTTCTCGCGGTCCTGCACGAATGGCCCGATCAGTGCGATGCGCTGGCCGCTCTTTTTCAAAGGCAATACCGCGCCTTGGTTTTTCAACAACACGATCGAACGCCGCGCCGCATCGCGCGACAGCGCGTCGTGGGCCGGCAGATGCGCGGTGTCGGCTTCGCGTACCGGGTCCAGCGAGCGGTACGGATTGTCGAACAAGCCGATCGCTTCTTTCAGCTGCAGGATGCGTCGCACGCTCGCGTCCAGGGTCGCCATCGGCACCTCGCCGCTTTCCACCAGCGACGGCAGATGCGCGGCATAAAAACCGCTCTGCATGCTCAGGTCCAGGCCGGCCAGGAACGCCTTCTTGGTCGCGTCGCGCTCATCGACGGCATAGCCGTGCGCGATCAATTCCATGTCGGCGGTGTAATCGGAAATCACCACACCGGGGAACTGCCATTCACCGCGCAGGATCTCGGTCAGCAATTCGTGGTTGGCGCTGGCCGGCACGCCATTGATGTCGTTGAAGGACGACATCACGGTCAACGCGCCGGCATCGAAGGCTGCCTTGAACGGCGGCAGGTGCACATCGCGCAGGGTCTGCGGCGCAATGTCCACGGTGCTGTATTCCATGCCCGCGGCCACCGCGCCATAGGCGGCGAAATGCTTGGGCGTGGCCAGCAGTGAATCGTGGGCTTTCAGATCGCTGCCCTGGAACCCGCGCACGCGTGCGGCAGCAAAGGCAGCGCCCAGCACCACGTCTTCGCCGGCACCTTCGGCACCGCGGCCCCAGCGCTGGTCGCGCGCGATGTCCACCGCCGGTGCGTAGGTCCAGTGCAGGCCGGCCGCAGTGGCTTCGATCGCGGTGGCGCGTGCGGTGCGCTCGGCCAGGTCTGGTTCGAAACTGGCCGCCTCGCCCAGCGGGATCGGGAACACCGTGCGCATGCCGTGGATCACGTCGGCGGCCAGGATCACCGGGATGCCCAGGCGGCTCTCTTCCACGGCGACTTTCTGGATCTGCACACCCAGCGCGGCGCCGACGCCATTGAACAGCGAGCCGACCCGGCCGGCGCGCACCTGCTGCAACACCTCGTCGGCATTGAGCACGTTGGCTTCGGGATTCACGTCCGGCGCGAACGGCCGCACCATGTCGGCGAACACACCCAACTGTCCAACCTTCTCTTCGACGGTCATCCGGGCAATCAGGGTTTCGATGCGATCAGCAGCCATGAGATCCTTGAGAAAACGTTTACATGGCCGTCAATTCTAGCCTGACGCGCCTGCGGGAAGGCAAGTTTTTGAGGGCCGGGCGCTGGGATCGGGGATTTGTAGCGCCCGCTTGCGTTGCGCTTTAGCGCGATGGATCGCCGGCATCCGGGCCCCTGATCCGGGGCCCCCCATGCTTCTCCAGCGCTCGGCCATGGGCAGACATGGCGGGTGAGGCAGGCCCCCGCCCGCCGTCAGGCCACCCGTTCGCGCTCGATGATCACACCCACCGCCTGCGCGCCACGCACCGCACCGGGCTTGCTCAGCTTCAAACGCAGCCAGTGCACGCCGAATTCGTCCAGCACGATCGCCGCGCAGCGCTCGGCCAGGGTTTCGACCAACCCGAAGTCGGAGGCCTGCACGAATTCGATCAAGCGCTTGCTTACCGCCTTGTAGTTCAGCGTATCGGCAATGTCGTCGCTGGCCGCCGGAATGCGGTTATCGAAGCCCATCTCCAGATCGAACCGCAAGGTCTGCCGGATGCGCCGCTCCCAATCGTAGATGCCGATCAGCGCATCGATGTCGAGACCTTCAATAAATACTTTATCCATGGGGAATCGGGAGTCGGGAATGGAGAATGGAAAGAAGCAAGAGCAACAACACACGGTACGGACAGGATCGGGGTAACGTTCTTCCTATTTCCGATTCCCCATTCCCGATTCCGCCGCCGCCAACAGCGGCAAGCTGGCCATATCCCACCGCGGCGTCACATGCACCGCCGCGTCGGCGCGCTCGCCGGCTTCCAGGCGCAGCGCACCGGCGAAGGCGATCATGGCGCCGTTATCGGTGCACAAGGCCGGGCGCGGGAAGCAGACCCGGCCGCCGCGGCGTTGCGCGGCCTCGTGCAGCCGCGCGCGCAGGCGCTTGTTCGCGCCCACGCCACCGGCCACCACCAAGGTATTGCAATCGGCCGCATCCAGCGCGCGCAGGCATTTGATTGCCAGGGTCTCCACTACCGCGTCTTCGAAGCCGCGCGCGATGTCCGCCCGGGTGGTGTCGGACTGGTCGCTGGCCCGCCAGGCCAGCAGCACCTGGGTCTTGAGCCCGCTGAAACTGAAATCCAGCCCGGGCCGGTCGGTCATCGGCCGCGCGAATTTATAGCGCCCCGGCGTACCGGTTTCGGCCAGCGCCGCCAGCTGCGGGCCGCCCGGATACGGCAGGCCCATCATCTTGGCGGTCTTGTCGAAGGCCTCGCCGGCCGCGTCGTCCAGGGTTTCGCCCAGCACTTCGTAGCTGCCCAGCGCCTTCACCGAGACCAATTGGGTATGCCCGCCCGACACCAGCAAGGCCACGAACGGCGGCTGCGGCGGGTCGTCTTCCATCAACGGCGCCAGCAAGTGGCCTTCCATGTGATGCACGCCGATCGCAGGGACGTCCAGCGCCCACGCCAGCGAGCGCGCTACGCCCGCACCTACAAGGAGTGCGCCGACCAGCCCCGGCCCGGCGGTATACGCCACGCCATCCAGTTCATCGATCCGCAGCCCGGCCTCGCCCAGGGTCTGGCGGATCAGCGGCAGCAGTTTGCGCACATGGTCGCGGCTGGCCAGTTCCGGCACTACGCCGCCGTATTCGGCATGCAGTGCGATCTGGCTGTACACCGCATGGGCGCGTAGCGCCGGCACGCCGGACAAGGCGGTGTCGTAGACCGCCACGCCGGTCTCATCGCATGATGATTCGATCCCAAGGACTTTCACGGCAGCTCGGCAGGTACAGACATGCGCGTATTTTCGCAGTTTTTGCGCTGCGCAGATGCGCCGGTGACGCGATGCTGCGCCGCCTCGCGCGCGCTGCCGTTTCCGGCCTGCGCGCACGCTTTACAAGCGTCGTGCCGGAAAATTCTGCCGGGGGCTTGCAGGTCGTTGGCAAGTCGTTATAATGCGCGGCTCGCCGGGGCAACCCGGAAATTCCGTCACGCGAGTCCGCTCGCACCCGCCCGGGGCTCCCGGACGGAAATCCCATTTTCTGGAGAACACATGCCCAGCGTTAAAGTCCGCGAGAACGAGCCCTTCGAATTTGCGCTCCGTCGTTTCAAGCGCACCTGCGAAAAGGCCGGCGTGCTGGCCGAAACCCGCAAGCGCGAGTTCTATGAAAAGCCGACCCAGGAGCGTAAGCGTAAGGCTGCAGCTGCTGTGAAGCGTCAGTTGCGTCGTTCCTCGCGCGACGTCACCAAGCGCCAGCGCTTGTATTGATCGAACGCGGTTCCTTGCCGATGGGTCTGCGCTGAAGGCGCGACCCCTCGGGAGCGAACCCAAGAGCCGGCACGCGCAAGCGTCGCCGGCTTTTTGTATTGGCCTGTCATAAGGCATCAACGACATCGCGCAGTGCAGGCGACATGCATGCCGCCCACAGCGTTCGTCGCCACGCGCGTCCTGCCCCACATTTCGGTCGACGCACCAGCCCGTTCCGGCGCATCGGCCACCCTTGGACACCCACCCTCAGGAGTCAACGCATGCCTCTCAAGCAGCAGCTCACCGATGACATGAAAGCCGCCATGAAGTCCGGCGACAAGCACAGCCTGGGCGTGATCCGGCTGATCAACGCCGCGATCAAGCAGAAGGAAGTGGACGAGCGCATCGAGATGGACGATGCCGCCGTGATCGCCGTGCTCGACAAGATGGTCAAGCAGCGCAAGGACTCGGTCACCCAGTTCGAAGCCGCCGCCCGCGACGACCTGGCGCAGATCGAGCGCGAGGAGATCGTGGTGATCGAGCGCTATCTGCCAGCCAAGATGAGCGAAGCGGAAATCGTGGCGGCCATCCAGGCCGCAATCACCGAGACCGGTGCCAGCAGCCCTGCCGACATCGGCAAGCTGATGGGTGCGCTCAAGCCCAAGCTCGCCGGTCAGGCCGACATGGGCCTGGTCTCGACTCTGGTCAAGCAGCACCTGGCAGGCTGATGTCACCGCAGTGCCCTGCGCCAAGGCCAGGGCACTGCGGACGGTGCGCAGCGCCTGCAGCGGCGCTGCTCACTGCCACGCTGCTGTGCTACGTGGCGAGTGGGCCTTCCAGTTGAAGAGACGAGCGTCCCAACGAGCCTTTTTGGTGTGGTCCGGTCTTCTGAAGACACGGCTGTCGCATCTCTGCGACACGCGAAGCACTCCCCAGGACGCAACACCACGTTCAAACGCACCCAGCCGCGGTGCCGCACATCCTGCGTGCTTATAAAAACTGCGCGGCGCTCGGACTTGGACAGCTTGCGCGCTGAAGCACGCACACGTCCAGCTCGCACGAGTTGAAATGGAGGGCGCACATACGGCGCACGTCGCTGCCGATAACCGGCAGGCCACCCACGCCAGCTGGTACGCCCAGGTTCCACCTTTGATACGTGCGCGCTTTCACCCCTCCTTCGATCCGGCCCTGGTAGAAGAGGTGCGCCAGCGCAGGCGCGGGCAAGGTCTTTCCGCATACCGACTTTGCTCTGATTTCGCCTGCGCGCATAACGGTATGCGCCAAGGATTCTCCGCCGGTGACCACGCTTTCGACCACCTATCTGCACAAGCACCTGAGCCGTCTGCAGCGCAGCGTGCCGATGGCACTGTTGAACCGCTTTATCGAGATCGACGTGATGACGCAGGCTGCGTCGTTGTCGTTCTACGCACTGCTGTCGCTGGCCCCGCTGTTGGTGCTGCTGTTGTGGTTGACCGCCTCGCTCTACCCCCCGGCGCAGGAAGCGTTGGTGCAGCAAGTCGCGCAACTGGCCGGCGGCAGCGCCGCCGAAGTGGCCCAGACCATCATTCGCAATGCCACCGACCAGCCCGGCGTTGGCTCGCTGGCGGGCTTGTGGAGCACGCTGTTGTTGTTCATCGGCGCCACCGCGGTGTTTGCGCAGTTGCAGAACGCCTTGAACCTGATCTTCCGCACCGACAAGCAACGCCTGGACGGCCTGATGGCGTGGTTGCAGAAGCGGGTGTTCTCGTTCGGGGTGATCCTGGCACTGGGCTTTTTGCTGATCGTGTCGATGATCGCCACCACTGCATTGCAGGTGGTGTTCGCGCGCCTGCCATCGGTGCTGCCGGCGGTCGGCTACGTGACCACGCTGGCCCTGTATTCGCTGGCGTTCGCGTTCCTGTATCGCTACCTGCCCGATCGCACCGTCGATTGGCGCCAGGCATTCCTGGGCGGCGTCATCACTGCACTGTTGTTTGCGCTGGGCCGCTATGCCATCGGCGTGTACATCGCCACCGCTGCGCCGGGGAGCGCGTATGGCTCGATGGGAACGCTGGTCATCCTCCTGGTGTGGATGTACTACGCCTCGGTGGTGTTCTTCGTTGGCGCCTTGATTACTGCGGTGATCGATGAGCGCGTGCGCTCGCATCGCAAATTGCGCGAGGCCGGGGTAGACCCCGAGCATCCGCCGGTGATCGTGCCGCCTGCCGATGCAGCACCTGCGTCGCCAGCCTCGGAATCGGCGTCGGCAACGCCGCCTCGCGGCTGAGGACAGCTGCGGTTTTCGCACCGTTGGCGCAGTCGGCGGTTGCCGGGACAGGGCGCTGGCAGGCCGCTGGGATATCCTAGCGGGATGGCCCGCATCCCCGACGCGTTTATCGACGAACTGCTCGCCCGCACCGACATTGTCGAGGTGGTGGGCGGTCGGGTGCCGCTCAAGCGTCAGGGCAAGGAATATTCGGCGCGCTGCCCCTTCCACGACGAGCGCTCGGCCTCGTTCACCGTGTCGCCGACCAAGCAGTTCTATCACTGCTTCGGCTGCGGCGCGCACGGCACCGCCATTAGCTTTCTGATGAATTACGACCGCCTCGAGTTTCTCGATGCGGTCGATGAATTGGCCAAGCGCGCCGGTATGGAGATTCCGCGCGACACCCAGCAGCGCACGCCGCAACAGCAGGACGACAGCCGCGAGCTGTATTCGGCACTGGAAGCAGCCACCAAGTTCTTCCAGCGCCAGCTCGAAGGCAGCACCCGCGCCCGCGACTATCTGGACGGGCGCGGCGTGGATGCCGACAACCAGGCACGCTTCCAGATCGGCTACGCACCCGACGGCTACAGCGCCCTGAAGGATACCCTGGGCACCGACGCGCGCCGCATGAGTGTGCTCGAACGCGCTGGCCTGTTTTCCAAGAACGACCGCGGCCACGTCTACGACAAGTTCCGCGACCGGGTGATGTTTCCGATCTTCGACCGCCGCGGCCGCGTGATCGCCTTCGGTGGACGCATCATGGGCGCGCCGGCCGATGGCCGCGACCCGGGCCCGAAGTACCTCAATTCGCCGGAAACCGCGCTGTTCCACAAGGGCCGCGAGCTGTACGGCCTGTGGCAGGTGCGTCAGGCCAATCAGAAGATCGAACGGCTGATCGTGGTGGAGGGCTACATGGACGTGGTCTCGCTGTTCCAGTTCGGCGTCACCCAGGCAGTGGCCACGCTGGGCACCGCGACCACGCCCGAACATGCCGAGCTGCTGTTCCGCAACGCGCCGGATGTGTACTTCTGTTTCGACGGCGACAACGCCGGGCGCAAGGCCGGCTGGCGTGCGCTCGAATCGGTGCTGCCGCGCATGAAGGACGGCCGCCAGGCGTTTTTCCTGTTCCTGCCCGATGGCGAAGACCCGGACACCATCGTGCGCAAGGAAGGCGCGCAGGCCTTCGATCAGCGCCTGAAACAGGCCACGCCGCTGTCGCAGTTCTTCTTCGACGAGATGTCGCGCGAGATCAACCTGCACACGCTCGACGGCAAGGCACGCCTGGCCGAACGTGCGCGTCCGATGCTGGCGCAAATTCCGGAAGGCGCGTTCGGCGATCTGATGAAGCAGGAACTCTCGCGCCTGACCGGCGTTGGTGCGAGCACGTCCGCGCAGCAGTCCGCAGCCAAGCCGCGGCCGCCTGCACGCATGGGTGCGCCCACGCAGAAACGCAGTCTGGTGCGTGCCTCGATCGCCATCCTGTTGCAACAGCCGTCATTGGCAATGAGCCTGGAGGGTGACCATGATTTTTCCGGGTTGCGCCTGCCTGGTATCGAGTTGTTGATGGAGCTACTGGCGTTGGTACGGCAACGGCCGGAAATCAGCACCGGCGCGCTGCTGGAGCACTTTGCCGAGCGCGAGGAGCAGACCGCCTTGCAGAAGCTGGCAGCGCAGGAGTTACCTGGCGACGAGCATAGTTGGGCGATCGAATTGCACGACGTCGTCGCCCAGCTCGACAAGCAATTGCTGCGTCAGCGCGTGGAAGAACTGCAGGCCAAACAGCGCGCGCAAGGGCTGGACGACACCGACAAATACGAAATGCGCGAGTTGCTCAAGGCACTTGCGGCGCTGTAATGCCTCGCCTCCCAGCGTCATGGCGGGGACGCAACAGGCACCGCTGCGCTGCTGCGCACCTAGGCGGATGGTGACGCGGCGCCACAGGCAGCGCCCGCACGCGTCGTAGAATGGCGCGCACAAGGCGCGTGATCGCGCGCTACCGTCGGACCTCGATGAAGAAGCTGCTGGCGCGGTTGCGCATTGACCCTTTCACCCTCGCGCTGCTGTGCACGGTCACGCTGGCCTCGTTTCTCCCGTTTTCAGGCACGGCCGCTGCGGTCATGGACGATGTCACCGACGTGGCGATCGCCGCGCTGTTTTTCCTGCACGGTGCGCGGCTGTCGCGCGAAGCGGTCAAGGCCGGCGCGTTGCACTGGCGGCTGCATCTGGTGATCCTGGCCTGCACCTTCGTGCTATTCCCGCTGCTGGGGCTGTTGTTCAAGCCGCTCGCGCATCTGGCACTGACGCCGGAGCTGTATATCGGCGTGCTGTTCCTGTGCGCGCTGCCGTCCACGGTGCAGTCTTCGATCGCATTCACCTCGATGGCGCGCGGCAACGTGCCGGCCGCAGTCTGCGCAGCCTCGCTTTCCAGCCTGCTGGGGGTATTTTTCACCCCGTTGCTGATGGGCGCGCTGGTCGGTAGCCAGGGCGCCATGGCGCATCCGGCCGAGGCGATCGGCAAAATCCTGCTGCAGTTGCTGGTGCCGTTTCTGGCCGGCCATTTTCTGCGTCCGTGGATCGGCGGCTGGGTCGAACGGCACCGTGCCGTGCTGCGCTACACCGACCAGGGCACCATCCTGCTGGTGGTCTACACCGCCTTCAGCGCGTCGGTGAACGAAGGGCTGTGGCAGAAGACGCCGCTGCCTGCCTTGCTGGCGGTACTGGGCGCGGCAGCATTGTTGCTGGCCACGGCGATGCTCTCGATCACCTTCATCGCGCGGCGCCTGCGCTTCAGCCGCGCCGATGAAATCGCCATTGTCTTTTGCGGTTCGAAAAAAAGCCTGGCCACCGGCGTGCCGATGGCCAAGGTGATGTTCGCCGGCGGGGGGCTTGGCGCAATCGTGTTGCCGATCATGCTGTATCACCAGCTGCAGCTGATCGTGTGCGCCTTCGTGGCCGCACGTTATGCGCGCACTGCGCCGAGCGAGCCGCGCGCCGCCACCGGGCCTCACTGACTGCGCGCCGCCAGCGCGCACTCGCTGCGTCCGACGTGACAGCAGTTCGCGTCGCAGGCCGATCCGGGTTGTAAGCAGATATACAACGGTTATCACGCGCTGCCGCACGGGCGCGCCAGCGCTCGCTAGCGTGCTCGATCGCCCTCCTGCCGCCCCACGGTGATTGCCATGACGCTGTCGCTTCGACGCCCTTCCCCGTCCATGCTCGCGCTGCTGGCGGTGCTGGCCACGCTCGCTGCCTGCAACAAGCCTGCCCCGCCGGCGGCGCCCGCACAGCGCAAGACCGCCTCCACACCGGCACCGGCGTCCAGCATCGCCTGGCGCGAAGGCGACGTGGACGATGCCTTCGCCGAAGCCAAGGAAAGCGGCAAACCGATCCTGTTGTACTGGGGCGCAGCCTGGTGCCCGCCCTGCAATCGGCTGAAGGCCACGCTGTTCAAGGACCCGGCCTTCATTGCGCGCACCCAGCAATTCGTCGCGGTGCACCTGGATGGCGATTCCGAAGGCGCACAGGCCTGGGGCTAGCGCTTCGGGGTCAAGGGCTATCCCACCATCATCGTGCTGCGCCCGGATCACAGCGAAATCACCCGGCTGGCAGGCGATGCCGATAACGCACGCCTGACCGACGTGTTGCGGGTGGCGGCAAGGAGCACCAGCACCGCCCAGCAATTGCTCGACAAGGCGCTGCACGCGCCGCAACAGCTCAGCGCGGACGACTGGGCCGTGCTCGGCAACTATGCCTGGGGCACCGACGACCGGCTGGTCAAGCCCGACGAGGCTGCCGACGTGCTCACCCGGCTCGCCACAGCGGCGCCGCAGCCGGCGCTGCAGCGCAGCTTCGCCCTGGCAGCCATTAGCGCCGCCAAGCACCCGCCGGCCGCCAGCCCGGCCAATCGCAGCTTGCTGGAAGCAGTGCTCACCGACCCGGCAGAGGTGCGCGCCAATCTCGGCACGCTGAGCCATGTACCCGTGCGCCTGATCACCGCCGCCAGCAACCAGGCCAGCGAGCGCGCCACGCTTTCCAATGCACTGAATCAGGCCCTGGACAAGGTCTACGCCGACACCTCACTGCCGATCTCCGACCGGCTCGGCACCGCGTATGCACGCATCCAGCTGGCGCGCCTGGCCCAGGGCCAGCCCACCGAAACCCAGGCCAAAGGCCCGCAACCGCCGCTGCCGAAGGAGGTCGTAGACACCGTGCATCAGCGCGTGCAGTGGGCAACCGACACCGCCAAGACCGACGAAGAGCGTCAATCCACCATCAGCACGGCATCGGCATTGCTGAGCGAAGTGGGCGATGGCAGCAGGGCCGAGCAAGTGCTGCTGGCCGAGCTGTCGCGCAGCAAGACGCCGTACTACTACATGCCCGAGTTGGCGGATCTGGCCGAACAACGGGGCGACAAGAAGACCGCGCTGTCCTGGCTCAGGAAGGCCTACGAAAGCGCGCAAGGCCCCGCCACGCGCGTGCAATGGGGCGTGCTGTATGTGGATGGGCTGATCCGGCTCAGCCCCGACGACACCGCCGGCATCGAAACCGCCGCCACGCAGGTGATCGGCGAACTGGCCGGGCAACCGGATGGCTATCGTCAACGCACACGTCAGCGCTTCGCCACGCTTGGCAGTGCACTGAAGACCTGGAGCAAGCAGCATCGCCAGCAAGGCAGCGCGGTGCTGACGCGCCTGCAACAAAAAATGCAGTCCAGCTGCGACAGCAAAAACACCAGCAAGTGCGCCAGCTGGTTGAGCTGAGCTGAAAAGGTGGCGTTGCTGTTGCCGGCACGCGTGATGGATCGATGGATATACGAACGAAATCGCGGCGTCTGCTGACGTGGGCGCCGCCGGTGATTTCGACGTGACGCAGGTGGCCTGTCTGTGCGACGAGCACTCGCTGCATGCCAGCATGCGCTTCAGGCGCCTTGTACGGGAAACACCGATTACCACGGCGTGTCTCGCGGCAGATCTACACCGCTGCCACTAGCGCACCCACGGCAACAAGAGATGGTCGACCATCAAGAAGGCGAACAGCGCCATCAGGTACACGATGGAGTAGCCGAACATCTTCATCGAAAACAGCTCGTCGGGCGGGTCGAGCATGCGCCACGCGTACCAGAGAAACACCGCGTTGAGCACCACTGCTCCACCTAGATAGAACACCCCGCTCATGCCCACTGCCACCGGCAGCAAGGTCACGATCGCCAGCAACACGGTGTAGACCAGGATCTGCTTGCGCGTATGCGGCACGCCGTGGGTCACCGGCAGCATCGGAATCGCCGCCTTGGCGTAATCGGCCCGGCGAAAGATCGCCAGCGCCCAGAAATGCGGCGGCGTCCAGATGAAGATGATCAGCACCAGCAGCGAGGCATTGATCCAGTCGGCGCTGGTCGGCAATCCGGTCACTGCGGCCCAGCCCAGCATCGGCGGCGTGGCGCCGGCCAGCCCGCCGATCACGATGTTCTGGGATGTCGCGCGCTTCAGGTACACGGTGTAGATCACCGCATAACCGATCAGCGAGGCGAAGGTCAGCACCGCAGTGATGACGTTCACCCACATCACCAGGATGGTCATGGAGATCACGATCAGCACGCTGGCGAACAGCAACACCTGCCAGGGCCGCACCTTGCCCACCACCAGCGGGCGCCATGAAGTGCGCGCCATCTGCGCGTCGATCTTGGCGTCGAGCAACTGATTGATCGCCGCCGCCGCCGAAGCCGCCAGCCAGATGCCCAGGAAGCCCAGCGCGCCGGTGCGCACCTGCAGCCACGTCGGCATGTCGGGGATGGCCAGGAACATGCCCACCAGAGCGGTGAACACGATCAGTGCCACCACCTTGGGTTTGGTCAGATCCCAGTAATCGCGTGCGCTGACAGCCATGCTCACTCCGGCGCGCGCAGCCGCGCCAGCAGCGAGACCAGCACGAACAGCAAGGCCACCGCACCGCCGTTATGCATGACCGACACCTCCAGCGGCAGCGCCAGCTTGACGTTGAGCATGCCCAGCGTCACCTGCACGACGACCAGCAACGCCAGCGCACCTGCCCACACCCGCATCCCCGGCGAACGCGACAGACGCCACGCCAGCCACCACAGATACAGCGCGGTCGCAATCGCCCACAGCCGGTGCGCCATCTGGATGGCGATACGCGCCGCGCCATCCAGCACGCCGCCTTCGTAGTCCACGCCGATGCCGCGCCACAGCGTGAAGCCTTCGCGGAAGTCATGCGGCGGCCACCACTGGCTGACGCAGCGCGGGAAATTGTCGGCCGACCAGCTGCCACCACCGCAGGCCAGTGCCGCGTAGTTGGCGCTGACCCAGCCGCCGAGTGCAATCTGCAGGCCCAGCACCGCCACGCCCAGGCGCAGCAGCCACTTCAAGCGCGACGCGTCGGCCAGCGTGATCGGCAGGTGCGTTGCGCGCCACGCCATCCACACCAGCAGCGAAAACATCAGCATGCCGCCCAGCAGGTGCCCCATCACCACGATGGGTTTGAGCAGTAACGTCACTGTCCACATGCCCAGCAACGCCTGGAAGATCACCACCGCCAGCGTCAGCACCGCCGCGCGCGCCAGATCGATATTGCTCCAGCGCAATGCCGCCAGCAGCAAGATGGCCTCACCCGCAATCGCCACGCCAAAGGCCACGGTGTGCCAGCCGGACATGTAGAGCGGGATCGACAACGCCACCAGCACCGCCGCCGACACCACCTGCGCAATGCCCTTGCGGCGACGACGCACCGCCAGCAACGACAGCACCAGCACTTCCACGCCCAGCGCGCCGGCCAGGAAACGGTGCACCTGCTCGCGCCAGGCCTTGTGCGATTCCAGCGGGCGGATCTTGCTGGCCACATGCGTGTTGGCTTCGTCGCTGGTTTGCGGCCAGGTCACACGGCCGTAGCAGGTCGGCCAGTCCGGGCAGCTCATGCCGGCATCGGACAAGCGCACGAACGACCCGAACAGGATCGTGCTCGCAGTGAACAACGCCGCCAGCCAGGCCATGCGATGGAAGTGACGGAACAATGCCGGTGGCGCAAACAGATTCATCGAAACGGGCTCACATCAGTTTCAGCAGCTTGACCAGATCCGAGCGCAGGCCGGCCGGCGCGAAGCCCGGGGCATAACGCAGGATCACGAAGCCATTGGGGTCGATCACATACACCGGCACGCCGGCCGCATCGTTGCCACGCGGCAATGCCTGGCGCAGGCGTGCATCGTCGCGTAGCACGCGCAATGCCGGCATCGGCGGCAGCACGGCCGGCGGCGCGCCGATCCACACGATTTCCACCTTGTCGGCGCGGTGTCCGAGCAGCTGCCACACCTTGTCCAGTTCCGCCGCCAGCACCACGCACTGCTGCGTGCAGCCAGCCGGCGGCGCCACCGCAATGCGCCAGATGCGCTCGCTCGGCGCCCACGCATACGGCTGCCCGTTCGCACGCACCGGCACCAGCGCACGCAGGTCGGCGGGCGGTTTCAGCAGTTCGCCGTTGTTGCGCATCGATGCCGGCTGCCATCCGGAGAAGCGCAGCACACCGGCCAGCAACATCGAGCCGAAGAACAGCGCCGCCAGGGCAATCAGCATCCTGCGGCCGCGTTTGACCGCGTGCGGCGTGGCCGATGTGGAGGAGGTCATGCCGGCGATTTTCTCATGCCGCAGGCGTCAGTGCCCGCGTCGGCGGCGACGTCGCGCACGCCATGTCAGCAGCGTGGCGGTGGCCAGGACCGCGGCAGCCAGCCCGAACCATTGCACCGCGTAACCCAAGTGCCGCGCGGGTGGCAGCGTATTCGGCAGCATCTCCAGATCGCGTGCGTAGCCAACCGGCAGTGCGGGGTCCAGCCGCAGCACCTGCGACGAAATGTCGCGCCTGCCAAGCGTGCTTCTTAGCGCCTCCGCATCCAGGCGCGTGGCCAACCAGGTCTGCGGCGTACCGGCGGGGGCCAATGCCGGCCCCAACGCAAGTCCGGCCGATGGCGGCGCGCTGAGCAACCCCCGCATTGCCTGGGTCCCGCGCAGTGGCGTGATCGTCGGTAACTGCCGATTGGCCGGCAACGGCAGCCAGCCCAGATCGATCAGTAGCGTACCTGGGCTGTCTTGCGGCGCGGCAAGTTGATAAACGCGCACACCGGCGCGCCCTGCATGCAGTTGGTTGTCCAGCAACACCTGGTGCGGCAGAAAACGCACCTCTCCGCTCACCCATGCCAGCGCATGCGGCGTGGCTAACGCTTGCACCAAGGTCAACGGCATCTCGCGCACATGCGCAGCGCGTTCCAATAACGCTTGCTTGCTGTGCAAGCGCTGCAGCTGCCAGTACCCAAGCGCCGCAAAACTCGCGCTGACCAGCAACGCCAGACACCAACCCAGCACCGCCGTGTGCTTGCGCATCATGACAAGCGACGCAAAAAGGCGTGCAATGCCGTTACCACGCCGACGACCACCGGGGCTGTTGTGAACGATTCGCTCAAGACGCTGCTGATTGTCGCTTTCCTGATCGTGATCCTGTGGAACCTGGGCGCCGGACTCTATTACCTGCTCACCGACCGCGGCCAGACCAAGCGCACCGTCAACGCGCTGACCTGGCGCATCGGTCTATCGGTTGCATTGATTGCCATCGTCATCCTCGGCATCTACACCGGCTGGATCAAGCCGCATGGCATCGGCCGCTGACGCGGCCGATGAGATTGGGGATTCGGCAGTGGAGATTCGTCAAAACTAAACCCGGCCGCCTTCGCGAATCCCGAATCACCAACCCCGAATCCCCGCCCTCAAAGCACATACACGAACAGGAACAGCGCCAGCCACACCACGTCGACGAAGTGCCAGTACCACGCGGCCGCTTCGAAGGCGAAGTGGTTGTCGCGGCTGAAGTGCCCTTTCGCAGTGCGTAGCCACATCACCGCCAGCATGATCGTGCCCAGCAGCACATGCATGCCGTGGAAGCCGGTCAGCATGAAGAAGGTCGAGCCGTAGATGCCCGAGCCGAGTGTGAGATTGAGCTCGGTGTAGGCGTGGATGTATTCCTCCGCCTGCAGGAACAGGAATATACAGCCCAGCAGCACGGTCAGGCCTAGCCACAACAGCAACCCGCCGCGGCGCCCGCCCTTGAGTGCGTGATGGGCGATAGTCAGCGTCACACCTGAGCTCAGCAAGATGAGCGTATTGATCAGCGGCAATCCCCAGGCTGGAATGGTCTGGAATTGCCCGCCGATCGTGCCTGGACCGTTGGTCGGCCAGGCGGCGGAATAGCCGTTCCACAACAGCTCGTTGGTCATTACGCCATCGCCTTCGCCGCCCAGCCAGGGCAGTGTCAGCACGCGCGTATAGAACAACGCACCGAAGAAGGCAGCGAAGAACATCACCTCGGAAAAAATGAACCACACCATCCCCATGCGGAACGAGCCGTCCACCTGGCGGTTGTAGTTGCCGGCGTTGGACTCGCGAATGACGTCGCCAAACCACATGAACAAGGTCGCGAGCAACATCGCCATGCCGGCAAAGAACGTCCAGCGCCCCCATGCCGCGTCGTTGAGCCAACTGGCCACGCCAATCATCATCACGAACATCGCAATCGACCCGACAAAGGGCCATTTGCTCTGTGTCGGGACGAAATACGCATCGGCGTTGGAACTGTGATCGGCCATGGCGCTGCTTCCGTGTCGTGGTACGGGTGGATGAAGGTTACGGCGCCGCGCGCGGCGTTCCGGAAACGGCACTGCCCTGCAGTTCCGAGGTCAGCGCGTCGTTGCGATAAAACGTATAGGACAAGGTGATAGTGGTCACTTCCGCAGGCAATGCACGGTCCACGATGAAACGCAACGGCATGTCGCGCGTTTCCCCGGCCTGCAGCGTCTGCGCAGTGAAACAAAAGCATTCGGTCTTGTTGAAATAGCCGGACGCTCGCGCCGGCGCCACCGATGGCACCGCGCTCCCCACCACAGCGCGCTTGCTGTCATTGCGCGCAAAATACAGCGCTTCGTTGAGCTCGCCCGGCACCACGTCCATCGTCATCTGCTCGGGATGGAAGGTCCACGGCAGTTTCGAATTGACCCCGGCATCGAATTCGACGCGCACCGTGCGTTTGCCACCGCCCACCGCATTGGACGGACCTTCATGCTTACTGCCCGGTGCGCGTTCCATGCGAATCCCAAAGACCTTCTCGCACGCAATACGGTACAGCGGCACCAACGAAAAGGTCAGCACGAAAACGCCCAGCACCACGCCCAACAGCTTGAACAAGCCAGCGGTCGGCGCATGCGTGGGCGCGCGCGCAGTCATCGGCCGATAACGCCCGAGGCAATGAAGCCGGCATAGATGAGCAACGCAATGATGCCCACCGTGATTGCGGTGCGGCGTACTGCGCGACGCTGCTGCGCCTGCCGCTCGGCGGCGGAAAGGAGCCGCGTCACCGCTGGCTCCGATGCCGACTCAGTGACCGATGTCTTCATGCGCAAGATCTCCAGGCTTGATGACAGGCGGTACGGTGAAGGTGTGCGCGGGCGCAGGCGACGGCACTGTCCATTCCAGGCCCTTGGCACCCTCCCAGGCGCGTGCGTCTGCCCTGGCGCCACTACGCAGAGATGACAACAGGATTGCAGCCATCAGGAATGGCGTGGCAAACATGCCAAACGCACCGATCGAGCTGATCAAGTTCCAGTCGGCGAACACCACGTTGTAGTCGGGGATACGTCGCGGCATGCCAGCCAGGCCGAGGAAGTGCTGCGGGAAAAACAGCAGGTTGACGAAGATCATCGTCCACCAGAAATGGAACTTGGCCCAGGCCTCGTTGTACATTCGCCCGGTCCACTTGGGCCACCAGTAATACACCGCGGCAATCAACGCAAATACCGCGCCGGTGACCAGCACATAATGGAAATGCGCGACCACAAAATAGGTATCGTGGTATTGGAAGTCGGCCGGCACGATCGCCAGCATCAGACCGGAAAAACCGCCGATGCTGAAAAGGATTACGAACGCCACTGCCCACAACATCGGCGACTCGAACGTCAGCGAGCCCTTCCACATCGTGCTGACCCAGTTGAACACCTTCACTCCGGTCGGGATGGAGATCAGCATCGTGGCAAACATGAAGTAGATTTCGCCACCGAGCGGCATGCCCACGGTGAACATGTGGTGCGCCCACACGATGAAACTCAAAAATGCGATCGCCGCGATCGCATAGACCATCGCCTGGTACCCGAACAGCGGCTTGCGGCTGAAGGTTGGAATGATTTCGCTGACTACGCCGAACGCCGGCAGGATCATGATGTAGACCTCCGGATGCCCGAAGAACCAGAAGATGTGCTGGTACATCACCGGGTCGCCGCCGCCGGCCGCGTTGAAGAAGCTGGTGCCGAAGAACTTGTCGGTCAGCAACATCGTGACCGCACCGGCCAGCACCGGCATCACCGCGATCAACAGAAACGCGGTGATCAGCCAGGCCCAGCAGAAGATCGGCATCTTCAATAGATCAATGCCCGGCGCACGCATGTTGAGCACGGTGGCGATGATGTTGATCGCACCCATGATCGAACTGACGCCAGCGACATGGATCGCAAACACGCTGAAGGCCACGTTGTAGCCGCCCTGTAACGACAGCGGCGGGTACAGCGTCCAGCCACTGGCCGGCGCACCGCCGGGCAGAAACAGCGTCAGCAACAGCAAGGTGAACGCGGCCGGCAGCAGCCAGAACGACCAGTTATTCATACGTGGCAGCGCCATGTCGGGCGCGCCGATCTGCAGCGGAATCATCCAGTTCGCCAAACCGACGAAGGCCGGCATCACCCCACCGAAGATCATCACCAGCGCATGCACGGTGGTCATCTGGTTAAAGAATTCGGGTTTGACGAACTGCAGGCCCGGCTGCATGAGCTCAGCGCGGATCACCACGCTCATCGCCGCGCCGATGATGAACATCACGAAGGAGAACAGCAGATACAGCGTGCCGATGTCCTTGTGATTGGTCGAAAAGAACCAGCGCTCGACGAAGCCGGGCTGGTGGTGTCCGTGGTGATCGACTGCGGTATGCGCCATGACGGAACGACCTCTGCGAAGCGATGCGGTTGCGAGCGGTGTTAGAGAGCGGCGGTCGGTGCGGCAGCTTGAGCCGGCGGTGCAGCCTCACCTGCGGGCACTGTCGCTGGCGCAGCCGTTGCGGAAGCTGCCGCCGGCGATGCCGAGGACGTGGTGCCTGCTCCACTGCGACGCGACGCCAGCCAACGCTGGAATTCGGCCTTGGGCAGTGCCTCCACCACAATGGGCATGAAGCCATGATCCTTGCCGCACAACTCGGCGCATTGCCCGCGATACACGCCCGGCTGCTCGATGTTGGTCCACGCCTCGTTGACGATGCCGGGGATCGCATCCTGCTTCCAACCCAGCGCAGGCACCCACCAGGCGTGAATCACGTCATCGGCGGTAATCACGAAACGGATCTTGGTATTGACCGGCAACACCAGGCGATTATCGACGTCGAGCAGATAATGCGGTTGCGATACCACGCTGGGGCGTTCGCCGCTCTGCCGGATGCGGTCCGACTCGCGCGCCAGGCGGCTGGTGAATTCCACCCCCTGGCCTAGATATTCGTACTTCCACATCCACTGGTAGCCGGTGACCTTGACGGTCATTTCCGACTCGCGAGTGTCGTACATCGCAATCAGCTTGGCCGTCGCCGGCCATGCCATCGCAATCAGCACCAACACTGGAATCACCGTCCACAGCACTTCGGCACGCGTGTTGTGGCTGAACTGTGCAGCCACCGCGCCCTTGGACTTGCGGAACTTGAAGATTGCATAGCCCATCGCCCCGAACACCAGCGCACCGATCACCACGCAGACCCACAGCGCCGCCATGTGCGCCTCGTAGGCCATGCGCGCGGTCTGGGTGACGCCGCGGCCCATGTTGAGCTGCCATTCCTTGGGATCGGCCGATTGCGCCCACACGACCGGAGGGCCGACCAGCGCTGTCATCGCCAGGCCCAATCGTGTGTACGTCGACTTCCAGCTGCTGCGTTGCGTCATTGCCTAGACCCTTACGTCATCGGTGACGGCCATTGGCGGCCGCGAGCAAGCGTTTCAGCGTAGTCGCCAGTTCCACACGTTCGGCCGGCCCGAGAAAACTTCCGATCTCGATCTGCTTGCCGCTGCTAACCAGCAACACCCTGTCGTCGCGTTCCATGCAAAGCCGCACCCAGTGCGGATGTGCCTGAAACGCTGGTGGCGCATGCCCGGACGGGAACACCTCAACGGCGGTCTCCCCCACCCGGATCGCTTCTTCGCGTTCGCCACTTCGCCATAACTGCCGTAGCGCCAGCGCCACCACACCACTGTGCAAAAGGGCGAACACCGGCGCGAATGCATTGCCGGTCCACCACCCCAGGCCCGCAAATAACCACATCATTCCTGCAAGGACCGCAAACAACAGGACGAATTGCCTGGCCGACAGTGCCCGCGGAGGCCGCAACCGTAACTGCGTCCCAACCCCTTCGGACATCAACGGCAGCACTTCGATCATTGGCAACACGCAGAGCACTGCGGGAACAACCCGATGGTAGACCCGCGCGAACGCATGCGGCAAGCGTTTCCGCCGATCGGAAATTTGCTGCAGTGCAGCTAAAACCGTGTGGAAATCAATCACTTCACCCAAACCGGCCGAGCGGGCCTGCCCTCGAACACGTCCGCCATCACCTGCCCGGGCCATCTGCACAAAACGGCGGGAAAACTGCCGCTTCCGCACAAGTGTGCCGGGGCTCCCGCTCTCTAGAATGCGCAAGGATTCCCAGGCACCTTTCGCATGAACGCTCAGCTCGACCCGCTTGCCTCCACCTCGGTTGCGCGCCCGCTCCTGGCGCCCGAACTGCCCGCCGCACCCGGCGCATTGCGTGCGGCCATCACTGCCGCCTGGCTCAAGGACGAAACCGAGCAGGTGCGAGAGTTGCTCGATCAGGCACGCCTGCCCGCCGCCGAACAGGCCAAGGTGCAAGCGGTCGCGGCCGATCTGGTGACCCGTGTGCGTGCACGCGCGCAGGACCAGGGCGCCATCGAAGCCTTCATGCGCCAGTACGACCTGGGCAGCGAAGAAGGTGTGCTGCTGATGTGCGTGGCCGAGGCGCTGCTGCGTATTCCCGACCAAGACACCGCCGACAAGCTGATCCGCGACAAGCTCGGCGATGCGGACTGGAAAAAGCACATGGGCGGCAGCGATTCGGTGCTGGTCAATGCATCGACCTGGGGCCTGATGCTCACCGGCAGGCTGGTGCAGCTCAACGACCTCACCCGCGCCGATGTGCCCGGTGCGTTCAAGCGCCTGATCGGCCGCGTCGGCGAACCGGTGATTCGTCTGGCGGTGCGCCAGGCGATGAAGATCATGGGCCACCAGTTCGTCATGGGCCGCACCATCGGCGAGGCGCTGTCGCGCTCGCGCAAGGGCGACAACGCCAACTACCGTTATTCGTTCGACATGCTCGGCGAAGGCGCGCTCACCATGAAGGATGCGCAGCGCTACCTGCAGGCCTATCGCGATGCGATCCATGCAATCGGCCGCAGCGGCAGCTTCGTGGGTACCGATGTCTTTGCAGCGCCCAGTATTTCCATCAAGTTGTCGGCGCTGTATCCGCGTTACGAGCACGCCAAGCGCGCGCGCGTGATGGCCGAGCTGGTGCCCGGCGTGCTGGAGCTTGCCCAGTTGGCCAAGTCGTATGGCATCGGCTACACCGTCGACGCCGAAGAGGCGGATCGTCTGGAATTGTCGCTGGACATCATCGAAGCCACTTTCTCCGATCCGTCGCTGGACGGATGGGAAGGCTACGGTCTGGCCGTGCAGGCGTATCAAAAACGCGCGCCGTACACGATCGATTTTCTTGCCGATCTCGCGCGCCGTGTCGGGCGGCGCATTCCGCTGCGTCTGGTCAAAGGCGCGTACTGGGACGCGGAGATCAAGCGCGCACAGATCGAAGGACACCCAGGCTATCCGGTGTTTACCCGCAAGCAGAATACCGACGTCTCGTATCTGGCCTGCGCACGTCGCATGTTCGCGCACAACGATGTGCTTTACCCGATGTTTGCCACGCACAACGCGCAGACCATTGCGGCGGTGCGTGCGATTGCTGCAGGCAAGACCTACGAGCACCAGAAGCTGCACGGCATGGGCGATGACCTGTATGCCGAAGTGATTCCGGCCGATCGTCTCGGCCTGCCGTGCCGCGTGTACGCACCGGTTGGCTCGCACGAAGATCTGCTGCCGTATCTGGTGCGTCGCCTGCTTGAGAACGGTGCCAATTCCAGCTTCGTCAACCGCATCACCGATGAGGATGTCGTTATCGAAGACCTCATCCGAGACCCGGTCGAGGCAGTGTCGTCGTTTACCTCCATCCCGCACCCCAAGATTCCACTGCCAGCCGATTTGCTGCGTAGTCAGAACCAGCACAGGAAAAACTCCATGGGCGCCAATCTCGCCAACGACAACGATCTGCGCCAGCTGGCCGAGCAGCTCAACGCGGCCATCAAACCGTGGAAGGCCACGCCCTTGGTTCCGGGTGCGTTGATCGGCACCCCCAGCCAGGCGGTACTGAATCCGGCGGATCGCCGCGAAACGGTTGGGCACTGGCAGCCGGCCGATACCGACACCGTGCAGAAGTCCCTGGCAAGCGCTGCGGCCGCGCAGCCGGCCTGGAACCGCACCCCCGCAGCCAGCCGCGCCACCATCCTGGAGCATGCAGCCGATCTGCTCGAAGCACGCATGCCCGAGTTCATGGCGATTTGCGTCAAGGAAGCCGGCAAGACGTTGCCCGATGCAGTAGCCGAAGTCCGCGAGGCGGTCGATTTCCTGCGTTATTACGCCAACCAGGCACGCGCGCAGTTCGGTGCTCCAGAGCGTCTGCCTGGGCCGACCGGCGAGTCCAACGAACTGCAGCTGCACGGCCGCGGCGTCTTCGTGTGCATCAGCCCGTGGAATTTCCCGCTGGCGATCTTTTTAGGTCAGGTCGCCGCTGCGCTCGCTGCCGGCAACAGCGTCATCGCCAAGCCGGCCGAGCAGACCAACCTGATCGGCTACGCTGCAGTGAAGCTGTTGCATGACGCTGGCGTTCCCGAAGCCGCGCTGCAGTTCCTCCCCGGCGACGGTGCCACGGTCGGCGCTGCGCTGACCAACGACCCACGCGTTGCCGGCGTCGCGTTTACCGGCTCCACCGGTACCGCACGCATCATCAACCGTACGCTGGCGTCGCGCGATGCGGCCATCGGCGTATTGATTGCCGAAACCGGTGGCCAGAACGCCTTCGTTGCCGACTCGTCCTCATTGCCGGAAGCAGTGGTCAAAGACGCAATTTCCAGCGCCTTCATGTCGGCTGGCCAACGCTGCTCGGCCGCGCGCGTGCTGTTTGTCCAGGACGACATCGCCGACAAGGTCATGACCATGCTTGCCGGCGCAATGAACGAACTGAAGATCGGTGACCCGAGCTTGTTGTCCACGGATGTTGGCCCCGTGATCGACGCCCATGCACTCAAGATACTCGACGATCATGCGGTGCGCATGGACCGCGAAGCACGCTTGATCGGGGGTACCACGCTGGACAGCACCACCGCGCATGGCAGCTTCTTCGCCCCACGCGCCTACGAACTGACATCGCTGGCACAACTTCAGCGCGAAATTTTTGGACCGGTCCTGCACGTGATTCGCTGGAAAGCCGATCAGCTCGATGCTGTCATCGACCAGATCAACGCGACCGGGTATGGCCTCACCTTAGGAGTCCACTCGCGTATTGATGAGACCATCGACCGCATCACCTCGCGCGTGGCTGTCGGTAACGTCTACGTCAATCGCAACCAGATTGGTGCGGTCGTCGGCGTCCAACCCTTTGGCGGTCAAGGCCTGTCCGGCACCGGCCCTAAAGCTGGCGGCCCGCATTACCTGCTGCGCTTCGCGACCGAGAAGGTCGTCACCGTCAACACCACCGCGGCAGGCGGCAACGCATCTCTGCTGACGTTGGGTGATTGATGTTTGGTAGCTGACGTTGGGTGACCGATCCCGTCTGCGGTCCGCAGCTAGATCGCACTATCTGGCCAACAAAACCCCGCGAAGGCGGGGTTTTTTGTTGGATAAGTGCATGGCCTAGTAGTGCGACAAGGCATTAGATACCGGCATGGCTGCCCAAGTCGCTTATCCACTTGCCATCGCATATGACCCGCTCTCGGCTGCCGTCTGCATCATGGCAGCGAGATGTGGGGCGATGCTCCGACTACTTAGTTATTTGCCAGCGCGCTGGCTTTTTAGTCTGCCACCACTTGTGAGTCAGCTGTTTGCAGCCTTGCGGAGCAACCCAGTACTTGCAAGCGTCTTGGTTTTCTCAAATTGCAGGCAAAAAGAAACCCTCCATCCTGTTGGATAGAGGGTTTCGGGTAAAG
>NZ_LYMI01000049.1 GCF_001660815.1 Xanthomonas nasturtii
CACTTGCAGGTTGGTCATGCCGACATTGCCGCGCTGCCTCGGCAGACACTGTTCGATGAGAGAAAATTGTGCGGGTGTGATTTCCATGCGCAATAGTTTAACCGCTCAGATCATTAGTGTTAACAGGCTCTAGAAGCCGGTCGGTCGAGTGCGCGGTGCCCTCACCGCTCGCGGGACACGCCGTTAACCCGTCCATGGGGGCTCGGTGGCGGCATCCATGCCGCCAACGGTCCCGCAATCGGCGAGGACACCGCACCAGAGAGTTGGCTGGTGGTTTACCAGAAGAAACAAAATTCCGCACCAGAGCGTTGATCGTTGCGCTGTTGAAAGCTCTGCGCACCGACCATCCCGACTGGTCCTTGCCCGCTCACCGTCGCGGGACCTTGAGCGGCATGGATGCCGCGCCAGAGCCTCCATGGACGGATTCACGGCGTGTCCTGCGATGGTGGGCGGGCAAGGGCCCTGCAGAAAGCGCAAAGTCGTCGAGTGCGCGGTGCCCTCACCGCCCGCAGGACACGCCGTTCACCCGTCCATGGGGCTCGATGGCAGCATCCATGCCGCCAACGGTCCCGCAATCGATGAGGACACCGCATCTGATAGTTGGTCGAGGACTTTTTTCAAAGCTCTGCGGTTAATTGGATTGAATTGGAAAGCTCGTAGAGCACGCAATTACAGCAACCCTGTCAGTTATGAGCTGATTGCAACATCACCGACTCCCTCTCGACGGTCCTGGGCCGCGCACCGTCACGGAAGCCATCAGACGTGCGCAGTTTTACTCGGAACCGGCATGTACCACTCGTACACAGTGGTTTGGAGCGCGCCGCCTGCCCGCACCTGACGACCGCTCGCACCGTTTTGTCAGTCGCGCTTCGCCATGCATGCAACCGATGCGATTGATGCATTCTCGTGTCATAGCGCGCCAGCGCTGGCTGCACGCTTGTAAACTGTGTGTCATCTATCCGTTGCAAGGCCTCACCGTGAATCCGATGCGCATCCTGCTGTTGTCCGCCTGCCTGTTTGTGGGAGGTGTGGCACAGGCCGCCAACGATCTGCCGGGCGGCGGCATCGATGCCGAGGCGTTGTCGCGGCATGTGCGTCTGCTGGCGTCGGACGAATTCGAAGGCCGCGCGCCGGCGAGTGCTGGCGAGCAGCGCACGGTTGATTATCTGGTGGAACAGTTCAAGGCGGCCGGCCTGGAGCCAGGTGGCGAGCAGGGCGGTTGGACGCAGGCGGTGCCGTTGGTGCGTGCGCAGGTGGAGGGCCCGGTGCGCGCCAGCTTGCGCGTTGGCGGCAAGACGCAGGCGCTGGTCAACGGCAGCGATGTGACCTTGCAGAGCCTGCGTCCGCAGAAGGCGGTAGCGCTCAAGGATGCGCCGCTGGTGTTCGTTGGGTATGGCATCAGCGCGCCCGAGCGGCAGTGGGACGATTACAAGGGTGTGGATCTGCGCGGCAAGATCGCGGTGGTGCTGATCAACGATGCCGATTTCGAATCGCCGCAGTCGGGCGCATTCGACGGCAAGGCGGTGACCTACTACGGCCGTTGGACCTACAAATACGAAGAGGCGGCGCGGCGTGGTGCGGCCGGTGTGTTGATCGTGCACGAGACCGCGCCAGCGGCGTATGGCTGGGCCACGGTGCAGAGCTCGGGCATGTCGCCGTTGTTCGACATCGAACGCAGCGACGCCGATGCCAGGACGCAGCACGTACCGGTGCGTGGCTGGATGCAGCGTGCACTGGCAGTGTCCTTGTTCGAACAGGCTGGTCTGGATTTCGAACAGGCCAAGGCGCGTGCGCAGCAACGCGATTTCGCGCCTGTGGCACTGGGCGATGCGGCGTTGTCGGTGGACTTCAAGCTCAAGCGCGAGCGTGTGGTCACGCATAACGTGGTGGCCAAACTGACCGGCAGCCAGCATCCGGATGAGACGGTGATCTTCTCCGCGCACTGGGATGCCTTCGGTATCGGCAAGGCCGATGCCGGTGGCGATACGATTCGACGCGGTGCGGTGGACAACGCCACTGGCGTTGCCAGCGTGCTGGAACTGGCGCGCGTGTTCGCGGCCGGCTCCAAACCGCAGCGCAGCCTGTACTTCATCGCATTGACCGCAGAGGAAAAGGGCCTACTTGGCGCCAATTATTACGCGGCGCATCCGCTGGCGCCGTTGGACAAGACCGTGGCCGTGCTCAACATGGAGATGTTCAGCCCGGATGGCCCGACCCGCGACATTGCCTCGTGGGGGCGTGGACGGGTGTCGCTGGAAGGCGACCTGGAAACCGCCGCAAAGGCGCGTGGTCGCAGCTATTCGCCGGACCCGAATCTGGAAGCGGGCTTCTTCTACCGCGCCGATCATTTTGCGTTCGCGCGTATGGGCGTGCCGGCGATCACCGCTGGCCCCGGCCTGGACATGCGCGATGGCGGCGTCGCGAAGGGTAAGGCGCTGCGCGATAAATACTTCGCCGACTGCTACCACCAGCCGTGCGACCGCTGGACGCCGCAATGGGATGCCAGCGGCCATGCCGCCGATACCACCCTGGTGTACGACGTGGGCGTGGTGCTGGCCAACGGCCGGCAGTGGCCGAGCTGGCAGGACGGCTCGGAGTTCAAGGCGATCCGCACCAGAAGCGATGCAGCGCGCAGGTAAGCGTGGCTAAAGACGACTGCGCTCGCCGCCCTGCGGGTGCGGCCGGTGCCCGGAATCGGCATGTACTCCGGGTTTTCCGCGCCGTCTGCCTCATCTGACGACTGCAGATTGCGTTTTGTCAGCCACTGTCAAGCTTGAGTGGTGAGGGCATCGCACCCTAGACCACGCAGCGAAGAGCGCCTGGCAAACCGACTGTGCGCATCGCCAGGCGGACACAGCTGGCGCCCGTAATCGGCAGGCACCACTCGTACGCTGCGCGGCTCAGCGCGCCGTCTAAGCCAGCAAGCGGCTGCTGCTACGTGTGGGTCTCCGCTGTAAATGCAAACGACCGGCGTGGTGACCCAGGCCAGGCATTGGGCGGTTGCCGATAAATGCGCTCTACGGCTCGCCGGCGTCTGCTTATTTGCCGCTGCCGGCATTCTTGCGCTTGCTGCCGCTGCCGCATGGATAGCGTTTGGCCAGCGCCTGCACGATCAAGTCAGGTGCGGCGTCGTGCTGGCGGGCATCGGGCAGCGCGCCGATATCGGCGATGATCGCTTGCAGATCCGGCGGGCCGACCTTGCCTGCCGGCATGCACCACTGGGTGCGGTAGCTGGCGCTGGCGACGCCGAGCAGGTACGCGCCGGCGCGGTTGGCCGACAGCATGACCTTGAGTTCGGCCTGCTCCGGTGCGGTGATTTCCGGCGCCAGCGATCCGTCCAGCCCGGCGTCGATCAGCTTGCTTGCGCTGAGTTCCCACGGCTCGGGGGCACGTGCCACTGCGGTGGTAGACAGTGCGCTCAGGGCGGCCAGGGCCAGCCAGGGAAGACGACGCTGCATATGCACTCTCGGTTGCGGGGTGACCGGCACCATAGCGCAGCCGGCGGCTGCTGGCGTGCGCATGTGCTCTAGAATCGAAGCTTCCGCTGCACTTCCTGGCACTGTTCCGATGTCTTCCTCTCACGATGCTGCCGCGCCTGCGCGCAGCGGGTTGGTCGTTCTTGCGTTGCTGCTGGTCTACGTGGTCTGGGGCTCGACCTATCTGGCGATCCGGTTTGCGCTGGAAGGCGGCGCGCAGCCGCTGACGATGGTGTCCGGTGCGCGCTTCATCATTGCCGGCAGCGTGCTCTACAGCGTGCTGCGCTGGCGCGGTGTGGCGGCGCCCACGCGCGTGCAATGGAAGAACGTGGCGCTGATGGGCGCGGCGTTGCTGCTGCTGGGTAACGGCATGGTGGTGCTGGCCGAGCGCAGCGTGTCCTCCGGGCTGGCCGCCACGGCGGTGGCCTCGGTGCCGTTGTGGATGGCCTTGTTCGGTGCCCTGCGCGGGCAGCATGCCAGCGGCGGCGAATGGTTGGGCATCGTGATCGGTTTTCTGGGGGTGGTGTGGCTCAACGCCGGCAGCAGCCTTACTGCCACACCGGGCGGACTGGTGTTGCTGCTGATCGCACCGATCGGGTGGGCGTTCGGCTCGGTGTGGTCGCGCGGACGCGATCTGCCATCGCCGTTCATGACCGCCGCCGGGCAGATGTTGTGCGGCGGCGTGTTGCTGGTCGGCACCGGCCTGCTGATCGGCGAGCGCCCGCACAGCGTGCCGAGCCCGCAGGGGCTGCTGGCGGTGGCGTACCTGTGCGTGTTCGGCTCGATCGTGGCGTTCACCGCCTACGTGTGGCTGCTGCATCACGTGCGCCCGGCGTTGGCCGGCAGCTATGCCTACGTCAACCCGGTGATTGCCGTCGCATTGGGTGCGTGGCTGGGGCATGAGCGCTTCAGTGCGCACGATATCGGCGCGATGGCGGTGATTCTGGCCGGCGTGTTGGTGGTCACCTTCGCCAGGGCGCGGCGATGAGCGCGCCCGTGCCGGTGACGGCGCTGGAAGCGCGGCGTGGGTTGTTGATGAACGCGGCGAGCTTTGTGATCTGGGGCCTGGTGCCGCTGTATTGGCATCTGCTCAAGGTGGTGCCATCGCTGCAGATCATTGCGCACCGCATCGTGTGGAGCACCGTGCTGGTGGTGGCGTGGCTGCTGGCGACCTCCGGCCTGAGGTGGTGGCGCACGATTGCCGCCCAGCCGCGCGCGTTGTGGATGCTGGCCGGCAGCAGCGTGGCGATCGCGCTCAATTGGGGCCTGTATATCTGGGCCATCAATGCCGGGCATGTGATCGAAGCTAGTCTGGGCTACTTCATCAACCCATTGCTGAGCGTGTTGCTGGGCGTGGTGGTGCTCAAGGAGCGCCTGCGCGGCATTCAATGGCTGGCGGTGGCGTGCGCCGCTATCGGGGTGCTGTGGCTGACCATCGATGCCGGCGCCCCGCCATGGATTGCGTTGGGGCTGGCGGCGTCGTTCGGCATTTATGGCTTGCTGCGCAAGCTGGTAGCGGTGGACGCGGTCGCCGGCCTTGGCGTGGAAAGCGTGTACCTGTTCGTGCCGGCAGTGCTGCTCGCAGCCTGGGGCGAGCAGGGACATGGTGGCGCGTTCTTCAGCGGCTGGGATCTGCGCACCGATCTGCTGCTGATCTTCGGCGGCGTAGTGACGGCGGTGCCGCTGATCGGATTTGCGTATGGCGTGCGGCGCATCCCGCTGTCGCTGGTGGGCATCCTGCAGTACATCGGGCCGAGCCTGCAGCTGTTGCTGGGCGTGTGGTTTTTCCATGAGCCGTTCGACCAGGGGCGCGTGATCGGTTTCGCTGCGATCTGGGTCGGTTTGCTGCTGTTCGTCGGCGATAGCGTGGCGCGTTCGCGGCAGCCGGTGGCCGTGCGCTGAGTCAGCGCCGCACTGCACGTGATGCGTGTGGCATGGAGCAGCGCGAATGCTGCACGTCAGCGTAGCGCGTTTGCCGCGCTCAACTACGCGGTACCGGTAGCGGCATCGCAACCGCCAGCGTGGAGGCCGGCAGTGCCTGCGGCGCAGGGCAATGGGTGGGGTCTTGTTGCAGCTGCGCCAGCCACTGATCGATCGGCCCGCCGAGCAGATCCAGCCGTAACGGCAGGCTCAGATGGTTTTCGCCGGGCAGCTCCACGTAATGCGCACGTGCGCTGGCCAACGCCAATGTGCGGCCATGTGCCACCGGAATGTGCTGATCGGCATCGCCATGCAACAGCAGCACGCAGCTGCGCGTGTCGGCCAGGGCGTGCGCGACATCGACATGGTCAAGATCCAGCTTGAGCTGGGTATCGGCTGCTGCAATCACCGCATCGATATTCTGGTCGGCATAGCGCCAGCGCACATAGGCGGCCACCGCCTGCCCGCGCCACCCGTGCGGCTGGCTGGCGAGCAGGTGCGGCACCATGTCGCGAATGCCGCGCCCGCCATTGGCGAAGGATTCCATCGCCACCACGCCGGTCACGCGCGCGCCGAGTTTGTCGGCAGTGAACAGCGCGGTGGCCGCGCCGTAGGAAATGCCGAACAGATACAGTGGCCCGCGGATTTCGCCGCGCGGTTGCAGCGCATCGAGCACATCGATGACGTCGTCGGATTCGCGCGTGCCGTAGCCGGATGGCCCACCGCCGGAATGCCCGTGGTTGCGCAGGTCGATGGTGATCACCCGGTAGCCGGCCTGGGCCAGCTGCAGCGACCATGGCAGCAGCGAATCGCCATCCATCATCCAGCCGTGCAACAGCACCACGGTGCCGCGTGGCGTCGGTGGCGCGGTGGTGGGGACCTTGAAACTAAAATCCACATCCAGCGCATGCGCCGGGTCGTTGCGCTGACCCAGGTAGCGGTACTGCATGGCGTACTGGCCGGGATCGATCGCACGCCAGAAGATCGGCACGCCATCGCGCGTGACCACATGCCCGCTGCGGTTGGGCACCGTGGCGATGGTGGCGGCAATGCGTTCTTCGTCCAGCAACGGCGAGGTGCCGCCGGGCGCAACCAGGCGCTCGCTGAGCGAGGTCGAAGAGGAAGAACAGCCGGCCAGCCACAGGCAGGCGCAGGCCAGCAAAATCAGGCGCGTCATGGCGAAGATCGATGGATGCAACGGCCGGGCAGGCTACGGCCTGCCTGGCCCGCGCATCTACCGCAACGCAGTGACAAAACGATGACAGCCTGCAATACATTCAGATACCAAGCGCATCGCCTAGCTCGGCTCTACGAACCCCGAATCCCGAATCCCGGCGGGTCAACGGCCCGCCTACACCTCGCGCAAGGCTGTGGTGATCGGCAGGTGCGCCGCACGCAGCGCCGGGAACAGCCCGCCCACCAGGCCGATGCCCAGCGCCCACTTCAGCCCGCTCCACAACAGCTCCGGCGACACCTTGAACTGGAACACCACCTGGCTGAAGTTGTTGCCCAGCGTGGAGACGGTGTAGCCGTTGAACACCGCCCAGGCGATTGCCCCGCCCAGCAGCCCGCCCAGCAGCGCCAGCAGCATGGTTTCCAGCATCAGCGCCATGATCACCGGCGTGCCGCGGAAGCCAATTGCACGCATGGTGGCAATCTCGCGCGCCCGCGTGGCCACCGCCGCATACATGGTGTTGAGCGCACCGAACACCGCACCTACCGCCATGATCGCGCCGATCACCGTGCCCAGGATGCTGATCAACTTGTTCAAGCCGCCGCCCTGTTTGCCGTAGTAGGCGCGGGTGGTTTCCACATCCAGCTTGAGCCGCGGGTCGGCGGCCATGGCGGTCTTGAACTGGCTGAAGCCTGCCTTGCCGCTGGTGCGCACGTTGATCGACTGATAGGCGCTGCGGTTATAGGTGGTGGCCAGGGTCTGCGCGTCGGTCCACAACTCCGAATCGTGCGCGTCGCCGGAGGCGAACACGCCCACCACGGTCCATTGCTGGCTGCCGAGCGTCAGCGTCTTGCCCAGCTCCAGTCCGCGAAATTGATTCAACGCGCCTTTGCCCACCACCATTTCGCGCAGGCCGTTGGTGAAGCGGCGGCCTTGCACGATCTTGATCTTGTCATGCACCGCCCAGGCCTGTTCGCCCACGCCACGCAGTTGCGCGTTGACGTCGGTGCCATCGGAGCGGGAGGCGATATTGACCACTTGCGAGAGTTCCGGCGACAGCAGCGGGCGGCCGTTGGCATCGGCGGCGATGCCGGGCAGGCTGCTGATCAGCGGCACCAGATCGCGGGTGATCACCGAATTGGTCTCCGCCTGCGAGCCGCCGCGCAGGACAATGGCGGTGGTGTCGTCGCCGGTGCTGTTGAGCGTGGCCTGGAAGCCCTGGCCCATCGCCAGCATTGCCACCAGCACGCCCACCACCCCGGCAATGCCGACCACGATCACCGAGCTGGACCCCCAGCGTTGCGGCAACGTGGCGATACCGATGCGCGCGGCCGCCAGCGAGAGCCGGCCGCTGCGGGTGACCACCAGCCACACCGCCAGCAGTGCCGCGATCGGCAGCAGCGCCATCCACGGCAGCGCGATCCAGGCCGCCAATCCGAGCGCCAGCAGCACGACCGACAGCAGGTTCACACCACGATCTTTCCATTTGCGTTGCACGTGCATGCTCCTGTCAGCGGCCGGCGAGTGCATCGACGATCTTCAAACGCTGCGCGCGTAATGCCGGCAGCAAACCCACCACAAGGCCGATGCCGACCATCAGCCCGAAAGCGACCAACCAGGTCTGCAGCGGCACGCTCTGGGTCGGCATCAGGCCACCACTGCGCGCTGCCACTGCCGGGATCACCAGCGCCGCCAGCCCCATGCCGATCAAGCCACCCAGGCCGATCAGCAACATCGATTCCACCATCACCAGGCTCAGCACGGTGCGGTCCTGAAAGCCCAGCGTCTTCAGCGTGGCCAGCTCCGGGATGCGCTCGCGCACCGCCTGCGCCATGGTATTGCCGGTGAGCAGCAGCAAGGTGAAGAACACCGCGGCCATGATCGAGGTGACGATCAAGCCGATATCGGCAAACTGCTTGACGAACGCCTGCTGGAACGCCGATTCGGTCTGCGACTTGGTTTCGTGATCGGAGTTGGCCGACAACGCATCGATCGCCTGCGCCACGCGCGAGGCCTGGTCGGCATTGCGCAGCGTCACCGTGTACCAGCTGACCCGGCTCTTGATGTAGTCGTTGGATTCGTCGAAGTATTTCCAGTTCATCATCAACTGACGTTCCTGGTTGGCGGCCACCGTGCGGTCTTTCATGCGAAAGATGCCGACCAGTTCCAGCGGCCAGTCGTTGCTGCCGCCGCGCGGAAAGATGGTGGCCTGCAGCGGGACGGTGTCGCCGAGTTTCCAGCCATTTTCCTTGGCCAGGCTTTCGCCGACCACCGCGCCGGTGCGCGTGGTCTGGAAGGCCTTGAGCTGGTCCTTGGGCAATTGGTATTCGCTGTAGACATCGAAGAAATTGGGCGCCACCGAAAAATTCGGGAAGAAGTTCTTCGGGTCGCGATAGATGCCGCCGAACCACATCGCCGAGGTCACATCGCGCACGCCCGGCACGCGGCGGATCTGCGCTTCCAGATTGATCGGCAACGACTGGGTGATCGACAGGCGCGAGGCCACCACCAGCCGGTCCACGCCGCTGACGCTGCCGCCGGCGGTGAAGGCCACGCGCACCGAATCGAGCATGCCGAACAATAAAAACGCCGCCACCACCGAGAGCAAGGTCAGCAGGGTGCGGGTCTTGCTGCGGAACAACTGGGCCCACACCAACCAGAGATACTTCATGGCAGCGCTCCCTTACAGTGCAAGCGGCGCGTCGGCCAGCTCGCCCTTGTCCAGATGGATGGTATGGGTGGCGTATTCGGCGGCCTTGGGGTCATGCGTGACCATCACGATGGTCTTGCCATGTTCGCGATTGAGCTCCTGCAGCAGGCGCAGGATTTCTTCGGCGTTGTGGCGGTCCAGATCGCCGGTGGGTTCGTCGCAGATCAGGAAGGTGGGGTCGGAGACAATGGCGCGCGCAATCGCCACGCGTTGCTGCTGGCCGCCGGACAGCTCGCTGGGCTTGTGGTTGCGGCGCTCCTGCAGGCCGACCAGAGTCAAGGCGATTTCTGCATTGCGCTTGCGTTGCGCCGCATTGAGCGCGGTGAGCAGCAATGGCAGCTCCACGTTCTTTTGCGCGGTAAGCATCGGCATCAGGTTGTAGAACTGGAACACGAAGCCGACGTGGTGGCTGCGCCAGGTTGCCAGCTGGCCGCCGCTCATGCGGTCGATACGCTCGCCTTCGATCTCGATCTCGCCACCGCTGGGGTTGTCCAGCCCGCCGATCAGATTGAGCAAGGTGGTCTTGCCCGAGCCGGACGGACCCATCAGCGCCACGAAGTCGCCGCTGGCGATCTCCAGGTCGATGCCGTGCAGCACCTGCACTTGCTCGGGGCCGCGTTGGTAGGTCTTGGTGATGTTGCGCAAGCTGACGAGAGCGGACATGGCGACTCCTGGCGGTGCAATGGGAAGAGCGACAGCGAAGCGGCAACGCGACTGCGGATGTTGGATGCGGCACTGCAGTGACACGACGAGGTGGTGTGCGGTGGAGTGGTGCTGCCTGCGGCTGCCGGGTATCGGGTGCTGCTACGGCGATGCACGCCGCCACATGCTGCTGCTGCGTGAAACGCGTGCAGTGCTGCACGGACTGAAGCGATGTCTGAAACGCGTGCAGCTATACCGATTGAAGCGATGTTGAAGCGCAGCGTGACTGCGTACGCGCTGACGCAGTCGATGGTGCTTTACTGAATTCGACAGCGTGTATCGCAGCGCGGCGCCAGCGCCAGCATATCTACCGCTTCCATCAACGCTTGCCGTGTTCCCCCGAGCAGCTGGGCTGCCTGCACTGTCTTTGGTTTGCGTTACTCGGCGTCCGGCCCGGCTTCGACCACCTTGTCGCCTTCCTTCAACGCCGCCGGCGGATTCAGCACCACGCTGTCGTCTGCGGTCAGGCCGGACAGCACCTGCCTGTCTTCGCCCATCACCATGCCGGTGGTGACCGCGCGCGCGCTGACGCTGTTGTGCTCGCCAACCACGAACGCGACCGTGCGCCTGTCGCGTTCCACCAGTGCGGCGGCCGGCACGCGTACGCCCTGCGGTTTGGCCGTTTCCTGCGGCTTGGCCTGTTCCAGAAAGCTCACCCGCACGCCCATTTCCGGCACGATGCGCGGGTCCTTGAGCTTGAGCGCCACGCGCACTTTCACCGTGGCCTTGCCGCGGTCGGCAGTGGGGATGATGGCGATCACTTCGCCGGGAATCTTCCATTCCGGATACGCATTGAGCACGGCTTCCACCGGCATCTTCGGCTGCACGCGGCCGATGTAGGACTCGCCCACTTCCACCTCGATTTCCAGCGATTCCATGTCCACGATGGTGCCGATACCGGTGCGGGTGAAGCCGCCGCCGGCCGACAACGGCGAGACGATTTCGCCCGGCTGCGCCGCCTTGGCCGTCACCACGCCGGCAAACGGCGCGCGCACCACATTGAAGTCCGAACGGATGCCGGCGATGGCCAGCTGGTCCGAAGCAACCCGCACGTTGCGCTGCGCATTCTGCAGCTGCGCGCGCAAGGCATCGCGTTGTGCGGTGGCCTGCTCGTACTGCGAGCGGGAAACCAATTGCGCGCCAACCAGGGACTGCAGGCGCGTGGCATCGGCATTGGCCACCGCCAGTTGCGCCTGCATGTTGTCGACCTGGCTGCGCGCGGCCGACAATTGCGATGCAGACAAGGTGCGCTGCGCATCGGCATCCAGCGGGTCGAGTGTGGCCATCACCTGGCCCTGTTCGACACGCATGCCTTCTTCGATCATGACCTCGCGCACCTTGCCGGTGACCTGCGACGACACCGTGGCCATGCGCCGCGCCACCACATACCCGGAGGCATCCAGCACGGAGGCGCTGCTGCTGCCGGCGCTGATCGCCACCACCGGCGCGGTCTGCACGTTCACCACCGGTCGGCGCGTGAACCACCACGCGGCGGCGGCCAGCACGATGACGATGACAACCGCAGCGGCGATCCAGCCGCCACGACGTGCAGGCGGTGGCGTGGCAGGACGCTGGCGGTCGATGCGGAGTTGCTTGAGCAGATCGGCGGAAGTATTCATCGATGACCAGGACGGAAGGCTGCGCGAAATGTGACGGTCTGCGGGCGGCGCCGCAAGCTGCCGGAAGTCACCAACGGCGGTGCGGCGACGAACGGTCGGTGCGCCGAGAGCACGGCCAGATGCTGCGCAGCATGCAGCCAGCGCCACCACGCTCACCAGTGACAGCTGTCACTGGTGAGCGCATGACAACGGCAACTGTGCGCCAGTGGTGCGGGCGGCGATGCTGGCGGCTCCTCGGCAATGTTCCACCTGCATGCCTTGCTCGCATCTGCATCTGCATCTGCATCGCTTGCGCAGGCAAGTTGGCTGCGTCAGCACGCAATCGCAGCCTGGCAATCACCGGTGGCGTGCATGCATGAGGCCGCTCCCCCATATCGTCCTGTACGGAGCCGCACGCAGGCGAACCCGGCAGTGGCAGAATCCGCTGAACGACTAGGATCCACTCCGATGCATGCAAGGCTCCCGGCCTGGCTTCGTCCGGCCGCAAATTCGCAAGTGGCCGCTCGCCTGGCGCAAGGCCAGTCGCCGTGGATGGACTGTGTGCACCTGCTGTGGTCGGCATGGGTGTTCGTGGTGCCGGTGTTTTCCTCGCGTGGCTATGGCAGCACCTGGCTGCTGTGCACAGTCGTGTCGTATCCGCTGTTCCTGCTGCTGTATGCGCGCATGTTGCTGGCGCCACGCGACACGCTGTACCGCCATGCCTGGGCGATGGGCGCGCTCAGTGCCGCGTTGCTGCCGGTATATCCCTCGGGCATCAGCTATTTCATCTTCGCGTGCCTGAGCCTGCGCCCCTCTACGGGGCATGCGTTGTGGCGGCATTTCGCGATGCTGGTGCTGATGAACGCGTTGTACCTGGGCTGGGCGCACTGGCTGGGCACGCGCTTGCAGTCGCTGGTGTGGTTGCCCGTTTCGGTGCTGGGCATGGCAGCCGTGGGTGCGGTGTACAGCATCAACGAACGCAAGGATGCATTTCTGCGCCTGTCGCAGGACGAAGTCCAAGGCTGGCGGCCACGGCCGAACGCGAGCGCATTGGCCGCGATCTGCACGACCTGCTCGGCCATACCTTGTCGCTGGTGGCGCTCAAATCCGATCTTGCCGCACGCCTGGTCGAACGCGACCCGCAGGCGGCACGCAACGAAATCGACGCCGTGGCGCAGATCTCGCGTGATGCGCTGGCGCAGGTACGCCGCGCGGTCACCGGCATCCGCGCCGCTGGCCTGGTGGCCGAACTGGCATCGGCGCGGGTGCTTCTGGACCTGGACGGCATCACGCTGGAACAGCAACTGGAGACACTGCCGCTGCCGCCCGAACACGAAACCGCGCTTGCGCTGGTGGTACGAAAAGCGGCCACCAATGTGCAGCGCCACGCCCAGGCAACACGTGTGCGGGTAAATTTGCGTGCGCACGGAGAGCAGGCGGTGCTGGAGATCACCGACGACGGACGCGGCGGCGTGATCGTGCCCGGCAACGGCCTGGACGGCATGCGCGCACGCTTGCATGGCCTGGGCGGCGCACTGGAGGTGGAAGCGCTGCCGCGTGGCATGCGCTTGCGCGCCAGCGTGCCATTGCCGGGCTCCGCACCGGCAACGTCGCCGCTGCCCATGCCGGCAGTGCCGCAGTCGCGTTGAGCGCGCAGACGCCGACCTCAGCTGGACGAATGCACGGCGAGCGCAGCGGCTGCTATCGTGCGCCACCGTTGTCTGCATGCGAGCGCGACCGATGATCCGGGTGTTGTTGGCCGAAGACCAAGCCTTGCTGCGTGGCGCGAACTGCAGCGCCTGCAGCCGGACGTGCTGGTCACCGATATCGAGATGCCCGGCCTGACCGGGCTGGAACTGGCGCAGCGGATCCAGCGTCACGCGCTGCCGGTGCGCGTCATGATCGTCACCACATTCGCGCGCCCGGGATTTTTGCGTCGTGCACTGGACGCCGGCGTGGCCGGTTATCTGCTCAAGGATGCGCCGGCCGAACAATTGGTCGATGCGCTGCGCCAGGTGCAGCGCGGCGGGCGGGTGATCGATCCGCAGCTGGCCATCGATGCGTGGGTAGAAGCGGACCCCCTGAGAGAACGCGAGCGCACCGTGCTGCGGCTGGCCGGCGAAGGCCGCTCTGCCAGCGAGATTGCGCAGCAGTTACAGCTCTCGCATCGCACCGTGCGCAATTATCTGTCCGAATGCATCGGCAAATTGGGCGTGGCCAATCGCATCGAAGCGTACCGGCTGGCGCGGCAGAAGGGCTGGTTGTAGCGCCGCCATTCGACTGATGGCGTGCGCAGGCCGCTGGCGTTTCTGCGCGTGCGATTGCATGCAGGTGGGCAGCGCTTGCTCGATGCAATCACCCCACGCACCCCGCATCGAAACCGTTGCATCACTCGCTTGACTCGGCCAAGCGCAGCTATTCCAGACGCGTGCGAAGGAATGCGATTTGCACGCAGGTACACTGCGCAGCATCGGAAAAAATGGCGAGCAATGCATGAAATCTCTGTGGCTGTCGGGCCTGCTGTTGGTGTGCGCGTTTAATGCCTCTGCCGAGCAATTCAAGATCTTGGTGGCTGCCATTCCCAACCAGTATCACCACGACTATATCCCCGTGGCCAAGCCGCAATTCGAAGCGATGGCGCGCAAGCATTATGTCGAGATGGTGTGGGCGTGGAATGCGAAAGCCTTCGATGGCGATCTGTGGCAGTACGCGGCCATCGTGCTGCTCAATACGCCGGCCACCGATCTGGACCCGGCGCAGCGGGCCAACTTTCAAAACTACGTGCGCAACGGCGGTGGCGTGGTCGCCGTGCACAAGGCCTTTGCGATCAAACGCGGCGATTGGGAATGGTACGACCACATGATCGGCCGCTCGTTCCGCACACACCCGTACATGCAGACCGCGATGGTGGATGTGGTGGATGCCAATTTCCCGGCCACGGCCGGCCTGCCCAAGCGCTGGGTGTGGAGCGATGAGTGGTACGAATACGACCCGCCCTACAGCGATGACCTGGTCACGCTGCTCACTGTGGACGAAAGCAGCTACGACCCCACCCTGATCTGGCCGGGCCAAGTCGCAAAGGGCATGGGCAAACAGCACCCGGTGGCTTGGTACCACCACTTCGAAGGCGGCCGCGTCTTCGCCACTGCGCTAGGCCATCTGGCCGAGGCCTATAACGACCCACGTTATCTGGAGCATTTGTACGGCGGGATTTATTGGGCGGCGACTGGCAAGGGCATCGAAGCATCTGCGCCTGCGGTCAAAACAAAACGCCAGCGTTAAACACTAGCCCCTCTCGTCGGGACATCGGTCTCCTTCAAGGGGAGGAGGAATCAAGCCCCTCTCCCGGCGGGAGAGGGGTTGGGGTGAGGGTACGGAGCGCAGCCACATGGGAATGAGCATTGCGAGGCTTCGCCCGTAGCCTCATCCGCCTCTGCGGGGCACCTTCTCCCGACGGGAGAAGGGACAAGCCCCTCTCCCATTGGAAAAGGGCGCGCAGTGGAGAGTACATCCGCGCAGCGAAATCACTCTGCACAACACGTTATCCACTCCAGCTCCACTCCATCAACGCGCCGACCGCTCCCCGCGCGCCATGCTGGAAAACACGCCGTCGCGGCGCACCCAGGCATGGAACAGCGCCGCGCTCAGATGCCCCAGCACGGTGGCGAACAACAGATACGCCAGCCAGCCATGCGCGCCGCGCAGCCAGGCATACAGCGCCGGGTCGTGCGGTGCGATCGCCGGCAGGTTCGCGCCTGGCCACAACACGATCGGGTAGCCGCCAGCCGACAACATCGCCCAGCCGATCAGCGGCATGCCCAGCATCAATACATACAGCAGCCAGTGCGACGCGATCGCGGCGGCCTTCTGCCACGCCGGCAGGTCTGCCGGCAGCGGCGGTGGGCGATGGCGCAAGCGGTTGATCAAGCGCAGCACCGCCAGGATCAGAATCGCGATACCCAACGGGCGATGCAGGTCGATCAGCCACGGCCGCTGCGTCACCGAGGCCACCATGCCCACACCGACGAACAGCATGGTCAGGATCATCGCGGCCATCAGCCAGTGCAGTACGCGTGCGGGCAGATTGAAGTGCATGCGGCTGCTCATTGGCGTGCTCCCTGTCCGGTGGCTGCGCTGCCCTGGCCGTTGGCGATCTCGCGCTCGCGGCGATTGAACGATTGCGAATACACCGACGAGCGCGCCGCCAAAATCGGGTCGTTCGATGCGGCAATGCCCTTGGGCAAGATCAATGGGTCGTAATTGAGATCGCGGCAGGTGCCGGTGGCTTGCGGCTGCGCACGTTCGATCGACAGCGTGCCGGCCACGATCTGCTTGCGGCTGGCCGGCCACGGCTGCGACGGGTCGTCCACCGCATCGCCGGGCTCGGCCACGGTCAGCACCATGTCCCAGCGCAATGGCCCCTGCGCCAGCCGCGCGTCCAGATCGGTGGCGAGAAAATCGCCATCGGCCTGCTTGCGCTGTTCTGCACTCAATTCCTTGAATGGCGTATGCGGGCGCATCGACCAACGGATGTAGCGTTCGCGCCCATCGCCGGCAATGGCGCGGAACGCATTGACGCCGTTGTACTGCGTATTGGCCCAGCTGTCCGACCATGGCGCAGTCTTGGCCCACTGCTGGAACTTGGCCGCTTCCGGGTACTGCTTGCCGAACGCCGCCAGTTTCTCCGGGTCCGGCTTGCCGGTAGCCGGATCGGGCTTGGAGGCCACATTTAGGGCCTGGAAGCCGGCCGGCGTGGCCACCACGAAGAACGGAAAGCTGTTCATCGCCGTCCGCCACTCCTGCCCATCGTCGCTGCGCAACAGCAGCGCCATGCTGCGCACGCGCGCCTGACCATCGGGGCCGTGGGGGTCGCCGCCGCCGATCGACATGCGCCCCAGCACCGGCGTGCTGGCCTGGCTGAAGATGCGCGCCGACGACAGCCAGGTGGCCTTGCCGCTGGACTGGAATTGCCCGCTCACGCACACGCCCTTGGTATGCGCGCGGCGGAAGCCCGGATGCGGCGGCCCGCTGGATTCGATGGTATCGGTCATGCGCGCGGCAGTGAGCCGGTCGCCGCCGATCCAGCCCGCCGTCCAGGCGAATGCGATGGCAACGCCGCCGGCAATGGCGGCAATGCCCAGCAGCGGCAGCACAGGGCTGCGCGCGTGCTGGGGCGAGGGAGGTGGCAACGTCATGGCTGGCTCCGGTGGTGCAATGGGCGGTGTATGGAAGGATGTGCGCCCGCGTCACCATCCCGCGGCCGGGCACGGCCTGTGCCGCATCATCCGGAACACGCTGCCGTGGGCGTGTGATGCCCGCGGCAGCCTCCATGTCCTTGGCCAAGCGAACGCCCCCCTGCAGCTTCCGGGATGGTCGGGGCCGAAGGCCCCAGCGCCACACCGGCCCGGATTGTTAGCCGCCGTAACGCTGCTGCAGCATCGCAAAGGCCGAGCGCAGCGCCAGCGCTTCGCCACCGGCCGGGCGGCCGGGGCGGTCACTGTCGTTCCAGGCGTAGACGTCCAGATGCGCCCAGCGTTGGCCCGGGGCCACGAAGCGTTCCAGATACAGCGCGGCGGTGACGGCGCCGGCCATGCGCGAGCCGGCGTTGGCCATGTCGGCGACATGGCTGTTGAGATAACGCAGGTACGGGCGCCACAGCGGCATGCGCCAGACCGGGTCGCGGGTCTGTTCGCCAGCGTTGATCCAGGCCTGTGCCAACGCATCGTCGTTGGCGAACAACGCAGGCAGGTCCGGGCCCAGCGCGATGCGCGCCGCACCGGTGAGGGTTGCGAAATCCAGGATCAGGTCCGGGCGTTGTTCGGTGGCATAGCTCAGTGCATCGCACAGCACCAGGCGGCCCTCGGCATCGGTGTTGTCCACCTCCACCGTCACGCCGGCGCGGGTGGTGATCACTTCGCCAGGGCGGAACGCGTCCGGGCCCACCGCATTTTCCACTGCGGCAATCAGCAGCGTCAGCCGCACCGGTAACTGCTGCGCCATCACCAGCCCGGCCAGCGCCAATGCATGCGCGGCGCCGCCCATGTCCTTTTTCATGTTGCGCATGCCATCGGCAGGCTTGAGATCCAGGCCGCCGGTGTCGAAGCACACGCCCTTGCCGACCAGCACCAGATGCGGATGCACGGCATCGCCCCACTGCAGCTGGATCAGCCGCGGCGCGCGATGCGAGGCGCGCCCAACGGCATGGATGGTGGGGAAGTTCTGCGCCAGCAATGCCTCGCCCACAATCGCATCGACCTGCGCGCCATGTGCCTGCGCCAGCGTGCGGGTGGCGTCTTCCAGGTGCTGCGGGCCCATGTCTTCGGTCGGCGTATTGACCCAGTCGCGCACCTGCAGGCAGGCCTCGATCAAGGCGCGCGTCTGCGCCGATGGCGTGGCGGCCAGCTCGGCCGGCGCGCGCGGCACCTTGCGATAGCGCGCGAAACGATAAGCGCCCAAGCCCCAGCCCAGGTGCAGCAACGCTTGTTCGGCATCGCTCAAGGCGTTGGCCAGGGTCCAGCGGCTGGCTGGCGGCAACGCCATCGGCGCATGCGCATAAGCGTAGGCATCGGCACGATCACCAACACCCAGGATTGCACCGGCCAGCCCGTTGTCGCCCGGCAACAGCAGCACGCTGCCTGGCGCCGCGTCGAAACGCTGGGCCTGCGCCCACGACAGCACGCGGGTGGGTTGTTCGGCGCACCAGCGCGTAAAGCCCTCGCGGTCGAGCACATACAGCGGCAGGGCCGCGGCGTTGGAATCGATGAAACCGGTGAGGTGCGACATGGAAATCCTCGAATGCGGCGCCATGCGCCGAGCAGAGTGGGCTCAGGCGGGAATGCTGATGCCGGCGTGCGTGGGGCCGGGATGCGGCTGCCGCGCATCCAGCCAATCGGCCAGCCCGGTCATGCTGTCGAATTCCAGGTCCGGCTGCTGGGTGGGGTGCGACCACACGGCGCCGTCGCGATTGATCCAGCAGGCGCGCAGGCCCGCATCCAGTGCGCCCAGCACGTCCATGCGCACGTGGTCGCCCACGTGCAGCACGCGCGCGGGGGGCACTTCGAGCCGGGCGCAGGCGGCCAGGAAAATGCTTGGGTCTGGCTTGGCGCTGCCGTGTTCGCGCGAGCCCAGCTGAAACGCGAAATGATGCATCAGCCCGATGCGCTGCAGATCGGCATTGCCGTTGCTGAGCGCGGCCACCGGCACATGCGCGGCAATGCGCGCCAGCGCGTCGAGCGCGTCCGGATAGCATTCCACCTGGTTGCGCGCGGCATAGAACACTTCATAGGCCGGCTCCAGCAACGCCAGATCGCCGCCGCTGTCGCGCAGCGCCATTTCCAGCGTCAACCGGCGCAACGCACTGAGGTCGTGATGCAGGTGCGGGTTGTCGGCAAAGCTGCGCTCACGCAGCTCGCGCATCGCCTCCACCGGAAAGCGCTCGGCGGTGACCGGACTGTGCTCGCACATCCAGTCGTACAACACCTGATCGATGCGCGCCCCGATCGGCGCAAAAGGCCACAACGTATCGTCGAGGTCGAGAGTGATGGCGCTGATGTGGAAGCTCATCGCGAGATTTTACGGTCTTGCGTTGGGAATGGGGAATCGGGAGTAGGAAATGGGCAGAGCAGCACCACCGCTCTTGCGATTCCCCAATCCCGAATCCCGAATCCCCGCTACTCCAGCAGTCTGGCCCAGCGCTGCATCCCCTCCACCCGGCTCAGCACCATCTTGATGCAGACCAGCAGCGGTACCGCCAGCAGCAGGCCGACCATGCCCCACAGCCAGCCGAACAGCATCAGCGCCAGGATCAGCATCAGCGGCGAGATCGCCATGCGGCGGCCCAGCACGATAGGGGTGACCACCTGGCCTTCGATGGTGTGCAGTGCCAGATACAGGATGGCCGGCAGCAGCGAAGACATTGTGGTGCGGAATTCCACAAAGCCCATCAGCAGCATCAGCATCACGCCGATCAAGGGGCCCACATACGGCGCAAAATTCAGCAGTGCCACCACCGTGCCCCACAGGATCGCCTCGGGCAGCGGAATCTGCAGCACATATAAAATACCGGCGAATATCAACCCGACCAGCGTGTTGATCACGCTGATGGTGAGCACGTAACGCGACACTTCGCGTTCGATGTCCAGCATGATTTCGGTGGTGAAGCGTTGTTGCTGGCGGTTGGGCAGCAAGGCAATCGCATGCCGTTGCAGGCTCTCGCCATACACCATGAAGAAGAACGTCAGCAGCACCACGGCCAGCACCGACGCGGCCAGTTTGGGCGTGCGGACCAGCGCCTTGTAGGGGTCGTCCATCTGCGTGCGCACGATCTGCACGCTGCGCTGGCCTTCGCCACCGGCCGCGCGTGCAAAATTTTCCGCGGCCTGGTTGGCCTGCATCACCGGCTTGGTGAGGTCGCGCACATCGCGCGCAATCTGGCGCATCTGCCGCGGTGCCTGCTGCGCCCATTCGGCGGCGGGGCCGGCCAATTGCGCAGCCAGGGTCACGGTGCCGGCCAGTCCGAGGCACAACACCAGCAATGCGCCGAGAAACCGCGGGATATAGAGCTTGCGCAGGCCGCGCAGGATCGGGTTGCCGATCAGCGCGAAAAATGCGGCCAGCATGATCGGCAGGATGATCGTCTGTGCCGCCCACAGCGTGTAGCCAACGGCCAGCGTGGCCAGCACGACCATCGAAGCAGGCGCGCGCGGGCGGGGCGCCGGTGCGGGTGGAAGCGACTCTGCCGGTGCGGCAGCATCCAATGAATCGACGGGAAGAGACATGCGCGCCCTGGCAACAGACTGGCACACCGCCAGCGGTGCGCCATTATCGGCACAACGCGTCAACGGCGCGCACAGAGCCTGTGGGCGAGATGTCAGGGAACGGACGGCTGCCTGGCGGCCTCGGCCGCAAAAGGACTTGCGCCGTTCTCAAGACGTCGAGTGGACGCGCGATGTGGCCGCTGCCGGCGACCTTTGTGATTCTGGCGACAGAGCGGCTTCAACGTGGACAGCCTGCGCGCGGTTTGACGCTAGCTGCGACGCAAAGTGCGCTCGGCTAAACGGCGCGCCATCTTGAGCATGCGAACCCACTATCTCAAGCCTGAAAAGGCCGACAAAAGATACAAGCAGTTGCTCAGCGAATAAGGATGGCACGAGGCAGCGAAATACATGCTTGGGATATGCCGGTCGAGTAACGAGCCATAGGCACGCCGGCTATGCGCCCTGGCAGCTGCCGTGGTTCAGCAGTGGCTTGAACGGGCTAAAAATGTCGTGATTGATCGTCGCTTGCTGCGGGCGGTGCTTTCGCAAGCGCAGCGTACGAGCGGTACATAAGCACCCGGAGCACGCACCGCGGCCGTGTCGCGCCGATGCTTTGCTAACTGCTCTTATGCAGATCCCGGAACCTGCCGGTGCCAAGAGCGGCGGCGTAGCAGATCGCCAGCCGCCGCATACACCACGCCTGGATCAAGCTGCGCGGTCGACCGGTACCTGGACCACGGTCACCGGCGGGTCGGCAGCCACTTCCTCGGCATTGTCGGCGGCCCGTTCTGCCTGCTGGGAGGCTTCCTGCGCGCGATGCGCCGTGAATAGCGCAGAGATCGTGCTGATCATCTGCAGAATCTTGGGGATACCGCCGAGCTTGCCGGCAATGCTGCCCAGCGCGGCCTGCGGCTCGTTGCGGCCGGTGACAAACCCCAGCCCGAAGCCGACCAGCACGATGCGCACTGGAGACCACCCTGCACGCCAGGTCTGGCGCAATTCACCCCAGTGCAGGCGCGTCTCTTGCGCACGCCCTTCCACCAGAAACTCGGCGCGTTCGACGCGCTGACGCAAGGTTCCAAACTTCATGTGCGTGCTCCACTGGCCGACGTCGCGGCGGCATCGTCGTCTTCGTTGCTGTCGTCGAAGATGCCCAGCTTGATCAGCTGACGGCGCGTTGCATTGAGACCGGTGTGGTCGAAGTAGAAGAACACCCGCCACGCCGCGATGCCGGTCACCAACAGACTCGCCAGCGCGGTAAAGAACATCGCATGGAACCACGACAACCCGGCGCGTTGCAGCAGGGCGATGATCGCACCGGCCAGCAGCAGCCACGACGAGGCACCAAATACCACGGCCACGCACGCCCACGCCAATCCGCGCCCGAAAGCGCTGCGTGCCAGCTGCAGATCGGCCGACACCAGTCGGCGCAATGCGCGGCTGGTGTCCTTGGCCGAGCCCAGCGTCGCGCGGCCGGCAGCGCCGACCGCACGTACGCTTTCGTCCAGTCCTGGCGTTTCCGCACGCGCGTTCGGCGCATCGGTTCCGGCAGCAGTAGAGGCCTGATCGGTCACGACTTAGTTGTCGTTGCTGCGTGCCAGCTTGGCGATCACCCAGCCAGCGGCAAACGCCACGCCGAAAGCGGCCAGCGGACGCTCGCGGATCAGGTCGGTGGCGCTTTCGAGCAGATCGTTGCCCTTGGCAACCAGCACGTCCATCTGTTCCTTGGCAGCAGCGCCGCCGAACTCGGCAGCGGCCATGCCGGCCAGTGCGGTGTCGGACAGTTCGGCCTTGACGTTGGCGCGGCCGAGCTTGAGCTCATCGCCGGCAGCGCTGGTGGCGCCCTTGACGGCTTCGCCGGCGGCGCTGGCGGCCGACTTCAGGTGGGTGCCGGCTTCGCTCAGGTTGTCCTTCAGCTGATCGGTATTGGTGGGGCTCATGCGATATCTCCTTGGGTCATTGAGGGCAGCCGCCACTCACGTGCGGTCGAGCAGTATCAATAGCATCGGGGGGGTGTAGGAGGCGTTAGTGGAGGCGGCGTGCAGTGCACATCGCGTCAACGCATCAACGCGTCGTACTGCGCGTTGCCGCGCAGGATGCGCACCACCAGCTGCTGCGGTTTACGCTGGAAATTGGCGCGCCAGCTGGCCAGATCGGCGAACTCGCCGACGCTGCTGGCCACGATCACATCGCCGGTCACCAGGCCGTTGGCTGCGGCGCGACCGCCGCGTTTGACCTCACTCACCATCACCCCGGTAATGCCGGATTGACGCAGCGATTCGGGCAGGTCCACGAAGGTGGCGCCACTCAAGCGCGGGTCAAGCATGTCGCCGGTGACCGCGCGGTCCTGCTCCTTCAGCGTGGCCTTGAGCTTGAGCGGCTTGCCATCGCGGCGGATATCCAGGGTTACCGCACTGCCCACCGCCTGCAGGCCTTCGTAGTTATGCAGTGCCTCGGCGCTGTCCACGCGCTGGTCGTTGGCGGCCACCACCACATCGCCCGGTTGTACGCCCGCCGCCGCTGCTGCGGAGCCCGGCAGCACGCGCGTCACCACCGCACCACGCAACGAATCCACGCCCAGGCCTTGCAGCATCTGCTGCGTCAGGTTCTGGGTTTCCAGGCCGAGCGTGCCGCGCACCACCACGCCCTTGGTCACCAATTGCTCGACCACATTGCGCGCCAGGTTGGACGGGATCGCCAGGCCCAGGCCGATATTGCCGGCCATGCTGCCTTGCGGATTGAAGCTGGCGGTGTTGATGCCGACCAGCTGGCCTTGCAGATTGACCAGTGCACCGCCCGAGTTGCCGGGGTTGATCGAGGCGTCGGTCTGGATGAAATTCTGATAGCCCAACCCGCGAATTCCGCTACGACCCACCGCCGAGACGATGCCGGAGGTGACGGTCTGGGTGAACCCGAATGGGTTGCCGATCGCCACCACAAAGTCGCCCACGCGCAGCGCGTTGCTGTCGGCCAGCTTGATGTCGGTGAGGTTGTCGGCCTTGATGCGGATCAACGCGATGTCGGTATCGGCATCGGAGCCGATGAAATCGGCCTTGACGGTGCGCCCGTCGCCAAGCGTCACCTGCACGTCGTCGGCATTTTCGATGACGTGGTGATTGGTGAGCACATAGCCTTTTTGCGCATCGATGATCACGCCCGACCCCAGCGATTCGTTGATGCGGTCCTGCGGCACCTGCGGAAACAGCCGGCGCAGGATCGGGTCGTTGAAGAACGGGTTGCGTACGCGCACCACCTGCTTGGTATTGACGCTCACCACCGCCGGCATTGCCTGCTGCAGCATTGGCGCCAGCGACGGCACTGGCTGCCCGGCGACCGCGGCCGGCAATGCGGCGGCCGCGGGCAGGGTAAAGGCGGCATTGCCGGCCGGGGTGGCTTCGGCACGGTTGTCGAGCCAGGCATTGATGCCGGTGGCGGCAAATCCGCCGAAGGCAGCGGCCAGCGAAAGAGTCAGCAGGGTAGGCAGCGGTCGCATGGAACGGATTCCGGGTTACGCGGTGGAAGAGGAATAGGGCGTCTGACTGCGTAAATCAAGCTGAACGAGGTTGCCTGCGTGCAATTTAACTGCCGGTGAAAGTGCCGCGCACCCCTTGCAGTGATTGCGTTGACAGCCCGACGGGCCCGGCGTAGCGTCCGCTTGATCCGATGCCTGTTCAGCATGTTGCGTGCCGTCGCGCATCGCCCGGTTTTCCGCACTGACGCCCTTAAGGAGGGTCTATGAGCAACGGCAATGGTGTAACGGCAACCCTGTCCGACGCTGTCGATAGCGTAAAAAGCACAGCCACCGAGCTGACCGAGACCATCGCCAGCACCACCAGCGAGGCGGTCGCCAGCGTGCAGGACGTCGCCGGCACGGCGGTGGAAGAGGTCAAGACGCGTGTGGCAAAAGCGCGCAAGGCCGTGGTCAAGGCCGAAAAGACCGTGGTCAGGAAAGCCGGCGATGCGGCCACCGCCGTGAAGCGCAGCGTGACCAGGACCAAGCGCTCACTGACAGCCACCAAAGACGCTGCCAAGGACAAGCTGGTCGCCACCAAGGACGCCGCCAAGCAGAAGCTCACCGCGACCAGGGATGCAGCCAAGCAGAAGCTGACTTCGACCAGGGATGCAGCCAGGCAGAAGCTGAGCAGCACCAGCGCCGCTGCCAAGAAGAAGATCACCGACACCAAGGCCACCACCAAGCGTAAGCTGGAAACCGCCAAGGCCAACGCCAAGGCCGAAGCGGCCGCGCTGAGTGCCAAGACCACCGCCAAGAGCGCAGCGCGCAAGACCGCCGTGGCAACGGTGAATGCGCGCGCCGCAGCGAAGAAGGCAGCGGCCAAGTCGGCGGCAGTCAAGAAGCCGGTTGCCAAGACACTGGCCAAGCCCGCAGCCAAGAAGGCGCCGGTCGCCAAGCAGACCGCAACCAAACAGGCCGCAGTGAAGAAAGCCCCGCTCAAGAAGGCCGTGACCAAAACCGCGTTGAAGAAAGCCGCCAAGGTCACTAAGACCCCGGCAACGCGCGCCGTGGCGAAGACCACTGCGGCCCGCAAGGCCGTGGGGAAAAAGGCGGTCAAGCGCGTCACGCGCTGATGCTGCGACGCTGTTGGAGCATTAGCGGAGGCCCCATGGGCTACATGGGTTAAACGGGCCGCGTGCACTGTGCGCACCACGTGCGGTATTGAAACAAGTCGGCGCTCCTCGCACAGCCCCGAGCTTAAAGCCCCTCTCCTGCGGGAGAGGGGTTGGGGTGAGGGTACGGGGCAAAGCCACACGCGCATTCGACAGCGCGACGCTTCGTTCAACCGCATGGTGCTCGGTCAGCAGCACGACGCTCCGATTACCAAACCCCACGAGGCTGCGCCCGTACCCTCAACCGCCCCTGCGGGGCCCCTTCTCCCGATGGGAGAAGGGGATGATGCACCGCGCCACCGAAAGCCCCTCTCCTGCGGGAGAGGGGTTGGGGTGAGGGTACGGGGCAAAGCCACTCACGCATTCGACAGCGCGACGCTTCGTTCAACCGCATGGTGCTCGGTCAGCAGCGCGACGCTCCGACCACCAAACCCCACGAGGCTGCGCCCGTACCCTCATCCGCCCCTGCGGGGCACCTCTCCCGGCGGGAGAAGGGGATGATGCACCGCGCCACTGAAAGCCCCTCTCCTGCGGGAGAGCAACTGTCTTGATCAACTGGCGGCGCTAGCCGTCAGTTGATCTCGCATCTTGGCGTTGAGGATGACCAATAATTTGCGCATCGCCGCCACGAGGGCGACCTTGCCCGCTTTGCCCTGCGTGCGTAGCCGCTGGTAAAACTCGCGCAGGGCCGGGTTGAAG
>NZ_LYMI01000050.1 GCF_001660815.1 Xanthomonas nasturtii
GCATCGGTCAGTTGAGACAGCCGCTGGCGCTCCTGCTGCACCGTCGCCAACACCTGCGTGCGGCGCTGCTGGTACTCGCGCAGCTGACGGCGCCAGCCTTCCAGCGGCTGGTAGGGCGTGAGTGATACCACCATCGCCATCTGCGCCAGCACACGCGCATCCAATGTGTCGGTCTTGGCCAGTTGGCCGATGGCCTTGGCAAAGTCACGCGCTTGGCGAGGGTTCACACGCGCCACCGGCAGGCCGGCCGCATGCAGCGCATCCAACGCTGCCAGTTCGTAGCCGCCCGTGGCCTCCAGCACCACTTGGTGCAGCTCCATGTGTCCCAGCCAGCTGCGCAGCTGGCGCAGACCTGGCGCCGTGTTGGGGAAGCGCCGCTCGCCTTTGCAGCCATGCACATGCACATCCAACCACTGCTTGCTGACATCGATACCTACGCCGTATGCCATGGAAAAACTCCGCTATGCTCCAAGGGTCGAGAGCTCTCCTGGGCTGCCCAGCCTGATCGTTACGAGTGCCAACTCCAGCAACTGTTCGGGCGTTTGCCAGGAGATCCCGGCGTGGCGACCTCGCTCTCCCGCGGTTGTTTAGACCTGTGGGTTATCGGTCGACCACGCCGGCTCTCGACACCTAATCTGGCAGATCGCCAAGAGATAAGGGGCTAGTTTTTTTACCCTCACCTCAGCGCGAGAGGGGCTAGTGTTCGATTGCTGCTGGCATGCAGGATGCTGCACGCAACGCTGCACCTAGCCGCTGCGGCAGCAGGGTGCTGAAAGCCCCTCTCCCCTCGGGAGAGGGGTTGGGGTGAGGGTACGGTGTCGCATCACGCTACCGCCCGCGCGCATCCTCGCTTGTGAGCCGCTCCCGGGCCGCGCCATGTCGCTCGCCACTCCAGAACGCGCAACCAACCCAACCTCGCAACCATCACGCCCGGTCAGGCCACTCCAGCAACATCGCCGGCGGCATTTGCATGCGCCTGCACCCGCGCGCAGACAGGCCATCGCGTAATGCAGTGCGGAACAGCGGCGACAGGCCGCGTAGCAGACGTGCCGATGCGCGCGCCTGCGCGCGTTGCGTGGTGGTGCGGCCGAGCATGTCGCTGGCCCAGCCGGGCAACAAGGCCATGCCCGCGCCAAGAAACACGCCGCGCGACAGGCCTGCGGCGGGCACCGGTAGCTGGATGCTGGTGAGGATGTCGAGCACCTCGCGCGAACGTGCGTCCATACGCAACTGGCCGCGCACCGACGCAAAATACCTGTCCACCTCGGCCTCGCTGGCGGGTACGTTGGTGGCGCCCAGGGCTTCGGCCACGCGTCGCGCTTCGTCGTAATAGCGGTCGGCGATGGCGCCCGGCACGTCGCGGCAATAGCGCCGGCATCCCTGCAGAAAACCGTACGCCTGGGTGACATGCACCCAGGTCAGCAGCGCAGGATCGTTGGCTTCGTACGGCACGCCGTCGGCAGTGTGGCCGCGGATATGCGAATGGATGTTGCGCACGCGCGCAATCAACTGCTCGGCCTCCGCACGAGGCGCGTAGGTCGTGCCGGCGACGAAGTTGGTGGTGCGCCGTAGCCGTCCAACCAGGTCGGCGCGGAAGTTGGAATGGTCGTAGACCCCGGCCAGCGCGCGCGGGTGCAGCAGTTACAGCATCAATGCGCACAACCCGCCGGACAGCATGCCGGGGAATTCGGAGTGGATGCGCCAGGTGACGCTGTCGGGCCCGAAGATACCGGGGTCGCCCAGTGGCTGGTCGTATTCGATGGTGCTCTGACCATGCGGAAACGCGCCAAGCACCCAGCGGCGGATCTGTTCGGCGGCGGGGGCGGTGAGGGCACGCAGGACGGCTGACATGCGGCGATGATACGGGTGCGCCTGCACGACCGCGTCAGCATCCGCCTGGTCGGGCACAGCTGCCTCATCCGCCCGTTAGGCACAGACCTGCGCCCTCGTTCGTTGCAGTCGAGCCAGCGAGCGCGCACACGCGAGTGAAGCGTCAGCGCCGGCGCTCGTCATCGTCATCGTCATCGTCATCGTCAGAGAGCGCCAGGTGCTGCGGAAGGATCCCAACACGCGAATCACAATCCCGGGTCCGTCCACCTGCAATGTCCTCCCGGCGGCGGTGCCGTCATTCTGGTGGCCGCTCTGGTCCGCACAGACGGCGCCGTCCACTCCACGGCCCACATCTCGGTCACGCAGGCATCGCCGCACTGTCAGGTGTGCGGTGCAACAAGAGAGGCGACGCAACGCACGCACGATCTGGCGTGATTGCGGCTAAACCACCTGAATTCAGCGTTTTGTGCGTGGATGCGCAACTTTGCGCGGCCATAGGGTCGCCTCAGGCATTGCCATGCACGGCGAAAGTGCTAGAACTAGGGCCGTCCGACAGCGTCCGTGCATGGCACGGCGCATCGGGCGCTCCAGGGCACCGGCCGCGGCCAGTGCAGCAAGTCGTTCGTACCAGCCAACCGTCAGGAGCTTGTCATGATCGCTTTGTTCCAGGGTTTAGGCCTGCTATTGCAGGACAATGCACTCCATCGGCTCTCCTTCGACGAGCAGGTGGCTCACTGGCGCGACAAGACCGACGCGCAGCTGGACGAAGAGCTCACGCTGCTCAAGTTGGCCAAGAAACAATGGGTGATCGCCTCGATCATCGGCTGGCAGGCGATCTCGCTGGTGCTGCTGGGGGTCATCACCCACCAGCTGTGGCAGAACGATTACCACCTGACCTTCAGCCGCGTGGTGATCATCTTTACCTCGTGGGCGTCGATCCTGTTCGTGATGTGGTACATCGCCGACCTGTTCGACCACAGCGCCGGTTTCGAGCGCTGGCTGCGTGCCTTCAACAGCCGCGAGCGGTTGACGCCGGACGCGGACTCGGTCGAGTGCGTGGCCGATGCGCTGGACATGACGCGCAGCTACCCGGAAGTGTTGCGCTACAAGCAGGATGTGAGCTCCAAGCGCGAGCTGCGCCACGAAGACATCGTCAACATGCGTGAAATGGGCCGGTTACGCCGCTATGCCGAATTGTTGCGCGACCTCGACCGCTTCGATGGCGCGCCGCGGCTGGTGGTCAATTCCTGACAAACCCCGGCATGCCGATGCAATGAGGTCGTACAACGGCAACACATCACCGCAGCGCTCGTGGGCTGCAAACAAAAACGGCCGGTGCGCACTGCACCGGCCGTTTTTGTTTGATTTTCAGCGGCTAGTGCGCGCCGGTTGCCGGGACGTCCTGCAACCGCCAGCACGCGCTGGCAGCGCACCGACTGCGCAACCCACTCAGGCCTGCGCAACCGCCTTTTCCACCGACGGGGTGCGCCAACCGCTGCGCACGCCCCAGATGTAGAACACCACGCCGACGGCAGCAACCACGGCCAGGTCGGTGCCGTAGCTGAGATAGCCGTGGCCACCGAAATCGCTGCTGCCGGCCCAGGACAGCAGCGCGATCATCGGCAGGTAGCAGATCATCCAGGCCGCGCCCTTCAAGTTGCGGCGCAGGTCCGGCCAGCCCTGCTTGGCCTGGTAGTAGCAGTACACCGGCAGCGCCACGACCATCAGCAGGATGATCTCGCCGGTCAGCGGCCAGCGCGCCCAGTAGAGCAACTCGGTGGCCATCACGAAGGCCACCCCGGCCAGCACCGGCAGCGCGGCGATGCGCAGCGGGCGATGCAGTTCCGGTGCGTGGCGACGCAGCGCCATCGCGCTGATCGGGCCGGTGAGGTAGGAAATGATGGTGGCCACCGAGATCACCGCCGCCAGCGTGCCCCAGCCGCGGAAGAAGAACAGGAACACGAACGACACCGCCAGGTTGAAGAACATCGCCATGCGCGGCACGCCCCAGACCGGGTGCAGCTTGCCCAGCGCCGCCGGCATGGTGCCGTTCTTTTCCATGCCGTAGACCATGCGTGCGGTGGTCGCGGTATAGGTGATGCCGGTGCCGCTGGGGCTGACGAACGCATCGATGTACAGCAGCATCGCCAGCCAGTGCAGGTTGACGATGATGGCCAGCTCGGCGAACGGCGAGCGGAAATCGATGCCGTGCCAGCCGGCCTTGGCCAGCAGATCCGGCGGCACCGCGCCGATGTAGGCCACCTGCAGGATCACGTAGACCACCGTGGCCAGCGCGATCGAGCCCAGCACTGCGAACGGAATGCTGCGGCCCGGGTTGCGCGCCTCACCGGCCAGGTTCACCGGGCTCTGGAAGCCATTGAAGCTGAAGACGATGCCGGCGGTGGCCACGGCGGTGAGCACCGCAGCCAGGTCGAGCACGTGCGCATCGCCGTGGATGCCCACGCTGAAATTTTCGGTGTGGAACCCGCTGGCGATCAGCGCCACGCCGGTGGCGGCCGGCACCACCAGCTTGAACACGGTGATCAAGGTATTGGAGCGCGCGAACAGCTTGACGCTCCAGAAATTCAGGAAGAAATACACCAGCACCAGCACCGCCGAGATCAGCAGGCCCGGCACCGACAACTCGCCTGCCCCGCCAGGCGCCTGTACATACAGCCCTTGCGCCCAGGCCCACGGCCAGGAGGCCATGTACTGCACCGAGGCCTCGGCCTCGACCGGGATCACCGAAACGATGGCGATCCAGTTGGCCCAACCGGCGATGAAGCCGACCAGCGAGCCGTGCGAGTAATGGCTATAGCGCACCATGCCGCCGGACTCGGGGAACATGGCGCCCAACTCTGCGTAGGACAGCGCGATGGTGGTGATGATCGCCGCGCCCAGCACCCAGGCCCAGACCGCACCGGGGCCAGCCAGCCCGGCCGCGCGCCAGGCGCCGAACAACCAGCCGGAACCAATGATCGAGCCCAGACCGGTGAGCATGAGGGCGAAGGGGCCAACGTCGCGGCGCAGCGAGTGTTCGGACATGAGAAGCCTGGCAGTGAGGGCGCCGTGAACCGGCTACAAGCCGGTAATGATCGCAGAAGCGACCGCTTGCCGTCAGTGCGTATTCAGGCTTGGCGGAGTTTTGGTCGGTCGCGTCCCGCCGAATCTGCGCGCAGGCCCATGCGCGCAGCAACCTTCCTGGCTCAGCCGTGGCAGTCGGCGCGGGGTGCGGTACTGTCCACGCAGGCATGCGTCTGACCCGAGACGCCGCGCAGTTCGCGCACCTGCCCCGGGGTCAGCGCAAAGCTGTCCAGGGTCTTGCGGGCGCAGGCCGGTGCGCTGGCGCTGGCGCCGTCGCCGCTGCGGGTGGCGCACTGTTCCTCGTAGATCAGGTAGTAGCAGTGGCCGGAGTCGCTGGCCAGGCAATGCACGTTGGTCGTGGTCGCGGTGGTCAGGGTCTTGCTGAAGATCACATCGCGGCCGTCGCTGGTGGCACGGGTAATGGAGGTGGTGCCATTGCGTTCGTGGCAGCCGGCCAGGGCGAGCAGGCAGTAGACCAGGGAGGCGATCAGGCGCATGAAGGTAGTCCTTTCAGTCGATGCAAACGGGGGAATCAGCAACAGCCGGCAACGCAATGGGCGGGCATCAGGCGGGCGCGCACGGTGTTCGGATTGGAGGTAATGCTCACGCACGCATTCCGGCTCCGAGCGCGCTGTCCGCATCCAGCGCGGCGCGCGCGACGTCTTGCCGGCCGCGCTCACATGCCGCGGAACAGGGTCATGAACGGCTGGCTGACGGTGAGCGTTTCGCTGCGGCCGCGCAGCGCCAGCCGGCCCTTGCCGGTGTCGTCGCGCACCACCGAGGCCACCGCTTTCATGTTGACGATGGTGGAGCGGTGGATCTGTTTGAACACCTGCCGGTCCAGTACCTCCAGCAGCTCGCGCAGCGGCGTGCGCAGCACCGCTTCGCCGGCGCAGGTCATCACCGTGGTGTATTTCTGGTCGGCCTGGAAATACGCCACGTCTTCCAGCGCGATCAAGCGGGTCTCGCGCCCGCTGCTGGCGGTGAGCCAGGCCAGCGGCGGCGCGGCGCTGGTCGCCGCCGGGCGCGCCGACAGACGCTGCAGCAAGGCCTCCAGCAGCGCGCCATCCGGCTGGCCGGCAGCGGCGCGCTGCTGCACGCGCTGCCAGGCCGCCTGCAGGCGCTCGCGGCTGATCGGCTTGAGCAGGTAATCCACCGCGCCGTGTTCGAACGCATCGATGGCGTACTGGTCGTAGGCGGTGACGAACACCACCTGGCTACGCGGGCTGACCTCACGCATGGCACGCGCCACGTTGATACCGGTGAGGCCGGGCATGCGGATATCCAGGAACACCACGTCCGGCTGCTGCGCGGCGATGGTCTCCAGCGCGCTGGCGCCATCTTCGCAAGCGCCCACGACCTGCAGCAGCGGGCACACCTCGGCCAGCAGCGTCAGCAACGACTGCCGCAACAATGCCTCGTCTTCGGCAACGACTGCCCGCAACGCGCTCATGCCTGCACCTGCGGGGCGTGCGCCGCAGCGGTAGGCAACGGCGGCGGCGAGGGTGCGGCGACCAGCTGCGCCGGCAATGGCAGGCTGATGGTGGCAGCCACCCCGCTGGGGAAGTTGGAAACGATGGCAAAGCTGGCCTTGCCGGCATAGATCAGCTGCAGCCGCTCGCGCAGGTTCTTCAGCCCGATGCCGGTGCCCTGGCTGTGCGTGTTGAAGCCCTGGCCGTCGTCGGCCACGGTGAGGGTGGCATGGTCGTCGTGGCGGCGCGCCAGGATCCACACGGTGCCGCCGCCGGGCTTGGCTTCCAGCCCGTGCTTGATCGCGTTTTCCACCAGCGTCTGCAGCATCATCGACGGCAGCGGCAGCGCACGCAGTTCGTAGGGCACTTCCACCTGCAAGGCCAGCCGCGCGCCCATGCGGATGCGCAGGATCTCCAGGTACGCCTGGGTGCGTTCGAGTTCTTCGCCAAGGGTGGCGATGGCGCCATCGGCGCTGGGCAGCGAGCTGCGCAGGTACTGGATCAGATGGCCGATCATGATGTCCGCACGCGGCGGGTCGGTGCGCGCCAGCACCTGTGCGCTGGCCAGGGTGTTGTAGAGAAAGTGCGGCTCGACCTGGGCGTGCAGCAGATTCAGGCGTGCCACCGCCAGTTCCTTTTCCATTACCGATTGCTCGGCGGCCGCCTGTTCGTCGCGACGCTGCTCGCCGACCCGGCGCACCACCGCGCGATTGATCGCCTCGGCGTTTTCGTAATTGCTGCCTTCGTCCACTGCGAACAGATCCACCCAGGCGCCGGCGTCGGGCTCGCACAACACGGTGACGCTGCTGGTGCCCTGCCCCGGCGTGATGGTTGCCAGGATCTGGTTATGGGTGATGGCAAAGCGCGCAAACAGGTTCCAGCGCGACGGCTGGCGGCCGGCGTACGGGTCGATGCGGCGCACCTTGGCACGAATCAGCAGGCTGCCCGGCGCGCATTCGATGTCCTGCACGCGCGGCAGCGCACGCACCGCCTCTTCCATGACCGCAAAGCTGGCCTGCACATCCAGCGGCACTTCGATCTGGCGGCGCTGACGGGTGGACAAGGTGGTGTGATCCAGTCGCCCGGCGATCAGGCGGACCCGCCGCACATGGGTGATCGAACTCATCAACGCCAGCGTCAACAAGACCACGCAGGCCAAGGCGAAGAACGGGCCGATGGCGCCGAACAACTGCGCCCACATGATCCCGGCCACCACCAACGCGGCGGCCCAGGCGAACACGATACGCAGGATCATCAAGACGCTGGCAGACACAGGCGGGCAACTCGTTGGGTTGGCACGCGGCGAGCATAGCCGGCGCACGCGGCGGCGAAAGCACCGGGCGACGAATGGCCGGCAGCGCGGTACCAAGCGCCAGGATCGCGGTGCGAAACGCAAGGCGCTGCAGCGCCGGCAGCGGCTGACGCGCGCGTTATGCTCGGCGCCTGCGGGTGTCGACGCTGCAGTTCGGGTGCCGCGCTGTGGCGGCCGGCATGTGTAGACCGCACCAGCGGGCAGCCGCAAGCGTGGCCAGGCGCATCGTGGCGATCACTCCACCCATCACAGCACTCAGGGAGTTGCATGCACCGTCGTCATTTCTTACGCAGCGCCGGCGTTGCGCTCGCGGCCGCTTCCACCGCCAGCTGGGCAGCCACCGACAAGGCGCTGGTCAGGCCGCCCGCTGCGCTGCCGCCGACGCCGCCGGACGGTTCGCTGACGCAGTTCGCGGCTACCCCGCCCTTGGCACCGATGCGCGCCGCGGTCGATCGCATCATCGCCATCAACGGTTGCACGCGTCCGTTTCGTGCACAGGGGCCGCGGATCGAAGCCGAGCGCATCGGGCGCAAGACCGTGGTGCACAACTACGGGCATGGCGGCAGCGGGTGGTCGTTGTCGTGGGGCGCCGCCGAGCATGCGCTGCGGCTGGTGCGTGCCGCCGATGCGGATGCGCGCGAGCTGGCGGTGATCGGCTGTGGCGCGATCGGCCTGACCACTGCCCTGGTCGCGCAACGCGCCGGCCTGCGCGTGCGCATCTATGCGCGCGAACGCCTGCCGGATGTGCGCTCGTTCTATGCCACCGGCGTGTGGTCGCCGGACTCGCGCGTGTGCACCAGCGACTACGCCACTGCCGATTTCAAGACGCGTTGGGAAGAGATGGCGCGCATTTCGTTTCGCCGTTATCAAACCCTGCTGGGCCTGCCCGGCGAGCCGATCGAATGGCGCGATGGCTACGCGCTCTCGGATGTGCCGTTCGATCAACCTGTCGCGTCTGCCGAAGCGCATGAGCCGGACTATCCGCCGTTGGAGCGCGAACTCATCCATGACCTGGGCCCCCGCTCGCAGCCGGTGGCGGCCGGCAGCCACCCGTTCCCGGTCCCGTTCGTGCGCCGCTACAGCCAGCTGACCTTCAACCTCAGCGCCTATGCGCGGCTCTTGCTCCAGGACTTCCTGCAGGCAGGCGGCGAGCTCTATACGCGGGAGTTCGCGCACCCGCGGCAATTTGGCGATCTGCGCGAGAAGATCCTGATCAACGCCACCGGATACGGTGCGCGCGCCCTGCTGGGCGACGACAGCGTGATCCCGGTGCGCGGGCAGACCGCGCGCCTGATCCCGCAACCGGAGGTCACCTATGGCCTGGTCTGGCGCGGCCACAATCTCAACGTGGTGCCGCGGCGCGACGGGCTGCTGGTGCAATCGCAGGGTGCGCACGACTTCAACAACGCAGACGCCAGGCCCGATCGCGCAGCATCGGAAGCGGCGGTGCGCGAGCTGGCGCGGTTGTTCGCAACCTGAGCGAGTAGCTCAGCAGCGCTGCACTACTGCTCGGCAAGCGAGGCCTGCAATGCGCTGGCCAGTGCGGCATCGCCGCTGACCAGCGCGTCCCAGCGCAATGCCACGCCCTTGCGCTTGCCCTTCTCCACCAGCTTCAACCCCTGCGGATCGATGACCAAGGTGTATGCCTGCTCGCCGATCTGCAGTTCGCGCCGTAACGACTTGTCCAGTGGCGTCATCGCCTGGCTCTCGCGTCGAGATGCGTCTGCGTTGTCACGCATCCATGTGCATGCGTGCAGTGCTGCGTAGATGCGAAGCCGCAGCGTCCCTGCACGCTGCATCGCCGCTGCATGGGCAGTACTCAGCGTCGCTCTTATCGCGCACGCGGCGAACGCGGCCTGCACTACAGCACAGGTCGCCATCGCATCGGGATCACCGTTTCCACCAATCCCGCTAACACTCGCAGGACTAGCGTAGCGATCACGCAGTACTGCCTTGAGCTCGAATCGACAACGACGGTGACATCAACGAACGCCGGGGGCTATGCCCGCAGCATGTTCTGCGGATGAGTTACACACCTCGCTGCATACGCAGTTACCGGCTGTGATGCAGCGATACACCTGCGCGTCACCGCGCAACGCAACGACGCAAGACGGCACCGCCCACGCAATGACACGCAGTAGTTATCTCACTGACCACCCCCAAGGAGCCACACATGGCGATCAAGACTGTCGAAGAACTTTTCATCCACGAACTGTCGGACATCTACAGCGCCGAGAAGCAGCTGACCAAGTCGCTGCCGCGTCTTGCACGTGCGGCCACCGAGCCGAAGCTGAAAGAAGCCTTCGAAACCCATCTAGAGGAAACCCAGGGCCAGATCGAACGGCTCGACCAGGTTGTCGAGGTGTTGGGCATCAAGCTCAAGCGCATCAAGTGCGCCGCGATGGAAGGCCTGGTGGAGGAAAGCCGCGAAGTCATCGATGAAATCGAAGCCGGCCCGGTGCGCGATGCCGCACTGATCGGTGGCGCGCAGAAGGTGGAGCACTACGAAATTGCGTCGTACGGCACCATCGCAGCCATGGCCAAGCAACTCGGCTATGCAGACGCGCTGCCGCTGCTGCTGGCCACGCTGGAAGAAGAAAAAGCCACCGACGAGAAGCTGACCCTGCTCGCCGAGCAAGGCGGCAACGCAAAGGCATCCAAGGCCAGCAAGGCCGCCTGAGTCACCACGCACGGCGGCACCGCCGCCCTGCTTCGCCTGCACTCCTGCAGGTATCCCCCCGAGCCAAGCCCCACGTCTCTGCACGCTCCCTGAGTGGTTGTAGTTGCCGGGTGCCAGCCATGGAGCACCACCTATGTTCATGCACAACAAGCGTCTGATGTATACCGTTCGCGTCGCCCAACCCAACCCGGATCTGGCGACGTTGATGCTGGAACAGTTCGGCGGGCCGCAGGGCGAACTTGCCGCGGCGATGCGCTATTTCACCCAGGCATTGGGCGAAGACGATCCGGGCCGCAAGGACCTGCTGTTCGATATCGCCACCGAAGAATTGAGCCATCTGGAGATCATTGGTTCGATCATTGCCATGCTCAACAAGGGCCCGAAGGCGGTGCTCTCAGAGGGTATGGAAGAGGCCATGGAGATGCGCACCATGACCCAGAACAGCACCAGCCACACCCAGCAGATTCTGTATGGCGGTGGTCCGGCGTTGGTCAATTCCAGCGGCGTGCCGTGGACGGCTGCGTATGTGGACAGCATCGGCTGCCCGACGGCGGACATGCGCTCCAACATCGCTGCCGAAGCACGCGCCAAGCTGGTATATGAGCGGCTGATTACCGTTACCGACGATCCGGGCATCGTGGATGCGCTGCGCTTTTTGATGACGCGCGAAGTGGCGCATCAGAAGTCGTTCGAAAAGGCCTTGTATTCGATCGAGCCGAATTTCCCGCCGGGCAAGCTGCCGGGCGATCCGCGCTTCACCGATACGTACTACAACACCTCGCAGGGCGAAGGCGACATGGTCGGCCCGTGGAATGCGGGCGAGCAATGGGAGGTTGTTGCAGACCGCGAATCGCAGGCCGCAGTCGATGGCGGCGACGGTTCGGCCACGGTGGCGCTGGACGCCACGCAGACGCAGGCACTGGATGCGATGTCCTTACGTCTGCTGTCCAATCCAGAGCTGGATCGCGTGACCGGTGCCGACCTGGGCGCAGGCCCGGGTGCCGGCTCCACCACCGGCGACATCCAGCGCTGAGCACGGCTCCCAACGCGTTGCCGCGCAGTGGTTCCAAGCTGCGCCAAACCCGATGGGTGCCTTGCACCCATCACCGGCCCGGGGCGACCACGCTCCGGGCTTTTTCATTGCATTGCACAGAAGTTGGCATAAACGAGAAATCCAGACTCGACACCCACGACGAACGTCAATCCGCCTATCGCCGCCACGGCACGGACGCGTGGGTAGATGGCCAGGGCCGACACGATCCCTCTGCTGCAAACACCCATGATGCGCAGCCACCGCGCGACGGCGTGCCCGAAGCCTTCAATCAACGCGGCCAAGGACATGGCGGCGGATTGGGCGAAGGCGAACCCGACGGCCATCCGGAACGCGATGGCAGCACGCAACCCAACTTCGGCCAAAGCGGCACCTACGGCAAGCAGCAACACATCCAGGCGCAGCAACGCGCCCTGGACGACAGCACTGACGAGCAGGACAACAGCTGAGCGCCAGCATGCCCGCACACCGGTTTACTCACGATGTTGCCAGCCATTTCAGATCAACTACCGCCGACTGAAACGACAAAGGGGCCGATCGGCCCCTTTGTTTGTTGAACCATGGCATGCGCGCTCACACCCGCGCAGTCTGCGCTGAACCGGTTTCGCTTGCCCACTCTGGCCGCACGTCTGCAGCAGCGGCGCAACGCTCCAGCCGCCAGGGCGTGAGATGGCGCATCGCTTCGGCACCGCCCATCTGCAGCCACTTGCTCAAGTCGCCATCGATGCACAGCGGCCGATGCGTAGGCATGCTCGCCGATGAGGCCACCAGCAACGAAAATCCCATCTGCAGGCGCCCGCCGATATCCATCACGTTGCGCAATCCGGCCGCATGCACCGCGCCTCCATCCTGGCTCAACCAGGTTGCGGCAGTCGTGCCGTCTGCCGACGCGGTGCAGACGAAGCCGCACAACGGGATGGCGCAGCGCTGGGTTTCCCAGATGGCCAGATCCACGCCGCCCAGCCAACCGGGTTCCTGCAGATGGATCGAGCGCTGCTGTCCTGGCGCGCGCCGTCCGAAGGTGGCGCGCTCCTCGCGTTTGCCGCCGCGGTCGGCGACGAAGATGTCGGCATCGGCGCCTACGCCGACCTCGACCCATGCGTTGCTCGCCACGCGGGCGGACAACTGAAGAATGCGCGTAATCATGATTACTCCACCGTGTGCATCTCGACGACTACAGTGCTTACGCACAATACGCGCCAAGTTCTCGACTTTCGCAAAGGCGTGCAGCGCAAGCGTTTCATGCAGTTTCAGCGATGGCGCATGCACGACGAAGGCCGATTCGGTCGCAGGTTCTGCACCGTCGCGCAGTATTTTCCGTGAGCTGCGCGTGTGCAGCGCATCGCAGCCTCTGCGCGTGCAGCAGAGGCTGCTGTCAACTGCGTGCATGCGCTGCGATACGCAATCGCCTGTTGCATTCAGCGCCAGGCCGTTGCGCTGATTGTAGTGATGGTTGCACGCAACTTTATTGGCGCAGGCAGCACGCATCCACTCGGCCACGCGATGCGCACTGCTGCATCTGCCGCGATGCACTTTGATAGGCAGGTTTTTTTCACTACATCGCGCAGGCACCTGACGCACTCAGCGACACACGCCTTGATGTAGCGCGGCTAACAAACCGTAGCGAGCAGTCGTCAGGTGGGTGCGAACGGCGCGGAGGAACCGCAGTGTCCGGGTGGTCCATACCGATTCCGAGCGCCTGCCGCGCCCGCCTGCCAACTGCGCAGAAGTTTGTAAGCTGCTCCTAATCGTTCACTGGATTGAGCGGCAACTGGATCTCGCATTCCAGGCGCGTGTCGCTGAGCTCGTAACGCGTCTGCGCGCCATGGCTGTACGGCAAGGCCTTTTCGATCAGGCGGCGACCGAACCCGCCGGCTTCATCACGGTCGTCGCGCAGCTGCTGGCTCGCACCTTCTTCGATCCACAACAACACCAGGCGCGCTGGCGTGTTACCGGCGGACACCACCTCCCAGCGGATTGACAAGGTGCCGCTGTCCGTTGCCAGTGCGCCATGCTTGAGCGCGTTGGTGGCCAGTTCGTGCAAGGCCAGCGCCAAGGTCTGCACGGTGGATTTGCGTAGCGCCACGTTCGGGCCTTCCACCACGATGCGCTTTTGATCCACCGCTGCACCGAGCGCGTCCAGCTCCATGCGCAGCAATGCGCCGATGGTGGTGGGCATATTGTCCGACTGCGACAGCAAGCCCTGCACGCGCGACAGCGCTGCAAGCCGGTCGTCGAACTTGCCGGCAAACTCGGGCATGCTCTGGCTGGTCTGCACGGTCTGCTTGGCCACCGACTGCACCACGGTGATCAGATTGCGCGTGCGGTGCTGCAACTCGGCCACCAGCACGCGTTGCTGTTCCTGCAGGCGGCGCAAGTTGTCCGATTCGGTGGAGGTGCCCAGCCACTCCAGCACCTGGCCACGTTCGTCGCGGACCGGCGCGCTGCGCGTATGAAACCAACGGTAGCCATGCTCGGCCGCATTGAACAGCCGGTGTTCGATATCCATCCCACCCTTGGACGCACTGTCCAGCCAGGCGTTCATGGTCAGCTCGCGTTCGTCAGGATGCACCACCTGCAACCAGCCCAGCTCCAGGCTGTCGGCATCGCTCTGCCCGGTGTAGCTGGACCATTGCGGGCTGGACCAGGTCCAGCGGCCACCATCGAGCGAGCGCCACACCAGCTGCGGAATGCCTTCCATCAAGGTACGCAGGCGTTGCTCGCTACCGCGTAGCGCACGCTCGGCGCGCGTGAGCGGGGTGACATCCATGAAGGTGAGCACCGCACCGCCGATGAAATTGTCCACGGTGCGGTACGGCAGCACGCGCACCATGTAGCGCGCATGCGTGGTGGGGTTTTCGACCTCGCGATCGAGCACGGCCAGGGTACGGATGACCCGGCGCGCATCGTCCTGCAGCTCGTCGTAATCCACATGCAATTTGATATGGCTGATCGGGCGATGGATGTCGCTCTCCACCAACGGCAGGATGTCGGTGACGGCCGGCGTGAAGTTGGTGACACGCAGTTCGTTGTCGAGAAAGACGGTGGCGATCTGGGTGCTTTCCAGCAGGTTCTTCAGATCGCTGTTGGCATGCGCCAGCTCTTGCACGCGATGGGCCAGCTCGCCGTTGACGGTGGTCACTTCCTCGTTGACCGATTGCAGCTCTTCCTTGGAGGTTTCCAGTTCCTCGTTGGCGCTCTGCAGTTCTTCGTTGAGCGATTGATATTCCTCGTTGGACGACTTGAGCTCTTCGTTGGTGCTCTCCAGCTCTTCGATCATCGACTGCAGGCGCTCGCGGGTGATGCGCAGCTCGTTTTCCAGCACTTGCACATGGCCGCTGTCGTGCACGCTGTCGCGCGGGAGCGGCGGCTCCACCGGTTCGCGCGCTTCCACTTCCTGGAACAGCACCACATAGCCGCGCGGAACTTCCGCATCGGACGTGGGCTCGACAAACAGGTTCACCGCCCAGGACGCCGCATCTTCGTGCACCGGGATCCCCTTGACGTGCACCGGGGAACGGTCCATTTCGGCGCGACTGAGCGCGCTACGCAGGTCCAGGCGCAAGTCACGGTGGATCAGATTGATCAGGTTGAGGCTGGGCGTGCCGCCGCCAGGACGGATGAAACGCCCCGCCTGCGAGGAGAAATGCAGCACGTCAAAATGCTCGTCCAGCACGGCGTACGCCGGCGCATAGCGGTCGGCGATGCGTTCGCCGGCACGCACCAGCGCATTGCTGGGATTGCGCGGCCGCTGCGGTGGCGCCGGCGCCCTGGCAGCGGCCGCAAGTTGCATGGTCGGGAACGTGGCGTGCACGTTGCTTTGCACATCGATCCGCTGAAACACCCGAAAGCTGCGCTCCACGGGCGTGAAGAACTGCGCGTGGCGTGAGACGTTTTCGGCGTTGCCCAGGAACAGATAGCCGCCCGGCCGGATGGCGAAGTGGAAGATCGGGATTACCCGGTTCTGCAATTCGGCGTCCAGATAGATCAGCAGATTGCGGCAGGACACCAGATCCAGCCGCGAAAACGGAGGGTCCTTGACGATGCTGTGTTGGGAAAACACGCACAGCTCGCGCAGTTCCTTGCTCACCACGTAGGTGTCGCCTTCCTTGACGAACCAGCGCCGCAAGCGTTCCGGCGCCACCTCGCCCACGATGCTGGAGGCATACCGCCCCACCCGCGCGGTGGCCAGCGCACGCCCGTCGATATCGCTGGCGAAGATCTGGATGCGCGGGGCGGTGTCCAGGGTTTCGGCATGCTCGCGCAGCAGCATCGCCAGCGAATAGGCTTCTTCGCCGGTGGAGCAGCCCAGCACCCACACGCGCAGGCTGTCGCCGGTGTGCTTGCCCTGAAACAGCCGCGGAATCACCTGCTGTTCCAGAAATTCGAACTCGCGGCGATCGCGGAAGAATTTGGTCACCCCGATCAGCAGATCGTTGAACAGCTGCAACGGCTCGTCGAACCGGTTACGCAGGATCTCCAGATACTGCTCCAGCGTTTCCACCTGCGCGACCTGCATGCGCCGTTGCACGCGGCGCAGGAACGTGGCGCGTTTATAGCCATGAAAATCGTGCCCGGTGGTATTGCGCAGGATGCCGGCAATCTGGCTGAGCTTGTCGCTCTCGCTGCCGTTGCGCAGCCCCACCGGCACCGGATGCCCGAAGCCATGATGGCGCTGCATGTGCGCAGCGATACGCGCCGCAACCTGCGGCAGCGGCAGGATGTCGTCGGTGATGGCGGCCGGATTGCTGGCGCTACGCAGATCCAGCCCATGCAGCGAGGCATCGTCCACGGCCAGCGCCAGCCCGCCGCACTCCTTGATCGCCGCAGTGCCCAGCGTGCCGTCGCCGTCCAGGCGCCCCATGATCAGGCCGATCACGTTGCCATCCTGATCGTGCGCCATCGAGACGAAAAAGCCGTCGATCAACCCGTGATCGCTTTCGCCACCGGGCAATGCACGCAGGCGGATGCGGCCTTCTTCCAGCGTCACCACGGTCTCGCTGGGCGGCAGATAGAAGCGCCCCGGCTGCAACCGCTCACCATCGCTGGGCACCGACAGCAGCGCGGCCTGTCTGCCAAGCAATTCACGCAGACGCGCTTCGTCCAGCAACTGGCGGTCGCGCAGCAGCAGCATGATGGCCAGGTTCGAGGCGCCCGCCACCGCATCGAGCAATTCCGCCAGGCGTCCGGCATCCAGCCCGGCAGCGCCTACGCCAAGCACGAACAAGGGCTGCTGGGTCGTCGCGTCCGGGGCGATATCGTCGTTGGAAGTTTCGTCGTCGGTCATGGCAACACCATCGTTCGCAGCGCTGATTTCAAGCGTAATCGGCGATGATGACGCAAAGCACGGCGCCTTGCCATGCAGCGCTTGGAGCGGATCAGACAGCGTAGCGCGCTCTGGTCAGCCGGGCCTGTACGAGCCTGCGTCTACGCGTGCGACATGCCGGTTCGACCGCGCCCGCCTGGCAGCGCGCACTTGCCTTGCCTGGTCGCTCTGATGCAGTGCCAAAAAGATCTTGCAGAGGCCGGTCTTGGAAGCGCCTGCTTACGCGCGCCGTTAACCTGCGCTACGCGCACCATGCGTACGCGCGTCGCCTGATGTGCCACCGCCCTGGAGCCTGCCATGCACGACCACATACTCACCGGCCGCCGCATTCTTGTCGTCGAGGACGACTATCTGTTGGCAGAGTCGCTCAACGACTTGTTGGTGGAAGCCGGCGTCAGCGTGGTGGGACCGGTCGGCAATGTGCCGGACGCGCTCTCGCTGGTGGCCTCGGGTCAGGTCATCGATGGCGCCTTGCTGGATGTCAATGTGCGCGGCCAGGCGGTCTTTCCGGTGGCCGATGCGCTGCTGGAACGCGGCGTACCGTTCTCGTTCTGCTCGGGCTACGACCGCTACACCCTGCCCAAGCGCTTCGCGCATCTGTCGTACTGCATGAAGCCGTACAACCCGCGCACGATCACCAGCTTGCTCAGCAAGCAGACCGAGTTGGCCAACCACTGACGCGTTGGCCGATCATCCATCGCTGCTGGCAGGGGGCGGAACATCCCGCGGCAACTCGCCTGCCTGCTGCAGGGCGCGCTCCTGTTCGCCTAGCTGATTGAGCAGCTCTACCGCAGACTGATGCGCGGTGCGCAGCGTTTCCAGCGGCTTGGATGTTTCGTTGCGCAAGGCGTACAGCGCAAAACCCATCACATTGAGGCGGTTGCGCAATTGATGCAGCAGCTCGCGCCGCTGCCCTTGCGGTAGCTCACTCACTACGCATCCTTGTCGCTGAGCCGGTTGTGCAGGGTGCGTACGCTGATGCCCAGTTCGCGCGCGGCGGCCTTTTTGTTGAAGCGCGTGCGTGCCAGCGCCGATTCGATCATGGCGTCTTCGGCCTGGCGCATGGTCCAGCCGGCAGGAATCAGCAACCCTTCTTCATCGGCCTGCGGCACGGTCTGCTCCACATCCGGCGCACTCAACAGATCGCCATCGGAGCGCAGATACAGGTAATGGATGAACGAGCGCAGCTCGCGCACATTGCCCGGCCAGGCATGGTACGCCAGATAGCGCAGCAGCGACTTGGTCGGCAACTTGCGCGCGCCGTACTTGACGTTGAGCTCGTCGATCACACGCAACCCCAGCAGGCGCGCATCGCCACGGCGCTCGCGCAGCGGCGGCACCTGGATCGGGTATTCGTTGAGGCGGTAGAACAGGTCTTCGCGCAGCACCCCGTGGTCACGCTGCACGTGCTGATGCGTGGCCGCAACCACGCGTGCGTCCAGCGGAATTTCCTCGTTGCCGCCCACGCGCATGAAGCTGCGCGACTCGATCGCCCGCAGCAGATATACCTGCAGGCGCTTGGGCATTTCGCCGATTTCGTCCAGAAACAGCGTGCCGCCTGCGGCCTGCTCCAGGAACCCGGCATGCCGGCGGTCGGCGCCGGTGAAGCTGCCGCGCTCGTGGCCGAACAATTGGCTGGCCAGCAATTCCTCAGGAATGGCGCCGCAGTTCACCGGCACGAAGCGGCCGCGGCGGCCGGACACGCGGTGGATGGCGCGCGCGACCAGATCCTTGCCGGTGCCGGTTTCGCCGGTGACCAACACATTCAAATCGGTCGGCGCCACACGCACGATGTCCTTGCGCAGCATCACGATGCTGTCGCTATTGCCGAAGATACCCAGGTTGCCTTGTCGCGCTTCGCGCAGCCCGCCGAGCACACGCTCCAGGCGTTCGGGCGCAAAGGGCTTGGTCAGGAATTCGCTAACCCCGAACTGCTGCGCGCGGCCCTTGGTTTCGCAGGCGTAGTCGCCCGACACCACCACGATCTGTGGGGTGTGATCCGGGTCGAGCCGTTCGATCAGATCGAAACCGCTGCCGTCTGGCAGGCCAACATCCACGACCAACAGGTCGGGAAAGTTGCTGTCCAGCCAACGGCTGGCTTCGCCAAGGGTGTGGATTCCCTTGGCACGGAAGCCGCTATCGGTGGCGAGTTCAACCACCTGATCGCAAAACTCCACGTCGTCGTCGATGATGGCGCAGGAAAGACGTTCCATGGGCGCTTCTGTCCGCAATGACTGATACATGTTCAGTTGAGAATTGTGACGGCGGCGCGAAACGCGCCTGCGCACCACATCGGGAAGGCGTACTGCTGTCACGATCTGTCAGTGGTGCGGCGCTCTCCCCCAAGTCGAGCTCGCCCTGATAACGGTGAGCGAAGTACGCACGGAAGCGCTCGATTGCGCCAGTGCCAAGCGTCATGGTCGGGGTCGGTGGCCGCTTCGAGGCTGACGAAACGCCAAGAAGTGCAAGGTTTGCGGCGGCACGCACGCCAGTTCAATAGCAAGTACCGTCTTGGTCGAGCGCCAGCTCAGCTCGCTTGCAGTGGTGCATCGTTACCAGGCTATCAGTGTGCGCCGACGTGTGCCGACGCCCCTATGGCGCCGCTTGATCTATCGCTTGATCTATCCGAGGACCGTGTTGCATTTCTTGGGGTTGGGTGCGCCGGGTGACCCACAGCCTACGCCTCGTGCGTGGAGAGCGTGTGCAAGCTGTGCTCACGTATTGCTATCGCGTGGCGGCAAATACTTACGCCATACCGTGAGACGAGGTGCTCCATGCATGCTGTCGCCACGCCCGTGCAAGCCAATGCGCAAACCGAGTTGGACTACTGGCGTGGCGAGCATCGCCGCGGCCAGCTTGGTTATCACCCTTTCGATGGAATTCCGGAAAACACCATTCGCGCAGTCTGTGCGGCCTATGACGCGCAGCCCACGTTGACCGAGGCAGACGTGATCAAGGCAGTGCGCGATGCGCTATGCCTGACGCCCGGCTCGATGAATGCGGTACTCGCCGATTGGCTGGCACCGCGTTGCCTGCGCCATTTACGCGGGGCATGACACGCCGCACGGCTGGGTGCGTTTGATTGCGCAATGCGCTGCCGCGGCGATGCGCAAGCGTCGCCCACGCGTAGGCAGGACCGCGCACCGTGCAGCACATCACGCTTTTTATTGCCTCCTGCGCGCAGGCTTGCAGTCATCCGCCAGCCGTACCGCCATGCGGCCGGCATGCTCTAACAAGTGCGCGTGCCTGCGTTGTGCGCCGCGGCTGCAGATTGCAATTGCCGCAGCACGCTGGCGGCCATGCGGCAGCGCACCTGCAAGCGCTAGTGCGTGCCGCCGGGCCTTGAAGAAGCCAACAACCTGCTGCGCCTACCGTCACACGGGCGCGCTCAGTGCCCGGTGCGGCATGTAACACACGCACGCTGCGGTGCTGAGCGCGCCGCCCGCACCGACCTGACGACCGCCCGCGAGATCGTGTTTAGCCGCTCTTAGGAGACACCTGTGGAAGCATTGCTGCTGTCCCGTATCCAGTTTGCCTTCGTCATCTCGTTCCATGTGCTGTTTCCGGCCTTCACCATTGGCCTGGCGAACTTGCTCGGCTTTCTGGAATGGCGCTGGCTACGCACGCACGACGAGGCGTGGAAGCGGCTGTACTTTTTCTGGTTGCGGATCTTTGCGGTGTCGTTCGGCATGGGCGTGGTCAGCGGCATCGTGATGGCCTTCCAGTTCGGCGCCAACTGGCCCGAGTTGAGCCGCATTGCCGGCAGCGTGATCGGCCCGCTATTGAGCTACGAAGTACTCACCGCCTTTTTTCTGGAGGCCAGTTTCCTGGGCGTGATGTTGTTCGGCTGGGGCCGCGTGTCCGAGCGCCTGCATTTTTTCGCCACCTGCATGGTGGCGATCGGCACGCTGGTGTCCACGTTCTGGATTTTATCGTCCAACAGCTGGCTGCATACGCCGCGCGGCTTTGAGGTGGTCAACGGCATCGTGCAGCCGGTCAGCTGGATGCAGATCATCTTCAACCCGTCGTTTCCGTATCGCCTGGTGCACATGGCGCTGGGCTCGTTCATCACCACCTGCTTCGTGGTCGGCGGCGTTGGCGCCTATTACCTGCGCAAGGGGCTGCACGTGGATGCGGGCGCGCGCATGTTGCGCCTGTCTGTGGCCTTTGCCGCCATCGTGCTGCCGATCCAGGTGTTGGTGGGCGACCAGCACGGGCTCAACACGCTGGAACATCAACCGCTCAAGGTTGCCGCGATGGAGGCGCATTGGCACGGCGAAGGCCATGGCGCCGGCGTGCCGTTAGTGGTGTTTGCGCTGCCCAACGCCGAGGCCGAGCGCAACGATTACGAAGTGGCCATCCCGCGCCTGGGCAGCCTGATCCTGACCCATAGCGCAGACGGCGAGATCACGCCGCTGACCTCGGTGCCGCGCGATCAACGGCCGCCGGTGGCGCCGGTGTTCTTCGCCTTCCGCATCATGGTGGGCCTGGGCATGGCGATGCTGGTGCTGGCCTGGGTCTCGGCCATTGCCTGGTGGCGCGGGCGCCTGCAGGTCAGGCCATTGATCCTGGCCTGGAACATCATGCTGCCGGCCGGATTCGTCGCGTTGGTGGCCGGCTGGTTCGTCACCGAGATCGGGCGCCAGCCGTGGGTGGTGTACGGGCTGCTGCGCACAGCCGATGCAGTAGGGCCGCAATCGACCGCGACCGTGGCGGTGTCGCTGCTGGTGTATGTGTTGGGCTATGCATTCGTGTTCGGCTTTGGGATCTTTTATCTGAGCAAGCTGGTCCGCGCCGGGCCGCAGGCCAGCCGCGACGGTCCGCACGTGGCCGGAGGCGAACACACCCCGGCACGCCCATTGTCGGCAGCCGATACGTCACTGGAACAGGAGAACACCCCATGGAACTGAGTTACTGGTTGCCGGTGGTGTGGTTCGGCGTGATCGGCTTCGGCGTGCTGATGTACGTGGTGCTGGACGGCTTCGTGCTGGGGCTGGGCATGCTGGCACCGTTCGCGCGCGACGAGCAGGAAGTGGACCTGATGATGAACACCGCAGCACCGATCTGGGACGGCAACGAAACCTGGCTGGTGCTCGGCGGCGCCGGCCTGTTCGCCGCGTTTCCCACCGCGTATGCGGTGATCCTGTCGGGCCTGTATCTCCCGGTGCTGTTGATGGTGATGGCGCTGGTGTTCCGCGGCGTGGCGTTCGAATTCCGCTTCAAGGCACAGCGCTCGCGTCGCTTGTGGACGTTGTCGTTCATTGCCGGCTCGATCCTGACCGCGTTCGCGCAAGGCATCATCCTGGGTGCGCTGGTGGAAGGCATGCCACTGGAAAACGGGCGCTACACCGGCGGCGTATTCGGCTGGTTCAGCCCGTTCACCATCCTCACCGGTGCCGCGCTGGTGTTCGGCTATGCGCTGCTCGGCAGCACCTGGCTGATTCTCAAGACCGATGGCCGTACCCACACCCTGGCGCGGCAACTGACCAAGCCGCTGGTGGGGGTGGTGGTGACCTTCGTGGTGCTGGTCAGCGCATGGCTGCCGTTCCTGAGCTCGCATGTGATGGCGCGCTGGTTCGAGCACGGCAATTTCTGGTGGCTGTCGCCGATCCCGCTGATCACCGCGGGGGTGGCACTTGCGCTGTGGCGCAGCAGCGACAGCTCGCGCAGCGATGCATCGCCCTTCCTGCTGACCCTGGCGATCTTCGTGCTGGGCTTTATCGGCCTTGTGCTGGGCATGTGGCCGTACCTGGTGCCGCCGAGCTACACCATCTGGCAGGCGGCATCGCCGCCCTCCTCGCAGATCTTTCCGATGGTGGGCCTGGTGGTGCTGCTGCCGCTGGTGCTCGGCTACACGGTGTGGTCGTACCGCGTCTTTCGCGGCAAGATCGCCGCCGACGTGGGTTATCACCATCATCATTGAGTGCTGGCGCCGTAGTGCGAGTCGTCCGGGATGCGACGGACAAGAGCGGCGAACGAAACGGCTGCGCAGCCGGCAGACGGGCTGGCCGCTGCTTGGAATGGGATGCATCGCTAGCGCACTGCGATGCTGGGGCGATGGCCGGACTTCGCGGACGCTGCCGGCCTGCTTACCTCAGCTGCCAGGCACGGACGTTGCTAGAAACGAATAGCGCCCGCATCGGCGGGCGCTACGGGCATGCTGCTGAGGTGCCTCAGCGTTTTTCCGAGCCATCCGGCCGCTCGTAATCGCGCTCGGGATCGGCCTTGTTCACGTCGCGATCTTCGTCGGGCATGTCGTGCACCTTCCATTCGACATCTTCATTGCGACGCTCCTGCGGGGTGAACGGCTTTTTCTGGTCGTCTTCCGGACCCCACGGCTTTTTCGGTTCGCTACCCATGCGTTGCTCCTGCGTTTTCGTCGTGATGCAACGCTAGGCGGGCATGCATTGCAACGCAGTGAACGAAGCCGGGTGATGGCGTGAAGTGGGTGCGCGTTGATGCTGCGCGCGCTCCAGAAGCTCCAGCCGCCAACTGCCGACCGGATGCAGTGCGAAGCTCATCAGGAATGAAGCCCCGAACGCGATTGCCAGCGAATGCTCATGCAGCCGTCGCCACACCCCACCGGCGCGTACCGGCCAGGGAGTGGCTCCGGGTTTGATGTCGCTGCATTCTTCGGCCGGATCGAGCGGCCGCGATTCGGCCGAGCCTACCTGACGCAGCTTGACGGTGAACAGCACCTACATGCCCATCTGCAGGAATTCGCTTTCCCAGTTTTCGAACAAGGCAGCCATGAAATGCGGGCTGTGCAGGTAGGCAGACCGCAGCAGTGCCGGCGACCCCTGTTCGCGCAGCGCGTGGTTGTGCGCATGCAGCCCGGCGTAGATCTGGCAACCAATGAAGAACACGGTCAGCGCAAGCAGGCACAACGTCAGCCCATTCCGGTGCAAGACCATGGATGACCTCCTGACGATGCGCGCAGTATCGAGCGTCATTGGCTAAAGCGCATGAAGTTCGCGTGCACACCCCATGGGGTGTGTTCAACAGCAGTGTCGCCACTGAGACTGCAGCATGCATGGCGCAGTGCGCAACACACGCGGTGCCGACATCGCCTAGTGCACTGAATCCGAGGAATCGGATGTGATGCGTCGAGTTGGATCAGCGAAGGTCCATTTCAGCGGTTTTGGGTTTTTGTTGTACTGGCGGATGTAGCGCATGAGCTTCTTATCGAGGTCTTT
>NZ_LYMI01000051.1 GCF_001660815.1 Xanthomonas nasturtii
AGCGGCGCGCGAGAGATTTTAGGCGAGCAGCTCACGGTGCAGATTGCCAAGCGCAGCGAACTGCACACCTTCAAGGTCATGCCCAAGCGATGGATTGTCGAGCGTAGTTTTGCTTGGCTGGAGAAGAACCGAAGGCTATGGAAGAACTGCGAGCGCAAACTCAACACCAGCCTGCAGTTCATCCATTTGGCCTTCTTGGCACTGTTACTCAGAAGATTGTGAACAGGTTCTTAGGGATTGGACAGCGCCGGACTCGCGGATAGGCTGGCAGCCCGGGCCAATCCCCACTCCCGAATGCCCAATCCCAAAAATCACCGATACCCCGCCGCCTGCAACTCGAACAGCTCCGCATAACGCCCGCCCTGCGCCATCAGCTCGGCATGGGTGCCGGCCGCTTCGATCCGGCCGGCGGCCAGCACCAGGATGCGGTCAGCCATGCGCACGCTGGAAAAGCGGTGCGAGATCAGCACCGCGGTGCGGTTGTCCGAGAGCTCCTTGAAGCGCTGGAACACCTCGAATTCGCTGCGTGCGTCCAGCGCAGCGGTGGGTTCGTCCAGGATCATCAGCTGCGCATCGCGCATGTAGGCGCGCGCAATCGCAATCTTCTGCCATTGCCCGCCGGAGAGGTCCACGCTGTTCTTGAAACGGCGTCCGATCAGCTGGTCGTATCGGTCGGGCAGGCTGTCGATCAGCTCGCCGGCCATCGCGCGCTGCGCAGCGGCACGGATACGCGGTGCATCGTCCATCGCATCCACCTGGCCCACGCCGATGTTCTCGCCCACGCTCAGGTGATAACGCACGAAGTCCTGAAAGATCACGCCCAGGTTGGCGCGCAAATCATCCAGATCGTAATCGCGCAGGTCGTGGCCATCGAGCAGGATGCGGCCTTCGTCGGGGTCGTACAGCCGCGCCAGCAGCTTGACCAGGGTGGTCTTGCCGGCACCGTTTTCGCCGACCAGGGCCAGCACTTCGCCGGCACGCAATTCGAAATCCAGATGCCGCACCGTCCACTGTTCGGCCTCTGGATAGCGAAAGCCCACATCTTCGAACACGAAACCCTGGCGGATCGGGCGCGGCACCGGCAACGCATTCGCACGCGAGCGGATTTCCGGCACGATATTGAAGAACGAATACAGATCGTCCAGATACAAGGCCTGCCCGGCGACCTGCGAAAAGCCGATCAACAAGCCCTCCAGCAACTGGCGCAGCCGCAGGAAACTGCCGGCCAGAAAGGTCAGGTCGCCGATGCTGAAATCACCGCGCACGGTGCGCCAGGCGATGTAGCCATAGGCCATGTAATAGCCCAGCGTGCCCAGTGCCGCCAGCAGCGCACCCCACAACGCACGCTTGCGCGCCAGTGCGCGGTTGGCCTGGAAGAACTTGGCGGCCAGGCGGCGGTAGCGCGCGATCAGGAAGCGGTGCAGATTGAGGATTTTGACTTCTTTCGCGGTCTCCACGCTGGCGCCGACCTGGCGCAGGTAATCCAGCTGGCGCCGCTCCGGCGTCCACTGGAAGTTGAGCGAATAGCCCAGCGCATTGAAGTGGGCCTCGCCAATGAAGGCCGGAATCAATGCCACCGCCAGCAGCACGATCAACCACGGTGCATACACCACCAGGCCCACCGCCAGGCTGATCACGGTGATGGCGTCCTGCACCTGGCCGAACAACTGGCTCATCAGGTTCATGCGGTTCATGGTCTGACGGCGCGCGCGATCCAGCTTGTCCTGCCGGTCGGGGTCTTCGAAATCCTCCAGATCCAGCTGCGCGGCATGCTCCATCAGACGCACGCTGGCGGCGTTGTTGAACAACTCCGACAGCAGCGCATCGGCGTAGCCGACCAGCCGGCCGAGCAGGTCCGAACCGATGGCCAGCGCCAGTTCCAGCGCCAGCAGTTCCAGCAGCCGGTTCAGACGGCCGCTGCCCAGTGCCTGGGCGAACGACTCGAATGCCGGCGGCTGGCCGACCAGGTGGATCGCCTCGTCGATGATCAGTTTGCCGATATACAGCGAGGCCACCGGCATCAGCGCGCGCAGCATGCGCAGGCCGATGCTGCTGGCGCTCAACCAGCGGCTGGTCTGCCAGATCTGGCGCAGGAACGGGGGCAGATTACGCAGCGCATCCAGGCGTTCGCGCAGGGTAGGGCCGGTACGGGGAGCGGGCGCAGTGGCGCCGGAACGGGAAGCTGACATGACGCTAGTGTGCCGCGCGCGGCGTGGGCGCGGGGTGTTGTGCACTGGGTGAGGGCACTGGGCGAGGGTGCTGGGTGCCCGCCAGCCACATGCGCGGCCATGGCGTCGAGATGGTCGTCAGCCGCCGCCGGCAGTGCAAAAAAGCGCAGTACGGTGCCATGCCGGGCGCGGTGTCCCGCATCGGTCAATTGCAGCGATTGACGCCGCACCCGGACGCGCCCGCTGTTTGCTCTAAAATGCCGGGATTGCCCCCGCCAGCCGTAGAGCCAGCCGTGACCTCGATCAAGCAGGAAGACCTCATCCAGTCCGTCGCCGACGCGCTGCAGTACATCAGCTACTACCACCCGGTCGACTACATCAAGAACCTGTCCGCCGCCTACGAGCGCGAAGAATCGCCTGCCGCCAAGGACGCCATCGCACAGATCCTGATCAATTCGCGCATGTGCGCCGAGGGCCACCGCCCGATCTGCCAGGACACCGGCATCGTCACCGTGTTCCTGGAAATCGGCATGAACGTGCGCTGGGACGACGCCACCATGGGCGTGGAAGACATGGTCAACGAGGGTGTGCGCCGCGCCTACAACCACCCCGACAACAAGCTGCGCGCCAGCGTGCTGGCCGACCCGGCCGGCAAGCGCACCAATACCCGCGACAACACGCCGGCCGTGGTCAACACCAAGATCGTGCCCGGCCACCATGTGGAGGTGATCGTCGCGGCCAAGGGCGGCGGTTCGGAGGCCAAGAGCAAGTTCGCCATGCTCAATCCGTCCGATTCCATCGTCGATTGGGTGCTCAAGACCGTGCCGACCATGGGCGCCGGCTGGTGCCCGCCGGGCATGCTCGGCATCGGCATCGGCGGCACCGCCGAAAAGGCGATGCTGCTGGCCAAGGAAGCCCTGATGGAGCCGATCGACATCGTCGACCTGCAGGCGCGTGGCGCCTCCAATCGCGCCGAAGAGCTGCGCCTGGAGCTCTACGAAAAGGTCAACGCGCTCGGCATCGGCGCGCAGGGCCTGGGTGGCCTGACCACGGTGCTGGACATCAAGGTCAAGGATTACCCGACCCATGCCGCCAACCTGCCGGTGGCGCTGATCCCCAACTGCGCGGCCACCCGTCATGCGCATTTCACCCTGGACGGCAGCGGCCCGGTGATGCTGGATCCGCCGTCGCTGGAAGACTGGCCCAAGCTCACCTACAACCCGACCAATGCTAGGCGGGTGAACCTGGACACCATCACCCGCGACGAAGTCGCCAGCTTCAAGCCGGGCGAAGTGATCCTGCTCAACGGCAAGCTGCTGACCGGCCGCGACGCCGCGCACAAGCGCATGATCGACATGCTCAACCGTGGCGAATCGCTACCGGTCGATTTCACCAACCGCTTCATCTATTACGTCGGCCCGGTCGACCCGGTGCGCGACGAAGTGGTGGGCCCGGCCGGCCCGACCACTGCCACCCGCATGGACAAGTTCACCCGCCAGATGCTCGAACAGACCGGGCTGCTGGGCATGGTCGGCAAGTCCGAGCGTGGCGATGCGGCCATCGATGCGATCCGCGACAACAAGGCTGTGTACCTGATGGCGGTCGGCGGCTCGGCGTATCTGGTGTCCAAGGCGATCAAGGCCGCACGCGTGCTGGCGTTTGAAGACCTCGGCATGGAAGCGATCTACGAATTCGAGGTCAAGGACATGCCGGTCACCGTTGCGGTGGATTCCACTGGCGAGTCGGTGCACAAGACCGGCCCGCGGCTATGGCAGTCGCGCATCGGCAAGATTCCGGTGGTGGTGGAGTAAGTACGGTCATCAGCGGCGGCCCATACCAGGCCGCCGTTTTTGTTGGTGCATCGTGCCGAGCTGACGGTGCACCTGAGCGCAAGCGCTCTTGAAGTAAATCGCGCCAGATCGACGCTACATGCAGCACGCGGTCATGCCGAACAGGAAGCGGCTATGCTCGGCATTCGACAGCCAGTGCCACAGGAGAACAGGAATGCTCCGATTCATCAGCCTTATCGTGATGGCCTGTTGTTGCGTGACGGCAGCTGCGCAGAACAAGGCCGCACCCACGGTGCTGTTTCCCTCCGGTAACTACGCACCGCGCGCGCCGGCGCCGGTGCCGTTCGCAGAGGACAAACCGATCAGGCCAAGCGAGCCGTCGACACGTTTCAGCGGGCCAGCAGCGTCGGATCGTTGCATCGCGCAGTGCAACCAGAGTGCCAGGCAATGCCGCGCCGATCGGCCAAGCGAAAGTAGTTGCCGCATGTCCGTCGCGCCGCGTGGAAAGCGCTGCGACGATCTGCAGAACCCGGCGCAGCAGGCCAACTGCATGGCGCAGGTGTTCGATTGCAGTCAGCAGAGCGACGACAATCGCTGCGAACCGCGCAAACTCGCCTGCCTGCGTGCCTGTACCGACAACAGCGGCCAATGAACATCGCAGGCGGCTGTCGTGTGTGTCTGGACGGCGCGCAGGCAGCACCTTGAACGGACCCTTCGCACCGCCTAAGAATGCCGGCGATGCCTGCCCGATGATCGCCCCTTCGTTGCGCGACCTCAGCTAACCTCATCTCACCCGGAATCCGCATGACGACTACGCTCTACCACACCCCCAGCACCGCAGCGTTGGTGGTGCATTGGCTGCTGATCGAACTCGATGTGCCGCACGTGCTGCACCCGCTGGATTTCGAGCGCGGCGAGCAGAAACAACCCGATTACCTGGCCCTCAATCCCGCCGGCGTGGTGCCCACCCTGGTGCTGGATGGACAGGTACTCACCGAGGCGGCAGCCATCGTGCTGCAGCTGGCCGATCTGCATCCACAGGCGGGGCTGGCCCCGGCGCTCGGCACCCCCGAGCGAGCGACCTACTACAAGTGGATGTTCTTCTGCGCCAACACCCTGCAGCCGGCGTACCGCGCCTGGTTTTACCCGAGCGAGCCTGCAGGTGCCGAGCACGCCGAGCCGGCGCAGACGCAGGCCCGCCGCAAGCTCGAAGCGGCCTGGACCCAGGTCGATGCGCATCTGCAGGCACACGGGCCGTATCTGCTCGGTCAGACGCTATCGGCCGCCGACTTCATGCTGACCATGCTGATGCGCTGGTCGCGCAACATGCCGCGTCCGACCGATACCTGGCCAGCGCTGAAAGCGCATGCGCAGCGTATGAAGGCGCGTCCGGCCTTTCAGGAAACCTATCGTCGCGAGGGTTTGGCGGACTGGACCTGAACCCGCGGCGTTTCGGGACGACATCGTGTCCGTAGCACCTGCCTGAGATGCATTTTGCCGCACTCGCCGTGTAGTAGGATCGCCATACCAACCAGAGAGCAGGGGCTCGTCCATGTCGCATTCCGCATCCCGTCGAAAATTGCTGCAATGCGCCTGTTGCGCGCCGATCGCGGCCGCCGCCGCGTCCATGCCGTTCGCGTTGCGCGCGGCGCCGTCCAAAAAGACCGAGCTCACCGCCGAGCAGGCATTGCAGACGCTGCGCGACGGCAACGCCGCCTTCGTCGAAAACCGCCCCAAGAAGGTCATCTCCGACAGCAGGCGGCGTCTGGAACTGGCGCTGGGCCAGACGCCGTTCGTCATCCTGGTGTCGTGCTCGGATTCGCGCGTCCCGCCGGAGTTGCTGTTCGGCCGCGGCCTGGGTGAGATGTTCATCGTGCGCAACGCCGGCAATACCGTCGACACTACGGCGCTGGGCTCGATCGAATATGCGGTGAGCCAGCTCGGTGTGCCGCTGGTGGTGGTGATGGGCCACGAAAGTTGCGGCGCAGTGGCGGCGGCAGTGTCGGTGGTCGAACAGAATGCGTTCTTCCCCGGCGCGATCGGCGCCATGATCGAACCCATCGTCCCGGCCGTCCTCACTGCCAAGAAACAGGGCGGCGAGGATCTGCTCGCTGCATCGGTCAAGGCCAACATCAAGCGTACTGTCGATCGTCTGCGTGGTGCCTCCGAACCCGCATTGCTCGAACCGCTGCGCGCAGGCGCATGCCGCGTGGTGGGCGCTTACTACACACTGAAAGACGGCAAGGTGGATTTCTTCGACGTCTGAATCCCCGCCTGAAGCATGGCAACTGGCAACATGCTTCAGTTGCTTGCGCTACCGCCACACAGGAAAAGGCCGGCATCGCTGCCGGCTTTTTTTATTGCAATCCGCTATCTCGCTGACGTCGACGCCGTACCCAGCGCGTGGCCAGGCTGCAACGCACGCGTCGTCGGTCCGAGGGCGTCAGAACCACTCCAGCAGTGACACACCCACGCCGATGTAGGTGGCCTTGTGGTTGTAGTCGATCAGGCTCTCGCCGTACCCGTCGAACACCTGCACGTGGCCACGCAGCAGGTTGGTGATGGGAAAGCCGTAATCCAGCTGCACCGAGCCATGCGAGCGGTCGCCGCCGCGCAGCGAGTGCCGCGCGATCAATGCAAATTCGTGCCCATCCTTGTTGTAGACCAGGGTCGCGTCGCCGCGGCCCATGTAGTCCTCGATGTCGGGATTGTTGTCGTCGGCACGATCCTCCTTGATGCGGAACCACGGGCGCAGCGTCAGCGCCCAGTTCTCGCGATCCAGGCCAATGTTGAGGATCACCCGGTTCCAGGAGCGCGACAGCGGGTCTTCGCGGCCGTTGGACATGTGGTTGAGGCTGATGCCGCTCATGCGGCCCTTCCAGCCGAACAGGCTGTAGTTGTTGCGGAACACCAACATCGCCTCCGGCTCGTAATTGGTTTCGCGAAACGGGCGCGAGGCATCGGTGTTGTAGGCCTGCCAGCGCGAGCTCTGGGTGTAGCCCATCCAGATGTCGCCGTTGTCGCCGAACAGATCCTCGACCAGCTTGGTCTTGAAGCTGAGCTGGAACTTCAGTTCGGCGCTGTCCAGTTGCTGCGGGGTGTTGACCGAGTTGGCCGGATTCGGCGACTGCGGGGTGCGGTTGCTGTCACTGGTCCAGAACGCCGGCAGCAGATACACCGGCTTGTAGCCACGCAGCTGGAACGTGCCCAGCTTGGAGTCCTTGGCCAGTTCCCAGCGGCGATCCAGCAGCGAACCGCGGCCGGCATTGGCAACCGCTTCTTCCTTGGGCTGGTCCTGGCCATCGGCACGGAAGAAATCGCCTACGCGGCTGATCTTGCGGGTGTCTTCCGATTTGGCGGCCTGCTTGGCCAATTGCGCTGCGGCATCTGCCTCCTGCACGGCCTGCGGGGTGTAGCCCAGTGCCTGGTCGTAACACGCCAGGCGCGCGGCATCCGAGGTCACGGACGTGCAGGCCTGCGGCGATGCCGGCTGCGGCGCGATTTCCTGCCCATGCGCCAATGGCGCAGCGGCCAGGGCGATCAGCATCAAGGGACGGGTACGGTGCGTGGGCGTGGGCATGGGCAGTCTGGCCGAATGTAGGCGCCAGGCAGGCGCGTCAGGCGCGTAGCTTAACGGCCGCGTCTGCATACGCGATGTGTACACGGTGGCATAACATCTGCAGTGGACCACACAACTTGTGTCGCGACACTCGCATGGACGCTGCCGTGCTCTGAACGGGTGGCACGACAGCGGCCGCGCCCGCTAATCGCTGGGTCAGACGAACCAGGCGATCGCAAACACGCCTAGCATGCACAGGCCCAGCGCCAGCTTGGTGGCCGTGCCCAGCATGATCCCAACCCAGGTGCCGAAGCCGACCTTGGTGGCGTGGCTGGTCTTGCGGGTCTGGTAGTACTCGCCCAGCCACGCGCCGACGAACGGGCCGACGAATAAGCCGATCGGCATGAAGAAAATACCGGCGATAGCGCCTATCACCGACCCCCACATCGCCATCTTGCTGGCCCCCACGCGCTGCGCGCCGTACAGGGTGGCAAGGAAGTCGATGACAAAAGACAGTGCCGTGATCAACCCGAGTATCACCAGCGCGACCCAGCCGACATGGGTGAACCCATCTGCCCAGGCGGCGACCAGCAACCCGGCAAACACCAGCGGCAAGCCCGGCAGGGCGGGCAGGATGACACCGGCAAGGCCCACCAGTACCAGCGCGCCAGCCAGCACGTAATAAACGACAGTCGTGTCCATGATGGTTTGGAAATTTCCTGTTTCAGTCTTGAAAAAATTACGCAAGGGTTGCTTGAAAATTGATTTTGTGCGGGTTAAGTTGCAGCCGCTGCTGTTTGCAAAGGTCACCGTGAATCGTGGCCTGATGCGGTAGATCGTTCGATCCACTACATCCTTGTACCTCGCTTCCTCCTTGCAATCACAGCCACCACCGCCAGTCCATCACAGTGTCGTAGGGAGTCAGTCGAGATGTCCAGCATCGAACGCGAGAATGGTGTCGTGAAGTGGTTCAACGATGCCAAGGGCTTTGGATTCATCAGCCGCGAAAATGGCGAGGACGTCTTCGTCCATTTCCGTGCGATCCAGATCCAGGGCTTCAAGAGTCTCAAGGAAGGTCAGAAGGTCAGCTTCACGGTCGTGCAGGGCCAGAAGGGCCTGCAGGCCGATGCCGTGCAGGTGGTCTGAGCCCATCCGCTGCACAAAGCGCATCAGGCAGACTGCAGAAAGGCCCGTGACCGGGCCTTTCTGTTTTTTCGTGACGTGGTTATTCGCAGTACTTTAGCGAGCTGGCGAAGCAAGCGCGCGTGCACCTGGCGGTGGCTGCGAGCGGTGGATTGGCTACCACCTCGCACGCGTCGCTAGCTTGGTAAGTGGCCAAACCCAACGCCGTGTGCGTGCCCTGCCTGCAGGCCACGCGATGGAGCCAGCACCGCCGCGCATGCAGCTGGATCAGCGCAGCACGACCTTGCCGTTGACCACGCGCACGTACGCGTTTTCGCGCACGCCAGCCAGGTCGCGCTGGTTCACCACGATGACGCGGCCGTCGTCCATGCGCACCTGCACATCGAAGCTGTCGCTGGTGACATTGTTCTGGATCGCGTTGCCGGCCAACGCGCCGGCAGCGGCGCCGGCCACGGCCGAGACGTTTTTGTTGCCCTTGCTGCCGCCGGTTTCCTTGGAGATCTGACGGCCGGCCACAGCGCCGACGATACCGCCGAGCACCGCGCCGGTGCCGGTGGGCGCAGTACGGGTCGGGCCGACTTCGTCGATCCGGGTCACGATGCCGCAGTCCACACAACGCTGGGTCTGCTGCGAATACCCTTGGTCGTAACCGCGGTCGCCGCGATAGCTGCCGTACTGGGGCTGGGAGGTGGCGCAGCCAACCAGGGTCGCGGTTGCAGCCAGGCCAATGACGAGCAGTCGGGTCTTCATGAGGTCTCTCCGGGGTGGTTCGAAAGGCGGTCGGGGCCGCGGCGACGTCATCCTGTGATGGTCCAGGTGAACGGTCCGCCAACTGGATCACTGCAGGCTTAACGAAACCCGAGCGCCGTATTCATCAAACCTCAGCGGAAGTCGCGGTGACAGGCCTCGCAGGCCTCGGAAATGCCGGTGTGGAGCTGGCCCAGCGCCTTGCAATCGGTCGGCGGCGCACGCCGCGCTTGATCCAGCACGGCACGCAGGGCCTGGGCATGCTCGCCGAAGCGACGGTCTTCGCCGATTCCGGGAAAGGCCGGCTCCACCTCGTCGGCCAGCAGGCGCAGCGCGTGCAACCGGCGCTGTTGCTGCGCCGGCACACAGGCCGCCGCCGCGTCCGGCCGTAGCGCGCGCAATTGATAGGCCATGACCTGCATCAGGCTGTCCGGCAGCGGGTCGCGCCGCGCCTGCAGCACGCGCGCCACCATGACCGTGGCAACCAGGCCAATCAGCACGCCCAGCACCAGCACGAACGCATAGCGGGCCGCACGGGATTGGGTGGGAGGCGGGGTATGCATGGGCGACTCCTGGGACGCAACGTTCGTTGCGGCGGCGTGGGCGCGTCCTGGGCGGGGCGCGTAAAATAGGAGGATGAAAGCACAATGGCGTGAACGCTTTGCCGGTATCGACCGGCTGTACGGAGTCGGCACGGTCGAGCGCCTGTCGGTGTGTCGCGTGGCGGTGGTGGGGATGGGCGGTGTGGGCTCGTGGGTGGTGGAGGCGCTGGCGCGTACCGGGGTGGGGCATATCCGCCTGATCGATGCCGACGACCTGTGCGTGTCCAACACCAACCGGCAATTGCCGGCGCTGGCCGGGCAGTACGGGCGCAACAAGGCGCGTGCGATGGCCGAGCGCTGCGTGGCGATCAACCCCGAAATCGACGCCGATGCGGTGGAATCGTTCCTGACTGCCGGCAACATCGAGACGCTGCTCGGCGCGGGCTTCGATCTGGTGATCGACGCCTGCGACAGCTTCCGCGTCAAGGTGGAAACGATTGCCTGGTGCCGTCGGCGCAAGCTGCCGCTGCTGACCGTGGGCGCCGCGGGTGGGCGTACCGATCCCACCCTGGTGCGGGTGCGCGATGTCTCGCGTACCGAACACGATGCGATGCTGGCGCTGATCCGCAAGAAGCTGCGCAGCGAATTCAATTTCCCGAAAAATCCGCAGCGCTATTTCGGTGTGCCGGCGGTGTATTCGCTGGAAAACGTCAAATACCCGCAGGCCGATGGCAGCGTCTGCGGCATCCGCCCGCAGCTCGATGCCGATGCCACGCTCAAGCTGGATTGCGGGGCCGGGCTGGGCGCGGCCACGCATATCACCGGCACCTTCGCGTTCGTGGCGGTGGGCAAGGCGCTGGAAATGTTGCTCAAGCCCAAGGCCGCTGCGGCGACGCCGGCTGCCGAGGCGGTTGCGGCGTCGTGATGTCGCGTGCGCATTGCGCGGTTTGCCTGACTACGCGGCCGCAGTGACGCGCATGCTCCGCTCAGTGCGGTAGACCAAACAAGCTGCGTGCATTAGCGGTGGTCTGCGCAGCGATATGCGCAGGCTCTTCGCCGCGCAGCTCGGCGATGCAGTCCAGCACCGTGCGCAGTTGCGCTGGCTCGTTGCGTTGGCCGCGAATGCTCGCGTCGGGTTGATCCGGCGCGTCGGTTTCCAGCAGCAGGTGCTGCAGCGGCATGCGGGCCACCAGCCCGCGCAGGCGATTGGCGCGCGGGTAGGTCACCGGGCCACCCAGGCCGATCATGAAATCCAGTTTCCACAACTGCTGCGCCTGCTCGGGGCTGCCGGCAAAGCTGTGCACCACACCGCGCAGGCCCCCCACCGCCTTGATGCGGGCGATGACTTCCTCGGTGGCGCGGCGCGCATGCACGATCAGCGGCAGATCGAAGTGCCTGGCCAACTGCAGCTGGCCGTCGAAATAGTCGCGCTGTGCCTGCGCATCCAGCCCAGCGACGAAAAAATCCAGGCCGCACTCGCCGATCGCGCAAGGCCGCTCGCGTTCGATCCACTTGGCCAGCAGCTCCAGCTGCGCCGGGCGGTGTTGGTCCAGAAACAGCGGGTGCAGGCCGTAGGCGGGGTAGAGGCCGGGCGCCTGAGCGCAGACCGTGCGCAGACCAGGCCAACTGGCAGCAGTGATCGCCGGCACCACCTGCTGCATGACCCCGGCAGCCTGCGCGCGCGCGATCACTGCGGCGCGGTCGTGCTCGAATTCGCCTGCGTCCAGATGGCAATGGCTGTCGATCAACTGCATCAGTCGCGGCGCACCGGTGCGGGCAATGGCGCCTTGCGGGTTTTCCAGTTGGCCAGCAGCAGCGTGGTCAGGCCGAACAGCAATTCGTCCAGGAACGGGATCGGGTCAGGCGTCACCAGATCCACCAGGAACAACGCGGCGGCCAGTTTGAACAAGGTGGGATAGCGCAGCTTGCTGGCCCAATCCAGCGCACGTGCAGTGAGGGGGTTTCGCATGCGAATGCTCCGGCTGTTAGAAATCCATGAAGTAACCGCTAGCTGAACTTAACCGCCGCGTTCATGAGCGAGGGCGTTTTCGTTCAGGGTTCCCGTGCTGGAATCACCGCCGTCAACAACGCGGTGCGTCCGCAGGGAGCTGGTCATGAAGAGCAATACGACAACTATACTGGTCGCTGCGGGTGCCTTGCTGGTCGGAGGCGTGGCTACTGCCGCTTTTATGAATAACCGTCCATCGTCCGGCGATTTCGTGGCCAATGGCCAGCCGGCGCCACGTGGTCTGGAATATGCCGACGTGGTGAAGGTTGCCCCGATCACCCAGCGCGAGCCGCAGTACGCGCAGGTGGTCAACAGCGCAGCCATCCGCGAAACCACCACCAGTTCCTCGCCGCGCGAAGTGTGCCGAGACGTAGTGGTGCAGGAACGTTTGCCCGAGCGCGACGGTAACGTCGGCGGCACCGTGGCCGGTGCGGTCATCGGTGGCCTGCTCGGCAATCAGGTGGGCGGCGGCAACGGCCGCAAGCTGGCGACCGCCGCAGGTGCGGTGGGTGGCGGCCTGATCGGTAACCGCGTCGACCGCAATCATGTCGGTGGCCGCGTGGTCGATCGCACCGAGCGCCAGTGCCACACTGAAAATGCCAATTCGAGCTCGTCGCGCGTGGTCGGTTACGACGTGACCTACCGCAATGCCGACGGCACCACGGGCACCATGCGCATGGACAGCAAGCCGGGCGAGCGTATTTCGCTGGGCGACGCCGACAACGTGGTGGCCTATGACGTCACATACCGCTACGACGGGTTCGAGAAGACCGTGCGCATGAACGACAAGCCGGCCAGCGATCGTCTGCCGGTGGTCGACGGTCAGCTGGTGACCCAAACCGCGTCGACGGCCGGTGACCAGGGCGTGCGCGTGGATGCGGGCAGCACGCGCCAGTAAATCGTTGGCAGCGATCCGCCCGGATCGCTGCGTCAGCAGGAAAGAGCCGGCGTTGCCGGCTCTTTTCGTTTTCAGGCGCCAGCGGTGAATCCCGTGGGTTGAACACGTCGGCCGCCATGTTCGGCCGGCAACTGGCTGATAATCGCCGCTTCTCCTGGAGTGGAAGCCAACATGCCGGTGCGTCCCGATGACCTGTTCGACGTCCGCGCGCTACTCACCGATGAGGAGCGGGCAGTGCAGGACGCGGTAGCGCGCTTTACCGACACGCGGGTGGTGCCGGCGATTGGCGATGCCTTCGATGCCGGGCGCTTTCCGCGCGAGTGGATTCCGGAACTGGCGGAACTGGGCTTGCTGGGTGCCAGCTTGCCGGTCCGCGATGGCGGTGCGGGCCTGGGCGCGGTGTCCTACGGATTGATCTGCCAGGAACTGGAACGCGGCGACAGCGGTCTGCGCAGCTTTGTCAGCGTGCAGTCTTCGCTGTGCATGTACCCCATCCACGCCTATGGCAGCGACGAACAGCGGCAACGCTGGCTGCCGGAGATGGCGGCAGGCCGTGTGGTTGGCTGTTTCGGCCTGAGCGAGGCGCAGGGCGGTTCGGATCCGGCTGCGATGACCACCCGCGCAGTGCGTGACGGCGACGGCTGGCGTTTGAACGGGGCCAAGATGTGGATCACCAACGGCAGCATCGCCGGGCTGGCGATCATCTGGGCGCACACCGACGATGGCGTGTGCGGTTTCCTGGTCGAGACCGATAGCGCCGGTTTCAGCGCGCACGACATCACCCACAAGATGAGCCTGCGCGCCTCGGTCACCTCGGGCCTGTTTTTGGACAACGTGTTCGTGCCGGAGCGGATGCGGCTACCGAGCGCGGCCGGCTTGAAGGCGCCGTTGGGCTGCCTCAATCAAGCGCGTTACGGCATCGCCTGGGGCGCGATCGGCGCGGCGGTGGCGTGCCTGCGCGAAGCGCTGGCCTATGCCGGCGAGCGCATCCTGTTCGGCCGGCCACTGGCGGCCACCCAGAGCGCGCAGATCAAGCTGGCCGACATGGCCCGGCGGATTTCCACCGCGCAGCTGCTTGCGTTGCAGCTCGGCCGCTTGAAGGAAGCCGGTACGCTGCGGCCGGAACAGATCTCGCTGGCAAAATGGAATAATTGCCGCATGGCGCTGGATGTGGCGCGCGAGTGCCGCGACCTGCTCGGTGCGGCCGGCATCACCACCGAGCATGTGGCGATCCGGCATGCGCTGAACCTGGAATCGGTGATCACCTACGAGGGCACCGAAACCGTGCATCAGCTGGTGGTGGGGCGTGCGCTGACGGGACTCAATGCGTTTTGACGAGGAGTGGGTGTTCGATCAGCAAGGATGTGATGCGACGCCTGCGCGGCGTCTTCTGCGGTATTTGTTCGTTGGCCGGCGTGGCAATCGCGCCAGCGCAGGCCAACGAGGCGCCACGCATGCTGCCGACACCGGGCTGGGTAGTGGCAGATGCGTTGCCCGACAACGTGCCAGGCGCCACCGGGCTGCGCTATGAACTGGTGTCCGACCAGATCGATCTGACCGGCCGCGTGCCGCAGGCCTACCGCCGGCTCAGTTACACCGTGCAGCGCGCCAAGAGCCTGGAGGAAGCCGGGCAGATTTCCATCGACTACCAACCGCAATACCAGCAGCTGGCACTCAATCGCCTGGATGTGTGGCGCGGTGGCAAGCGCATCGACATGCGCACGCAGGCGCACTACGCCAAATTGCGACGCGAGAGCGGGCTGGAGAACGGCTTGATCGATGGCGCGCTGACGCTGTCGATCACCCTGCCGGATCTGCGCGTGGGCGACCGCGTCGACTATGGCGTGACCATCAGCGGCAGCAATCCGGTGTTCGGCAAAGGCTATTACGACGTGTTCGAGGCGCGCTACGGCGTGCCCTTGGGCGAGCGCCGGGTGCGTGTGCGCTATCCCGCCGAGATGGCCCTGCAATGGCGCATCAGCGCGCCGGGTTTCGGCCGCACCGTGAGCAGGGCCGATGGCGTGACGCTATTGAACATCGGCGCCAGCAACGTCGCCGCGGTGCAGGAAGAAAAGGATGCGCCGGACGATGTCGACGCCTATGGCGTGATCGAAGTGTCCACCGCCGGCAGCTGGGGGGCGGTGGCGGCCTGGGCGGCGCAGCTGTATCCAAATTCGTTCAAGGACGCGCAGGTGGCCGCCGGCATGCTGCAGAGCCTGCAGTTGCGCCGCGACGACCCGCAAGGCGCGCTGCTGCGCGCAGTGGCATTCGTGCAGGGCGAAATCCGCTACGTCGGCCTGTACATGGGCGAAAATTCGCACGCGCCGCACGCGCCCGAAGTGACCCTGCGTAACCGCTACGGCGACTGCAAGGACAAGGCGACGTTGCTGATCGCGCTGCTGCAACTGGCCGGCATCCGTGCCGAGCCGGTGCTGGTCAACAGCGACAAGGGCCATGGGCTGGAAAAGCGGCTGCCCAGTCCGTATGCGTTCGATCATGTGGTGGTGCGCGCGCATCTGCCGCAGGGCGAGGTGTGGGTGGATGCCACGCGCGACCGCGAAGAGGGTCCGTTGGCGCAGCGCCGGCCGTTGCCGTTCGTGCACGGCTTGCCGGTGATTGCAGGGCAAGACGCCTTGGTCGCCGTGCCAGCGCCAATGCCCGCGTTGCCGCAAATTGAAGTGAACGAAGAGGTGACCGTTTCGCTGCGCAAGCCGCAGCGCTGGGCGAGCTTCACGGTGGACACCATCTATCGCCAGGGCCGCGGCGACCGCGTGGCCAGCAGCTTCGACGACGATGGCGCGCAGACCGTGGGCGAGCACTATCTGGAATTCATGCGGCAGTACTACACCGCGCTGACCCAGGTGCGCGTGCCGAGCATCGACGCGGCCGATGCCTTGAATGTGCGCACGAACGAAGCCTACCGGCTGGAGTGGCCGGCCGAGGAGGGCGATGAGCTGGGCTTTCCGTTGTTCCAGCTCGGCGAATGGATGGATGCGCTGCCGAAGGAGGCGCGCAAGGGGCCGCTGGCGCTGGCCGGCCCGCAACTGGCGCGGCAAACCGTGCGCGTGCACAGCGACCCGGCGACGCAGGTGGAAGCGGACACCCAGGTGATCGCCAACCCATGGTTCCGCTTCTCGCGCAGCGTCGCGATGCGCGACGGGCAGTTGGTCATCGTGGGCGAATGGCAGCGCTTCACCGACCGCATTCCCGCCAACGGCGTGGCACGTGCCGCCGCCGATATGGAGCGCGCCCGCGACCTGCTGTATTTCAACCACGATCTGAAGACGCAGCGGCGTACCCGGCCAACCGACTGGCGCGCGCTCAGCTACCCGCTGGCCGGTGCGCTCGCCTTGGTGGTGCTGCTGCTGGCGTGCCTGCTGTGGTGGCGTGGCGGTGGGCTGGGCGGGATCATGTTCGACCCGTATGCCACGGTGACGCGGATGCCCGAGCAGGCCGGGCTGCGGTCCAGCGCCTGGGTCGTGTTCGCGGCGACCACACTGCTGTCGGCGTGGGTATGGCTGGATGCGCTGCCGTGGTGGGCCTGGGGCGCTGGCGTCATCGTGGTGGCCGCGGTCGCCGTGCTGGGCTGCGTGCTGCTCAAGCTGATCTTGCGCTGGATGGGCAGCGGCGCGCAGCTCGTGCGCGTGTTGCCGGCCATGGCGGGCTGCGCCTTGCCGTGGCTGGTGTGCCTGTTGGCGGCCGTGGTCGCGCTCAAGGGCCAGGTGGCATTGCTGCGCACCGGCGCGACCGATCCGGCCGGCATGGCGCAGCTGGCGATGTACGTGTTGTTGCTGATGCTGGGAACGCTGTGGTGGTCGGTGTGTTCGGTGCAGGCAGTGGCCGCTGCCACCGGCTGCGCGCGCACGCGCGCGTTCGGTGCCTGGGCGCTGACGGTCTCCGCACTGGGCGTGCTGATCGCTGCGTTGAGTGTGCCGGTGGCGGTGGTGGCACTGGCCTGAGGCAACTCGGCGCGGCAGCGCCGGTGCGGCCCGCTGGCTGTCGCGCACGCACGCGTGGCGTCGGGGTGGCGCGGCTGCGTGCAGGGCTTTGCAAAGGCACGCGGGGCTGTGACACTGCCAGCCCCTCGTTGTTGCCGTGGAGCCAGTTTGATGTCGACCGTGCGTCCCCCGTTGACCGTCCATGGCATGTCCAGTTCCGGCAACTGCTACAAGGTGCGCCTGCTGCTGGAGCAACTGGGCAGCCGCTATCACTGGGTCGAAGTGGACAGCGTGGCCGGGCAGACCCGTATGCCCGACTACCTGGCCAAGAATCCGAACGGCAAGGTGCCGATAGTGGAGCGCGACGACGGCCGCGTACTGACCGAATCCAACGCGATCCTGTTCTGGTTGGCCGAAGGCACGCCGTATCTGCCTACCGATGCGTGGCAGCGCGCGCAGGCGCTGAGCTGGATGTTCTTCGAGCAATACAGCCATGAGCCGTCTCTGGCGGTGGCGCGGTTCATCATTCTGTGGACGCCGCGCGATGGTGCGCGCCGGGCCGAGTTGCCGCAGCTGCGTGCGCGCGGCGAGCAGGCGCTGGCGGTGATGGAGCAGCATCTGCAACAGCACGCCTGGTTTACCGGCGGCGACTACGGCATCGCCGATATCGCACTGTTTGCCTACACCCATTGCGCCGAAGACGGCGGCTTCGATCTGGAACGCTGGCCGGCGATCACCGCATGGGTGCAACGCGTCCAGGCGCTACCGCGCTTCGTGCCGATGCCTGCAGCTGCATCGGTGGCGGCATGAACGCGCCGCGCGATCGGCACGGCGCTGCCGGCGGCGCCGCTGCGTGCTCGGCGGGTTCCCGTGCCTTCGCTCTGCTGTCGGGATCTGCGTCGGCATCGGCGGTAATTACAAATTTGCGTTCGCGCGCGCTGCGCGTGGCGCTGGTCGGCGACGCGCGGTTAGCCGTTGCCGGCCGACAGGAGCGCTGACGATGTGTGGATTGGCAGGACTATTGCTGGCTTCGCCGCGTCTGCATGGCGAACAGCTCGATGCACTGGTGCGGCCGATGGGCGCGGCCGTGCGTCATCGCGGCCCCGACGACGCCGGCAGCTGGTGCGACGCGCAGGCCGGTGTCGCGCTGGCACATCAACGCTTGAGTATCCTGGATCTGTCGCCGCTCGGCCATCAGCCGATGCGCTCGGCCGATGGCCGCTATGTGTTGGCCTACAACGGCGAGGTCTACAACTTCGCGCAGCTGCGCGCAGCGCTATCTGCGCTCGGGCATCGCTTCCGCGGCCACTCCGATACCGAAGTGCTGCTGGCGGCCGTGGTGGAGTGGGGCCTGGACGACACCTTGACCCGCTGCAACGGCATGTTCGCCATTGCGCTGTGGGATGAGCGCGACAATTGCCTGTTCCTGGCGCGCGACCGTGTCGGCAAGAAACCGCTGTACTACGGGTGGGCTGGCGACACGCTGGTATTTGGTTCCGAACTCAAGGCCTTGTGGCAGCACCCGGATTTCGACAACGGCGTGGATCGCGATGCGCTCACGCTGCTGCTGCGGCTGGGCTACATCCCGGCGCCAGCCTGCATCCACGAACGCACCTTCAAGTTGATGCCCGGCCGGGTGCTGCGTATGGATGCGCAGGCCGTGGCGGCCGGCGCCGCCGCGCATCGCCCGGATCAGGCGCAGCAACCGTTCTGGAACGCCCGCGAAGCGATGCAACGCGCGTTGGCCGCGCCGTTCACCGGCAGCGACCTCCAGGCCGAAGAACAACTGGATACGGTGCTGCGCGATGCGGTGGCGCTGCGCATGGTGGCCGATGTGCCGGTGGGCGTGTTCCTGTCTGGCGGCACCGATTCGTCGATCGTCACCGCGATGATGCAGGCGCAGAGCGCGCAGCCGGTGCACACCTTCAGTATCGGGTTCGAAGGCTCGCACCACGACGAAGCGCCGCTGGCGCGCGAAGTGGCCACGCATCTGCACACCGACCACACCGAGCTGTATGTCAGCGGCGCCGATGCGCTGGCGGTGGTGCCGAGCCTGCCGGACATGTTCGACGAACCTTTCGCCGATGCCTCGCAGGTGCCGACCGCGCTGGTCGCACGGCTGGCGCGCGGCGGGGTGACGGTGGCGCTGTCCGGCGATGGCGGCGACGAATTGTTCTTCGGCTACGGCCGTTACCAGCGCGCGCTACGCAACTGGCGCATGCATGGCCTGGTGCCTGGCCCGCTGCGCCGGCTGATGGCGGTGGCGGCGCGCAGCAACGGCGAGTCCTCGCGCACTGGCGGGCTGGCCGCGCTGGTGGCCGAAGCCGGCGCGCGTGGCATCGGCGACATCTACCGCAACCGCATCTCGCGCTGGCGCGACCCGGCCGCGGTGGTGCTGGGTGCCACCGAGCCGGACAGTTTCTACAGTCTGGCCGACCCGTTGCATGGGTCTGGCACCCCGGCCGACGCGATGATGCTGGCCGATTTCGCCGCGTATCTGCCCGACGATCTATTGTGCAAGGTGGATCGCACCACCATGGCGGTGGGGCTGGAGGCGCGTGCGCCGTTGCTGGACTGGCGCGTGGCCGAATTCGCCTGGTCGTTGCCGTTGTCGCTCAAATACCGCGATGGGGTGAGCAAATATCTGCTCAAGCGCGTGCTGTGCCGCTACCTGCCCGATGCGATGGTGTACCGCGGCAAGCGCGGCTTCGGCGCGCCGGTCAGCGCCTGGCTGCGCGGCGATCTGCACGGCTGGGCGGACGATCTGCTGGCGCACGGCGCGCTGCAGCGCGAGGGCGTGTTCGCCGCCGACACCGTGGCTGGCCTGTGGCGCGACTTCAACGGCGGCGAGCGCAAATGGCATACGCATCTGTGGACGGTGCTGATGTTCCAGGCCTGGCAGGCGCACTGGCGGCAACAGCGTGCGGCCATCGCGCGCTGAGCGTGAGCGCGGCAACCGCCGTGCCGAGGCGGCGGGGCGATGTTGCTGCGTCTTGCGCGTCTTACACCCCTGAAGCTGCAGCTCGGGCCACAGCCCGGAGAGGGTGCATCAGCGCCGCGCCTTGCAGACAAGATGCTGCCGCACACGCACATATCGGCGGGTTGCGCGGACCGTGCCGGGCGGTGTTTCACCAGCCCTGAGCATCGGGCTGGGTAGGGTGGGGCCCTGTTTTCCAAGGAGTGTTTCCATGAGCAAGCTCACCATTGCCGTGCTGGTCGGCAGCCTGCGCGCCGAGTCGTACAACCGTCAGCTGGCGCGCGCGCTGGAGCATCTGGCCGGCGACAAGGCCGTCTTCAACTACCTGGAGATCGGCGATATCCCGCTGTACAACCAGGACCGCGATGGCGACTTCCCGGCCGAAGGCACGCGCCTGAAGCAGCAGATCCGTGCCGCCGATGCGGTGCTGTTCGTGACCCCCGAATACAACCGCTCGATCCCCGGCGTGCTCAAGAACGCCATCGACACCGGCTCGCGTCCGTATGGCGACAGTGCGTTTTCCGGCAAGCCGGCGGCCGTGGTCGGCATCTCGGTCGGCGCGATCGGCACTGCCACCGCGCAGCAGCATCTGCGCAACGTGCTGGCGTATCTGAACATGCACGTGCTCGGCCAGCCGGAAGTGTTCCTGCAGTACAAGGACGACCTGTTCGGGCCCGACGATCAGATCGCCAATACCGACAGCCGCAAGTTCCTGCAAGGCTTCATCGACGCGTTCCTGGGCCTGATCGGGCACCTCAAGCACTGAGTTGACCACAGCCGCGCAGCGCCCTGGCGCTGCGTTCAGGCGTACCTGGGAGTCGGGCGGAAACCTAGCTGTCGCAGGGGTCTCGTAGTGTGCGACGGGCGCCGCGTAGAACGTTGGTGCACTGGCTATGCACCAGTTATCCACAGAGTTGTGCATGGTCGTCGGCAGCACCGATGACTATGCTTCCTGCCCTCGTCTCCCCGCGTCAGGTTTGTTTGTCCATGTCCGCTCGTCCTGGTTTCCGTTCCAAGCGCAATCGCGATCGCGACGACGACGATTACGATCGTCCCGAGCCGCGTCTGGACCAGTTGCGGGTGCCGCCGCACTCGGTCGAGGCCGAACAGGCCGTGCTGGGCGGCCTGATGCTGGCGCCCGATGCGTTCGACCGGGTCAACGACCAGCTCACCGAAAACGACTTCTACCGCCGCGATCACCGGCTGATTTACCGCGCCATCCGCGAATTGAACGAGAAAGACCGCCCGTTCGATGCGGTAACCCTGGGCGAATGGTTCGAGTCGCAGGGCAAGCTGGAGCAGGTGGGCGATGGCGCGTACCTGATCGAGCTGGCCAGCACCACGCCGTCGGCGGCCAATATCGCAGCGTATGCGGAAATCGTGCGCGACAAGGCGGTGCTGCGGCAGCTGATCGAGGTGGGCACCACCATCGTCAACGACGGCTTCCAGCCGGAAGGCCGCGAGAGCGTGGAGCTGCTGGCGTCGGCCGAAAAAGCCGTGTTCAAGATCGCCGAAGCCGGCGCGCGTGGGCGCACCGATTTCGTGGCGATGCCGGGCGCCTTGAAGGACGCCTTCGAAGAGCTGCGCAACCGTTTCGAAAACGGCGGCAACATCACCGGCCTGCCGACCGGCTACACCGATTTCGATGCGATGACCGCCGGCTTACAGCCGACCGATCTGATCATCCTTGCCGCACGTCCGGCGATGGGCAAGACCACGCTCGCGTTGAATATCGCCGAATACGCGGCGATCAAGTCAAAGAAGGGCGTGGCGGTGTTTTCGATGGAAATGTCGGCCTCGCAGCTGGCGATGCGCCTGATCTCCTCCAACGGCCGGATCAATGCGCAGCGGCTGCGTACCGGTGCGCTGGAAGACGAGGATTGGGCGCGCGTGACCGGCGCGATCAAGATGCTGAAGGAAACCAAGATCTTCATCGACGACACACCGGGTGTGTCGCCGGAAGTGCTGCGTTCCAAATGCCGCCGCCTCAAGCGCGAGCACGATCTTGGCCTGATCGTCATCGACTACCTGCAGCTGATGTCGGTGCCTGGCAACAGCGAAAACCGCGCGACCGAAATTTCGGAAATTTCGCGTGGCCTCAAGGGTCTGGCCAAGGAACTCAATGTGCCGGTGATTGCGTTGTCGCAGCTCAATCGCTCGCTGGAAACACGTACCGACAAGCGCCCGGTGATGGCCGATCTGCGCGAATCCGGCGCGATCGAGCAGGATGCGGACATGATCGTCTTCATCTACCGCGACGATTACTACAACAAGGAAAATTCGCCGGACAAGGGCCTGGCCGAGATCATCATCGGCAAGCACCGCGGTGGGCCGACCGGGTCGTGCAAGCTGAAATTCTTCGGTGAGTACACGCGGTTCGACAATCTGTCGCACGATTCGGTGGGCAGTTTCGAATAAGTGTTTTTTGGTGTCGTTTACATAACGGGTGCGCTCGCTGCCAGGCAGTGGGTGCAGCCAGCGTGTGGCTCTGTTTCGCACGTGGCTACGTTGGCAAGCGGGGAGTCATCGCACCCGCGACCCGCGCGACCTGGGAATTCCAGACTGCGCTGAAGCTCCAGCTCTCGGTTGCCTTGAAGAGAGAGGCAGTGAACGATGCGGATGCGTCGGGTGCAGAGCGGATGATCTGCGGTTTGGCTGCAGGGCCCTTGTCCGCCCACCATCGCGGGACACGCTGCAAGTACGTCCTTGTAAGCTCTGGCGCGGCATCCATGCCGCTCAAGGTCCCGCGACGGTGAGCGGGCAAGGATCAGTCGCGATGGTCGGTGCGCAGAGCTTTTAATAAAACAGCCAGCAACCTGTGTGATGCACTGATTTCGTTCTTCAATAAAGCTACCAGCCAACTGTCTGGTGCGGTGTCCTCACCGCTTGCGGGACCGTTGGCGGCATGGATGCCGCCACCGAGCCCCCATGGTGAAGTGACCCCCAAAAGCTGGACAGTTGGGCGATCAGACAGCTAGCTCGGCCTGTTGCCGGTACTTTACCGGGCTCAGGCCGTTCAATTTCAACTTGATCCGGTCTTCGTTGTAGTACCTGATGTA
>NZ_LYMI01000052.1 GCF_001660815.1 Xanthomonas nasturtii
TCCGCCGCCGCAAGCGCAAGAAAGTGCCAGTGGGCGAGCGTCAGCCGCTGCTGCGGCCATTGCAGGCCAACCAGGTGTGGTCGATGGACTTTGTGTTCGACCGCACCGCCGACGGCCGGGCGATCAAGTGCCTGGTGATCGTGGACGACGCCACACACGAAGCGGTCGCCATCGAGGTGGAGCGTGCAATCTCGGGCCATGGCGTGACGCGTGTGCTGGAGCGGCTGGCCATCAGCCGCGGCTTGCCGCAGGTGATCCGCACCGACAACGGCAAGGAGTTCTGCGGCAAGGCAATGGTGGCCTGGGCGCATGCGCGTGGCGTGCAGTTGCGACTCATCCAACCCGGCAAGCCAAACCAGAACGCCTATGTCGAATCGTTCAACGGCCGGTTGCGCGATGAATGCCTCAACGAGCACTGGTTCCCGACACTGCTGCACGCACGCACCGAGATCGAGCGCTGGCGACGCGAATACAACGAGGAGCGACCCAAGAAAGCAATCGGCGGCATGACGCCCTCCGCGTATGCCCAACAGCTGGCCAACACCGATATCATCAACCCCGGACTCTAGACCCGCCTGCTACTCAGGATGGGGGGACGTCGGGTGGACGCCACACCCGTGCCCATCAATGGGAAGGCCACCCAACTACCCGCCGCTCGCTTTACGTCCAAGTTTCAGGGCGGCCGCTAGCCAGGCGATCAATCGATCTGAACAAGCGGTTGCCGCCGCTTACTCTAAGGACTTCCAAGCCAGAGGACCAATCAAGAACTTGTCGTCCACCGCATTGGCAATAGCAAAGTGAGCTGGGTTATCGCGGCGTTTTCAGTGGGCGTGAGAGTAGGTCGGCTGATTGGCAACAGACGTCACCCCAGCCTTGTTCGTCCATGCTTCTGAGTCCATGCCAGAACAAAATCTCATTGATCCGCCGTGCAACGAATTCGGCATCCTGAGCAGTGAGAGCTTTTGCCTCAATGATCTGCGCCATACCCGCGAAAGCGCGTAAGAAATGGCATCTGTCAGGACTTGATGCCCGCAACGCCGGCACCGCATCGTCCAAGTGATCAAGGTGGGTTCGCAACTGGGCTCTGTCCATAACCCAGAGTATCGATGGCGCTGTCGCATCGCCTGAGATCGCACCGCCTGTGCCTCGCTGTGGAGCCACCCACCTACTGGTGGCTCAGGTCGTTGGAGCTGGGTGACAACTTCAAGAATTAGGGATTGACGCTAGAGTTCGTTTGTTAGATACAGTGACGTCCGCGTGCCACATCGTGGCAATAGGGGCTCGGCGCAACCCTGCCACTCGCCCAGTTGGGCTGCCTGCTTCAACTCCGTCAACTCATGCGTTCCTCAACAGGCAACGGCCTTGTTCCGTGCTTGCTGAGCTTGTGCGACCCCAGAAAACACAAGGAGATGTGCTGCTATGCGGTTCCGAATCTTCCTCGCCGTGTCGTTGATCACCACGTTCAGTGCTGCGGCTCAGGCCCAAGTGGTCACGCTCAACAAGGGTGGCTACACGTTGAGCTACGACTGCACCAACCGCACCGCGCTGCGCTACGAGTATGTACTGCAAGCCGACACCAGCTCGGCAGCGCGCCCTTCAAGCTTCAACCTGGATACCGAACTGCCCAGCGGCTGCGCCGGCCAAACGTCGAGTGCTTCCTACGCCAGTGTGCGCTCGGGCTATGACCGGGGGCATTTGGTGACCTCCAACCACATGGACTACAACGCAACCTACATCCGCCGTGCGAACTTGATGTCCAACATCGTTCCGCAGGTGTAAGTCGTGCCAAAACATCAACGAAAATTAATCGATTTCTTGACAGTAGCCGCCTAACAAACGGCTACTGTCGGTGTCAGGTCGGACCGTGAAGCCTGCTTCGGGCAATCTCGCGCTACGGCAAAATAGTGACAAGTCACCTTGATCCCGACTCGGTGTACCTTCGCAAGCAGCGTGGTGCTAAACCCAGCGCGGGGATCAAGGACGTCCCCAACCACCTCGTAGTTTCGGCAATTTCTTTAAGCGTCGTGAAACCAAAGCAGTGACTTAGCCACGCACTTTAAATCCCGATTTAGAATAAAGGCAAATTTTCCAAGTTATCCTTGGTCGTTTGATCATTCTTTGTCTTCAGATACTTTGTCGTCATAGGAACGATCTGAAGCGGAGCTCCGACTACCCAATTCCCCTCCGCCTTCTGGAACATAGTGGAAAATCGTTTCCCTTTCTCGATCATCTCAATGACCTTAGGGCGCGTTAGTTCCTGAGCGGGCTTCAACTTGGTTGACCCCACCATCACCTCATGAACTCTTAGCTTTGCGATGTGCGTTTCATCGGAGTTGTATCCAATGGCGGAAACGTAATAATCCACACTAGACATTTCGAAACCTCTTGAGAGACGATCTATTTCAAAAGAAAACCGATGACGAGGTTCATCCCGTGGAAGAACCCCACTGCAGTGCCATGTAGGCTTTGCCCACAATAAAACCAAAACCAATGGGCAAGGAAAACAGATGATTCGTTCGCCAGCGGCTCGGGGGCCTGGGCGCAGTCCGGCAGATGGCTAGAGAATTGTCTCAGGTTCTTCATGTCGTCACTGTCGGCTTTCTCGCCATCTTGCTGTCAGATTTTTCTGGAAGCGGCGCAGCTCGCAGGGTGGCCTTGACAGCCGGCCAATGCAACTCCATGATGGGGTCTAATTGAAAATACATGGAGGAAAAATGTCTGACTCTTACACGGCTAACGAAGTCGCCTTTGTTTTGGGAGAGACGGTAAAGGCAGTTAAAAAGACCATTGACACTGGCCCTGTAAAGACGACCCTCGCGAAGCAGGCAGGAACACGCATGCGATTCGTTAAACGTGAGGACCTGCTCTATTTGTTTGCCAATAAATCGCTGCAGGAAGAGTTGACAGCCAAAGCTCGTAGAGATCTGTATAAGGCTCTGCAAAAGGTCAATGTGGAGCGTGTCGACTCTGTTCGTCTTGGGAGTCTAAGCATCCATATCCAGTCTTTGCGGGCGGAGATGGACAAGAGGCAGCATGCCCTAGAAGCTCTGCATAAAGACGTCACGACCAATTCAGATGGCGAGGCGGTTATCGCCGGAACCGCAGTGGAAGCACATCGGATCGCAGCACTCCTAGAAGGGGGAATGTCGCCAAGTGAAGTTCTGGAAGATTATCCCAGTCTTACTCTGGAACAGATAGACGCAGCGCGTGCGTATGCTGAGGTCTATCCCAAGTTAGGTCGCCCGTATCCTGGGCGAACCTTCAAAAGGGCTGTGAGAGGATCCAGCTTTGAAGAGCTCGACAGCTTCATGGATGAAGAATGAAATATTTACTCGACACAAACGTGTTTCGCGAAATGGGAAAAACTCAGGGCGATTCAAACGCAACTAAATGGCTAGGTGAAGTCGACGATTGCAAGTTCTACATAAGTTCTTTAACTGTCTTGGAAATATGGAAAGGCGTCGAGCGATTGCGAACAAAGAAGCCGGAAGTGGCAGCCGACATTGAGCATAGGATCGAGGTGCTCTTCGAAGAATTCAAGGAAAGAATCATCAGCATCACCCCCGATATCGCCCGTACCTGGGGGCAGCTCCTCGCGCAGAGCGAGAAGCATATCAACGACACTGGCTTGGCCGCGACTGCCAAGGTTCACAACATGATCTTAGTCACGCGTAACGTTAAGGACGTAAAGGGCCGAAATCTCCGCGTGTTAGACCCCTACACCAAGTCCCCGAAGATCATCGACGTCTGACCAATGATTCTGCATGATGACTGCCCTATTCAGGGCACTTTTCATCATAGATGAATTTGCGAGATACCAATCTTGGCGGACGCTCCGGTGAAGCTGCCTTCGTCCGCAATGCCCAGCAGAGCCGATAAGTCAGCCGGCCGTTAACTTGCCGAGTAGCTCACATGACCCTTGGCCGGGTTCTCACCTCGTGGGTAGTGACCGGAGACCATCGCCCAATCGAAAAATCCTCCCTTCCCGCCCATGTAGCTCTGCTTGTTCGTCAGCGTTGGTGTGGACGCGCCCTCCTTCCGCATCTGCTGATACCAGCGAGCCAGGTCTGACCGCGTGATTGTACGGATCTTCGTCTTCTCACCCAGGTAGTCCACCAACGCTTGGATGGCCGACTTCTTGATGACATAGGTCTTGGGCAAGGTGCGGCCCTTCAAGGTCGCCAACCACGCATGCCGCGCCTTCCCAAGCGTCATTGGCTCAAGGGTCGAGCCGAGCTTGGCGGCATACGCTGCCACAGTCAGTGGCGACGCCGGCAGTGGGACTGATCGTTCGCCTTCCGAGCCGAGGCCTTCGTGGAGTTCTCGAAACAGCCTCACGCCTTTGGTGCTGTCGATTTGCCAGCGCTCATGCACGGTCCCGTCTGGCGTCCTGGTTCGATGCAAAGTCAGGTTGCGGAAGGGTGTTGCAGCAGAGGCGGATGCGACCAAGGCGGAAGCGTCTGCCTGACCGCGTCGATCCAACCCGTCGTCCCGCAATCGAGCGAACAGCCGCTCGTAGTGCGATGCCAAGGTGGCCGCGCGCAGTTGCGCCTCTTCCAAAACGGTCGTGTGCAAGGTGCGCTTGATGGCCTGCAAGCCAAGCAGCGGTTGGAGGTCAGCGGGAACCCGCTGCCGAAAGGACCATCGACCGGAGGGCAACGAACGCGACAAATACTGAGGGATACGCATCAACAACGAACCGGTTGCGCACTGCCTTGCCTCCCTTGGAACTCCTGTTGGGCTCCGAAAACGACGACAGCGCGGACCGATCAACCTCTCAAACCGAGTGCGGGGGCAGCACTATCGCCGGAGGCAACTGGTGGTCAAGGTTGCGGCTTCGCTTTGCGAGAGCCGCTGTCAGTAGTCGTGGACTTGGCCTATTGCCAAGCCCTGAGGCATCGGTCTTGGAGTGCGTCAAGCCAAGACGCGACAGCAAGCTGGACTGCTGAGCAGGCATCTCAGAATGGGCTAGCGATCAAGCGGTGCAGCCGACCGCTCGCTGCACCTAATCAGCAGTGCCCCTACTCACTCAGCTCTGACTTTAGGTATCATTTGAGGTATCAAAGCAGGCTCAGCCGGAAGACCCAAAATGCTTTAGGGTCAATGGCTTGCGTAAGGGCGTCTTCAGGCTCCGCCCACCTCCACCAAATAACGGTCCTAAGACGGCCGACTAAGGCCGGGAAGTCTCGATGCAGAGAGTTCCCGGCCTTTTTCATGGGCGTTGCATGGCACCACCGCAGATTGCGCCTGTTGCGTCAGTTAGTGACGCGCGTTGGGGGTTCGTGGCTGCGGGCGGCTGGCTCTGAAAGCGCGTCGGCAGACTCATCACGCGCAATGGCCTCACCGCGAAGTTGATCGAACAGTGCGAGCAGTTCGCTGGCTTCCTGCTGCGGCAAGACCAGGGCGCTCTTGTTGGGCTCTTCCATTGCACCGGCTCCGGTGACGCCTGGCGGCGTCCTGATCGAATTCACAGCAAGCTGCGTGCCAGCACCAGAACCTGTCGCTCAGAGCTGTTCGCGCTGCTGTTGCGCTTTGGCGTGCATCGCTTCGAGCGTGACCATGCCGGCCACGCGGGCAGCGGTCATGGCGCTGCGGTGATCTTCGAACGCCGGCGACAGCGTGGCGCCTGCCAGTTCTGCGGCCGGGCCAACGCCGATCCGCGCGATGTGCCAATCGGCAATCCAGCCGTGGGCACGGGCATCGCCTTTGGCGGCATGACAGGTCAGCTGGTATTTGCCTAGAAAGATGACCAACGGGTGCCCTTCCGAATCGCGGCCGATGAGGATACCGCCGCATCGTCGCGGCCGGGGGCACGGTCCCGTCTGCCAGCTGACTCGCTAAGCAGAGTGAAGCGCAGGCACGCCGCTTGCATCGGCCTCAACCAGACAAACGGTGTTGGGGAACACGGTGTTGACCAAGAAAGCAAAACGCCATGCCGCCGGAGCCTTACTGCTCGGCGGGATGATCTTCGTGCTGATCGGCGTGGGCGGCTACCTGACCACGCAGCGCTCGCTGGCCGACGCCGGCTGGGTGACGCATACGCAGGAGGTGATTGCCAGCATCGACGAGATCCAGGCGGGCATGCTGTCGGCGGAATCGTCGGTGCGCGGTTATGTGCTGACCGACAACGAAGCCTTCCTGGGCGTGTATGCCGACGCGATCGGCCGCCTGCCGGAGCGCATTGTGCGGCTGGATGCACTGGTGCAGGACAACGCAGTGCAACGGCGTCATGTCGTGCTGCTGGGCCGCTTGGTGGACGCACGCCTGGTGCAGATCGACGACCTGTTGCACAGCTATCGCACGCAGGGCCTGGACGGCGCACGCGCCTCGATCGCACGCGGCGTGTTCCAGACCTCTTCGTCGCTGCGTCGCCAGGTACAGACCATGACGGAGCTGGAGCGGCAGCAGCTGGTGAGGCGTAACGCCGCCACCTCGCGCAGTGCGCAATGGGTGCTGTGGGTGACGGTGATCGGCATCGTCAGCGGCCTGCTGGTGATGCTGCTGGCCTACCGTTTGCTGTCGCGCGAGCTGGAACGGCGCACGCGTGCCGAGGACCAAGCCAGCCATACCAGCGAGCGCCTGATCGAGTCGTTCGCGGCACTCGAACGCACCTCCGCCGGGCTGGAGGCACTGGCGCGTTATTCCGGGCTGCTGCAGAACTGCCGCGATGCCGAAGAAGCACTGGAAATCACTGCACGCACGATTGCGCCGCTGATTCCCGGCGCAGCCGGTGCGGTGTACCTGCTGCGCGCATCGCGCGATCGCGCCGAACAGGTCGTTGCCTGGGGCGCGATGGCCGACGACGACAGCGCCAGCATCGCACCGGACAACTGCTGGGCGCTGCGCCGCGACCGCACCCATGTGGTGATGGACGCCAGCCAGGGCATGCTGTGCCAGCATGCCGGCGTCAATCTCCCGGCACATGCAGGCACAGCCTGCATACCGTTATCGGCACAAGGCACGCAGCTGGGGATGTTGGCGTTGCGCAGCGAAGACCCAAGCGACCTCGCATCGTTGACCGTGGCCGAGGCGGCCGCAGAACAACTCTCGTTGGCGCTGCACAACCTGCGCTTGCGCGAAACGCTGCGTCAGCAATCGATCCGCGACCCGCTGACCGGCCTGTATAACCGCCGCTATCTGGAAGAAGCGCTCAACCACGAACTGGCGCGCTGTACGCGTCGGGTGCTGCCGCTATCGGTATTGATGCTGGATGTGGATCACTTCAAGCAGTTCAACGACCTGCATGGCCACGGCGGCGGCGACCGCGTGCTGGCGGCCATTGGCGAGTTGCTGCTGGCGCAGACGCGCGGCGAGGACATCTGCTGCCGCTACGGTGGCGAAGAATTGACGATCATCCTGCCCGAGGTGGACCTGCCCACCGCCTGCATGATGGCCGAGAAGCTGCGCGCCGCCATCGAAGCACTGCAGGTGATGAACGATGGCGTTTCGCTGCCGAAGGTCACCGCATCGTTCGGTGTCGCCAGCTTCCCCGATCAGGCCGGAACGGTGGCGCAGCTGTTGCGACGGGCCGACGAGGCGCTGTACCGCGCCAAACAGGGCGGCCGCAATCAGGTGGCGAGTGCGGGCGTGCCTGCAGCGGCGATGTGAGCGCGACTGAGCGGGAGGGCGTCACTCGAACGCCTGCATCAGCGTCAATCGGCATGATCGATGGTTACATCGGCGTGTAGCGCTCGCCGCATCAGTGCTCCGATAGAAGCGACTGCACGACAAGCTGCGTCGCTTGAGTACGCAGCGCATCCTGGCAAGCATCGCCCAGGCAGATGCAGTCGAACTTATAGGGCCAAAAAACGTAGCGAGCGCCCGCCGATGAGTGCGGGCGGCGTGGAGGAACCGGAGCGTCTGCGCGGTACATGCCAAGCACCGAACGCGCCCGCCTGGCGACCGAGCAGGTGGCCTCTCCGCCGTTGCTTATAGCAAGACCTCAGCGGCAGGCATGCCCAGCGTCGTCGGTCGGAATCAGGCCTGCGCCGGCCAGCATGCCATCGATGCGCGTGCGCACATAGGCTGCATCCTCCTGCGCGGCACTGCTCAGGATCGCTTCGGCGCGCGCCTGAAAATCCAGATAGTCGAAGTCTGCATCTTCGTCGGCCGCCAACTGCGGCAGTTCGTCCTGCAGCGCGTCCAGACGTATATCGAGTTCTTCGCGGGTGGGCATGGCAGACTCCGACGACAAAGACGATACGGTTGCGGCAAGGCCGTCAAGGATATGCGAAGCCTTGCGCTGCAACGCTTGATTTTCCGACCCGTTGCCGCGATGAAGACGCACTCAACTTTGACAACACCCGGCCGATAATGTTGCCGACTCCTACAGAACCTTCCCTGTGATCCTCCACCTGCGGCGGGATTTCCGCCTTGGCATCGTCAAGATGCTTGGGCCAATCACCGCGCTGTTGCTTTGCCTCTATGCGGTATACCTGGCCATGACCGGTCAGGCAGTTGCGTGCCTGGTCACCGCGTCGCTGGGATTGCTGGCAGTCTGGCGCGGCTGGCAGATGCGCAGCGCTGAAAGCACTGGCGCCGGTGGCGTGTGGCTGGCGTCGATCAATGTCGCCGGCTGCCTGGTGGCATGCTGGACCGGCGGCGATGGTGCCCTGCCCTGGCTGTTTCCGGTGCTGGCCACCAATTACTTTCTGTGCGGGCCGCAACGTGCGGTACTTTTGAGCCTGCCACTATTGGCGGCGTTATTGTTCTTGCCCGGTTTGATCGTCAGCCCGGGCCAGGGCGTGTCCACGATCGTGGTGACGCTGGTGACGTTGGCGGTGGGCTATGCGTTCTCGCTGCGCATGCAGGACGACCGCGTGCATCTGGAAGAGCTGGCCTCGCTGGATGCGCTGACCGGCTTGCCCAACCGCCGCATGCTCGAACGGGCGCTCACCCATCAGATTGATCAACGCCAGCCGCAGGAGCGGCTCAACAGCCTGATCATTCTGGATCTGGATCACTTCAAGGAGGTCAACGATCTGTACGGGCATGCCGCAGGCGACGCGGCGCTGTCGGATCTGGCTACCATCCTGCGCTACGAAGTGCGCGAACCGCATCAGGTGTTCCGTTTTGGCGGCGAAGAATTCGTGGTACTGCTGCGCGCCGGCTCGCTGGCGGAACTGGAAGCGGCCACCGAACGGTTGCGCAAGGTGATACGCAACGGCCTGCGCGGACCGGGCGGACGCATTACCGTCTCGCTGGGTGCTGCCCGCCATGATGGCGAAACGCATTGGCAGGACTGGTTTTCGCGTGCCGATGCGGCGCTGTATCTGGCCAAGAACGGCGGACGCGACAGCGTGCGGGTTGCCGACTGAGCGGCACGCTGCGCTGGGTAGCCAGGGCGCACTGCTTGAACCGTAGGCCGCCGCGCGCGGCGCGCAAGCCATGCAACAGCCCCGCATTGCCTTGTGGGCGCCTCAGACATCGCGCCCCGCCTTCCATCCGATCACCACGTCCTGGTGGCTGACCACGTCGCGTCATGCGTCGGTCAATCGAAGCGGGGCGACCCATTGGCCGCCCCGCTTGCCTCTCAACGCTCGACCACGGCCACCGGAACGGCAGGCGCTTGGTCCTGCTTCCAGCCGCCCAGCGCCTTGTACACGCCGACCACACGGACATTGACCGCCGCCTCGGCCTGCGCCAAGGCGTCGTCCGCCGCCAGTTGGGTGCGCTGTGCATCCAGCAGGGTGAGGAAGTCTTCCGAGCCCTCGCGGTAGCGGATCTGCGCCAGCTGTTCGGCACGCCGCGCGGCCTTGGCCTGCTCCACGATGATCGCCAGACGTGCCTGCTGGCGGCCATATCCGATCAAGGCGTTTTCGGTGTCTTCCAGTGCCAGCAGGACAGTTTGCTGGTACTGCGCCAAGGCGCCCTCGGCTTGCGCCTTGCTCGCACGCAGGCGCGCACGCACGGTGCCGAGGTCGAACGCCGCCCAGCTGATCGACGGGGTAATCGACCAAGCCTTGGCGTTGCCCTCGGTCAACCTGGCGGCATCGCCGGACAGGAAGCCGACAAACCCGCTCACGCTGATACGCGGGAACAGATCCGCCGTGGCCACGCCGACCTGCGCGGTGGCCGACGCCAGCCGGCGTTCGGCGCTACGCACATCCGGACGCTGACGCAGCAGCCCGGCGGTGTCGCCCAGCGGCAACGGGCGTGCGAACGCCGGCATGTTGCGTGCCACCAGGGTGGCATCCAGCGCGTCCGGCGGCTGCCCAAGCAACACGGCCAGACGATGGCGGTACTGCGCTTCGGCGGTTTCCAGCAACGGGATATCCGCTTCGATCGCCTTCAACCGCGCCAGGCTGCTCTGCACCTCCAGCTCGCTGCCGGCGCCCAGGTCCCAGCGCGTTTGCGTGAGCCTTTGGGTATCGCGCAGATTGATCAGGGTGCGCTTGGAGACATCGAGCTGCTTCTGCGTGCCGCGCAATTGGAAGTAATTGCGCGCCACTTCGGCAGCCACCGTGACCTGTACGTCCTGCAGGTTGGCCTGCTCGGCGTCCAGATCGGCACGTGCCGCTTCCGAGGCACGGCGTTGACGGCCGAACAGATCCAGCTCCCAGGCCGCATCCAGACCCAGTGTGGTCTGTTCAGTCAGGAAACGCTGGTTACCGGCAATTACCTGCTGTTGTTCGCGCCGATCGAAGCTGCTTTGCGCGGTGATGTGCGGCGCCTGGTCCAGACGACGCTCGACGAACACCGCGCGCGCCTGCTTGACGCGCGACACGGCGATGCGCAGATCGTGGTTGGCGAACAGCGCGTCGCGCACCAGTTGCTCCAGCACCGGGTCGTCGAACTGCGACCACCAGTTGCCGACCGGCGATTCGGCGCTGAAGGCAGCGTCCTGCGCGCCCTGCAGCGTGACCGATGCGGGCGGGTCGGGCCGGTAATCCGGCCCCACCGCGCAACCGCTGAGCACCAGCGCGGCCAGCGCCGCGCCGAGCAATGTTCTTACCATGGCAAAGTTTCTCCCAGGTGGGTGTAGCTGCCGGTGGCGCCATGCGCGTCCAGCAGCGCCATCTGCACGCTGCTTTGCGCGCCCTGCTCCACCTCGATCTCGCCGCCGCCACCGTTCATGTCGGTTTTGACGTAACCCGGATGCACCGTGTTGACCTTGATCGGGGTGTCGCGCAGTTCATAGGCCAGATGCACGGTCCAGCTGTTCAACGCGCTCTTGGACGCGTTGTAGGCCGGAATCTTGAAGTCATAGATCGGCGAGCCGGGCTGGCTGTGCAAGGTCAACGAGCCGAGGATGCTGGACACGTTGACGATGCGGCCGGCCAGCAAACGACGCAGCAGCGGCAGGAATGCCTTGGTCACGCCAACCACCGCAAACAGGTTGGTGTCGAAGGTGTTCTTCCACGCATCCAGGCTCTGCTCGGAGGGCTTGCGCTGGATGTCTTCGACCATGATGCCGGCGTTGTTGACCAGGATGTCCAGGTGGCCGTGGCGCTGCTCCACCGTGCCGACGGCAGCGGCGATGCTGATGTCGTCGTTGACGTCCAGTTGAATCGCTTCCACCGGCAGGCCTTCGGCCTGCAGCTTGAGGGCGGCGGCGACGGCGGCGTCGCGCTTGCGGCCGGCCAGCAGCGTGTGCACGCCGGCCTGGGCCAGTTGCCGAACGGTTTCCAGACCGATGCCACGAGTTGCGCCGGTGACCAGTGCAATTGTGCTGTTGCTCATTTCAATTTCCTTCAAATTGATGGAATGCACCACCGCGCTTACGCCTTGACGGGATCGTGCGAGACGGCAGCCGGTGCGGCGGGTTGTTCGCCACGGGTCACCCACTTGCGCAGTGCCACGTAGAACACCGGGGTCAGGAACAGGCCGAACAAGGTCACACCGAGCATGCCGGCGAACACGGTGATGCCGGTGACCGAGCGCACTTCGGCGCCGGCGCCATGGCCGAGCACCAGCGGCACGGTGCCGGCGATGAAGGCGATGGAGGTCATCACGATCGGGCGCAGACGCAGGCGGCAGGCTTCCAGCGCGGCTTCAACGATGCCCTTGCCGTGCATTTCGAGTTCGCGGGCGAACTCCACGATCAGGATCGCGTTCTTGCACGCAAGGCCCATCAACACCACCAGCCCCACCTGCACGAACACGTTGTTGTCGCCGCCGGTGAGCCACACGCCGAATAAGGCAGACAGCAAGGTCATCGGCACGATCAGGATCACCGCCAGTGGCAACGTCCAGCTCTCGTACAACGCAGCCAGCACCAGGAACGCCAGCAATACCGCCATCGGGAACACGATCAGCGCCGAGTTACCCTGGATGGATTGCTGATAGCTCAGATCGGTCCACTGGATGTTCATGCCGTTGGGCAACACCTTCGGCGCCATGCCGGCCAGCGTCTGCATCGCCTGTGTGGACGAGAGCACGCGCGGGTCCGCTTCACCGATCAGGTCGGCGGCCGGGTAGCCGTTATAGCGGATCACCGGGTCCGGCCCGTAGGTCTGGCCCAGCGTGACCATGCTGCCGATCGGCACCATGTCGCCATTGGCGTTACGGGTACGCAGGTTGGCGATGTCTTCGACGCTGTCGCGAAACTGCCCATCGGCCTGGGCGATCACCTGATAGGTGCGACCGAAGCGATTGAAGTCGTTGATGTAGGCCGAGCCCAGGTAGGTCTGCAGCGTGTCGAACAGGTTGGTCAGCGGCACGCCCTGCGCCTTGGCCTTGTCGCGGTCGACCTTGGCGTCGAGCTGCGGCACGTTGGCCTGGTAGGTACCGATCGGGAACTGCATGCCCGGCGTCTGCGAAATCGCACCGGACATCGCATTGACCGCGCTCTGCAACTGGCCATAACCCAGACCCGCACGGTCCTGGATGTACAGCGAATAGCCCGAGCCCTGTCCCAGGCCCAGAATCGGCGGCGGCATGAAGGCGAACGCAAAGCCCTGCTGGATCTGGCTGATGCGTGCATTGAGCTCGGCATTGATCTGCACGGCGCTGCGGCTGCGCTGACTGAACGGCTTGAGCGTGATGAACACCGTGCCGGTGTTGGGCGTGTTGGTGAACTGCAGCGGATTCAAACCGGGAAACGCGGCGGTGTGATCCACGCCTTCGGTCTGCAGCGCAATCTGGCTGATCTGGCGGATCACCTCGTTGGTCCGCTCCAGCGACGCGCCTTCCGGCAGTTTGGTGCCGGCGATCAGGTACAGCTTGTCCTGGGTCGGAATGAAACCGCCCGGCACCACCTTGAACATGAAGCCGGTGGCCACCAGCAGCAGCAGGTACACCAGGAATACCGCACCACGCTTGCCCAGCGCCCGCGACACTGCGCCCTGATACTTGTGCGAGCTGCTGTTGAAGAAACGGTTGAACGGACGGAACAACCAGCCGAACAAACGATCGATCAACCGCGACGGGCCATCCTTCGGCGCGTCGTGCGCCTTGAGCAGCATCGCCGCCAGCGCCGGCGACAGGGTGAGCGAGTTGATCGCCGAGATCACCGTGGAAATGGCGATGGTCACCGCGAACTGCTTGTAGAACTGGCCGGTCACGCCCGATAGAAATGCCATTGGCACGAACACCGCGCACAGTACCAGCGCGATGGCGATGATCGGCCCGGACACTTCGCGCATTGCCTGATGCGCCGCAGCCAGCGGGGTGAGACCCTCTTCGATATTGCGCTCGACGTTTTCCACCACCACGATTGCGTCGTCGACCACGATGCCGATCGCCAGCACCAGCCCGAACAGGCTCAGCGTATTGATCGAGAAACCCAGCAGATACAACGCGGCAAACGTACCGACCACCGACACCGGCACCGCCAGCAACGGAATGATCGAAGCGCGCCAGGTCTGCAGGAACAGGATCACCACCAGCACCACCAACAGCACCGCTTCCAGCAGCGTGTGCACCACTGCGCTGATCGAGTCGCGCACGAACACGGTCGGGTCGTACGCAGCCGACCACGCCATGTCCTGCGGGAACTGCTTTTCCAGCTCGGCCATCTTGGCGCGCACTGCGTCGGACAATTCGATTGCGTTGGCACCTGGCGACTGGAACACGCCCATGCCCACCGCGTTCTGGTTGTCCAGCTGCGAGCGCAGGGTGTAGTTGCCGGCGCCCAGTTCCAGACGAGCCACGTCGCTCAGCCGCACGATCTCGCCGCTGTTGCCGCTGCGGATCACGATATTGCCGAACTCTTCTTCGGTGGTGAGGCGGCCCTGCGCATTGATCGAGAGCAGGAAGTCGCTCTTGTTGGGCATCGGCTCGGCACCGAGCTGGCCGGCGGAGACCTGCACGTTCTGCTCGCGAATGGCGGCGACCACGTCGCTGGCGGTGAGCCCGCGCGCGGCGACCTTGTCCGGGTTCAACCAGATGCGCATGGCGTAGTCGCCGGCACCGAAGATCTGGATCTGGCCCACGCCCGGCAGGCGCGACAGCTCGTCCTTGACCTTCAAGGTGGCGTAATTGCTCAGGTACAACGAGTTGTACTTGCCCTTGGGCGAGGTCAGATGCACCACCATGGTCAGCGTCGGCGACTGCTTCTGCGTGGTCACGCCTTGCCGGCGCACGTCTTCGGGCAAGCGCGCCTGCGCCTGGCTGACGCGGTTCTGCACCTGCACCTGCGCCTGGTCCGGGTCGGTGCCGGGCTTGAAGGTCACGGTGACCACCAGCACGCCATCGGAGCCGGCCACCGACTTCATGTACATCATGTTTTCCACGCCGTTGATCGCTTCTTCAAGCGGCGTGGCGACGGTCTCGGCAATGACCTTGGGGTTGGCGCCCGGATACACCGCGCGCACCTGCACGCTCGGCGGTACCACTTCGGGGTATTCGCTGATCGGCAGCAGCGGCATGGCGATCAAGCCAGCCGCGAAGATGATGATCGACAGCACCGCGGCAAAGATCGGCCGGTCGATGAAAAAACGGGAAAAGTCCATTGGAATGGTCCTGAAAGAGGTTGCCGCCGGGTGGCGGCGCGGCACAGCGGCCCCGGGCCGGCCTGGTGACAAGGCCGGCGGTCATGGGCCGCGATGCAGCGATGAATCAGTGCAACCGTGGCAGGTGGTGCGCAATCGCCGGGCCGGCACGACTGCGCGCACGCTGCGCTGGCGATACCTAGTTGGAAGCGGTGCGCTTGTCCGCCGCCGGTGCCATGGCAACGGCCTTGGCATCGACCGGCATGCCGGGCATGAAGATCTTCTGCACGCCATCGACTACCACGCGGTCGCCGGCAGCCAGACCCTTGCGCACGATGCGCAGACCATCGGCACTGCGGCCGAGCTCCACATCGCGACGCTGCGCCTTGCCGTCCTTGTCGACCACGTACACGTACTTGCGGTCCTGGTCGGTCAGCACGGCCTTTTCGTCCACCAGCATGGCCTTGAACTGGCCGCTGCCCAGCAGCTGCACGTGGGCGTACAGGCCCGGCGTGAACTGCCGCTGCGCGTTGTCCAGCACCGCGCGCACGCGGATGGTGCCGGTGCTGCGGGTCACCTGGTTGTCCAGGAAATCCACGCGCCCTGCGTGCGGGAAGCCCTGCTCGCCAACCAGGCCGATACGCACCGGCAATTGGCCGCCGCGCTCGTCCGGACGCTCGCCGTTGCGGGCCATCTGCGAGTAACGCAGGAAGGTGCCTTCATCGGCATCGAAGTACACGAACACCTTGTCCAGCGACACCAGCGTGGTCAGCACGCTGGCGCTGTCGCCGGCGGTGACCAGGTTGCCGGCGGTGACCATTGCGCGCCCGGCGCGGCCGTCGATCGGTGCGCGCACGCGGGTCCAGTCCAGGTTGAGCTTGGCGGTGTCTACCGCGGCCTGTGCGGCCAGCAGGTCGGCATCGGCCTGGTCGGCGGCAGCGCGGCGCTGCTCCCAGATTTCGGTGGAAATGGCCTGCTGGTCTGAGAGTTTGCGCGCACGTGTCGCTTCGCTGCGCGCCAGCGTGGCCTGCGTGCGGGCCCGCACCATCGCTGCGTTGGCGCGGGCAAAATCGGCGCGGTAGCTACGGTCGTCGATGCTGAAGAGCACATCGCCCTTCTTCACTTCGGCACCTTCGGTGTAGTTGACCTTGTCGATATAGCCGGACACGCGCGGACGCAGCTCGACGCTTTCCACCGGCTCGATGCGACCGCTGAATTCGTCCCATTGGCTGATCTCTTTCAGCAACACCGGCGCGACGCTGACGCTGGGCGGCGGCGGTGCACCGGTCTGCGCGGCACCACCGCCGCAGGCGGCAAGCACGACGGCGAGCACGGCGCCCGTCAACACAGTACGTAAAGGAAAACGGAACGGGGTGGCGTTCGTGGTCATGGGGAAATCTCTCGGGTGGGAATGGGAAATTGCAAACCTGCCAGCCGGTTCGCCGACGGTGCGGCATGCGGGAGACGACTGACGGTCACGATGGCTTGTCCGGGCTGGCCAGGTCCGGCAATCAGGGACACGGCGGCGCGGCCGACATCCACGGCGCGGATCCATTCCGGACACGCGTCCTTGGCGCGGCCGGGCGTACACACCGGCTGCTCGACCGACAGCAAGTGCACGCGCACGCCAAGCGGCTTTGCTTCTTCATGCAGCACCTGGGCGAGCATGCGGGTGGCAGCGGCAGCAATCGACATGTCGCCGTGCGCCGACCAGGCGCGCAATGCGCACGGGCTGCCCAGCAACACATAGCGCCCGCCGCCTTCGGCTTCGGCCAGCAATGGCAGCAGGTGGCGGGCCGCGGCCAGGTGCGGCAGCACATCGCGCTCGATCCGGCGGCGCAGCGCAGCGACCGGGCGGTCGAGCAGGCGGCCGGCCTTGAGCGGGCTGCCCAGGCTGGCGATCACCGCTGCCAGCGGACGTGGGCGCTGCGCCAGCTCGGTGGCAAGCGCCTGCGCCGAAGCGTCATCGGCGACCGAGCCTTGCACGGTTTCCAGCAGCGGCGAGTGGCCATGCTGCGCGCGCAGCGCGTCGAGCTTGGCGGCGGCGCGTCCAATCACCACGGTCGGCATGCCGGCGTCGAGCAAGGCGGCGACGAAGCCCGCGCCCACGTTACCCGCGCCACCAATGACGGCCGTCTCGGATTGGACCATCCCGGTCATGGGACTTTCACTCCCGACATCGGGACAATTCCACGCCGTACCCGTGACGGCAGTCCAGTCCGCTGCGCAGGCGCGCCGCCGGCCTGGCGCTTGGGCGAGGCTGCGAACGTGCGCGAAACGCTGGCGCGCGGGCTTCTTACCGGCCAAACCACAGGATCGAAGGCGCTTTCAATCGTGCTGCGGGAACTCGAGGGCAAGCCGAAGACATCGCACAACCACATGGCCGTGCTCCTGGGTGGAAGAGGTGCTGCATAAGCTAGGCCTCAAAGCAGCACTTGATTAGTCCGGATTTAGGGGAATAATCGTCCCGCAAGCGGTCCAATCCCTCCTGACCCTCGGAAGGCAGTCCCATGACACACGACCTCAACGACACCTTGATCTTCGTCAAGGTGGTGGAACAAGGCAGCTTCATCGCTGCCGCCAACGCGCTTGGCCTGCCCAAGACCACCGTCAGCCGCAAGGTGCAGGAACTGGAAACCCGGCTGGGTGCACGCCTGTTGCACCGAACCACGCGCCGTATCGGATTGACCGAAGCCGGCTCGGTGTATCACGAGCATTGCCAACGTATTGCGCGCGAGCTGGAAGAAGCCGAAAGCGCGGTGGGGCAACTGCAGTCCGGCCCGCGCGGCTGGCTGCGTTTCACCGTGCCGTATTCGCTGGGCATCACCTGGATCGCGCCATTGCTGGGCGAATTCCATGCGCAATACCCGGAAATCCAGCTGGATATGCATCTGGGCAACGAGAAGCTGGATCTGATCGGCGGCGAAGCCGACCTGGCGCTGCGCGTCGGTGCGCTGCCCGATTCGAATTTGGTCGCACGCAAACTCGGCAGCCTGCGCACGCAGGTGTTCGCCAGCCCGTCCTACATCGAGCGCTATGGCGAGCCGTTGCATCCGGACGAGCTGCAATTTCATCGCACGCTGGCGCTGCGCAAGAACCGCAACGTGCACAACAACCGCTTTTTCTGGTCGCTCAGCGATGGCAGCGATGTGCGCGATTTCCCGGTCAATCCGCTGATGGTGGCCAACGACCCGGCCGCGCTCAACGGCGCAGTACTGTGCGGCGAAGGCTTGTTGCTGACCGGCGATGTGATGGCCAAGCCATTCGTGCAAACGGGTCTGGTGCGCCGCGTGCTGGCCGGGTGGACCGGGCCGGAGGTGGATTTCAATGCCGTGTTCGCCGGCGGTCGATTGGTGTCGCCGAAGGTGCGTGCATTCGTGGACTTTCTGGTGACGCGGATGAACTTCGATGCGGACTACATGATGGCGCAGTGCCCTGCCCGTCTGGCCGCGCAAAAAGCCGACAACGACGCGAAAGTCGAAGTGGGCGCAGAAGCGGAACTGCGCGCCGAGGGCAAGCGCATTCTGGAAAATGTCACGGCCTAAGACCGCTTCAGGCAGTCGCCCAATGGGGCAATCCTTCTCCCACTCGGGAGAAGGTGCCCAACGGGCGGTTTAGGGTACGTGTGCAAGCGATGGTTGAATGCCGGTGCGTGTTGCATCAAAGAGACGTAGCTCCAAGCTGTTGAGCAACACAGGTCCCGCAACTATCTAGATCAGAAGCTTGGTTAGTCGAGTGCGCGGTGTCCTCACCGCTCGCGGGACACGCCGTTAACCCGTCCATGGGGGCTCGGTGGCGGCATCCATGCCGCAAGCGGTGAGGACACCGCACCAGACAGTTGGCTGGTGGCTTTACTGAAAAACGAGGAGCGCGCAGCGGCTTGACGGTTGCTCGTTGAAAACCATGCACACCGACCATCTCGACTGGTCCTTGCCCGCTTACCGTCGCGGGACCTTGAGCGGCATGGATGCCGCGCCAGAGCTTACATGGACGTACTTGCAGCGTGTCCCGCGATGGTGGGCGGGCAAGGGCCCTGCAGCCCAGACGCAGATCAGCCGCTTTTGATCACCAGAAATGCAGCGCAAAAAAACAGGCCGCTTTCGCGGCCTGTTTTTCTATACATCGGGGCCAGTCAAATCGACCGACCCACGGTTCAATACATCAGCCTCAACGCATGCCGGTATTGCTGGCAGCGCCTTCTGCACGCAACGGGATCAGGCGGATCTCGACGCGACGGTTCTGTGCGCGGCCGGCATCGGTGCTGTTGTCGGCAATCGGATAACGCTTGCCGGCACCCATGGTTTCCATGCGCTCACGCTGCACGCCCTGCGCGGTCAGGTATTGCGCCACAGCACCGGCGCGCTCCTCGGACAAGCGTTGGTTTACCGCATCGCTGCCGACGCTATCGGTATGTCCGACCACTTCCACCATGGTCTGGTTGTATTCGCGCAACGTGGAGGCCACACCATTGAGCGCGGTGTAGAACTGCGGCTTCAATGCAGCCTTGCCGAAGTCGAAGGTGATGCCGTCCGGCAGGTTCAGGCTGATGTTGTCGCCCTGACGCTGCACTTCGATACCGGTGTTGGCGGTGCGCTCGCGCAGCGCGCGCTCCTGGCGGTCCTGATACTGGCCCACCGCCGCGCCGCTCAGTGCGCCGATGCCCGCGCCGACCATGGCGTGCTGACGACGCTCGGTGGCGCTATCACCGGTGAGCAGGCCTGCAGCCACACCGATGGCGGTGCCGATCAGCGCATTGCGCCCAGTCCGGTTCTGCTGTTGCGTCTGCTCGCCATATTGATCGCGCTGCACGTACGAGCCGCCGGTGGCGCAGGCGGACAGCGCAATGGCACTGGCCAAGGCAACGGCGAGACTCTTGGTGGCTGCTGGGGACATGGTGTTCTCCTATGACCGGACCATCCGGCACTCAATCGTGTGCATGAGGATAAACAGGCCAACGCGACTGGCGCATGATGAAAACGGACGCAATGCGCGTGCAGCGGGTGCACCATTCAGGAAAACGTTTTCGGCCTGCGCGCGTGCACATGTGCCATTCCGTCGGCCAATGTGCACCGCAAAATGCGCGCCTGTTCTGCGTTGCGTGCGACCGTTCCACCACTGCCTCGTGCGTAATCGAAGCAGGCACACGCGTATCGATCAGCAGCCACTATGCGCGCGATTTCGCATACGCGGCCAACGCCGCATCGCGCCCCTCGGCCAGACCAATGATCGGCGTGCGCGGGTACTCCGGTGCAAAGCGTGCCAGCGACAACGGATGCAACCACGGCGCAAAGCGTTCCCTTACTGCGAGCTTGCCGAGCTCGGGCACCCAACGCGTAATGTACGCCGCTTGCGGATCGAATCTTTCCGCCTGCGTCACCGGGTTGAACACGCGGAAATACGGCGCCGCATCGGCGCCGGTGCCGGCCACCCATTGCCAGCCCATGGTGTTGTTGGCCAGGTCCGCATCCAACAGCGTGTCCCAGAACCACCGCGCGCCTTCGATCCAGTGGATGCGCAAATGCTTGCACAACAAACTCGCCACGATCATGCGCACGCGGTTGTGCATCCAGCCGGTATGCCAGAGCTGACGCATGCCGGCATCGACGATCGGAATGCCGGTGCGGCCACGTTGCCACGCCTGCAGCGCGACCGGATCCACCGACGCCCAATCGAATCCTTCGAAGCGCGGATTGAGATTCTGGTTGGTGGTGTCCGGAAAGTGATGCAGCAAGTGATACGCAAAATCGCGCCAGCCCAACTGGCGGATATAACCGTCGATTTCCGCACCGTTACGCGCGTTGCGATGCGCTTCCAACGTACTAGCAATGCGCCACGGCGCTATCTCGCAGAAGTGCAGGTGCGGCGACAGCTGCGAGGTGCCAACGCGGTCGGGGCGGTCGCGGTTTTCACGATAGCCGTTGAGCGCACCGTCGATGAAGATCTCCAGCATTTCATGTGCGCCAGCTTCGCCAGGCTGCCAGTGCTCCCAGAAGCCCTGGTCCCAGTTCAAGCGCGGCACCAGCTGCAACGTGTCGAGTGCCTCTGTCGTCAACGTCGCGGGCAACGGCGGCAGGCTGCGCGGCGCCGCCATTGCGGCAGGCAATTGCAGCTGCGTCAACGCATTGCGCCAGAACGGCGTAAACACCTTGTACGGGCCGCCTTGCTGGGTGGACAACTGCCAAGGCTCGAACAGCAACGCAGCATTGCAGCTCTGCACTTCGATGCCGCGTTCGCGCAATGTACGTTTGATCTGCGCATCGCGCGGTTGCGTGGCCGGTTCGTATTTGCGGTTCCAGTACACCGCCACCGCGCCGGTCTGGGCGATCATCTCGTCCAGCACCTGTGCGCTATTGCCGGCGCGGATGACCAGGCCGCTGCCCAGCGCGCGCAACGCTACATCCAGCGCCGCCAGCGACCGATGGCGCCAGCTGCGCGATGCGGAACCAGGCGTCCACTCGCCTTCTTCGTGCGGCGCATCGATATACAGCGGAATCGGGTGATGCCCGGCATCCACTGCGGCGCGCAAGGCCGGGTTGTCTTGCAGACGCAGATCGCGACGGAACCAGACGATGGCGTATGACATGCGAACTCGGCAGCGACGGTAAGGCTGCGCAGCATAAGCCAGCAGATGCAACGATGGCGCGAGGCAGCGGCGTGCATTGGTGTAGCAAGGACCCCGCAGCAAACGCACAGCGTCGGTCAAGGGTGCGGTGTCCTCACCGCTCGCGGGACACGCCGTCAACCCGTCCATGAAGTGACCCCCGGAAGTTGGACACCCCGTCCAACTCCGAGGATTTCATGAATCGATATGATGCACGCTTCAAACTTCAGGTCGCCAAGGAGGCCTGCAAGACCTCAATCTCGCTCAAGGCGGTGGCCCGCAGTTATGGTCTGGATTTCTCTACGGTCAGGCGTTGGGCAGCGACCTACCGGCTACATGGTTGGCGCGGGTTTGACCGCAAGCCTCGGTCCTACGATGTCCCGTTCAAGCTGGAGGTTCTTGAAAAGATGCGCCAAGAGGGGATGTCTGCGCGCGAGGCCACGAGCTACTTCCAGATAGGCAGTGCCGGCGCGGTGGCACAGTGGCAACGGCTGTATGCTGACGGCGGCGCCCAAGCGTTAGCGCCACCTCCATTGCCGCCTCACAAACCGATGAAAAAGACCAGCTCGTCCAAGCCCGCCGAGGACATGAGCCGCGATGAGCTGCTCAAGGAAGTGGCCTACCTGCGTGCGGAGACGGCCTACCTAAAAAAACTCGATGCCTTGATCCAGCAAGAGCAGGCGGCGCAGCGTACAAAGCGCACGCCGTCCAAGGATTGAGGCAGACCCACGCACTGCCGCTTTTGCTCGAAGCGGCCGAGCTTTCACGCAGCACGTTTTACTACCAGATGCATGCCCTGGCCCATCCCGATCAGGGCGAGGTCGCGCTGTGCGAGCGCATCCGCGCGATTTACGATGAACACCAAGGGCGCTATGGCTATCGCCGCATCACACTGGAATTGGCCAATCAGGGTGAGGCGATCAACCACAAGCGGGTGCAGCGTCTGATGGCCGCACTGGGCCTGCAATCGCGGGTACGCATCAAGCGCTACCGCGCATTCAGGGGCGCAGCCAATGTCATCGTGCCCAATGTACTGGACCGCCAGTTTGAAGCCGCTATGCCTAACCAGAAGTGGGTGACCGATGTCACCGAGTTCAAGGTGCAGGGCATGAAGCTCTATCTTTCACCAATCATGGATCTGTACAACGGCGAAATTGTGGCTTACCAGATGAAACGCCGGCCGGTGTTGGACCTGGTAGGTCAGATGCTGGATCAGGCAATCAAGAAACTGTCACCCGACGCTCGGCCGATGATCCACTCTGACCAGGGATGGCACTACCAGCACGAAAATTACCGGCATAAGCTCGCAAACCATTCTCTGAAACAAAGCATGTCCCGACGCGGCAACTGCTTGGACAACGCGGCCATGGAGAGCTTCTTCGGGACGCTGAAGTCAGAATTTTTCTACCTCAACAGCTTTGACAGCATCGAACGCCTAGAAGCCGGGCTGGTGGAGTACATCAGGTACTACAACGAAGACCGGATCAAGTTGAAATTGAACGGCCTGAGCCCGGTAAAGTACCGGCAACAGGCCGAGCTAG
>NZ_LYMI01000053.1 GCF_001660815.1 Xanthomonas nasturtii
CGGCACACGCGGTCCCGCCATGGAAGCGGGGTTTGCGACCATAGCCCACCTGCGCACGCAACCCTTCCGCGCGCATCAACCGATGCACGCGATGGCGACTGCAACGCTCACCCAGATCGCGTAGCTCTGTGCTGACCTTGCGATGCCCATAGACACTGCCGCTGGCCAGCCAGTGGTGCTTGATCAGCCCCAGCAGGCGTTCGTCTTCCTTGGCGCGCTCACTGGTGGGCGTCTTTCGCCAGGCGTAATACCCCGCACGATTTACCCGCAACACGCGGCACATCGCGCACAGCCTGAATTCCCCGCGATGGGCGTGCATGAAGGCGTACTTTGCCTTTACCCCCTGGCAAAGTACGCTGCGGCCTTTTTTGGGATGTCGCGCTCCTCGGTGATGCGGCGCAACTCGGCCTTCAGGCGCCGAACCTCGGCACTGTGATCCACCTCGGCGCGCTGCACGACGCCGGGCTTGCCGAACTTGCGCAGCCAGGCGTACAGGCTGTGCGTCGTTACACCCAGCCGCTCGGCGACTGCTGCCACCTTGAACCCGCGATCGGTCACTTGCCGACCGCCTCGATCTTGAACTCATCCGTATACCGCTTGCTGCTCATGGGACACCTCCGAATTAGCCATTTTCCATGGCCTTGAGATGTCTAGGAAACCCTGGGCGTATCAAGTCCGACCTAGCAACCCACGCATCTCCAGCCACTCCATGAATTGGCCGAACCAGTGATCGCTTGTCGTTCCATTGGGACGCAGATCGAAACCATGTCCGCCTCGCTCATACACATGCAGCTCTGCAGATGCTCCTGCTTTGCGCCAAGCGGTGTAGAGCAAGATGGGATCGTCGCGCTGATAATCATCGTCGGCGGCACCGGCAACGAACGCCGGAGGAGCATCCGACGGCACCGGGGTGCGTAGGCCGCCATAAATCAGGCCCACAAAATCCGGGCGCGTTGCATTAGGCCCGATAGCCAGATCGGCCGCGAGGTAAGCACCGCTTGAGAATCCGACGACACCGATCCGCATGGGATCGATGCCCCACTCGCGAGCACGTTGCCGAACGATTGCCATGGCCTGTTCACCGTCCTGGATCGCCTTCGGCTCACCAGCGAAGGGAGGCATCTCAACGGGTTCCCCGGATTTGGCGCGTGACATGACAAGTTCCATCTCTTGCATGTGGACCTCAGGAATGCGCATCGGCCCATCCCCGCTGCGAATGGTGCGGTGCTTCAACACAAAGGCCGTAATGCCACGTTCGACCAACGCCCGCGCCACCTCCGTGCCGCCGTGCGTGTAACCGAGTGCGACAAACCCGCCTCCCGGCACGACGATCATCGCGGTGCCGTTTGCACGGTCAGGAGCGGGACGGAACATTTCCAGCGTCGGCTCGCTGACGTCGTAGATCAACGTCTCGCCCGTCTCCAGCGTGTCGCGCAGCTCGGGCACGCTCAGCGATTCGTTGGTGCCTGCGGCGTAAAGCGGAATGATCACTCCTCCACTTGCCGGCGTCTGTGCGGCCGCCGCCGTGGAAATCCATCCCGATGCCAGCATCAGGCCCGCCCCGGCGAGCCAGCGCGTCGAAGAGCGCATCATCACAGGTCCATCGTGAGAGTGGCATAGGCCGAGCGCGGCTGACTGGGCGCCACGACTGGATAACCCATATAGGAATACGGATCCCAGGCCTTGCGCCCCGTCAAGTTGACCAATGAGAGTCCCAGCGTGAAGCGACCCAGGTCGTAGGACGCCTGTGCATCGAACACGGCGTAACCGGGCACGGCGATGGTATTGGGCAACGTGAGTTCCCGCGCGCTGACCGCGGTCGCACCCGCCCCAAGGGAAAGCCCCTTTGCCGGCCCATTCAACCATCGGTAACGAGCCGCGATCCGCCCGCTGTTGTCAGGCACCCGCGCAACGCGATCGCCAGGCGAAATACCGTTGTCTTGGGCATCTGTATGGGCGAAATTGGCCAACAGCGAGAACGCCGGAGTTGGCTCCCACACCATATCCACTTCCACACCACGTGCGCGTTGGCGACCACTCTGGACGGAAAAGCCCACGTTGCCCGGGTCGGCCACCGCGACGTCCTCACGCGTCTGCCGGAACAATGCGAAGGTGCCCGACAAACCGCTGCCTGGCGAAAACAGCTTTAAGCCGCCTTCGACATTGGTGGAGGTCTCCGGCTCGGGTGTCGCAAGCCCCATGAATCCGAACGGCGCGCGAAACGCAGTGGAGTAACCTGCAAACAAGGCAACACCTGGAACCACGTCATAGGTTGCGCCGAACTGGGGAGACAGATGGGTATAGGTCTTGTCGTTGGCAACGCCGATATTGCTGTTCTCCACGAACGTGAGCGAGGTCAGGCGTAGCGCGCCGGTGAGGTGCAGGCGACCGTAGGTCGCTTGATCCTGGACGTAGCCGGCGAAGGTCGTGAAGCGGTCGTCGGTATAGGAGTTGACGGGAAGCTGTGCCGTATAGCTCAGATCGTAGCGGGGATTGGCGAGGTTGATGGTGCCCGAGGGACTATCGCTGAGGAACAGCCCCATTCCGCTGTAGAAGCTGGTCCAGTCGTAGTTAACGCCAGCCAGCAGCGTGTGCGTGCCGCCCAGCATTTCGTGCTTGGCCTGCAGGTTGGCATCGAGTGTCGCTTCCTTGGTGCGGTTGACCATCGAGATCGGGAAGACATCGTAGTCCGGTGGTGTGGTCTGCGTTGCGGCAAGACCGGGAAACACGAAGCTGCCACTTTCATCGACTTTGCCGCGGAAGTAGCGGGCCGTTACGTTCAACGTGACGCGGTCGGAGAACGCATGGCGCAAGGATGCCGTGGCCATCCGGCTGTCGTTGCTGGTCAGCGGCTGGCCATTGGGGGAGCCCGGAAAGGCATCGCGATCCAGACGTCCGGCCAGTGCCGCATCGGCAGGCAGGCCGGAATATTCCAGTGAGCGGCGACGATTGAATTGGCCTTGCAGCAGCAACTCAGTATCGGGGCTCAGCTGGAACAGAAGGCTGGGCTGGATAGACCAGCGCTCGCCATGGACCTTATCGATCCAGCTGTCGTTCTTCTGGTATTCGGCGCTGATCCTGGCGGCGATAGTGGGGGAAAGCGGCACATTGATGTCGGCATAGGGATTGAAGGTAGAAAAACTGCCTGCGCGGACGGCCATATAGCCACGTGACGCCGTGGGATCTGGTCGCTCGCTTTCGATGTTGATGATGCCCCCTAAGGGAGTGCCAAGCCCGCCGCCATACAGCGTTGCACTCGGCCCCTTCAGCACGCTGATGCTGGAAATGCCCACCATGCCGGTGGGATCGTAGGCTTGCTGGTTGCCCGCAAACAGCGGCAATCCGTCCAGATACACCTCCGCCGGAAAGCCGCGAACGATGGGTGGGATGAACAGGTTCTCGTCCGAACGCGTCGGCGTGACCCCGGAGACATTGACCAGTGCCTCGCCCAATGTGCGTCGATCCTGCTCTTGCAGCAGGGTGCTGGTGATGACCTGCACAGATCGCGGCACTTCGATCAGCGGCGTGTCGGTGCGGGTGGCAGCGGCGTTCGTGGAGCTCGTATAGCGGCCACGTCTGGCAGTGACCTCGACCGGCTTGAGCGTCCAGCTTGGTGTGGCCTCGGTGTCGCCCTGTTCCGTTTGCGCGACGGCATCCTCGGCATACGCCGCAGGCAGTGAGCATGCAATCGCCACCAGGATCGCGGCGTTCAACATCGTCGTACGGGTCATGGCAGGTCTCGATTTATAGATGGCATAGGAGTCGACAGGAAGGTCGTGAGCCAGCAGGCTGGCGCGGTGAGGCTGCACCCGATTGGTGAGCGACCACCGCGCTGACGTGCTTCGTAACGGGTCCGCGCAGCGTCACGACCAAGAATCCTGGAGCGCTCAGCGCTTGCCCATGGCAGCGTCATAGCGGGTGTTGACCTGGTTCCAGTTGACCACCGGCCACCATGCCTTGATGTAGTCGGCGCGCTTGTTCTGGTAATGCAGGTAGTAGGCGTGCTCCCAGACATCCAGCGCCAGCAGCGGAGTGCCGCGCTCGGCGACCACATCCATCAAGGGGTTGTCCTGGTTGGGCGTGGTGGTGATGGCAAGCGATCCATCCGGCTTGAGGATCAGCCAGGCCCAGCCCGATCCGAACAGCTTGGTAGCCGCCTCGGCGAACTTGGTCTGGAATGCCTCCTGGGAACCGTAGGTCTGCACGAGTTTGGCTTTCAGCGCAGGCGACGGGCTGCCGCCTTTGCCCACGGGCGCCATCAGCGTCCAGAACAGGCTGTGGTTGTAGTGACCACCCGCGTTGTTGCGCACCGCAGCGTCATACCGCGACACGCTGGCCTGGAGATCTTCCAATGCGGTGGTGGCCAAGGCGGGATAATCCTTCAGCTTGGCATTGAGATTGTCCACGTAGGCCTTGTGATGCCGATCGTGGTGGATTTCCATCGTGCCGGCATCGATCGCCGGTTCGAGAGCGTCGTTGGCATACGGCAGCGCGGGCAACGAGAACGGCGCCTGCGCGGGCTCTGTCGCGAATGCCGTGCCGACAGTGACCAGCAATGCGGTCGCGAACAGGGACGTAAGGGCGAGTCGTTTCATGATTTCTTCCTCAACAATGTGGGAGCGACGCTCCCGGAAATGCCCGACGAGCGGGCGATGCGGATACGTGCGGCGCGTCAGTCCAGCCATCGGAACAGCCGTGATCGTGGTCGGATCCATCGATCGAACGCCCAGACGACCAGAAGCGACACGAACAGCAGCGGCAGCGCGATGGCCGTGGCGATGGCCATGGCGAGTAGCCAGCCAGGCGGCGTGCTGCGATCTGATCCAGGCGCACCGATGCGGCCCGCCGGCTTGCGACGCCACCACATCACCAGCCCGGATGTGCAGAGCACGACGATGCCGACGCAGGCGAACAGCATGACCACTTGATTTGCACGACCGAAGTAATTGCCCATGTGCAGCTGCACGCCCATTTCGATGGCCTGGGCAACGACGCCGTAATCGTCGAAGCCTGCACGAACGAGCAGTTCGCCCCGCTCGTCGAAGTGGTAAGTCACCTGCCCTTGGGGCCTGTCCGGATAGGTGTAGACCATCAGCGCACCGCCTTGCGTACTGGGCAGGAAGACCCGCAGCGGATCGGTCGTGCCTGCGGCGCGGACATGGGCGATGGCGCGCTCCAGGCCTGCTTCGGTCCAGTAACGTGTCGTGCCCGGCCTAGAGGTCGCGTGGTTAGCGTGATGGGAGTGCGCGGGGTCCGAGGCTGCTTCGGCGGGTGGCATCGGCGCGTGCTGCAACGTCCAGGGCACGTCGTTGAACCTGGTCCCGACTGTTGGCGCAGTCGGCGCAACATAACGTCGATAGACCGGTGGGTAGCCGGCGCCGATCGCCTCGGCGCCGCTGCGCACCCAGCCACCCCAGAACGATGCCCAGGGAAGGCCGGTGAAGATCAGGAAGAGCACCAGCAACGAAACCCACAGCCCCGTCGCTGCGTGCAGCGACTTCCAGAATGCCCGTCCCTCGGCGCGCACGTTCGGGACCACACCATGCCACCAGGCATCTCCCTGCCCGCGTGGCCAGCCCAGATACAGCCCGCTCAGAAGGAGCACCACCGCCCAGCAGGCCGCCAGCTCGATCAGGTAGCTGCCTGGCGTGCCAAGCATCAGCGATCCATGGAGACGGTCCGCAAGCCCCACCAGGGTGCGCGAGGGCACAAGCGTCCCTTGCACCTGAGCATTGCCTGGATTGACGAAGGCGATCTGGGAGGGGGCGTTGGCAACGTCCAGATAGACCTGCGCGGACCGTTGGGGATCGACGGGAACATCGATCCGTGTTGCGGTGCTTCCCGGAACATGTGCCTGCGCCGCAGTGATCATGTGCCCAAGCGAGGCTCGCTCTTTCCAGGGTGCCGGGGTGAAGCGCAGCTCCGGGTAGATCGCATCGTTCAACTCATCGTTGAACAGGTAGATCGCACCGGTGACCGCCAGCATGAGCAAAAACGGCGCGACGAACAGGCCGGCGTACAAATGCCAACGCCAGAAGAGACGGTGCCGGTTCCGCCTGCCAGCCTCGGCAAGCTGGACCTCCGCAGCGCCGGAAGGGATCTTTCGGACCATGTCAGAAGCGCGTGCGCAAGGTCAGCTCGACGCTGCGGGGCGCGCCAAGGTAGATGTGGGTGGACGGATAACCGGAATAGGTTCCGTAGAGTTCGTCCGACAGATTGCGCACACGCAGCACCGCCGATACCCGCTGCCAGTCGTAGCCCACCCACGCATCGAAAGTCGCATAGCCGCGCACATGGATCGTGTTGGCGTTATCGGTATAGAAGCCGCCGACGTTGCGAGCGGATGCCCCGATCGAAAGCGGTACGCCCAGGAAGCGGTAGCTTGCGGCCAGCGAAGCGGTGCCGTTGGGAACATTGATGGGCCGGTTGCCGCTGCGGTCGGCGCCACCGGCCTCCAGCAGCCGGTCGTAGCGCGCGGTGCCGTAAGCGGCGGCCAGGTCCAATCGAAGGCCTCGCGTGAGCAGGGCTTGAACAGAGAGTTCCACACCTTGAGAGGACTGCTCGCCGCCCTGGACGCTGATGCTGGGGTTGGTTGGATCGCGGGTAAGGATATTGTCGCGCTCGATCCTGTAAGCGGCTGCGGTCAGCTCCACGCGCTTGTCCCACGCACTGGCCTTCACTCCGGCTTCGAGCGATTTCCCCTTGCTGAGGTCGAATACGCCGGCGGCCGGTCGCATGGTCAGCAAGGTGGAAACGGGACTCACCGCAGTGGCGTATTGCCCGTAGACCTGCACGTCCGGCGTCAGGTCGAAGACCGTGCCAATGCGCCAGGAGAAGGGGCTGTAGTCGGGACGAAACGACTCCGAACTACCGGTGTTCAGATCACGGATGTCGCGCGATAGCGTGATCTTCTCGATGCGCGCACCCGTGAGCAGGATCCAGCGGTCTGTCAGGTTGAGCGCGTTCTCTGCGAACGCCGCGGAAGTGCGCAGGCGAGAGTCGAAGATCACGTTGTTGCCTGGCCCAGGGAAGTTGGCCGCCGATCCGTCCGGGAAGACGCCGAGCGCCGGATTGATCGGCGAAACCGGCGTGGTCACACCGGTCTGTCGCGGATTGTGGAAATCGGTGTCGTTGTGCTCCAGCCCGGCAGTGAACCGGTTGCGATGCCCGCGGACCTGGCCGTCGAACGCCAGCGCAAGCCGCTCATTCCAGACCCGCTGATCGTGCTGGATCCGCTCGGCGGTGCGGGAGAATCGCCCGCTCGCACGGTTGTAGATCCAGTTGTCGGAATAGAAGAAGTCCCGATCCGCCTGATACCAGCTCAGGTCGTTTTGCAGCGTCCAGTTCTTGCCGAGCGGAAGCTCCACACGCCAGCGCAGCAAGTCGCTGTTGGCCCCGGTTGTCGCGCCCAACGGGTTGTAGTTGAGGTGGCGTGTGGCCTTGTCCACGACAAATCCATTCGTGCTTCTAACGACGTGGCTCGGCGATCTGGCGACATCTGCTGGCACCATGGGCGAGCCCTGATAGGTGCCCGTGCTGTCGTCCTCGGCATGCTCGAAGGAAAACAGCATCGACACCCCCGTGCCGGGGCGCCACAACAGGCTGCCGCCGACTGTCAGCAGATCGGTCTGGTTGTTGTCGATGTCATCCAGGCTGTCTGAGCGCAAGCGGCTGACGAAACCGCGAACGGCGACCGTTTCCGACAGTGGCTTGTTGACGTCGAAGCCGGCACGCCAGGTGTTGAAACTGCCGACGCCCAGCATGCCTTCCATGGAGGGCGCTCCCAGTTGCGGCTTGCGACTCACCAGGTTGATGGCCCCGCCCAGGGCGCCTTCGCCATACAGCACGGATGCCGGGCCACGCAGCACCTCGACCCGCTCCAGACCGAAGGTATCCAGGTTGCGCGTGACGATTGTCGAAGCGCCCAGACGCACGCCGTCGTGCAGGACAGAAACCGTGTTGCCGCTGAACCCACGCATGGTGACCACGGCCGGGTTGCCCGGCACATTGCCGACCATGGCGCCGGCGACCATGTCGAACACCTCGCTGGTCGTGCGTGCGCCCCGCGTGGCGATGTCGTTCTGATCGATGACTTGCAGCGAGGCTGGCGTCTCGCGCTGCGACAGGCCCAAGCGGCTGCCGACCACCGCAGGTGCATCCAGCCGGCGCTGGCGCTGTCCTTGCACATTCAATGTATCCAGCGTCGTGGCCTCGGCAGGTGGCTGCTGGTTACTGGTCTGGGCATACGTTGCGGGTACGCAAAATCCGCTGATGGACAACAGCAGCACACCGTGCCGAGGCAACGTGCCGGATGCGAACTGGGAGATCGTCATTGATGAACCTTCGATACGGGATGCTGTGAGGCGCTGTCATGGGGTGAGCAAGCGCGATCGGACAAAGGACGCTCAATCGGGCACAGCATCGAACTGCCGCGACCACGCAGGGTCGAGACAAGCAAAAGAGCCGGCAGTGCGCCGGGCGTCAGAGGTGCAGGGCAGCGCTTGCACGCGCGCTAGCCTCACGGTGATCGGGAGGCAAGACAGACGTGCATTGACGGATAGGCGCACTGCGCCTCAGGTCAGCTGGATCAGCAGATCAGAGCGGTCGGCGGACCGCGAGCGCCAAGCGTTCCTAAGGCAGGAACACGCCGTGTATCGACGAGGCCGAGCAGGGCGCGCAATACCGCAGGCCAAGTCGTCAGCAAAAGGAGCAAGGCCACCAGCAGGCCGATCATCCGCGCGGCCATCAGACAGTATTCGCAGTCCACGCCCATCTCATGCTCGGCGTGGGGGGCGGAGGGCTTCAACGGCGTGGTAGCGCCCCTGTCTGATGGATCCGGCGTCACTGCCATTGCGTGGTCCCTGCCCTGCCCCATGTCATGGTGCATGTGATGCGCACTGGCAAGCTGGAGCGTGGAAGACTGAGCTTTCGGTTGGTGCGCTGCATGAGCATCGAGTGCATGCATTGAATCCGGCGTCGGGTGCGCAATCGTTCGGCTAACCAGCGGTGCCACCACTATCAGGAGCATGGCGAGCCATGCCCAGGTGTTGAACCAGCGGTAGAAGACAGGCGCATGCATAGCAACGAGTCTAAGGCATGCAGAGAGTGTCGGGGCGCGATACCTCGACATGGTCGCTGTGCGACCGTCTGTCGCATGCCCTGCCCTGCGGACGAACTTTGATGCAGTAGCAAATCCAGAAGACGCGTTCTTACCCGTGACAGGCGGCCGTCGAACAGCGCAAAAACGGGCCCATAGGAAGACGGCGATTACGTGTGCAGAGCTGGAAGCCATGCTGGCTGTCTACGACCGCCTTATCCGAGCGAGGCTACGACCACGGAGGCCTCCGGCTGGATGATGGATGTCCGTGGTCAGGCTACTGGGATTCCGCCGTCGACGGTGATAACGACTGCAATATGCGTCTGAGAACAAGCGGCCGTACAACCTCGCAATTTGGCTGTGCTCCTCAGGCCTGGTGGGCGAGGAATGGATCTGACTTACAAAAGTTATGATATAACGTTTTAATTAATACAATGAAAGGTGCTGCGTTGCGTTCTCAATCGTCAGTCGCAATTGGTGTGATGTCCACGGCACTGCTTGTTTCTACTCCAGCGTTTTCTCAAGAGGTGTCGTCTGGATCAGCAGCGTCGATAGACAAGAACTTTGAGGCAATCGTTGTCGGGAGCCGCTTCCGCGGTCGCACAATGCTCGAGTCTCCGACACCGGTGGATTTGGTTTCCCGTGAAGAACTTGAGCGCAGCGGGAGAGTGGACCTGCTGCAGATGCTCAAGAGTGAAGTGCCGAGTTTCAACATCCCGCGTCCCATCGCATCGGGGGCTGGCGATTACCTGATGCCGCCTTCGCTACGTGGCCTGGGGCCGGGCGAAGTGCTGGTGCTGATCAATGGCAAGCGCCGCCATACCTCGGCCGATCTCAACGCGAGCAACGGCATCGGCCGCGGCGACATCTCGATCGACTTCAATGCCATTCCTTCGCTGGCGCTGTCTCGCGTCGAAGTGCTGCGCGATGGCGCGGCGGCCCAATACGGCTCGGATGCGATTTCCGGGGTCATCAACCTGAGCCTGGACCGTTCGCTGCAGAACACGGCGCACACGACCTACCAGACCACTGCGCAAGGCGATGGCGACACCTATGAGGTAGCTGCCGGTACCGGGTTTCGGATCGGCACCGAAGGCGTGCTGCGCGTGACAGCGGCAATCCAGGACATTGGTGCCGCCGATCGATCGCGCCCGGACACTCGTCAACAGTACTTCGGCACAACTGCCACTGGCGCGTTGGTGACGCCATCCGGCAACTTCGGGTCCGGCATCGGCCTGACGCGCTCCAATGGAACGCTCGACCCGCGCGAGGCACGCTTCGACCGCGATGGCGCCGCGTTCCTGGGCACACAGCCCAGCACCAATCGTCAGCTGTTCTACAACCTGGTGATGCCGGTGTCCGATGCGGTGGAGCTGTATTCGTTCGGCGGCCACAACCGACTGGATGGCGACATTACCTTCTTCTTCAGGCGCGCAGGACAGGACGAGACCGTTCGTGCGGTCTATCCCGATGGCTACAGTCCGACGCTGGATACCGCCATCGACAACACTTCGATCGCTGCAGGGCTACGCGGGCATGACCTGGCCGGATTCGGCTGGGATCTTTCGACGGTTTACGGCAACAACACGCAGGATCTGACCTATGACAACAGCATCAATGTATCGCTAGGCACCCAGTCGCCGACGCGCTTTTACCGCAACGGCGCCGAGTTCGATCAATGGACCACGAATCTGGATCTGAATCGTGAGATCGCCCTGGGGCATGCAAATCCATTGCGTCTGGCGCTGGGTGCGGAATACCGCTACGAGAGGTACCGTCTGTTCAGCGGCGCCGAGGAAGGCTACATCAACGGTGGCGTCCCGATCCTGGACGGCCCGAATATCGGTCGCCCGTCGATCCCTGGGGCGCAGCCCGGTCCCAGCAACGGGCCGGACGACACTGCGGACCTTGACCGACGCAGCCAGGCTGTCTACGCCGAGGCGGAACATTCGCCGAACGATCGCCTGCTGTTGAACGCTGCCGCGCGCCACGAACACTATTCCGACTTCGGCGAAACCACCAATTTCAAGGTGGCCGCCCGCCTGGAACTCAATGCGCTAATGGCGCTGCGTGGGTCATACAACACCGGTTTTCGGGCACCGGCATTGGCGCAATCCGGCTACAACGCCTCCAATACGCTGATACTCAATGGCTCGCAGGCGATCGTGCGGGTGGCCGCAGTGGATACGCCAGCCGCGCGCCTGGCCGGCGCCTCCGACCTGAAGCCGGAGACCTCCCACAACGTGTCGTTGGGCATGGTCTTTCACGACGGCAACTGGTCCGCATCGTTGGACGCCTACCAAATCGAGCTACGCGATCGCATCGCGATTTCCTCGACGTTTCAGGATGCCCGCATCACCAACTATCTAGCCGCCAATGGCCAATCCGGCTTTGCTGCGATCTCATTCCTGACCAATGCGGTCGATACGACCACCCGCGGTCTGGACCTGGTGGTCAACTACCGACGCATCTTCGAAGAGGGCTCTGTTCTGACCGGCACGTTCGCTGGCAACTACAACAAGACCGAATTCGATCAGATTGCCGGGACCCCCGCACCGATCGCTGCGTTAGGCATTACGACGCCACTGTTCGACTTGACCCAGCAGCTGCGCTACTCCGACAGCCTGCCGCGGGACAAGCTGATGTTCAATCTGAACTACACACATGGGCGCTTCACGGCCAACATGACCAATACGCGCTACGGCAAGGTTTCCACGGTTGCGATGACGGCCAGGAACGCAGCACAGGTGGCCGCGCTGACACCTGGCTACGACACCCGCCTGGTCGCCGCCTCTGCGAGCACCTACGATGTGATTCAAACGTTTTCTCCGAAGATCATCACCGACCTTGAGCTGTCGGCACAGGTAACGCCCGCACTGCGTGTCAGCCTCGGCGCACAGAATCTGTTCGATATCTATCCTGACGAAAATATTGCCTCCACGGTGGCAAGCGTCGCGGCGGGCAGCAACGGTTCGGATAACGCAGGAATGCATCCTTACAATGCAACATCACCCTTCGGCTTCAGCGGACGCACAGTGTTCATGCGCGCCGCCCTGACGTTTTGATTGAGCTGCTTGGTGATGGCAAGTCGAGGCAATCACCTGGCATCACACAGGACGTCTGCGTCGATGGAGCACGGGGTCACAAGACGTGCCACAAGCATGGCAGCTGCGGGGCGTCAGCAGCAGCTGACACGACGCTATAGTGATTTGATCAACATTTGGCGATAGAGGGTCACATGCGAGAACGCAGAGATTTCTTGAAATTTTCCGCTTCGCTCGCCGTTTCATCGGTGCTCTCCGAAACGGGAGCTACCGGCATTCCCTTCGGCATCCCCCGGTCACCGAAACCGCCGGATGAGATCGCCGCTGATGAAACGTACTGGAGCAAGATTCGAGCACTGTATGCAGAGCAGGACGACATCATCAACCTTGAGCACGGCTACTGGGGCAAGATGTCGATGCAGGTGGAGGCAGCTCTTGCTCGGCATACGCATAGAGTCAACAAGGAACTCTCCTGGTACGCCCGTCGTGCGTACGATGCAGACTTTCTGAATTCACGCAGGCTGGTTGCGGATGCGCTCGGCGTCAACGTCCACGAAGTCATGCTCACGCGCAATGCGACCGAATCCTTCATCAACCTGATCACGCAGTACGACAGGCTGACACCAGGCGACAGCATTCTTTGGGCGGACGCCGACTACCCGGAGTTCAAACGCATGATGGCGTGGTTGAGCAAATCACGCCGCGTCGGCGGTCACAAGCTCGACCTGCCAAGCACCGGTAGCGACGAAGATTATCTCCAGGCGTATGCGCAGGCGTTCGATGCGCACCCACGGCTCAGGCTGGTCCTTCTGACCCACGTCAGCAATCAGCACGGTCTCGTCCTGCCGATCCGGCAGATCGCCGCCATGGCCAGGCAACGCGGGATCGACGTCATTTGCGATTGCGCCCAATCCTGGGGGCTGCTGGACTTTACGCTCGACACGCTCGATGTCGATTGGGCGGTCTTCAACATGCATAAATGGATTGGATCGCCGGTCGGCGTTGGCGCGCTCTACATGCGGCAAGGCACACTTGGTGCAGTGAAGCCATTTCCTGGAGAAGAGGAAGGCGATGCGGATGTTGCAAACCGCGTGCACTTGGCGACATCGGACTTTGCGGCCTTCATGACCGTTCCCGATGCACTGGCCTTTCATCAGGCAGTGGGAGGCGCCAACAAGCAAGCGCGCTTGAAGTATCTGCGCAATGTCTGGGTATCGCGCCTGGGTGCATCAGATGCAGTGGAAATCCTTGGTGCTGCAGACGCCAGCAACGCATCGGGCATGGGCGGATTTCGCCTGAAAGGACAGAGCTCGAAAGCAGCGGTTAGCGCGCTGCAGGCGTCCTTGCAGAATGAATTCGGCATTTTCACTGTTGTGCGGAGTGACCTAGCCAGCGGTTCGTGTATTCGTGTAACTCCGCAGATTTTTACACCCGCTAATCATCTGTTGGCACTAGCCGATGCTGTAACGATGATTGCTGCGCGTGCCTAATTACCGGATTGCGCATACAGTCAATTACGACATCTAAACGATGTCGGGATTGACTGTGGAATCGTTCACACCGGCCGGGCTGGATAAAGGCATTTCACAGCTCCCGCACATGCCCGTCAGCGCTTTTTTGCCACAGGCTGCGTGTGCGCATGCGCGGTCATCGTCTCCCGCCACATTCCGCTTTACGTTGTCAGCGTTTGCCGCATCACCCGTAGAAAAGGCTATGGCACCGTATTCCCAGTACAGACTGGTGCCATAGCGCTTGCTCCAGTTCCACTCAGGATTTGGCAAGCGGGCAGCCCGCTGCAATCTCCCGCATGGTCATCGCAACGCCGTCCTGGGCGGCGCAACCGCAACGCTGTCTGCCGGCAACGACTCGCCCTATTCGCACAGCGCCTCGAACACACCGCGCCGCCCCTCGCCCAGCCGCGTAAGCGTATACACTACACGGGGCGGCGTCTGCGCATAGGCGGTCCGCACAACCAGCCCGGAGGCTCCGAACTGCCTCAGGCGACTGGTCAACGTCTGCGCGCTGATGCCCTGCACTGCCTGCCTGAGTTCAGTGAAGCGGCGCGGGCCCGCAAGCAGTTCGCGCACAATCAGCGATGCTCGTGGTCCCTCCAACAGTTGAAAAAACGGGCCACCACACAGCACGAAGCGTTCGATGTTTCCATTGGCTATCCGATTCTGCGATTGAACGGCGCTAAAGCCGCGTTGCACGCCGTAGTGCCGGCGTACGCGATCTCACGGGCGCCGACTAGTGCATATGCTGCGCATGTGAATCCGCATCAGGTGCAGACACGCCCATCGGACGAACCGCAAAGTGCACCTCTACGCGCGGCGCATGCTCAAACACCAGCGTGGCCACGACAGGCTTGCCCTCTTCGAAGGGCGCGTGCGGCGCAATGAACATCAAATGCATGCCGCCCGGGCCGAGCACCACCGGCTCGCCCGGCGGCAAGACCAACCCCTGCTCCAGATGGCGCATCTTCATCACGCCCGCCTCCATGCGCATTTCGTGGATCTCTACGTGCGCACTGGCCGGCGACTCTACCGCCACCAGGCGATCGGGCGTTGCCGACTGATTACGCAACGTGAGGTAGCCGCCCGCCACCGGCGCACCCGGCGGCGTTGCGCGCGACCACGCATCGCTCGCCACCACCGCAGCTGCTGCAGCGGGCGCTGCGGTCGCAGTGGGCGTTACGGCGGCAGGCGCCGGGCTGGATTCGGGCGCGGGCGCGCGCTCGCACGCCACCAGCGTCAAGGCAGACAACGTAGCCATCATCAGCACATGCAGTTTCATGTTTTTCTCCTTGGGTCGAGCGATGCGTGCGCCGCAGCGTCTGGCTTATCGTCATCGACGTTAATGTTCGGGAAGCCGGCAGATCGCCGTTACTTGAGTGCGAGGACTTGCCGGATATCGTGCACAACCGAGTCCACGCTTTGTTCGTGCGCAAGGCCCACGCGCAGCTGTCCTTCGCGATCGAAGAGAAAACTGCGCGTAGAGTGGTCGATGGTATAGGTCGGCCCCATCGGTACCTTCGCGTAGCTCACTTTCAGATTGCCCGCCGCCACCCGGATATCGCCCTCGCTACCGGTCAAGCCGATGAAGTCCGGATCGAATGCTTTCACGTAGGTCCTGAGCACATTCGGCTTATCGCGTTGCGGGTCCAGCGTGGCGAACGCGAACTGCACCTGCGCGGCATCCGCACCCAGCTTGCGCTTGACCTGCGCCGCACGTGCCAGCGTGGTCGGGCACACGTCCGGGCAATGGGTAAAGCCGAAGAACAGCACCAGCGCCTTGCCACGGAAACTGCGTAACGGCCGAGGCGCGCCCTCGGTGTCGTAGAGATAAAAGTCCATGCCGCGCGCCATCGGGCTGAGGTCCGCGCCATTGGGAGCGAACCCGCCACCCCCTTGCCCGCACCCGGCCAACATGCCGAGCAGGCACATCAGCATCAGCTGCGGCAGTCGTCGCTTCCATCTACATCGCATCGTTCGCATCGTGATTTCCTTCCATCCACTGCGAGCGACCTGCTCTCTGCCGCTCTGGCCTACGCCATGTCGTACCAAACACGCGGTAATCGCCAAGCTTGCCGCGCGCATCAATGCCGCGCCTCGCATCGATGACCGTGCAGCTGTTCGCCCACCGCCCGGTCGCATCGTTGCGGATGCGATGCGGCATTGGCCGGTGCCGTTCGAGGCGGGAGTTGCGATTCGTCTGCAGTCAGCCTGTGCATCTGCACAGGGGTGAACAGCGCCAGCGTTGGCAACAGTGTCACAAGCGCAAGGCACGGGGTCGCTGCCGCGTGGGGCGGCAAAACAAAATACGTCATCTAGCTGCTCCAAAACATCCAGAAGCACACCCGTTCGTGGGTGCAGCGCAACAACCGACGTTTCAGGCAACCGGTGGCGGCCCACGTGGTGCATGCGCCCACCAGCGCGCAGCCACAGGACCAGCAGCGGCACGACGCGCGGCCGCGAGCCGGTCGCGAACCGGTGCAAACAGCAGGCACGCCATCAGCAACGACGGCAGCAGCCGCGTGGCGAGCAGACAGTACTCGCAGGCCACTGCATTGCCGCCACCGGCGTTGTGCAGCCTGTGTTCGGCACTCAGTTCCTGGTGAGCTGCGCCAGCCTGCGCACCTGCCAACCGCTGCATGGCGTAAATATTACCGCCATCGGTCTCTGGCGCGTCGCCAACCTGCCAGGGCTGGCTGTGGCAAACAGGCGCGTCCAGGAAGCGCGATGTGTCTGCGAGCGTGCGGCTCACCAAGGGCGCGCATAGCAACAGCAGCGCCGCCAAACAGGCCAGGCGCTGCATCAGGCTGAACACGGGCGAGGGAAGAAAGCGCACCGACAAATTGTACTGAAAAAACCGCAGGCCACCTGCGACCCTTCGTCGCAGCCCGACGCCCGGGTTCGCGGCGCGCGCGTTGCATGCACTGCGCGCCGCGTCCGGTCCAGGCACCACCGGCGCAGCGCGCTCGCGCCGAACACATCGCAACGCGCGCGCCGCGCTTTCATCAACCCTGCAGATACTCCTGCGTGGAGAGCACCGCCGCATAGCCGAACTGAAACGCTGCCATCATCGCCGCATGCACGTGCGCCGCAGGCACGCTGGTGCCAGCGAACTGCAGATCCATCGTGGCGCAGGCATCGTGCAGCACCGTCACCGTATAGCCCATGTCCGCGGCAGCGCGCACGCAGGCATCCACACACATGTGGCTCATCGCACCGACGATCGTCACCTGCGTTACGCCGCGCTGCTGCAGCTGCTGCTGAAGCGATGTGTCACGGAAGGCGTTGACATGCTGCTTGACGATGACCACCTCGCCGTCCTGCGGCATGAGCGCATCGCGGATCTGCGCGCCGTGCGAGCCGGCGACAAAAAACGGCGCATCCGCACCCGCCTCATGACGCACATGAAACACCGGAACACTTGTGCGGCGCGCATCGGCAATCACCGCCAGCGCGTTTTCTGCGGCTGGTTCGATGCCGGTCAGTGGCAGTTTCCCGCCAGGAAAATAATCGTTCTGCAGGTCGATGACGATGACGGCCTTGGTCATGATGTTCTCGCGTGGGATGTCATCGGAAAGCATGCGCCGGCGCGCTCATCGCGACGAGTGGCGCCACCGACATCACCGGGCCGAGAGCGACATCTCATCGCTGCCGCGTGTATCCGGCGGGCGTACCCGGCCACAAAAGGTGGTCAACGGCTCAAGGCAGTCAGCCACCGAGCGCACCTGCAAACCGCCGCCGATAGTCGCTGGGCGATAGCCCGAGAATGCGCTTGAACACCTTGCGAAACGCCGCCGCGTCCTGATAGCCGACTTCCCACGCAATCGCGTCGATGGTCATTGCATGCGCTTCCAGCAGCGTACGCGCCCGGCCGATCCGCAGCCGCTGGCCATAGTCCGTGCTGGTCATGCCGGTTGCCTTCTGGAACCGGCGCAGAAAGGTGCGCGCCTCCAGCCCGGCCTGTGCGGCCAGGCTGGTCAACGCCACATCTCGCGCACCGGTCTCCTGCAGCCAGTGCTGCACCCGCAGGATCGCCGCGTCACCATGCGTCAGGCGCGGCGAAAACACGCTGTAGTAGCGCTGCTGTCGGCCCGGCGGGTCGACCAGCAGCACCCGCGCGGTTTCCAGCATGACTGCCGGCCCCAACAGGCGATCCACCAGCCGCAGCCCAAGATCCGTCCACGACATCACGCCACCGGCGGTAATGACATCGCCCTGGTCGATGAGCAGTTCGTCGGGGTCCACCTGGACCGCCGGAAAGCGCTGCTGCAATGCTTCCGCATGCAGCCAATGCGTGGTCATGCGGCGTCCGTCCAGCACGCCGGTGCCGGCCAACAGAAACGCACCCGCGCACACCGAGCACAACACAGCGCCCTGGGCATGTTGCGCGCGCAGCCAGTCGATCAGGCAGGCGTTGCGCGCCGCATCCGGCGCAGTGCCCAGGCTTGGCGGCAGGATCAACGCGCCCAGGCGCGTGTCGGCGTGCATGTCGTTCCCGAACACACGCAACGGTGCTGCGGCGGGCGCCGGCTGCTGCCAATGCGTAGCCCGGATCGTCGCGCCCGCCCCGTTCGCGCCCGAGAACCGGTTGGCCACCGCAAACAGGTCGGTCAGGCCAAGCACGGCCGCCTGCTGCGCACCCGCATACAGCACCACGCCGACCTCGATGCTTTGCCTGGATGTCATCTCGTTCTCCATGCCGACTTGCATTCAGCAACGCGCCATTAGTGCAGTTGAAGTAACCGAAGCACGCCGCCGATGCTCCGGCTCCACAGCTTCCCCACATCACAGGAGTATGCCAGTGACCTACATCATCCATGGTGCCACCGGCGCACAAGGCGCGCCGCTACTCAATGTGCTGTCGCAGGCCGGCAAGCATGCCGTGGCCGCAGTACGCAACACCGATGCGGTCGCCGGGCCGTCGGTACAGGTCGATCATCGTTCCGTCCGATCGCTGACCGATGCCTATCGCGGCGCGCATGGCGTGTTCGTCCACCTGCCTCAAGCACCCGAGGACGTGCGCGTTGCCTACGCAAACAACATCGTCCAGGCCATCGACACCGCAAAGCCGGCGCGCGTTTTGATTTCCACCAGCGGCAGCATCGTCGATACACCGGGCAGCGCGCTGCAGGCAGCACCCAACTCGGCCATCGCCATCCTGATCGACGGCGTGCAACGCAGCGGCGGGTCGAGCGTTGTCATCGCACCGCGCCTGTATCTGGAAAACCTGCTGCTGCCCATGGTCATTGGCGGTGTGTATGGCGACGGCGTCCTTGGTTACCCGATCCGCGAAGAGTTCCCGGTGGCCTGGAGCTCGCATCTGGACGTCGCCGATGTCGCCGCGCAGCTGTTCGACCGGCCTGGCGTGACCGGCGTGGTCGGCGTCGGCCAATTACCTGGCCTGCTCGGCGCAGACCTCGCTGCCGCACTGGCCCATCATCTCAAGCGCGATGTCTGCTTCCAGAGCGTATTGCCAGCGGATTTCGGCAAGCAACTGGAGCCGCTGCTCGGCCCCGCGACAACGGCGGTGGCTGGTTTCTACCAAGCGTTGTGGCAAACGTCCGCCAACACCATCGACACAGCTGACCCACCCCCGGTAGCAGGGCCATCAGTCGGTAGAGATTTCGACATCTTTCGGCGACCGGCATTGGCGTTCCGAACCAAAAGGCGCACCAGCGCCAATCGATCGATGCACGGCGCTTTTTTTATCGCCCGCATCGTCGCGGGTGCATGCCGGCCAGCTTTATGGCGGGCGGTGCGCGGGGGCCGCAAGGCCCACCGGTTCTGAGGTATCACCACATTTCTTCCTGCAAGATCAAGCACTTGGTGTGCCAGGGTGTGGAAGAAAGTGCGCGCATGGGGCACGCTTCAAGGTGACTAAGCCAAAGAAGAGTGCCGACCATGCGCGCCAGCGAAGTATTGCAGAAATGCTTGTCTAACTCACTCTCCGGGATGCATGCATTACGCCAACGCAGCTTGCTGCGCGCGGTTGAAGCGCTAGTGCATGGAGGCCGGCTGACGT
>NZ_LYMI01000054.1 GCF_001660815.1 Xanthomonas nasturtii
ACGTACAACACTGCGCACCACACCTCATATAAATCCACACGGCGTGGCTTGGTGCGCTTGCGCGCTTGTTCCAGGATCGGCAGCACGTGTGCGAACTGCTCCCGGCTCATGTCACTCGGATAGGTCTTTTGGCGCATCCGCATAGTCTGCACTGATCTGCGAAGATCGTGAACAGGTTCTAAGCAACGGTGCGGGCGAGGAGCCCTGCGATTGCGTACGGTCCACGCAGACGGCACCCATCTGCCGTTCCAGTTTGAAGGACACCCAAGGTGAAGGCGTGGCAGCAGGCGCTTCAGGAAAAGACGATGCTTCGTGTGCACTACTTGAGGGCGTTGCGGCAGCCTGCTCCACCGAAAGCCGTGCACACCCAAGCGTCATGATGGGCACCAGCACGGTTGCCACGATGCAATGCGTCAGCTTCTTCACGGGCATCCTTGAACGGAGAGGACGAACGCTCCGGACTGTGGCCGCATGAGGAGGCTCGGTCAAGTGACTGATCGGAGACCAAAATGGTTCAGCGGCGCTCCTATTTTGGCCCGAATTAACACTGCATCCAGCAATGACGCCATCTGCAGGCATTCATTGCGACCGTCCGGGTTGGGCAGCAATCCGGATAGAGCGAAAAGTTCAACTAACACGCGGCGTGCGACTCCATGTGATCGCCAGCATTGACGGGATGGCGCCGGTCTGCGCGTAGCGGTCGAGTCAGCACACATGGCGGGCTGCAGCTGCATTGCCAACCTTGTGTCCGCGCGCACCTCCTGCCCACAACGCGTGATCGCATTCCAATGTCATGCGGCGCACTACACATGCACTGGCTGAGCCCTTGCTGTCGCGTTGATCGTGATTTGCCTATAGTTCGCGACAAACCCTGCAATGGATTGACCAATGCGCATAATGTCATCCGGCCGGTGCCTGGCCCTTGCACTCGCCGTCGCTGTGACCGGCAGTGCCTGTGCACGGACGCCATCACCCGAACACAAAAGGACTTCCCCCATGTCGGACACCGTCACCACAGGCCGCACCATCAACGGGCACACCTATTCGGACGCTCCGGTTGACGTAAAGCTCGGGCCGCATACCTTCCGCATTCCCGCCAACTACCTCGATAGCCAGATCGCACCTTGGCCGGGCGAAGGCGTGACGCTGGTCATTGAATGGCCAGACATGACCCCCACCCCGCCCGGTGCGCGGGCCAACCCGCGCACGAATGATTTTCGGAAGGAAATCCATGCCTCGATTGACCATGTCGACCGCGTCCCCATCGAGGCATTGCTGGCACGCTACTCATCCAACGAAGCGATTACCGAGCCTGATTCGGTCGAACGAGGTGATCCCGTCGACAGACTCGATCTGCGTATCGCACAGCCTGAAACACTCGGATTAACGCCCTATGCCATCGATGAAGAAAAGATGGCGGTGTACGTCAAAGCGTACGAAGCCCGCTACAGCAAACCTCCGACACGCAACCCTGCGTTTGAGGACGATTGGTATGTCGCGCGCGATTCCGGCGGCAATCTCACCACTTTCATCAAGTGCGATAGCGTCAAGTTTCGTAAGGACGGCATCCGGCTCGAGGGCGACCAAGTTATTGACGAAGAAGGGCCAGTTGTCGCCGGATGTACGCACTACCTTGTGGATGTCGAGAACAAACTATCCATCACGCTCAACTACCATCGCGCGTTTCTAAAGGACTGGAAACGTATAGAAAAAGCGATTCGGGACGTTTTGGCACGCACCAAAGTTGGATGATCCACACTTTTTTGCAAGGAGTAAATCATGGGTGGATTAACTCAGCAGGACTTGACGATCCTGCGCAGCTACGCAAAAGCGGGCAATCGTGAGCTGTACTGGAACTACCTCTCGCAACTGCCCGGTGCGGACGGCTATGGGACGCTCGCGCTTGGTGTCGTGCGTAATGACAGTCTGCCGGGGCGCGTTGCGAATAGTTACGCGCAAGATTATGCGAACACGCAGCATGACAGCGGCTCGCGCTTTGCTAATGCTCAACTGAGCGAGCGTCAGTGGGAGGGTTTCGGACAGACGTTGCTGGAGAGGGACTTGGAACTTCGGCAAGCATGGCTCCGTCGAGATCGCCCAGATCTGGCACTGAACCTACCAGGCGCCTCCGTCATGCTCGCGCACGACCGCGCGTTTGAGCAGCATCGCCTCGACCCCAACTGCTGGACACCCCGCGTGCTGCTGCAGGCAGCCCTGGAAAAAAGCGGCCCCCAGAAGCTGGAACAGATCTGGACCAACATGCTCGACAACGAGTATGCCGGCGCCCCCCGCATCAGCAACACGGGCTATGAGACCTTTGCGCAGATGGGTTTGGTGGCCGGTAGCCAGTACCTGGCCAAGCTCGGCACTAACGAGGCGATCCAGATGCTGGAAGGCCGCTCCGCGGTCGACCCCAATGTGATCGGCAGCAACAGCTTCTACGCGATGTACTTCAAAGAAGAACAGAAGTGGATGAATGTCAGCACCGGTGGCGGGCATCCGTCCATGCGCGAGGAAACCAATCCCGGTCGGATTGCAGAGCTCAACGACGCGCGCGAGGTACGTCTGGAGCGTCAGCAGAAAGCCACGCAGTTCCATGCCGATGATCCGCACCGCGCCATCACCCGCAGCCCGTTCACCGCATCGGTCGATGGGGTTTCCGATCAGATGCAGGCGCCAACCAAACTGGCCGATATCGGCCCCGACCACCGTAACTACCCTTTGCTGCAGCAGGTGCGCGCCGGCGTGGGCGCCATCGATGCGCAGGCCGGGCGGACGCACGACGAGAGTAGCGAGCGCCTGATTGCCAGCGTGATGACACTCGCCCGCCAGCACCATCTGGACCGCGTCGATCACGTTGTGCTGAGCAATCAGACTGCCGAACACCCGGCAGGGCGCACGGTCTTCGTGGTGCAGGGAGAGTTGAACAACCCTGCGCACCTGCGCGCTGCCATGCCGACCGATGTGGCGGTGCGCACGCCGGTGGAGCAGTCGCTGCAGCAGCTGGAGACGGCAAGCGTGGAGCGGCAACAGGCGCTCGCGCAGAGTCAGCAGCAGGACATGGACAACCGGACCCGCGAGAACGCAACAATGCGGATGGGCTGAAGCAACGGCGCGGCCCATTGGCCTGCGGCGTTTGCACGACTGCGCCTGGCTGCTGGTCGCTGCCGCGCCTTCCCTGGCCGGTCTTGCTCCTCGGGGTCTTGCTCCTCGGGGTCTTGCTCCTCGGGACACCCGACACCTGCGCGCCGCCGGTACCGCGCACCGCGCGCAGCATGGTGATGCCCCCCTCCCGCAGGCTGGGCCGTTTGTTGTCGCGCTGATCCCAAGTTGCCTATAGTTCGCTATGAACCCTGCAATGGATTGACCAATGCACATGATGTCATCCGGCCGGTGCCTGGCCCTTGCACTTGCCGTCGCTGTGACCGGCAGTGCCTGTGCACGGACGCCATCACCCGAACACAAAAGGACTTCCCCCATGCCAGACAACGTCACCACAGGCCGCACCATCAACGGGCACACCTACTCGGACGCTCCGGTGGACGTAAAGCTCGGGCCGCATATCTTCCGCATTCCCGCCAACTACCTGGACAGCCAGATCGCACCGTGGTCCAGCGAGGTGGTGACGCTGGTCATCGAGTGGCCGGACATGACCCCCACCCCGCCCGGTGCGCGGGCTAACCCGCGTAAGAATGATTTCCGCAAGGAGATCCATGCCTCGATGAATTATGTTGACCGTGTCCCCATCGAAGGATTGCTGGCACGTTATTCGTCTAACGAAGCGCTTACCGAGCCTGATTCGGTCGAACGGGGTGATCCCGTCGACAGACTCGATCTGCGTATTGCAAAGCCTGAAACACTCGGATTGACGCCGTATGCCATCGATGAGGAAAAGATGGCGATGTACGTTAAAGCGTACGAGGCCCACTATGGCAAGCCTCCAACACGCAACCCTGCGTTTGAGGACGACTGGTACGTCGCGCGCGACTCCAGCGGCAATTTGACCACATTCATCAAGTGCGACAGCAAAAAATACCGAGGAGATGGCGTTCGGCTAGAGGGATCTGAAGTAGTCCATGAAAAAGGTGCCGTCGCTGCAAGTTGCGTCCACTACTTCTCCGATATCGAGAACAAACTCTCCATCAGTCTCAACTACAAGCGTGCTTTCTTGAAGGACTGGAAACGCATGGAAGATGCAGTAAAAGAAGTATTGGTACGCACCAAAGTCAGGTGATCAGCGTATTGACAGGGAGTAAAACATGAGTGGACTGACTGGGCGAGATATCGAGATCCTTGCCAACTATGCGGATAAAGGCAATCGCGAGTTGTACTGGAACTATCTTTCGCAGCTGGATGGTGCGGACGGCTACGGTACGCTGGCGCTGGGCGTGGTGCGCAACGACAGCTTGCCCGGCCAAGTGGCCAACAGTTATGCGCAAGACTATGCCAGGACACAGCACGATACTGGCTCTCGTTTTGCCAATGCGGACTTGAGCGAGCGACAGTGGGAGGAGTTTGGACAGACACTGCTCAAGAAGGATCTTGAACTTCGGCAGATCTGGTTCCGTCAAGATCGTCCGGATCTGGCGCTTAACCTGCCCGGGGCCTCTGTCATGCTGGCACACGACCAAGCCTTCCTGGACCATGAGCTCGACCCCAACTGCTGGACCCCACGCGTCCTCCTGCAGGCAGCCCTGGAAAAAAGCGGCCCCCAGAAGCTGGAACAGATCTGGACCAACATGCTCGACAACGAGTATGCCGGCGCCCCCCGCATCAGCAACACGGGCTATGAGACCTTTGCGCAGATGGGTTTGGTGGCCGGTAGCCAGTACCTGGCCAAGCTCGGCACTACCGAGGCGATCCAGATACTGGAAGGCCGCTCCGCGGTCGACCCCAATGTGATCGGCAGCAACAGCTTCTACGCGATGTACTTCGAAGAAGAACAGAAGTGGATGAATGTCAGCACCGGTGGCGGGCATCCGTCCATGCGCGAGGAAACCAATCCCGGTCGCATTGCAGAGCTCAACGACGCGCGCGAGGTACGTCTGGAGCGTCAGCAGAAAGCCACACAGTTCCATGCCGATGATCCGCACCGCGCCATCACCCGCAGCCCGTTCACGGCATCGGTCGATGGGGTTTCCGATCAGATGCAGGCGCCAACCAAACTGGCCGATATCGGCCCCGACCACCGTGACTACCCTTTGCTGCAGCAGGTGCGCGCCGGCGTGGGCGCCATCGATGCGCAGGCCGGGCGGACGCACGACGAGAGTAGCGAGCGCCTGATTGCCAGCGTGATGACCCTCGCCCGCCAGCACAATCTGGACCGCGTCGATCACGTTGTGCTGAGCAATCAGACCGCCGAACACCCGGCAGGGCACACGGTCTTCGTGGTGCAGGGCGAGTTGAACAACCCTGCGCACCTGCGCGCTGCCATGCCGACCGATGTGGCGGTGCGCACGCCGGTGGAGCAGTCGCTGCAGCAGCTGGAGACGGCAAGCGTGGAGCGGCAACAGGCGCTCGCGCAGAGTCAGCAGCAGGACATGGACAACCGGACCCGCGAGAACGCAACGATGCGGATGGGCTGAAGCAACGGCGCGGCCCATTGGCCTGCGGCGTTTGCACGACTGCGCCTGGCTGCTGGTCGCTGCCGCGCCTTCCCTGGCCGGTCTTGCTCCTCGGGGTCTTGCTCCTCGGGACACCCGACACCTGCGCGCCGCCGATGCAGCACGCCGCAGTGCATGCGGCCCGCTACATCTGCTGTCCAGCGTGATTGGTTCCTCTGCGAGCCGCTGGCGGAGTACCCAGTCGAGCTTTGCGGCACCAAGCGGCGCGTGTGGCCTGTGTCCGGCAAGGCAGACGCAGGCAGAGGAAGACCGCCGCCGTGACAAGGCCTGCCTGCTATCGCAAACAAGCCTTGCCACAAGACATGCTTAAGGCTCCTCAGCTCTTCTGCTTTTTCAACCACGCCACAATTTGCGGCACGCGCTGGTCGCGCAGCTTCACCCGCGTCTGGATGGTGCTGATCGCGGTTTCCGCTTCGCGGCGCGAGGTGGGGGCGATGTACTTGTCGGCATAGGCCTTGATCTTGTCGACGGTCTTCAGATCGAACGAGCCATCGGCCAGGCCTGGGTAATAGCGCGCACGCGAGGTGCTGTCCACTAACGTGTCGACCTGGCTGCGATGGGCGACGGCGAAGTCGAAGGCCAGCTCCGGGTGTTCCTTGGCCACCACACGGATCATGCTGGCGGCATTGGTCGCGCCGGGCTCGCTGGTGAGCGCCAGCGCCAGCGCGCGCGCCGCCAGTACCGGGTCCTTGGCCTGCGCCAGGTACAGGTAATACTCGTCGCGCACCATCGCCGAAGTTTCCTTCTGCGCCATCGTCTGCAGCGTCTTCCAGGTGGCGGCGTCGGCGTGCCGGGCGACGATGCCCAATACGGTGCTGCGCAGCTCTGGCGATAGCGAAGCGGGATTGGCCTGTAAGCCAATGAAGCGGCGCTGCGCTTCGGCGATCACCGCCGGGTCATCCAGCGAACCCAGGGACTTGATCAATTGCGCGCGTAGTCGCTTGACCTGCGCCGAGTCGCCATCACGCTCGTCCCAGCCATAGCGGGCGAACACCGGCGCCAGCCGCGCCAGCGCATGGCGACGCCAGGCGGTGCGGCCGGCTGCATTGTTTTCGAACAGATAATCCAGGCCCACGAACGTGCCGGAGGCGACCTGCCACAGATCCGGTGCTGCATCGGCCGGCACGCTGGCGGTGAGGTCGAGCAGATCCGCATCCGGCTGCAGCCCCACCTTCGCCAACGCACCGGTGTCCAGCAGGATGCCCAGCTGATCCACCGCCGGCAGCGTCGTCAGGCGCGCGCTCAGTGCCTTGAACTGCGCAGGCGAATACAGCGTGCGGTAATAGCCCTTCTGGCCGGCGTTGACCAGCACCGGCGCATCGCAGCCGGGCAGCTTGAGCTGCGCGGTGTGATCCACCAGCACGCGTTGCGTCTTGCCCGCACCATCGCGCACGGTGACCGGCACGCGCCACGCCAACGGTGTCTTGTTGGGCCGGTCGATGGTGTATTCGCCCTGCTCCAGCGTAAGCGTGGTGGTACCGGCATCGCAGCGGGTGCTGGCCTTGATCAACGGCACGCCCGGCTGCTGGGTGAAATCGTGGGCGATATCGATGAACTGCTTGCCCGGCGCAACCTTGTCGATCTGCTCCCACAACTGCCCGGTGACCGCATTGCCGTAGCGGTGCTGCTGCAGATACTGGCGCACACCGCTGCGCCAGTTGTCCGAGCCGACATAGTCTTCGAGCATGCTGATCACCGCCTCACCCTTGTCGTAGGTGATGGTGTCGAACGCCTGACTGGCCTGCTCCACGGTGGCCACGTGCTGCACCACCGGGTGGGTGGTGGCATAGGCATCGAGCGGCATCGCGTTGCGGCTTTTGTAAGCCGGGCCGGTCTTGTCGATATCCCATTCCGGATGCAGCTTGGCGGTGGTGCGCGCCTCCATCCAGTTGGCGAAGCCCTCGTTGAGCCACAGGTCGTCCCACCACGCCATGGTCACCAGATTGCCGAACCACTGGTGCGCGATTTCGTGCGCGGCGAAGGTGAACACATCCTGTTTGTTGCTGATGGTGGACACCGCCGGATCCAGCAGCAGAAAGCGTTCGAAGGTGAAGATGGCGCCCCAGTTTTCCATCGCACCGAAGAACTGGCTGCTGCCGGGCGCGGCGATGTTATCCAGCTTGGGCAGCGGGTACGGGATGCCGAAGTAGGCGTTGTACTCGTGCAATACATCGCGGCTGGACTGCAGCGCGAACTGCGCCTGGCTCAGCTTGCCCTTGAGCGCGACCACACCGATCTCGGTGCCGTTATCGGCTTTGACGGTGGCACGTTCGAAGTCGCCCATGCTGAAGAACAGCAGGTACGTGGACATCTTCGGCGAGGTCTGGAACGCGATGCGCGTGCGCCCATCGGCGCCCGGCGTGGACGAGGCCACCGGCATGTTGCTGACCGCCAACTGCCCGGCTGGCGCGTTGATGACCAGATCGAAGGTGGCCTTGAAGTTGGGCTCGTCCCATGCCGGCACGAAGCGGCGGGCATCGGAGTTTTCGAACTGGGTGAACAGCGCGCGGCGCGTGCCCTGCGCGGTGGGGTAGTCCAGGGCGAACAGGCCATTGGCCTGCGTACCGATCGTGCCGCTGTAGTCCAGTGTGAGCACATACTTGCCTGGCGCCAGGGCGGCGCCGGTGGCGATGCTGGCAGTTTGCGCCTCGGCATCGGCGGTGACCTTGGCTGCCACCGGCTTGCCACCGGCCGCGGCCAGCGCGGCCTTGCCGAAGGTCAGCTGCGCTGCCTGCAAGACGATGGCGTCGGTGGCCGTGAGCACCTCCACGTCGATGCGGACCTTGCCGTCGAAGCTCATCTTCTCCGCGTGCGGAGTGATCTCGATGGCGTAGTGGCTGGGCCTGGCGGTGCGCGGCAGCTGCGTGGTGACGGCCGTGGAGATTGCCGCGGTGGTGGAGGCAGCCGCGACGACCGGTGCGGTGTCGGCAGCGTGGGCACTGGTGACCAGGGCAGTGCCGGTCAGGACCAGCGCAATGGCGCTCGCCAGGGGAAGACGCATGAACTTTCTCGTTGGAAACAGGGCGCAACGGCCCGACCCGGCAATGATCGCCCGACGCGGTCAGCACGAGCACTGGCGAAAGTCATGCCAATCCTCAGCAATCCTCAAACGCCAACGGCCCGGACAAGCCGGGCCGTTGGGTATGACAACGCGAGATCAACCGATCAGGCGAACGGGTCCTGCAGCACCATGGTGTGGTCGCGGTCCGGGCCGGTGGAGACGATCGAGATCGGGCAGCCGGCCAGTTCTTCCAGCGCACGCAGGTAGGCGCGTGCGGCAACCGGCAGCTTGTCCCACTCGGTGATGCCGTGGGTGTTTTCGGTCCAGCCCGGGAACTCTAGGTACACAGGGGTGCACTCTTCCCAACCCTGCGCATCCAGCGGCGCATATTCGGTGCGCTTGCCGCGGTATTCGTACGCAATGCAGACCTTGAGCTTTTCCATGCCGTCGAGCACGTCGAGCTTGGTGATGCACAGGCCCGAGATGCCGTTGATGGCCACCGCACGCTTGAGCGCGACGATATCCATCCAGCCGCAACGACGCGGGCGGCCGGTGGAGGCGCCGTACTCGGCACCGCGGTCGCGGATACCCTGGCCCACCTCGTCGTCCAGCTCGGTCGGGAACGGGCCGCCGCCCACGCGCGTTGCGTAGGCCTTGGCGATGCCAAGCACGTAGTCGATCGCATCGGCGCCCACGCCGGTACCGGCCAGTGCGCCGCCCACGGTGGTGTTGGAGCTGGTGACGTACGGGTAGGTGCCGTGGTCGATATCCAGCAACGCGCCCTGTGCGCCTTCGAACAGCACGCGCTTGCCCTGCTTGCGTAGGTCGTGGAGGATGCCGGCCACGTCGGACTTCATCGGCTGCACGTAATCGCCGAAAGCCAGTGCTTCGTCGTAGGTCTTCTGGAAATCGACCGCTTCCACGCCCAGGTACTTGGTCAGCACGAAGTTGTGGTAATCCAGCGCGGTGCGCAGCAGCTCTTCCAGCTGCGGCGGGTAATGCAGGTCGGCGATGCGGATACCGCGACGCGCCACCTTGTCTTCATACGCCGGGCCGATACCGCGGCCGGTGGTGCCGATGGCCTTGCCGCCGGCGGCCTTCTCGCGCGCCTGATCCAGCGCGATGTGGTACGGCATGATCAAGGGCGCAGCCGGGGAGATCTTCAGGCGCGAACGCACTTCCACACCGGCGTCTTCCAGCTCGCTGATCTCTTTGATCAATGCGGCCGGCGAGATCACCACGCCATTGCCGATCAGGCACAGCGCGTCGTCGCGCAGGATGCCGGACGGAATCAGATGCAAGACGGTCTTCTTGCCGTTGATGACGAGCGTGTGGCCGGCGTTATGGCCGCCCTGGAAGCGCACCACCGCACCGATCTCTTCGGTAAGCAGATCGACGATCTTGCCTTTGCCTTCATCGCCCCACTGGGCACCGAGCACGACAACTGACTGACCCATGACGGGTGAACTCCTAAAGTTTTGCGGCGGCCATCGGGGCCGCGGGATGGGACCGGTTCACGGCTGGCAGCGACACCTGGCGCGCGGCTCCATCGGGGAGCGTTGCAGTGGCGCGACAGCCCTGACACGGAAAAAGCCGAACGGTGTGCTCTGGTTGGAGCGTGCCCGGCCGGCTTTTGTGCATTATCCGGGTTTCCGGTGGCGTGCACTACCCTTTGTACTGGCGCAAGCCAGGGTGGCGCCGACGCAGCTCAGTGGCGCACGACCCACAGCGCGATTGCGCCCAGCACCAGGACCACCCCGCCGATGGCGCGCAGTTGGGCCGTGGGCAGGCTGAACAGTTGCTCGACCATGCGCTTCCAGGCGGCGGGCGCTGCAAATAACAGCAGGCCCTCGATGACGGCGATCAGGCATAACGCGGATAGAAACTCGTGCATCAGCAATACCAGGACAACGTGGGAGCTGCAGTGTGCCCGGTTCGCCAACCCGCCACGCCACGCCACGCCGCGTAGGAGCGCACCTGGGCGCGACGGGCATTCCCGGTAACGCAGTCGCACCTGGGTGCGCTCCTACGACGCGGCATGTATGGCAGGGATCTTGAGGTGCAGCGTTGGCGTAGCCCACGCCGTCCGGCTGCGACGGCACATACGACAACGCCCGCATTACGCGGGCGTTGCCGGTTCAAAACAGAGCGATCACCGGTCGCTCTTGAGGTACTGCAAGAACGGGTCGTTCTTGTCGAGCACGATCACGCCGTTGCCGTCGGTCATCGATTCGCGATACGCCTCCAGGCTGCGGTAGAACGCGTAGAACGAGGGGTCCTTTGCGCCGGCCTGGCCGTAGATGCGGGCGGCGTTGGCATCGCCTTCGCCACGCAGCTTCTGCGCATCGCGCTCGGCATCGGCCTTGATCACCGTGCTCTCGCGGTCGGCCTGGGCACGAATGGTCAGCGCCTGCTCTTCGCCTTCGGCGCGCAGCTTGCTGGCTTCCTGCTTGCGCTGGGCGCGCATGCGCTCGTAGACGTCGGTGATCACCTGGCTGTCGGTCGGCAGGTCGATCTGCTTGATGCGCAGGTCGGTGATCTGCATGCCCAGGCCCTTGATCGCGCCGTTGATGCCCTTGAGCTGGTTGGCGATCAACTCGCTGCGGTCGCCGGAAACCAGCTGCTGCAGGGTGCGCGAATTGATCTGGTTGCGCAGCGAGTCGGTGATGATCGGGGCCAGGCGCGAATTGGCCACCGACTCCTCGCCACCGGTGGCGCGATAGAACGCCCGCACATCGGAGATGTAGCCGATGGCGAAGAAGTCCACGCTCACGTCTTTCTGCTCGGCGGTGAAGTAACGCGCCGGGGCGGTGTCCAGTACCTGGAAGCGGCGGTCGAACACGCGCACCGATTCCACCACCGGAATCTTGAAGTGCAGGCCGGGCTTGAGGTCGGCGCGCACCACGCGGCCCAGGTTGAGCACCATGGCGGTCTGGTCTTCGCGCACCACGAACACCGAGCCCATCAGGGTCAGCAGCACGGCAACGATCAGACCGATGACTAGCGAATTCTTCATTGTTCGGTTCCCTCACGGCCGGTCGGACGCGGCCCGCGCTCCGGGTTGCGGATGGCCTCGCCGCTGGAATTCTGCGGCGGATTCAACAGCACGTCCTGCGGCACCATCGACGGCATGCCGCCATTGCCGCTGGTCGCGGACGCCTTGCCGGCATCGGCCGGCAGCGGTACGTAGATGACCTGGCGGCCATCGCTGCCGATCACCTTGCGGTTCTCCGACAACACCTTCTGCACGGTTTCCAGCCACAGGCGCTTGCGCGTGACTTCGGGCGCGCCGGCGTACTGCTCCTGCAACAGCGTGAAGCGGTCGGCGTCGCCCTCGGCCTTGGAGATCACCGCCTGCTTGTAACCTTCGGCGCCGGTGCGGGTGCGTGCACCCTGGCCGCGTGCTTCCGGTACCACCTTGGCGGCATACGCCTGGGCTTCGTTGATCAGGCGCTCGCGCACCTGCTGGGCACCGTTGACCTCGTCGAAGGCCGGCTTCACTTCTTCCGGCGGGCGCGCGTCCGGCAGGGTCACACCAGTGACGGCCAGGCCGGTGTTGTAGGCATCCAGCGCCGCCTGCAGGCGGTCCTTGGAGGCGATCGCCAGCGGGCCGCGATTGTTGAGCACGGTATTGAGATCCGAACGGCCTACCTGCTCACGCACGGCGCTTTGCGCGGCCTGCTCCAGCACCAGATCGGCATTGCGCGAGCCGAACAGGTATTTGCGCGGGTCGCTGATCTGGTACTGCACGTTGAGCGAGACGTTGACGATGTTCTCGTCGCGGGTCAGCACCGGCACCTGGTTGCTGAAGGTCTTGATTTCGGTGGCATTGACCTTGCGCACCGACTCGATCGGCCAGGGCAGCTTGAAGTTCGGGCCGGGCTGCAGGATGCGCGAGAACTGGCCGAAGCGCAGCACCACGCCACGCTGCTGCTCGCCGATGAGCTGGAAGCTGGAGAACAGCACCATCAGCACCACCGCGACCAGGATCCAGCGCCCCACACCACCGTCGAACAGCTCTTTCAGCGGGGCGGGCAGATTGCCCCAGCCACCACCGTTGCCACCACCGCGCGGGCCCCAGGACCTGCGACGGTTGGGATCCGGGCCGTCTCCGCCCTTGTTGCCGGGTGTGTTCCAGGCCATGCACGCTCCATGATCGAGGGGCTGTGCGGGCCAGTCCCGCAGTGCCGCCGTGTTGTTTGATTCGCTGATTCTACTAGATGGGGCAGACCGACCGTTTTGAAAGGCCCGGTTCGGTGCATTGTTGGTTTAGCCGGCGGGGTGGATTGGGCGGGTGGGGAACACCGCAGCGGTTTTCGTACGAAGGGATGGCGCTCCGGGAACCCGCGAACCCGGGGGTACGCGGGTATGCGCCGAACGCTGGCACGGGCCATGCCTGCCCGGGAGCTGTGCACGCGTGTCGTTGGCCCCAGCCGAGCCACTGATCCGCCGGTGGCCGGGTGGCATCGGGTTGCCGAGCGCGCACCTGCTTGGCTGGGCTTGAGTGCCGGCGCGGTGATGCGATCTGGCAAGCGGGCGCGTTGCGAGACGATCGCTTGCTTGGAGCCCATGCCTTCAACCCGATCGTGGTTTCTATGCACAGAGGTGATTACCCCCGCACCCTCACCTGCCTCCGCTCCGCACCCCGGCGCGCACTTGCAGCGCGGGCGCTCAAGGGCACGCTCGCCACTGGCGCGCAAGCAGTGCCTTCTCGCCGCGCGGGAGAGGGGCTTGCCCTTCTCCCCCGTCTACCCTCACTCAAACCTATTTCCGACCTCTGGCGTCGATCACGCCTGGCCGGCGCACTTACGCTTTGGGCGGTTCGTCTTTTTGACTGAACACCCGCTCCATCACTTCCAGCAGCTCGTCTTCGGAAAACGGTTTGGTGATGTAGGCGCGGGCGCCCTGGCGCATGCCCCACATGCGGTCGGTGTCCTGATCCTTGGTGGTGACCAGAATCACCGGAATGTGCTGGGTGGTGGGCTCGCGCTTGAGCGTGCGCGTGGCCTGGAAGCCGTTGAGGTTGGGCATTACTACGTCCATCAGCACCAGATCCGGCAGCGACTCCTTGGCCGCTTCCACGCCGGCGGCGCCATCGGTGGCCGTAATGGTCTCGTGCCCAAGCTTCTCGACGATGCGCTGAATCCCCAGCAGCTGCGACGGCGAGTCGTCGACGATCAAAATACGTGCCATGTGTTTCCCCTAGTATGCGCGGCGAGTGTAGTGCGCCGGCCGCGCTTGCGGTAGCTGGGCCTGGCTGGTGGTTGGTGCACGCAAGTGTTGCGACACGCAATGAGCTGGCGCACGAGATTCTCTTGTAGACGACTGCAGGAGTGCTACGTCGAACCAGCACGATTGGATTCAGCAAAGGAATCGACGGACAGCGACGTTGATTCCCTATCTCCCATCGGGACATTGCCCTCCTGCATCGGGCAGAAGGTGGCGCGCAGCGCCGGTGAGGGTACGGGCGCGAGTCGATGGCGCAGGTCGAGGTCGACTGCCACATTACTGACCTATCGCACCCTCACCCCAACCCCTCTCCCGCAGGAGAGGGGCTTATTCCTTCTCCCACCGGGAGAAGGTGGCGCGCAGCGCCGGATGAGGGTACGGGCGCGATTCAGCGGCGCAGATTGGCGTCGATTGCACATCGTCGAGCGACCGCACCCTCACCCCAACCCCTCTCCCGCAGGAGAGGGGCTTATTTCGTCACCCGCAAGGAGAGGGGCCAGGTCACACGCGCGCTGATGTGGACCGACTCACACCGTCTCGCCGAACGCCTTGGCCAGATTCCGGTAGGCCTTCTTCTGCGCGTCGTCGGTCGGAGCCGGGGCCAGGATTTCCAGCTCCACGATCTGGTCGCCCGGGGTGGTGCCGGGCAGGCCGCGGCCGCGCAGGCGCAATTTGCGGCCGGCGTCGGAGTCGGCCGGTACCTTCAGTTCCACCGAGCCGCCCAGGGTGGGCACGCTGATGGTGGTGCCCAGCGCGGCCTGCCAGGGCATGACCTGCAGGGTGTAAAGGATGTTGCGCCCGTCCACCTCGAACTGCGGGTGCGCCGCGTATTCGATCTCCAGCAGCAGGTTGCCGCCGCCGTTGCCCTGCCCGCTCAGGCGGATCACCTGGCCGGGCTGCACGCCCTTGGGCACGCGCACGTCCAGCTGCTTGCCGTTGATGGTGATGCGCACGCTGTCGCCCGAATGCACCGCTTCCAGCGGCACCGCCAGCTTGGCACGGGTGTCGCCGCGCGCCTGCGGGCCGGCCCCTGCGCCGGGCCCGGCCCCCGGGCCGCGCGGCCGGCCGCCGCGCTGGCCGGCGAACAGGCTCTCGAAGAAATCACTGAAGCCGCCACCGGCCCCGCCATTGCCGAACACCTCTTCGTAATCGAAGCCCTGCCCGCCGCCGTAATTGGGCGGGGCCTGGAACTCGTCGCCCGGGCGGAACCCCTGCGCCTTCAACTGGTCGTAGGCCTTGCGCTTTTGCGGGTCGCGCAGCGCTTCGTAGGCTTCGTTGATTGCCTTGAACTTGTCTTCGGCGCCTGCTTCCTTGCTGACGTCGGGGTGATATTTGCGCGCGAGCCGGCGGTAGGCGGTCTTGATCTCCGCATCGCCTGCACTGGGCTCCACGCCGAGCGTTGCGTAGTAATCCTTGAATTCCATCTAATCACCTCTGGAAAAAAAACGGCCCGCAGTCGAGGCCACGAGCCAGTTCGAGCGGCCAGCACTCCGGTGGACAGCGCGTAGCGAGGCGGGCGATATGCAGACCGGCACCGTACGGGCGTACGTGCCGGGTTCGCATACCAGCCGCGCCCGCAACGCGGTCACGCAACCGAGGTGTTGGCCAATCTATTCGCAGCCGGGCGGACAACCGCGCCTATTCTACGGCGCGCCTGTCGCCGGGGAGCGAAGCCGGTGACTTCGCTCCAGGTCCAGCGTCTTGCAGCGGGCGGCAATGACCGGCAGGGCTGCCGGCCAGATGCCCCGGTGGCTGAGCCGGCCTGCGTGCACAGCACAGGCCAGCCCTGCCAGGACCGCGCGTCAATCAGGCGCGGCGCCGCGGTGCCCGCCGCGCTTACTGCACGGTGCTGCCGCTGGTGTCCTGACCGTTGCCGACCTGGATACGGCGCGGGGTGGCCGCCGGGCGCTTGGGAATGCGGATTTCCAGCACGCCGTTGTGGCCTGCGGCAGTGATGCCATCGGCATCGGCACTGTCGGGCAGTGCGAAACGGCGATGGAAGCTGCCGTAGCGGCGCTCGATACGCGAGAAACGCTCGGTTTCGGTGCTGGATTCGCTCTTGCGCTCGCCCTTGATCGACAGGATGCCCTTGTCCATCTGCACCTCGATCTGGCTCGGGTCAATGCCCGGCAGATCGGCGTACAGCACGAAGTGATTGGGCTCTTCCTTGATGTCCACGCGCGGCACCCACTGCGCGGTGACCACGGCCGATTCGTCGGTATCGCTGTTCTGCTCGAAGAAGCGGTCGAACACATGCTTGATCTCGTTTTGCAGGGCGTGGGTGGGCCACTGGGGATAACGAACGATATTCATTGCGAGCCTCCAGAAGGGTGGATGAAAGGGCCGGCGACCGCGGCATACGCAGTTGCGCCGGCCGTGTGCGTCACATAGGCGTCGCCGTGCGGATTTCAAGCACGTTGACGCGCTTTTCCCCCGCCACTTTCTAGAATTCGTTCAGCCACAGGAGCCTGCCGCATGACCGTCCACGTTGGTGACCGCATTCCCGAAGTCGTGCTCAAGCGCATGCGCGAAGGCATCGAGGCAGTCGACACCCACACCTTGTTCGCAGGCCGCAAGGTGCTGCTGTTCGCGGTGCCAGGGGCCTTCACCCCAACCTGCTCGGCCAAGCACCTGCCGGGCTATGTGGAACATTTCGACGAATTCCGCAAACGCGGTATCGAAGTGCTGTGCACTGCGGTCAACGACCCGTTCGTGATGCAGGCCTGGGGCCGCAGCCAGCTCATTCCCGAAGGCCTGCACCTGTTGCCCGACGGCAACGCCGAACTGGTTCGCGCGCTGGGCCTGGAGATCGACGCGAGCGGTTCGGGCATGGGCCTGCGTTCGCGCCGCTATGCGCTGTATGCCGACGACGGCGTGGTCAAGGCGTTGTTTGTCGAAGAACCCGGCGAATTCAAGGTCTCTGCTGCCGATTACGTGCTGCAGCACCTGCCGGATTGATGTATCGATTCTCCCATCCACTCAGAAGGAAAACGGCCAGCCATGTCTGATCAGCCAGCCAACGCAACTCCCGCCGGTATCACCGATACTGCCACCCTGCGCGCCCGCGCACGCCAGAGCATCGAAGACGGCGCCATCACCGAGAGCTACCACGCCGACCGCGAGGCAGTGATCGCCCTGCTCAACACCGCACTTGCCACCGAATACGTGTGCACGCTGCGCTACTACCGCCACTACTTCATGGCCAAGGGCATGTTGGCCGACGCAGTGAAGGGCGAGTTCCTGGAGCATGCGCAGCAGGAACAGGCGCACGCGCACAAACTTGCCGAGCGCATCGTGCAACTGGGTGGCGAGCCCGACCTCAACCCGGACACCCTGACCAAGCGCTCGCATGCCGAATACAAGGAAGGCACCGACCTGCGCGACATGGTCAAGGAAAACCTCATCGCCGAACGCATCGCCATCGACAGCTACCGCGAGATGATCGATTTCATCGGCGACAAGGACACCACCACCAAGCGCATTCTCGAAAGCATCCTGGCCCAGGAAGAAGAGCACGCCGACGAGTTCGCCGACATGCTGGAAGGCTGGATCGGCGAGTGAGGTGATCGGTGTGGTGCTGCGCACTGCATCCAGTACGCGCGCAGGCACCGTCGATCATTTGTACGTGCCTGCAACCGCGATGCGCTACGTCATGCCGGATGATTGCATCGGCATGACGTGGGCACCACGACAGCGATGACGAAACAGACGGGGCGCCGCGTGCGCCCTGTCTGTTTTCGGCGCATGTCGCACGACAACGCAACCACGCCCCTGTCGACACATCGCAATCTCGATACCCACCGCTTCTCGTAGGAGCGCCCTTGGGCGCGATGGGCCTTACCGATAACGCCAATCGCGCCCGGCGCACGGCTATGTGTCAGCTAGGGATGGTCTGATCAACGACGTCGGAGGATGATCTAAACCGCATCGGCCACTCTGATAGCACTCAGACCCTCGATTTTTTGCCGTTTCCGCCGCGTTTGCGGGGTGTTGCCCGGGTTACAGGCACACCTTCCCCACGACAGGCATCAACTGCTTTCGCTTCAGCCACAGGTTCGACAGCGCAAAC
>NZ_LYMI01000055.1 GCF_001660815.1 Xanthomonas nasturtii
AGCGGCGCGCGAGAGATTTTAGGCGAGCAGCTCACGGTGCAGATTGCCAAGCGCAGCGAATTGCACACCTTCAAGGTCATGCCCAAGCGATGGATTGTCGAGCGTAGTTTTGCTTGGCTGGAGAAGAACCGAAGGCTATGGAAGAACTGCGAGCGCAAACTCAACACCAGCCTGCAGTTCATCCATTTGGCCTTCTTGGCACTGTTACTCAGAAGATTGTGAACAGGTTCTCAGGAAGCGATGCCACCAACGTGAGCGCAGGCGCGCCAGCGGGTGCATCAGTTGGCTCCACGTCCCGCAAACTCAGCACATATCGGCGCGAGTCTGCGGAAGTAGGAGATCTGCAACCTCAACCATGGGCTCTGCGATCGAATGCGCAATCAAGTCGTCGATGTCGGCAACCAGCATGCGGTTGTTCCTCTCGACACGGCTCCCTCAGCCTTGCACCTGCGTCTGCGTGACGGCGTGGATGGCGACGAAGGTTTCCACCTTGTCGCAGCGATAAGTGACGCGCGCATGCCGGTCGTAAATCAGCAGCCCCACGTGCCGGTGGTCGGCATCGGCGAGACAAAGTAGCGGCCATCCGGTGAGTAGCCCATCGATGCGCCTGCGCCAAAGACCACGCTGCCGTCCGCAAACAGATAGTCGTATTGCAGCGGCGCACTGTTGCGCGGCTCATGGCACCCGACAACGCGTAAAGGCACCCCTTCGGGCGTCATGAGCGCCGTCTCCGTGCGCGCGCTACCAGTGGGTCGTTCAACGCCCTGGATACGCATGAGCGTCGGGCCCGCGTCATGAAGCGGGACGTTCAAACCGGCGACCTTTTCCCAGCCTCGACCGGCAAGTAGCAGCGCGATAAGCGACGCGCCAGCGACCACGCTACCGGTGATCACGGTGCCTGTCCGCAACCCCAGCGCAACGCTGACGCCGAAACACGCCCCCAGCCATCAGACCCACGTGGCATCCACCGCGCCACGCAACTTGTTCTCGCCCCACACGGCAAGCATTGCCGCCGCCAGATACATCCAGACAAGCGCGAGCGGCAGGAACAACGGAATGACAAATGGCACAACCAACCTGGCGAAATCAACCGCAAGCCATATCAGCAGTCGAGCGAGTGACTGATCCGTTTCTGGTGTCGGCGGCATGGCGGGGGTCATTCAAGGATGCGGTTTGCCACTGTCACAGACAGGGCAAACAGCAGGATCCACGCTGGCCGATAGCGGGCCCACAACGTGTTCCCGTCGGGGTCGCGCACGCAGGTCGACACTGTCGCTCAGCCACCACGCCCATGTGGCGCGTCCAGATCCAGCAGCGGCCCCATCGGCACGAGACCGGCCGGGTTGATGGTGCCGTGACTCTGGTAGTAGTGGCCCTTGATATGCTGGAAATTCACTGTCTCCGCAATGCCGGGCATCTGGTAGAGCTCGCGCAAGAACCCCCATAGCTGCGGGTAATCGGCAATTCGCCGCAGATTGCACTTGAAGTGACCCACATAGACCGCATCGAACCGGATCAGCGTGGTAAACAGCCGCCAATCTGCTTCGGTGAGCGTGTGGCCGCAGAGATAGCGTTGCTTGCCCAGGCGCACCTCCAGCCAATCCAACGTCTCGAACAGCGGCACTACCGCCTCTTCGTACGCATTCTGCGTGGTGGCAAACCCGGCCTTATACACGCCGTTATTGACGGTGTCATAGATACGCGCATTGAGCGCATCGATCTGCTCGCGCAACGTCGCCGGATAAAAATCGCCTTCGGCAGCACCAACATCGTCGAAGGCGCTATTGAACATGCGAATGATATCTGCCGATTCGTTGCTCACCACCGTCTTCCGTTCGCGGTCCCACAACACCGGCACGGTCACGCGCCCCGAATAGTGCGGGTCGGCCTTGAGATACACCTCGTACAGATACTGCGCGTGATGCACCGTGTCGCTCACCACGCCCGGCCCATCGGCGAAGGTCCAGCCGTTTTCGCCCATCAGCCAGTGCACGACCGATACGTCGATCATCGACTCCAGGCCTTTCAAGCGACGGAAGATCAACGCACGGTGCGCCCACGGGCAGGCAAGCGACACATACAGGTGGTAACGGCCCGCAGCGGCCTGAAAGCCACCCTCGCCGTGCGGCCCCGCACTGCCATCGCGCGTCACCCAGTTGCGAAACTGCGACTGCGAACGCTCGAAGCGCCCTTCGCTCTTGCAGGTGTCATACCAACTGTCTTGCCACTTGCCATCGACCAGCAGACCCATCCCGCTTTCTCCCGCTAAAAATCAAAGGCGACCGTAGCCCACAGATGTTGCAGGCTGCGTGATCAGCGAGATGGCGCGTGCGCATGCGATACGCGATTGCAGCGGCAGATTGCACGCACACGCGGCACGCCGGTGCGGACCACGCAGCAGGCAAACCACGCGTCTATTTGGCGATTACCGGTGTGCCGGACGGCACCATGCAGCACGCCTGCGCCTTCTTGCAGGCCTCGGCGTTGAGCTCGGCAATCTGGCTGGCCAGATACTGCTCCGGCGTCAGCCCCATGCGGTTGCGGTACGCATTGTCGGCATCGGCCTTGGCCACCTGCTCCTGCTCGCGCTGCCGTTCTGCCGTGGTGGCCTCCACCAGCGTCTTGACGCGCTGTTGCTGCGCAGCCGTCAGGTTCATCTGCTGCAACACATCCGGGTTCGGGCGTGCACGCCCCAGGGTGATGTTCTGGATCTGAATCGGCAGGCCTTGCTGTTTGACCAGGGCACTGACGTTCTGGGTCACCGAGTCGTCGATCTTGCTGGCAGTGTCCGGGTCGCTCATCATCTTGGTCATGTCATTGCGCTTGACTTGGTCGCCCACGATGGACGCGTACTGGCTGGCCCCATTGTTCTTGAACCAACCCTGCCCGAACCCGGCGACAGCAGCGCCGGCGCAGTGATCCGGTATTGGATCTGGGTGGAGAAGTCCAACAGGATGTTGTCGCTGGAGGAAAAGTCGTCGAACGCCACCTGCACGGTTTGCGGCGTCACATCCACATACGTGGCCGAGGTGGTCACCCGGGTGTAAGTCCGGCCGGGGTCGCGTACATCGTCCAGGCGGATACCGCCCCTGCCGAAGAACATCGGCTTGTCCACCAACACGGCCTGCAGGCCCGGATGGGGCGACACAACGGTGCAGGCACACGGCAAGCCGGCCAGCCCGAAGGCCAGCATGGACGTCTTCATCGATGTCCCCTTGAATGCCCGGGCGCCAACCCGCTCCGGTGTGGCGGCAAATTACCCAAACATGCGGGAAATCGCATCCCAGCGCCTGGCCCGGCAACTTTCCCGGCAGCCAATGCCGCAGATGGGTCGCCCACATCGCTGACCGGCGGCGCGGCAGCCGCCTGGGCGCCCTCTCGGCTTCCATGTTGGCGCCGGCCACCCACAATCGGCGAAAATGTGCGCCTGCCGACTTCCCGGCCAGCGGTGATGCGCTGCGGCAGCCTGCCAGCCCGCTCAGCCGTCCCGCTTTCTCCCGCTGGATGCCGGCCACCGTTGCCTGCGCTGCCAGCCGCCCACTCCGGATCTGCCTTGAACACCAACGCCCCACCCTTGCCCACCGACGACCTACCCCTGACCGACCGCCTGCGCGCGGCGCTGGATCTGCTGGAGGCCATCGAAGCCGACCGCAGCGTGCTCGACACCTTGCCCGAGGCCGACCGCGTGCGCCTGCATCAGGTGGTCGCCAAGGTCTACCACCCCGAGCCCAAGGCGCGGCGGCAGCTGCTCAAGCAGCGCGAACGCGAGCGCCATCAGGAAAAGGTGCGCAAGGCCGAAGCGCTGCTGGAACAACGCGGCATCCGCGCACTGCGGCGCAAGCCGGTGTTCAGCACGCCGAATTTCTTCCCGCCGCATGCGGCCGGCTTGCACGATGCGCACAACGGCGAGAACGCCGCCGCGGCACCGGAGCAGCTGCATTCGCCGGAGCTGCGGCACTGCTATGTGTGCAAGCAGAAGTTCACCCAACTGCATCACTTCTACGACCAGATGTGCCCGGCCTGCGCCGAGCTCAATTTCTTCAAGCGCACCGAAACCGCCGACCTGCGCGGGCGCGTGGCGCTGCTCACCGGCGGGCGGGTGAAGATCGGCTATCAGGCAGGATTGAAGCTGCTGCGTGCCGGTGCGGAATTGATCGTCACCACGCGCTTCCCGCGCGATTCGGCCGCGCGTTATGCGCAAGAACCTGATTTTGCGCAGTGGGGCCACCGCCTGCAGGTCTTCGGCCTGGATCTGCGCCACACACCCAGCGTGGAAGCCTTCTGCAGCCAGTTGCTGGCCACCCGCGAGCGGCTGGATTTCATCATCAACAACGCCTGCCAGACGGTGCGCCGCCCGCCGCAGTTCTACGCACACATGATGGCGGGCGAGACCGCTGCACTGCGCGACCTGCCGGAGACGGTGCAAAAACTCGTCGGTCACTACGAAGGCCTGCGCACGCCCGAATTGCTGCGCGAAGCAACGGCCACCGCGCTGCCGGCCGTGCATGGGCGCGGCCTCGATGATGCAGATGGCCTCACCCGCGCCGCCGAGCTGTCGCAGATTGCACTGCTGGACGACGAGCTGGTGGGCCAGGAACACCTGTTCCCGGAAGGCCGGCTGGACCAGGACCTGCAGCAGGTCGATCTGCGCGGGCGCAACTCCTGGCGCCTGCTGATGGCCGAAGTGCCGTCGGTGGAATTGCTGGAGACGCAGCTGGTCAATGCCATTGCGCCCTTCATCATCAACGCGCGGCTCAAGCCACTGATGCTGCGCACGCCCGAGCGCGACAAGCACATCGTCAACGTCTCGGCGATGGAGGGCCAGTTCTATCGCAACTTCAAGACCACCCGCCACCCGCATACCAACATGGCCAAGGCTGCGTTGAACATGATGACGCGCACCTCGGCGGCCGATTATCAGAACGACGGCATCCACATGAACAGCGTCGACACCGGCTGGGTCACCGACGAAGATCCGGCCGACATTGCCGCGCTCAAGGTCCAGCAGGAACGCTTCCACCCGCCGCTGGACATCGTCGACGGCGCCGCGCGCATCGTCGACCCGATCATCCACGGCTTCAACACCGGCGAGCACGTGTGGGGCCAGTTCCTGAAGGATTACGCGCCGACCGATTGGTGATGCTTCAGCTGTCTGCCGGGGCACCGCATCGCGATGCGATCGCGGTGCTCAGCGACGCGAAGACGGCGCATCCTTGTTCGCCTGCGCACGTGCAAGCACGTTGGCCGCCGCGATGACATCGTTGAGCTGCTGCCGAAACGCCTCGAGATCGTCGGCGGCAACAACGCCTTCGAAACTGCCGCGCTCGAAGACCGGCCTGGTTTCCATGAAGAAGCCATCGCGGCCCTGCACGACAAACTGAAAGCACGCCTGCCAACGCGGATCGGGAGTGCCCGACAGCTCCACAACGACAGTGCTGCTCGCACGCCCCGTGCTGCCGCGCGCAACGCTGACGGCTCGCGCCGTGATCTGGCTACCACTATTCATGACCGCAATGATCGGAAATGGGGAGTCGAGGCGCCGTGAGCCAGAATTTGAGGTACCACCAAGCCGTGCGGTGCGCAGCCGAAGCGCTTACCACCTCACATGCTCATCACGCCATCAATCACCACCGCCACCGGACCGCCTAGCTATTGGACGCGCCAATACGCTTCCAGCTCAATCTCACACGTGGCACCTTCAGCCTGTTGATATCGACCATGCCTTAGCCTCCCTGCACGGCCTTTTGAAACTCGACAGGCCCCTGGTAACCCGGATATTTCTTCTTGATCAAGACGTGATCGGATGGCCTAACACAACTATCCTCCAGCGAGTTCGCCACATGTGCCTCATCCACGAAGAACTCATCGTAAGGCAGTGGCAGCACGGATGTTTCCCTGCCGCGGTCGAACTTCAGCAGCAGGCTGTCATCGCGCTCGAAACACAGCGTCTTCCAAGAGAAATCGGTCAACTTGCCTGCTTCAACCACAGCCGAGTCCTTGCCGGCCAGCAGCGTCACAACATGCTCTGAGAACTGTTCTTTTGAGATCGGCGGCTCGGTCATGGTGCATCCGGCAAATGTGGCAACGCACCCTGCGACCAATGCCGAAACGTGAGCACGGAAGATAGCGAATGGCATCAAGCGGGGCCTTTCCTTCGGTGAAGCGATGTTGTACCTGAGCGACCAGCCGGCACACCTCATCCACTCCTACAGCGTGACTTCGACGGACTGTGTAATAGCCAAAAAAATTGCACCAGGCCTCACACCATCCGGTGCTGAGGTGTGATCGACTGCTCGCGCTGTTGCTGTGACTGCTGTTGGCGCTGCGTTTCACCCAAGGCCTGCAATTGCGCCAATGATTGCTCGACAGGCTGCGCGATCGCATCGTTCGTCTTCATGTGCGCCATCTTGTGTGCTGGGTCGCTCAGCGCACCTTCGACAACGAAGACATTCTCGCCCTGCTGCACGGACTTGGTCTTCTCGCTCAGCCCAACGTGATCGATCCGCGACAGCCCGTGCTCCTTGGCCAGATGCGCGCTACTTGCTGCCAAGCGCGCACTGTTGGCGTCATAGTCGCGGCCGAGTCCTTGCTCGAGGCGACGCACAGCGTCTTCAGCTTGGCGATGAAGTGGGTCTTGTAGTGGCGACACAGCACCCTGCCTGGGCGGCACAGGCCGCTGATCAGGAGGTGCTGGTTGGGCTGGTTGCTCGGTCCCGCGCAGTGGAGCAGCATGCGGGTCGACATGAAGCAACTTGCGCTGCTGACCATTCTCGTTAACTGTAAGGTCCGTGGTGCCATCACCATTTCGCGTACGAGCAAGATTTGCCCGTTCAACGCCACTCCAAGCACCGCCCAGAAATGCGTGACCTTGGCCTGTCTTGTCCCAGTTCACCAGATCATTGCCTGCAGCATAGAAGCCAGCACCATTGAAACGCGTGGAGTCCGCCCGGTCTGTTGAAGCGTTCTGATAGGTGCCGCCACGGTCCAGAGCACCGACAAATTCCTCTGCGCGGTTGTAGTGCAAGAACAGGTTTTTCACCGTTGGATATTCATGCGCCAGGTTGGGAGCTGTGTGCGCCGCACCAAGTGTTGTTGGGTCCACCAACGGGTTGGCGACCACACTGGTCCAAGCCGATGCAAGCGGACTATCTCGACGCGCATTGCGCAAGGAATTCACAACGTCAGCGCCTTCCAAGGCTTTGTCTCGCCCCATTTCGAGGTAGTCACCACGCCCGGTCACTCTTGGGTTCAAAGCGTCAATGGCAGCACTTACGTCGGGCAACATCTAGCACCGCGGCTTGGCCGGCGCCTCCACCGGCGGCAACACCTCCATCAGAAGTTGCCCTTCGCTGGCGGTGATGCGCAGCTTGGTGCCGATGGCAAAGCCCAGTTGTTCCAGCCATAGGCCGCTGAGGCGGACGTGGGGCACGTGCTGGTCGCCGCCGTGGTCGTGGGCGCCGGGGTAATGGGTGTAGCTGACGGTGCATTGGCGCGGGCGGCGGGCGCGGCGAGGTGCGTGCAGCGTGCCGGGGCCTTGCAGCAAGGCGTCCGGCTCGGGCGGTAGCATCGGTGGCAGCCTGGTGCGGTCGGGTTCCACAACGACCCACTGCACCCGTTTGGGAGGCGTGGGGCGCGCACGCGTGCGGGTGGACCGCGTGCTGGCAGATGCGTTGGGTGGGCGGCGGCGTGTCATGGCGCCTCCGGTTGGTGGCTGGGAGTGCTGGGTGCGGCGACGCACTGCTGCAATGCCACGTCGATGCGTGCAGAAAGGCTATGCAAGGCCTGCGACAACACACCGGGTTGGCTGAGCAATTGCTGCGCGGGATCGTCGCTGGCCTGCTCAATAGCCGCGCGTGCGGCCAGCCGGCGCAGCACCTCGCCCACGTCCCACAGCAGGCCGTGTGCGGAGGCTGGCAACAGATAACCCGGCGCCGGGGCCGGGGCCGGCGTGGATGGTGCGGTAGACATGGCAACGCCCTCCTGGAACAACCCAAGAACCGCCGCCAACGGCGACGGGATGTCGGGAGGTTCGAAACCGCAGACAGCCGGCGGGCGTATTTCCCCGAAGGGTGTTGTATTAGCCACCCTCCCGACGCAGCATCGCGTCGGTTGCACCTGCGAAGTGCAGGCACAAAAAACCCACCGGTTTGACGGAGGTGGGTACCGCTGTCTGAGGAGTTTCGACGCTCCTTAGGCTTAGATTGCGAGTGCAAGGTGTGGCGTGTCAATAGCAACCGAGGAAGAGACTTGACGCGTTTGAGCAACGCGCTGGCGCGCTGTCGGCAGCTGAGGAATACTGACCATCACAAACGGATGTTGCACGCGCAATCGCCGAGGGAGGCTTGATGAGTTCAGTGGATGAAGCAGCAGCGGAACGCAGCGTCGGCGTTGATGCAGACGCTATCGCGCTTGCAGACCCGAGCTTTCCATCGCTATCGGTGGCAATCGCTCAGTACACACAAGTGACCGAACAGAGCCGTGCCGGTCCAGTGGAGCGCTGGAGCTTAGCGATTGGCCTGATCGGTGCCGGCGTCGGGATCCTGGCTGGCATTCTGCTAGATGGTAGGACCGGTGTTTACTTAGCCGCGGCTGGCCTCGCGGTTGAGTTGACAGGTTTCCTCGTCTACGGCGTACTCTCGTTCAAACGCGAGTGGCCGAGCTTCCGCCGCCCCTATGCCGACCACGCAGATCAAATAGAGCGAGAGTTTCACCAATATCAATCCATCGTTGCTTCGCTTCGAAGGTTTCCGCTAGAACAACGGCGGCGGCGCGAGGCCTTCATCCGCGACCGTCGCACCAACATGCACGATCGGCTCGGGCTGTTCACCGGAGGGATGGAGAAGCTTGGGTTCATGCCCGTCCTGCTTGCCCTGTATCTGCAGCTGAAAGACTGGCGCATAGGAGATTGGACAGTATTGAGCAAGATCACCCTGATCCAGGGCGTGCTGGCCTTCACGCTTTTGTTTGCCTTTGCGATGTCATGGCATCTCATTCGCCTACGTATACGCGTGCAGTCGTACGAGCAATTATTGGCTGAGGCGAACCGGCAAGATAGCGCCTCTAGCAAGTAAGCGGCCGCCAAGCACGACATGCCACTTGTGGTGCAATAATGAGCGACCATGTCGTACCGACACCGCACCCTTCGTGGCTTGCCCTTGGCACCGGTGCAGCAAAACGAAAATTACCTATTGATTCCTTCGACAAGCCGCATCACCTACGACCTAACGAGAAAGGATTTGATATGTCATCGACATTTGAATGGGTAGATTTCCCCGAGGGTCGGGCACGTTTTTCTGGAGGAATCCGTGGATTTGATGAGCTAGGCCATGAAACATTCTCAGTAGAGATTGATCAGGCTGAGGTTTTTGGAGAGCTGGACCAGAAGTGGCTGGAGGATAAAGTCCACTTCAACATTCACATCATTAGCTTTGGATATCTAGATGAGTTACAGGTTGGCATGCCGCTCCCCTCTTTTTCAACCAGGGCGTTCACACTCGACCAGCTAGAAACGGTCAAGCTTTTGGTCAACAGGCTAATAGCGGCAGGTTTGCAGTTCGAATACAGGCCGTCCGTGCTGAGGGAGTCAAAGAAGTCATTCTTTACCGGCAAGGTTATTTTCGAGCAAGATTGGGCCCTAGTGGATTCGGCTGCTTCGTTAGGACTCAGCAATGAGTGGCTATAAAACCGATGTGGAACTGATTAAGCAATCCAATAGCCTGGAAGAAATAGCAAGCATTGCTAGAAAATACGCTGCCACAGCAGAAAGCGAAGGCGGAATCCTCTACAGCAGGAAAATTGGCGAAGTTTCCTCTGAAATCGCAGCTGTTGAATTATCCAAAAATACCGGACTTCCCGTAATAAATGACACACCACGCGCGCAATTTCTGTCTGACAGACAAGTCCTTACTGCAATCAAAGATAAAACCCAAGATATATTTGAAGATCTGGGCCAGGATGCGACAGTAGCGAAGAACTCTGCAAGCTCATTTTTATACGGAGATCCTGACGTCACATCGCAGAACCCGACATCACTGTCAAGGTGCCTATGGGGTGAAGCATCCCACGAGTTCGCGAGTTCGTTGCGTGGCGATATCAAAGTCGTTGCTTCTGCTGCCAACCTCGAGCGCGTCTTTGGACAGGTCGAAGTACCGGCCGTGCTGAATAACCCTAATGTCACTTCGCTAGGCGGAGAACCCATTCCCAAGTTGCAGGCGCTGTACGCACAGGGTGGCGCAGGCGCTGTGCTGCCGGAGGTGCAAACGCATTTTATCCAGGCTGTGCCCAAAGGCATCTTTGTTACGCCTGAGAGCATCGGAACAGACATCAAGGATGTCACTTTCTCCCGGGAATTCGCAGAAAGCTTTGAATTGAAGCAAACACACTTCAAGCCCTCCGCAGAACTCACTGCATCGGGCATGGTCCGCGCGCCGACCGGGCTTGATGTGCCAGCCGCGAGCATTGCAGAAACAGCGCTTACCGCAGAAGCAGCAGCGTCACGCAGGCTCTCTCCCGGCACAGTCCGTGGGCTGGGTGTCGTAGGCGCAGCGGCAGCGGTCTACGACCTGGGCGGTACGGCAAGAAACACCCAGCGGCTGGACGCGCAGGGCAACAGCACTGCGGCCGATGCAGAGGTCACTCGTTATGCCACACGAAATCTGGGCACATTTGGCGGGGCGGTGCTTGGCAGTAGCGTAGGCGCAGCGCTCGGTGTGGAGTCTGGCCCGGGCTTGCTTGTCACAGGTGCGGTTGGCGGCATCGTTGGCGCGGTGGGCGGCGACAAGCTGGCCGATGTGATCAATGATCATCGCATTTCCCACCAACAAGATGCGCAAGGCAATACGTGGCGCCTTGAGAATCACCAAGCCGGAGAACGGTGGGCGCGTGACGTCAGCACTGGTGAGGTCGATCCCGCTGCAGTCGCCTTCGGCGAAGCCGGTGTGCCGCTCTACAAGACGCGGACCGAAGTCGCCACGCCGGAAGTCGCGGACTTACTCACCTTCAAAGCATCTCGTACGTCTATCGAGCTGGCACTCGGCTCACCGCCGCAGAATAAAGATCCCTACACCCAACCCGCCAACGAGCACGACACGCGCAGCCTGCGCGAGTCACCGTGGATGCACAACGCGAATACGCAGCAGTGGACGCGCAAGGTAGCCGATGGCCTGATCGATCGCACCATGAGCACACACACCGAAACGGCGAGCCCTCAGCGTGCGGCGCAACTCGATGAAGCTTCGCAGCAAATCATCAAGCAGAACGCGATGCACACGCCAGCAGCGATGGCCGCACACTACAAGGAGACCTACGAGCAGAATGGCTGGGAGCGTCACGCCTACATGCCCGCCGCAGTCCATGATGCACTAAAGCATCCCGGCCGGATCGTCGGCTCAGACGGCGACCTCTACGAACGTGGCAAAGATGGTCAGTGGACCCATGACGGTATGCTCTGGGACAGCCACGCCAAGGGAAATTTAAAGCAAGAGCTTGATGGAACCTACGCAGCCCAGACACTGGGCACACAGCGTGCGGCTGCACAGCCGGTGGCACAGGTCACTGCCGAACCGATCAAAACGCTAGAGACGGTCCATGTCACTGCCCCGCGGACGCAAAGCCACGACAACGCAGACACCTCTTCAAAGAAAACTCAGGAAGACACAGATGTACGCGGCCATAGCGCCTCCGCACGGCCTCAAGCCTCGGGCCCGCAAGATCCGGATCATCCCGATCACGCCATGTTGAAGCAGATCCGCGAAGGCGTCGCCAAGATCGATGAGAGCGTGGGTAAGCCCTACGACGAGATGAGCGAGCGTGTCAGCCGCTGCCTGCTGGCGGCATGCAAGGACAATCGCGAGCGCTATCCAGACGCCGGCAATACCTCGCTCGCCGCCAATGCAATGCAACGCGTCGATCATGTACTGATGGGCAAGAACGGAAATCTTGTTGCGATAGAGGGGCAGATCAATGATCCAACACACAAGCGCGCCGCGGTCTCCATCGACCAGGCAATCAATATGCCCTTGGAACAGTCGGACGCAAAGCTGCAGGCTGCCAACCAAGCCATTGCTCAGGAACAGACGCAGACACGACAACAGGAGTTGGTACGAAGTCAGCAGCAAGATGCACAGCAGGCCCCGCGCATGAGTGTTTAGTCCCGCCATATCTCTACAACCTAGGATCGCCCCATCCTCCTTCGAGCGTGTCGAGATAGCAGACGCGCCTTGCTTCGCAAACCTCATCATTAAGCATGAACATCAGAATAAAATTTTGGCTCATCCTTGGCGTGGGATCACTCGCGCTAGCAGCCTCGAGTGTTTGTGCAGAAGGAAGCATGCACTCTGACTACAAGGAGAAGGATGTGCAGCCGGTCATAGTTGAAAGATTAGGATCCAACTCACTACAAATTACCTACCACATACCGGCAGAAAGCCTTTTTTATTCTCCTGGCGTTAATTTTTTCAAGGACCGCGGCGTTCTGCGCATTGCGATCCGAAGATGCGGCATAAGTGATCAATGCGATGCCATGGCGAAAGCTGTCATGCCAGCAGCCGAGCCGTGGATACAGAAAGTCACTGTACCCTACGCGGGCGAAAAGGTATTAGTGGTCTACTTAGACACCGAAGAAACGTTTACGCCTTAGTTCCGGTCGCAAACGTCGCAAACGCGAGCAAGTTCACTTCCTACGCAAATTTCAGGCTACAGCCTCAGCTTTTTGAGGTTTCCTCGATATCAGCAACAACGCCTGGCTGCGAGTCTTGTGCCATGGCCAGACTTCCACGTATCGAACTTGCCGGTATCCCGCAGCACATCGTGCAGCGCGGGAACAACCGCTTGCCGTGCTTTCTGGATGATGGCGACCGATTGCGCTATCTGCACCTGCTGCATGAGGCCCTACAGGCCAACGGCTGCAAGCTGCGTGCCTATGTATTGATGGACAACCATGTCCACTTGCTGGTCGCGCCACCTGCCGCGGGACGGATCGGGCAATTGATGCAACGGCTTGGGCGCAACTACGTCGCGCTGTTCAATGGCCGCCACGGGCGCACCGGTACGCTATGGGAGGGACGCTACAAAGCCTGCCTCGTGGACAGTGCTGACTACGTGCTTCGCTGCTATCGCTACATCGAGCTCAACCCAGTGCGCGCTAGCCTGACCGATGATCCGGCGTCGTATCGTTGGTCCAGCTGTCCGGCCAATCTAGGCCAGCGCGGGCACTCCGCGTTGACGCCACATCCCTGCTGGCTTGCGCTTGGCAACGACCCGACTGAGCGATGCAACGCCTACCGCTCTCCGCTCGATGAAGCCCTACCCGACGAACTGCTCGCCAGCCTCCGCCTTCATCTACAGCAGCAGCGAGCCCTGGGCCACGACGCCTTCCGCGCGATGGTCGATGCCAAGACCCACCGCTTTGCGGGCGTCAGGCCCGCGCATCGGCCACGCAAGCCGAGCGCGATCGACTGATAAGTTAACCTGACCCTGAGGTATCGACCCCTGACCCCAGCTATTTTCTCGCCAAACGACAACCCGTCCCAGCCAAACGAACGGCGCTCAACCTATCTGCATCGGTGCCCGACTTTGCTCAAGTGCGGGTTCCTGCTGTGCTGCCAACGCACGTTCTTGTTGGGTGTTAGAGATTTGCTCGACCTTTGCGAATGACTGCTCGACAGGTGTTTTTGCTGCTTCTTCGGCTTTTATCGACGCTCTGAGGTGAGCAGGGTTATCCAACTCGCCTTGCACTACAAATAGGCGCTGGCCTGCCCCATCACCGGGAGTGTTCCCGAGCACCACGTGCTCTACGCGGCTCAGCCCGGCCTCCTTCGCGGTTGCCAGCAAGCTAACGGAAATCTTCTCGCTAGTGGCGTCGTAGGTCCTACCATGTTGTTGATCGATGCCTGCAACCTGTTCCCGAATCGTGTTGAGCATCTCACGATCCTTGTCTGGCAACTGCGCGTCACTGATCACGCGCTGCAGGAGTGTCCGCTCCGGCATCGGGTTGTATTGCTCAGTGTTCAATTCGCTGTTTGGGACAGGAGCTTTGATACTACGGATGTACTCAACGTTGCTGAGCGGTTTCAGGCCACCCTCGAAGTCCTTATCCTGTATAAACTTCAGGTCGGTACGATGCAGACCGGCGTAATTGACCGCGCCCCATGTGTAATCGATGCAACTGTTCATTGCGCCGTGATACTGCGTATTGAAGCCGTGTTCGCCGGGCTTTGCACCAAACTCCATCAATTTTTCGTACTGATCCTTGCTGATCTCCATCGTGCGTTGATAGAAAGGCTTTTGGTATTGATCGGCGTCATTGTTGTAGACCTTTCCAGGCCCTGAAATCACGCCGTGTTCGATGGGCGCAAACCCGAAGCTGGTTTGTTCCTTCCCGTGCGTGACTGTGTAATACATGTGCCCTGCCGCCGATGTTCCACCGTCAAGAAGCGGTGTCCCCGGCGTGGCAACGTAGAGGGTGACAGCGTATTTATCGTCCATGAGGTTTTCCTACTTTGATTTGTACCGGTAAGCGACCAGCAACTCGGATTGGATCGATGCCAACTGCGGCGGCTGGCCAAGCAGCCTGATGCTCAACTGATACTTGCCAGGCTGAATTCCTTGCGCCCATGCGAAGGCAAGCTGCGTGTAGCGACGCCCTGGAGATTCCAGACCCGCAGATTGAAGGGACGCGCCATCCACCTCGTCCAGCCACACGCCTGGAACACGCCCGTCTGCACTCACAGCGATGGTCCGGGCGGGAACGCCTGGCTGCGATTCAACACGCGCCAAAGGAATGTTGACTTCACCGCTTGGGTCAAGCCGTTTCAGAACAAGCTCAGCGTGCAAGCCAGATCTGCGGAGCGCTTGAGCAGCTTCAAGTGACTTCAGGGCATCCTCGTCACCGACGCGGATACCCAGGAACAGTGTGCCAGTCGCGCTCTTGCCAGGAGGCTGCACGTTGAATTCGACCACCATCGGACTGGTCATCGCCGCCAACTGCAGCGGTCGTACGATGGGAACCTGCCCATCAGCCGCAACGCGCGTTGGCACGTCCTGCGCCTGGGTTGTCTGTGCCTGGCAACTTGTCAGCAGCGAGATGCCTGAGCAGACCAGAACACATAGCAGTAGTTGCCCGTATCGTTGCATGTGTACCCCTTCACTTTAAACAGAACTAGCAAGCCGCGCGTCTATGGCTCTGCTTACTTATACACCGCTGACAGTGGCCAGGTTACTTCCTACGCAAATTCAGGCTGCAGCCTTACCCTTTGGGAGGGTGTCCTCGCTGTAAGCACCAATACCTTTCTGCGACTCTTGCCGGGTGGTCAGACTTCCGCGTATCGACCTTCCCGGTATCCCGCAGCACATCGTGCAACGCGGGAACAACCGCTTGCCCTGCTTTCTGGATGATGGCGATCGATTGCGCTATCTGCACCTGATACATGAGGCCCTGCACGCCACAGGCTGTCAGCTGCACGCTTACGTCTTGATGGACAACCATGTGCACTTGCTAGTCACGCCACCTGCGGCGGGACGAATCGGGCAACTGATGCAGCGGCTTGGACGAAACTACGTCGCATTGTTCAATGGTCGCCACGGGCGCACTGGTACGCTATGGGAAGGGCGGTACAAGGCCTGCCTCGTGGACAGTGCGGACTACGTCCTTCGCTGCTATCGCTACATTGAGCTCAATCCCGTGCGTGCTCGCCTGACAGACAACCCGGCAGCGTATCGTTGGTCCAGCTGCCCAGCCAATCTAGGCCAGCGCAAGCACTCCGCACTGACACCACATCCCTGTTGGCTTGCGCTTGGCAGCGACCCGATCGAGCGATCCAACGCCTACCGTGCTCTGCTCGATGAAGCCCTCTCCGACGAACTGCTTACCAGCATTCGTCTTCATCTACAGCAGCAGCGAGCCCTGGGCCACGACGCCTTCCGCGCAATGGTCGAAACCAAGACCCACCGCTTTGCCGGCGTCAGGCCCGCTCATCGGCCACGCAAGCCGAGCGCCATCGACTGATAAGTTAACGCGATCTCGTTATCCATAGAGAGACAAATGAAAACGCCCACCCCAAATTAGGGCGGGCGTCCTAGCGGTGATGCTTATATGACTCTAGAATTAAAACGGTTGAGTCGGGGGATACTCATCTTTGCCGTTGCTGAAAAAATGATATTCACGCAGAACCCAGCCACTGACATTGGTTCCACCGACCCATTCGTATGTCCAGCTCTCAAAGGAACCTTGTGGATAATCGTTTCGATACGTCCGCTTCTCTCCGGGAATGCCACTTGACGGTAGATCGACAGGCGGATCGCCCAAGGCCTGCCCGGTGACCAAACCAGACGACTTGACGGTACGAGCAATGGTCACTTTGCGGAGTGGCATAACTGGCGTATAGCCAGGAGAAGCCTGTTTAATCCACGCTAAAATTCGGCCCAGATCGCCGCTAGCCTCATAAACACGCGTTGTTGTTACTAAGGAACTCGCGTTACCGAGGTTACCAGTTTCCTTAGCATAGAGACTTCCACTCCCTAACGCCCCAGCCACAAGTGCAAGGCCCAAAACCACCTTATGCATCGCCTTCATAATTAACTCCATTATTGGAAGAGCAGGCTCCGTGCCTGCCTGAGCATCCTAGCAGACACAACCGCAGCCAAGATATTTATTTTAGGCCATCAAGCGAGATATTATAAAAAGTTTACACAAGTTAATAATTAATCTTATAGCGCTAACGACTTGAATACTCTAAAGGATCCTTCAAATTCTCTTCTGGCGACGCTTCTGCACTTATCAAGCAGGCCCTACTGTCCTTACTGTCATTGTCCTTGCTCGGTGCACCAAGAGTGCTCCGAGCGCGTGCCCGAAAGGGCTTAAGGTGACCGCGGGCAAGGGACAGGTAGTGCTTACTAAGTTCTGCGCTGCTATCGCCACATTGAACTCAACCCGGTGCGTGCTCGGCTGACCGACGACCCGTCGGCGTATCGCACTTCCAGTTGCCCAGCCAATCTGGACCAGCGCGGGCCTTCTGTACTGACACCACATCCCTGCTGGCTTGCGCTTGGCAACGACCTGATCGAGCGATCCAACGCCTACCGCACCATGCTCGATGAAGGCCTACCCGACGAACTGCTCGCCAGCATCCGCCTTCATCTACAGCAGCAGCGAGCCCTGGGCCACGACGCCTTCCGCGCGATGGTCGAAGCCAAGACCCGCCGCTTTGCGGGCGTCAGGCCCGCGCATCGGCCACTCAAGCCGAGCACCGTCGATTGATAAGTTAACCTGACCCTGATGTATCCCCACATTTCTTCCTGCAAGATCAAGCACTTGGTGTGCCAGGATGTGGAAGAAAGTGCGCGCATGGGGCACGCTTCAAGGTGACTAAGCCAAAGAAGAGTGCCGACCATGCGCGCCA
>NZ_LYMI01000056.1 GCF_001660815.1 Xanthomonas nasturtii
TTGATCGCCACGCCGCTTTCGGCCTCACGCAGAAAGCCGATGACCTGCTCGTCAGTAAAACGCTTCTTCACGTCCAATCTCCTTCGGGTAGGGAATTGGACTCCAAACTGCGGCGCTACTCAAAATCTGGGGGACGTCGGATCGCTGACGAGGCGTTCGGTCCGCGGTGGAGCATGCCTGAAGCGTGCACACGACATCGTGCCGAAGGGATAGGCAGCGCCTGTGGATTGGCATACAGTGCCGGCCCTTGCGCTGGCATTGGTTGCCGGAGCAGATGTCAGGTTCGATGGAGCGCTTGACCAAGCCGGCCGGCTGCAGTGGCAACAAGGCACGACACGCGGAGCGCGGTCTGCCGATTTAGAAAGGAAGTGGCGGTTGAGGTTGTTGAAAGCTTGGTTGTTGTCGTTGGTGGTGGTTGTTTCGCCTCTTCATGCTGCAGAGCTGGTCGGCCGTGCGACGGTGACCGATGGGGACACCGTCACCATCGCGCAACAGCGCGTCCGCCTGTGGGGAATCGATGCGCCGGAGAGCGCGCAGCAGTGCACTGCACATGATGGCAGCGCCTGGCCGTGCGGCCGCCGCGCGGCAGCCGCGTTGGATGGCTATCTGCTGGACAAGACGGTGCGCTGCCAGCCCAAAGATACCGATCGCTATGGCCGCACCGTTGCCGAGTGCTTCGTGCAGGGGCAGTCCGTCAATGCCTGGATGGTGCGATCCGGTTGGGCGGTGGCCTATCGGCAATACGCCACTGCGTTCAGTGCAGACGAGCGCATTGCGCAACAGCAACGGCGCAACATTTGGCAAGGCGTGTTTCAGGTGCCGGCAGAGTACCGGCGCGACAAGAAGGCACGGGCAGCAACCGCACGCCAGGCTGCACCATCGGCGCCAAGCCATTGCAGGATCAAAGGCAATATTTCCAGCAATGGCAGCAAGATCTTCCATGTGCCGGGCCAGCGCGATTACGCACGGACGCGCGTTTCAACCCAGAAGGGCGAGCGCTTCTTCTGTTCGGTGAACGAAGCCACTGCTGCCGGGTGGCGACCGGCGCGACGGTGATGCGGCTGCGGTGTACCGTGGCCTGCCGCGGCACGTGGTGCGCCTGAAAGCACGTGCGTTGCCACGCCGCGTACGACCGGGTGGGCGATGACGCGTCTGGCGATGAAAGGAATGTTTCGGAGATCCCTGTTTGCGGTGCTGCTCGCATGGGCAGGGAGCGCGGCGGCGGTGACGCCGATCTGGCCGGCACAGCCCAGCGCGGCTGCACGGCTGCTGCAGCAACCGGCAACAGTGGCCGCCTGCCCGGTGTCGTGGGCCAAGCCGTTTACCGGGCGGCTGCTGCTGCAAAGCAAGTACGCACAGGCTCGATGCGAGCAGGCCCACGCTGACGCAGCAAAATGCGCAGACGCAAGCGACCCAAACCCAGATTCGAACGTATCTGCAGCAGCTGGTTGCGGCATCTGCACGCTTTGAGCGGGCCAGCAGTGCAACCGATGCCGCAACGGCATTGGCCTGCGTCGGCCAGGGGCTGGATCGCTGGGCAGACGCGGGCGCATTGCTCGACCCTGATGCCTACAAGACCGGCATCGCCGAGCGCAAATGGGCGCTGGCTGCCATTGCAGCGGTGGTCATGCGCACCCAGGCCTTGAGCAATCACCGCTTCGAACTGTCGCAGGCAAGCCGCACCTGGCTGGCGCAGCTCGCCCAGCAGGTGATTGCCGACCACACGCCGCGGCGCAAGGCCTCCTTCGCGCATTTCAACAATCATGATTACTGGGCTGCCTGGGCCATTGCGGCAACCGGTATGGCGATCGGCCAGCAGGACGATATCGACTGGGCGGACGTGGCGCTACGGCGTGCGCTGACCGAGCAGGTGCGCTACTCCGCAACAGGCGATTACGCCTACCTGCCGCTGGGGCTCGCCCGCGGCACGCTGGCTGCGGACTATTCCAACTTCGCGTGATTGCCCTTGGTGATGCTGGCAGAAACCGCTGCGGCCAAAGGGAATCCGCTCGATCCCAGCCAGACCAGGGCGTTGAAGGCACTTGCCGCGTTTGCCGCGCGTGCGTCGCTCGACCCCGCCAGCCTGCCTGCCTGAACTGGCGGGCAGGCCGCAGCAACCGGTGTCTGCGCATCAGCTGGCCTGGCTGCTGCCCTTTCTGGCCCGCTACCCCGACCAACCCTGGCCTGCGCGGCTGCGCGCGGTGGAAAAGACCGGCGCCATCGACGGCGCTTCCCAGCTTGGCGGTGCAATCGGTGCGTTCTACCCGGGCGATAGCACGGCACAGTAACAGGCGTGCTATCGCGCCTGGTGCTGGCAGGACAGCCCGCCGGATCGGCGCAAGGCCTGCGAGCACACCCAGAGCTCCGGAATTTCCCTGCGCAGAGTCAGGGAGATCCCGATTGAGCCTTCCGCGGCCCCGCCACATAGTGCAGGCATGAACACTCATTCCCAACTCGTCGGCGCGCTGGTCAAGGGCATGCGCCGTGCCGAGTCTGCGCGGACGGCGTCGATCGCCTACAGCGCCGGCCTCGCGGAGCAGACGAGGATCGGCTTTGCCACAGCGGACGATGCGGACAAGGTGCTGGAAATGTTCGCGCTCGAGCCGGCGCAGATCCGCGAACTTGGGCTGATCGGGGTGGAAGAACTGGGCGAGGCGGTCTGCCACGCCTGGTCGATCAATGCCGGCGAGCTGGAGCGGGTGGTGCAGTGGTTCCGGGCGCCGCGGGTGGAATTCGTCGGCAAGCACTGCAGCGAGCTGATCCGTGCCGGGCGGATCGGCCCGGTGTTGACCATGGCCCGCGAGCACGCGCTGCTGCGCCATCGCTGAGCGCCAGCAGACTCGTACGGCCCTGGCGCTTTACGCTGGGCGGCGCAGCGGCAATACTCGCTGACCCGCCCAACCTTACGTTTTGCCAATGCGCCAGGTTCCTCCCGCTTCACCCGCCGCCGCTGCACGCGCCCAACTGCTGGAAGAGCTGCGCAAGCTCGAGCAGGAAGAAGCGCAGCTGAAATATGCTCAGACGCTGGAAGCCTTCGACCAGGTGGTCGAGGTGCTCACGCAGTTCGGCAGCCGTTTCAATGCCAAGCAGAAGTCCCAGATTGCCTCGCTGGCGATGACCGGTAAATCCAAAGGCCCGCTGTCCTCTACCGGCGAAGTGGTCGCCAAGTATTGGATTCCGCATTCCGGCGAGACCTGGTCCGGCCGTGGCCGTACGCCGCGCGCGTTCAAGGCCTGGGAAGGCACCAGCTCCTACAAGGAATGGAAGGCCAATCACCCGGACAAGCGTTTTCCGCTGTATCCGGGCTGAGCCGTTCGATCGGCGTTTTAGTGGTTGCACCTTGGAGTTGCGCTGCCTCGCAGCGTGAATGTTTTAGCGATTGTTTGGCGCCGTAGCGCCTGGATGCTTTTTGCGTCGGTCGGCGCTCGGCCGAAGTGGCTGTTGTCTGCGGTATTAGCCGATATTCGATGCTCTATCGTCGATCGATGTTCAGCGCGGTTGCGTGCTTCTCGGTTTTCTGCTGCCTGCTGTTCGTTGACAGACTGTCGGCGTTGAAGGGCTGCCATCTGTATTTCTGATCGCCAGCTACCGGTGTCTAAGCGTCACATTCAATGCTGAATTTCAAGCAGTGTTGAGGAAGGCGGCATTAAAATTTAAGCGAAAGCCTCCGAAGCTTGAATATCGTCAATGCGCGGCGCTCTATCCGGCCAATGCACAACAGTGAGATCCAACGCAGCCGTGCGCGCAGCGTCCCCTTTGTGCATCAACGCGCGCCGGCATCACCGTTGAACCCCTCGGCGCACTCAAAAACGCCTGCGAATTACGCGGCGGGGAATGCCAAACGAAAAACGCTCGCTGCCTACGAAGATAGTAGGCAGCGAGCGTCGCTCATCGTTTACGCATTGACGTTCGCGTCTTACTGGTCGCTCTTGCACTCGAAGACCGAGACGCTGCGTGGCGGTGCCAGGAATTCGCTGGCGCCGGCCGGCATCATGTCCACCTCCAGCGCTTCATCGGTCGACAGCACCAGCTTCCAGTGCACCGGCTCGTCGGTGGAGGGCAGGGTGAAGGTCACGCCCTCGTGGTAAGCGTTGATCACGATCAGCAAGGTGTCGTCGTTGGCCAGCTCCTTGACGCCGGAGGTCTGCGCCTTGCCTTCCAGCAACAGGCCGACCGAGCGTGCGCCGGCATCGGTCCAATGCGCGTCGTCCATCTCGATGCCGCCCGGATTGAGCCAGGTCAGATCGCGCAGGCCGGCTTCTTCGTTGTACTGCCCATTGAGAAAACGGCCACGCGACAGGATCGGGTAACGCTTGCGCAGCCTGGTCAGCGCTTTGACGAAGTCGGTGAGACGGCCATCGGTCGGGTCGTTTTCCCAATCCAGCCAGGTGATTTCGTTGTCCTGGCAATAGGTGTTGTTGTTGCCGCCTTGCGACTGTGCACGCTCGTCGCCGGCCAGCATCATCGGCGTACCTTGCGACAGCAGCAGTGTGGCGAGCAGGTTCTTCATCTGCCGCTCGCGGATCTGCAGCACCTCGGCGTTATCGGTGTCGCCTTCTTCGCCGTAATTGCACGAGCCGTCGTTTGACGAGCCATCGCGGTTGTCTTCGCCGTTGTCGATGTTGTGCTTTTCGTTGTAGCTGACCAGATCGCGCAGGGTGAAGCCGTCGTGCGCAGTGATGAAGTTCACCGACGCCCACGGGCGGCGGCCGCGGCGGTCGAACAGATCGGCAGAGCCGGTGAAGCGGGTTGCAAATTCCGCCAGCTTGCCATCTTCGCCTTTCCAGAATTCGCGTGCGTTGTCGCGGAACTTGTCGTTCCACTCCGACCAACCCGGCGGGAAATGACCAACCTGATAACCGCCCGGGCCGCAGTCCCACGGCTCGGCAATCAGCTTGACCTCCGACAGCAGCGGATCCTGATTACAGGCATCCAGGAAGCCGCCACGTTGATCGAAGCCGCTTGGTTCGCGGCCAAGAATGGTGGCCAGGTCGAAACGGAAGCCGTCCACGTGCATTTCGCCGGCCCAATAGCGCAGCGAATCGTTGACGAACTGGATCACCCGCGAATTGCTCAGATTGAGCGTATTGCCGGTGCCGGTGTCGTTGATGTAATAGCGTTTGTCTTCGGCCAGGCGGTAGTAGCTGGCGTTGTCGATGCCCTTGAAGGAGAGCGTCGGCCCCAATTCGCTGCCTTCGGCGGTGTGGTTGTAGACCACGTCCAGAATCACTTCCAGGCCCTGCTTGTGCATGGCCTTGACCATGTCGCGGAATTCGTCGCGATGGCCGCTGGAGAGGTAGCGCGACTTCAGCGCAAAAAAGCCGATGGTGTTGTAGCCCCAGTAATTGCGTAGCCCTTTGTCCAGCAGATGCTGGTCGTCCAGATATGCATGCACCGGCAGCAGTTCCACTGCGGTGATGCCCAGGTCCTTGATGTATTGCAGCACCTGCGGTTGCGCCAGGCCGGCAAAGGTGCCGCGCACGGCCTCGGGCACCTGCGGGTTGCGCATGGTGTAACCGCGCACGTGGGTCTCGTAGATGACGGTTTCGTTCCAAGGCTTGAGCAGGCGCGTGTCGTCGCCCCAATCGTAGGTGTCTTCGACCACCACGCATTTGGGCATGAAGGGCGCACTATCGCGCTCGTCGAAGCTCAAATCGCCATCGGGGTGGCCCACCGTGTAACCGTAGAGTTCATCGGACCAGATCAGCTCGCCTTCCAGCTCGCGCGCATACGGGTCCAGCAGCAGCTTGTTGTGGTTGAAGCGGTGACCTTCGGTGGGTGCGTAAGGGCCGTGCACGCGGTAGCCGTAGCGCTGGCCGGGTTTGGCATCGGCCAGATAGCCGTGCCAGATCTCGTTGGTGTACTCGGGAAGGTCGACGCGGGTTTCGTTACCGTGTTCGTCGAACAGGCACAGTTCCACACGCGTGGCATGTGCCGAAAACAGCGCGAAATTGGTGCCCTTGCCGTCGAAGACGGCCCCGCGGGGAAACGGGCGCCCCTGGCGGATACGGGAGGGGTTGGCATAAGCCGCGCTTGCTGGACGTCGCATGGAGAGTCTCGGATGCGCCGGCACGCCGGCATTGAGGGGACTCAAGCATTGCGTTTCCATCTGTGCAAGACGCGTCACGGAGACAGGGGGGCGGCGTGAGGGCGATGGATGGGACGTTCGAGGGTGGCGCTGCGCGACCGCATTGCAAGGCGTCTGCCGCGCTGCCTTGCAATCAGGTGCGGGCAGCCGGTTACGTAGCGCTCGAGTGGGGTGGAGCGTGAGCTGCGTATCGATACCGCGTCATGCGCGCTGCGCAACGGGCTTCCGTCGCTTGAGCGTCGCGCGGGCGCCCTGCTAGCATCGGGCTGCGTGAGGTTGCGCAGCGGTTGCGTGGTTTCGCTCCGCCAAGGCGCCATCGCGCTTTCATTCTCGGGGCCGACGCAACCCGCCGATCACAGTGTGCAACGCCGGGCCGCCGCCCGCGCACACGCGCCATCGGCAGGCCAGGTACGGACTTGGGCCACTTCGTCATCAGACTCCGCCCATGTCCAAGCCGCGCCGTGTGCCTGCCGCGATGAAGATCGCCATTCTTTCCCGCAACAGCAAACTCTATTCCACTCGGCGCCTGATCGAAGCCGGGCGCAAGCGTGGCCACACCGTACGCATTCTCGACCCGCTGCGCTGTTACATGCGCATCGCCGCCGACGGCTTCAGCCTGCACTACAAAGGCAAGCCGATCACCGGCTTCGATGCGGTGATCCCGCGGATCGGCGCCTCGGTCACCCGCTATGCCACCGCGGTGCTGCGCCAACTCGAATTCATGGGCACCTATACGCCCAATCCCTCAGACGCCATCCTGCGCTCGCGCGACAAGCTGCGGGCGCATCAACTGCTGGCCGCGCAGGGTATCGACATGCCGGTCACCGTGTTCGGCGACAACCCCGACGACACCCAGGACCTGCTCTCCATGCTCGGCCCGCCGCCGCATGTGGTGAAGTTGAACGAGGGCGCCCAGGGCGCCGGGGTGATCCTGACCGAAAAGGCCAGCGCCTCGCGCGGGGTGGTCGAAGCGCTGCGCGGGTTGTACGCCAATTTCATCGTGCAGGAATTCATCGGCGAAGCCGAAGGCGCGGACCTGCGCTGTTTCGTGGTTGGCGACAAGGTGGTCGCGGCGATGCGGCGCCAGGCGGCCGAAGGCGACTTCCGTTCCAACCTGCACCTGGGCGGTACCGCCGCCGTCGCCCAGGCCACCGAGCAGGAGCAGGACGTCGCCGTGCGCTCGGCACGCGCGCTGGGGTTGGCGGTGGCAGGGGTGGACCTGATTCGCTCCAAGCGAGGCCCGCTGGTGCTTGAGGTCAATTCGACCCCCGGCCTGGAAGGCGTCGAGGGTGTCTGCGGGGTAGACGTGGCCGCTGCCATCATTCAGCACCTGGAGCAGTCCATCCGTTGATCGGCCGGCTACCATTTTTATCGAAATTTTAACGAAACGCTAATCCTTGCCCGGCTAGCCTCTCCCGACCGTAGCTCCGCTCTCGGCAGTGACGGTGATCGGGATGAACCTTTGGCCCAAGTGCGGTGTCGCACTTGGGCCTTTTTATGGACGGCTTGCCGCTGTTGAAATTCGCGTCTACATTCGCCAAATGTTAAATCGCTCAGGCACAAGGAGGCGTCGCATGGCAAGGCTGTGGAGTGTAGGTGGACTGCTGCTTGTGGCGTGTTTTTTCGCCGAGCACGCGTTGGCGGTCGTGCTCGCTGTGGACCAGCCGTTCAAGCCGCAGGCGGCGCAGGTGCGTACCGACCTTGCCGCAGGCGAGAAGTACTCCGAGATCAGTCAGGATGAGCGCGCTAAGGTGAGTGCGGCGCTTGATCGGCTCGACGCAGTATTCGAAGCGCAGCCCAACGCCCAGGCACTGCGGCCGGGTAGCTGGCGGCGGTTCGCAACGATCAGGAGTTCGTCACCAGAATTTTGACCAGGGCAAGCGAAGATAGCCGGCTGATTTGCCGGCGCGAGCGTGCAACTGGTTCGCAGATGAGTACGAAACAGTGCATGACGGCCGCCCAGCGGCGCCGTCAGACCACGGTGAGTCAAGACGAAATTTCTCGGCGCCAGCGCTAAAAACAGCTTAACGAATGAGGTTCCAGTGCGAATTCTAGTAATTGAAGACAACAGCGATATCGCCGCCAATCTGGGCGATTACCTCGAAGACCGCGGCCACACGGTGGATTTCGCCGCAGACGGCGTCACCGGCCTGCACCTGGCCGTGGTGCACGAGTTCGACGCCATCGTGCTGGATCTCAACCTGCCCGGCATGGACGGCATCGAAGTCTGCCGCAAGCTGCGCAACGAAGCGCGCAAGCAGACGCCGGTACTGATGCTCACCGCGCGCGACTCGCTGGACAACAAGCTGGCCGGTTTCGACTCCGGCGCGGACGACTACCTGATCAAGCCGTTTGCGCTGCAGGAAGTGGAAGTGCGGCTCAACGCGCTTTCGCGTCGCGGCAAGGGCGTGCACACCCGCGTACTGGAAACCGGCGATCTGGAATACAACCTGGACACGCTGGAAGTGCGTCGTCGCGGCAAGCTGCTGCAGCTCAACCCCACTGCGTTGAAGATCCTGCAGTCGCTGATGGAAGCCTCGCCGGCCGTGGTCACGCGCCAGGAACTGGAAACCCGCGTCTGGGGCGAAGAACTGCCCGATTCCGACTCGCTGCGCGTGCACATCCACGGCCTGCGCGCGGTGGTCGACAAGCCCTTCGATGTGCCGATGATCCAGACCCGCCACGGCATCGGCTACCGCATCGCCTCGCCCGATGCCTGAAAGCAATAACGGCGCGCGGCCCGCCCGTGGGCGTGGCCGCTACCGGCGGCGCCTGCGCAGCCGCATCATTCTCTCGTTCGTGTTGTTGGGCTTCTGCCTGACGACGTTGTTCGCCTTCGCCACCACCTGGGCACGCGCGCGCGTGGAAAACCAGTTGGTCGAAGACGTGATGAACCGCAATATCGATGCGTTTGCGCAGCGCTTCTATTCCGACCCGCTGCGCAATCCGGACCTGCCGGTGCAGCAGATGCGCGGGCGCGTGGTCAAAAGCGATAAATTCGAATCGCTGCGCCAGGAACAGCCGGAGTGGTACCAACTGCCCGACGGCATCCACACCATCACCGGCCTGGACGAAAGCGGCAACGCGTATTCGTACAAGCTGGCGGTGCGCAAGACGCCGAGCGAGTGGTTCTTCCTCGCCTACGACATGACCCAAACGCTCAAGGGCGAGATCCAGCTCAAACGCACCTTGATGCTGTCGGTGCTGGTTTTTAGCGGATTTTCGCTGTTGATTGGCTGGTGGTCAGCCTCAAAGGTGATGCGCCCGGTGTCGGATCTGGCCGCACGCCTGCGCGCCTACCGCGGCGGCACCAGCGAACCCAAACCGCTGGCCGCGCATTTCCCGGATGACGAAGTCGGCCAGCTGGCCGAAGCGCTGGACGACTACTCGGCCCGCCTCACCGAAGTCGTGCAACGCGACCGCGAATTCAATGCCGACGTCAGCCACGAACTGCGTACGCCACTGGCAGTGATCCGCGGTGCCACCGAGCTATTGCTCACCAAACCCGATCTCGACGAAAAGGTGCTGCAGCGGCTGCAGCGCATCCAGCGCGCCGAACAGCAATGCAGCGACCTGATCGGCTCGCTGCTGCTGCTCTCGCGCAACGAGCGCGGCCAAGGCAGCAGCAACGTCGCCAAGGTGGCCGAACAATTGATCGATTCGCACCGCGCACAACTCGGCGGCAAACCGCTGGAGCTGTTGCTGGAAGGCGAGCGCGACCTGGTCATCGACGCGCCCGAATCCGCATTGTCGGTGGCGCTGGGCAACCTGATCGGCAACGCCGTCAAGTACACCCAGGACGGCCAGGTGCGCGTGCGCGTGCGCGGCGACGCGGTGGAAGTGATCGACTCGGGCCCCGGCCTGAGCGAAGAGGACGCCGCCAAACTCTTCCAGCGCGGCTACCGCGGCACCCACGCCGGCCACTCGCAAGGCGGCGGCATCGGCCTGTCGATCGTCAGCCGGCTATGCGAGCTGTACGGCTGGCGCGTGAGCGTACGCCCAGGGCAGCAGCGGGGCGTGATCGCGACGTTGGCGTTTCATCGTTAGGCAGTGGCTTGCGGCGTCTCGTGTTTCGCTGAGCTTGCTAGTGCAACATGCCGCACAGCGGGCAGGACGAGCTAACTTGCGCGGCAGCGATACCGAGCATCCAGATCGTGAGCCGCTCGCACCAGATGTGCCGGCTGGTCGTCATTGACCACGACATCGTCTGCAAGCGCCAGACGCTGTTCGCGGGACGCCTGCGCGGCAATCATCTGATCCGCCAACTCAGGCGTGCTGCCATCGCGTCGCATCAGTCTGGCATGTTGCAGCGCGACCGGCGCATCGACCACTAGGACGCTATCCAGCCATGGATAGGTCGCACGGCCACCCGCTTCGGTGAGCAAGGGAATCGCAACGATGGCATACGGGCCTTCAGCTGCCTGTGCCGCCCGCTGCAGCTCTGCACGGATAACAGGATGCGTGATTGCCTCAAGCGCTTTGCGTTGATTGGGATCGGCGAAGACGATAGTGCGCAAGGCTCGCCGGTCCAGAGTGTTGTCCGGCAGCAGGATGCCTGGCCCAAAGCAAGCCACGATGGCATCGAGAATGGGGCCGGGCGCCACGACCTGGCGAGCAACGACATCGGCATCGATGACTGGCACACCCAGCTTTTCGAACTCGGCGGCAAGCGCGCTCTTGCCGGAGGCAATGCCGCCAGTGAGGCCAACGATGAAATCACTCATCGCCGTGCCTCTGTCAACGCAGGCCTGCGAAGTGCAGGTAGCCGTCCACCAGGTCGTTGCCCCAGAAGAACACCACCCAGCCGGCGATGGCCAGGTAGGGGCCGAACGGGATCGGGGTGGCACGGTCGCGGCCCTTGGCCACCAGCCAGATCGAGCCGAGGATGGCACCAACCAGCGAAGAAATCAGGATGATCGGCAGGATGCCTTTCAGCCCGCACCAGGCACCGAGTGCGGCCAGCAGCTTGAAGTCGCCATGGCCCATGCCTTCCTTCCCGGTGAGCTGCTTGAACAGCCACCAAACCGTCCACAGCGAGACATATCCCACCGCCGCGCCCAGCAGGGCAGGCTTGGCCGGCATGTACAGGTTGTCCATCGAGCCGACCAGGCCCAGCCACATCAGCGGTAGGGTCAGCTGGTCCGGCAGCAGCTTGTGGCGCAGGTCGATGCCCGACATCGCCACCAAAAAGCAGCTCAGAACGATCGCGCCGAAGCCCTGCCAACCGAAGCCGAAGCGCCAGACGCTGGCCACGCACAGGATGGACGTCAGCAACTCCACCAGGGGGTACTGAATCGAGATCGGCTTGCCGCTGTAGCGCGACTTGCCGCGCAGCATTAGCCAGCTGAAAAGCGGGATGTTCTCCCACCACTTGAGCTTGTCGCCGGTGACCGGGTCGTGCGAGGGCTCCACCACAATCCCCGGCGGCGGTGGCTCATAGATGTCCGGCAGCTCCAGGATCTCGCGCGCATCGCGCCGCCACTGCCACTCCATGCGCTTGGGCAAGCGCAGGATCACCACGTTCAGGAAGCTGCCGATCAGCAGTCCCAGTCCGGCCGCGGCAGGAAAGCCGAGACCGGGATGCTGGTCGAGAAATGCCATTACGTCTTAACCCACCACTGCGCCGAGTTTGAAGATCGGAAGATACATGCCGATGACCATGCCGCCGACGATGGTACCAATGAACACCATGATCAGCGGCTCCAGCAGGCTGCTGAGCGCGTCCACGGCGTTGTTGACCTCCTCCTCGAAGTAGTCAGCTACCTTGAACAGCATCGTGTCCAAAGCGCCTGCTTCTTCGCCAATTGCGGTCATCTGCACCACCATGTGCGGAAACAGATTCACTTGTTTCATCGCCATGTTCACCGGATAGCCGACCGATACGTCGTCGCGCATCCGCAGTACGGCCTCTTCGTAGACCTTGTTGCCGGTGGCGCCTGCAACGATCCCAAGTGCCTCGACGAGAGGTACGCCTGCCTTGAACGTTACGGCAGTAGTGCGTGCAAAACGTGCAATTGCGCTGTTGTGCATGATCTGCCCAATCACGGGGACCTTGAGGATCAATCGATCCAATGCATGCTGCATCCGTGGAGAACGTTTGTAGGCAAAGATGAAGCCAACGATAGATCCAACTGTCACCATCAGCATCAACCACCAATAGCTGACCATAAAGCGCGAGGCATTGACGAGAAGCTGAGTGAATGCCGGTAGTTCAGCGCCGAAATTCTTGAATACCTCTTCGAACTGAGGTACCACGAAGATAAGCAAAATCGCACTTACAACGATTGCCACGGCAACCACCATGGCAGGGTAGAACATTGCCTTTTTGATCTTGCCCTTGAGGGCTTCAATGTTCTCTTTGTACGTGGCGACCGTATCTAGGACAGTCTCCAGCACACCGGCACCTTCACCCGCGCGGACAAGGTTGCGGTAGAGCTCGTCAAATTGGACGGGGTGTTTGCTGATGGACTCGTAGAGCGAGGATCCCCCCTCAATGTCTGTCCTGACCTGGCCGACCATCTTCTTCATGCGTGGGTTCTTGTGTCCCTCGCCGATGATCTCCAGGGAACTGACGATAGGAACGCCTGACTTCATCATCGTCGCCATCTGGCGGCTAAAGAACGCAATGTCTTTGGCGGTAATCTTCTTGCCCGCCGCTCCGAACAGGGGCTTTGGCTTTTGCTTCACCATGCTGGGCACGATGCCCTGACGGCGCAGCTCTGCTCGCAACATATTGGCGTTACGGGCTGTCTGCTCTCCCTTCATTTTCACGCCACGCTTGTCAGCCCCTTCCCAAACGAAGGTCTGCAGCAGGCTGGTGTTCCGGTCGACCGATTGCTTCTTGATGGCGCTACGCGCGACTGACATATTGAGCTCCCCTCCAGCCATCCCCAGGCCGGAATTTATGTGGATGGTAGCGTGTTTGACTGGGAAGGACATCACTGCAAGTTGCTGCACGTCGATTGACCTGTTTGGGGTCACTTAGCGGTCAATATGTGACCTGTCGCGTCACATCGTCTTTGTCGTCGCAGTTGCAAGAAACTGTGCTTCCATCTGGCGAAATGCTTGGCATCATCTGCTCCGGGGAGTAAAAACGAGCTGGTCCTTGATGGTTGGCATACAACCTGCATGCAACCACTCGCTCAACACGCCCTGCCTGGATGCGCTGAATACCCAGGCCGGAGATTTCTGCAATTCCATAAACCTCTAGGGGATGTACTCATGAAGAAGCAACAAGGTTTTACCCTGATCGAACTGATGATCGTTGTCGCGATTATCGCTATCCTGGCCGCCATTGCTCTGCCGGCTTACCAGGACTACCTGATCAAGGCCCGTGTGTCGGAAGTCATGCTGGCGGCTTCGTCTGCCCGTACCACTGTCGCTGAAGCTGCAGCGGCTGATACCGCGACTACCATGCCGGCGACTGTTCCTATCGAAGCCCAGTCTTCTAAGTACGTATCTGGCGTGACCTATGCGAGTGGCGTGATTACTGCAACCGGGCAAGCTTTGGGCGGCACCGCTACAGGCAATATCACCTTGACTGGCGCAAAGAGCGCAAATGGCCAGGTCGTCTGGACGTGCAGCGGTTCAATCCCGGCTAAGTACCGTCCTGCCACCTGCCAGTAATGTGGCAAGAGTGACGCGCTAGATGCTATGCAAGAACCCCGCTTTTGCGGGGTTCTTGTTTTGGATATGGATCTCGCACATGTTGACGCTGCGCAGGATCGCGCCCTGGTGCTTTGCGCTGGCGTTGATCGTCTATCTCAGGCCTTATACTGGCATCCGCCACGACGCGACGCTGTATTTGGCGCAGGCGTTACGCTTGATGTCGCCAGACATCTTTGACCGTGACCTGTTCTTCGTCGCGGGTAGCCAAGCCAGTTTCACGCTGTTCCCACGGTTGCTAGCGCTGCTATTGGCCCACCTGGAGCCGGGCAAGGCCTTCTTGGTACTGACCTTTGTCAGCCGCTTGCTCTTCTATGCTGCCAGCGCCTGGTGTGTGCATGTGCTGTTCCCGGCACGCTGGCGCTGGCCTGCGCTGCTGGCGCTGATCGTCATGCCGACTGGCTACGGCGCCTTCAGCATGTTTTCGTATGCGGAGCCATTCCTGACCGCGCGACCCATTGCCGAAGCCCTATGCCTGCTTGCCATTGCGGCGCTGGTACGCGACCGTCTGGTTTGGGCTATAGCCTTGTTCGCTGCTGCGGGGTTGCTGCATCCCCTGCAGGCCATCGTCGTTGTGCTGGTGGCTTGGTGCTGGCTCGTGTTGGGTGACCGCCGATGGCTTTGGTCATTGCTGTTGGTGGTGCCTGTCCTGGTTCTTGCAGTATTGAAGGCCGGGCCCCTGGCTGGCCTGTTGCAGGTGATGGACACACAATGGCGCAGCATGATCGATGGCGTGGGCGACCAGGTGTTTCTAGGCTCCTGGACGCCGCGCGACTGGTGCATCGTAGTGGGGGATGTCTATTTGCTGAGCCTGCTGGCCCAGTGGAGTGGCCCCGACACGGTGTTAGGCCGGCTGGCAAAGGCAGTACTGCTCGCCACCATGCTTGGCTTAGGCTTGAGCTTCCTGTTGGCTGATGTGCTTAGGCTGATCCTGCCCATCGGCCTGCAACTATGGCGAGTGTTGTGGGTGGTGCATTGGTTGGCGGCGGCGTCAATTCCGTTCCTGGTTTGGGACCAATGGCAGCGGGGTGGACGCGGCTGGATTAGTCCCTTGCTGGTGATCACCATTGCCGTGATCGGTGCCAGCGTGCCACGCAGCACCTTGCCATGGGCCGTGCTGGGACTGATCCCGCTGCATATGGTCTGGCCGCATGTGGCTAATCGGGTGAGCCCCCCAATTCGTTACCTGCTGTTTGCAGGGTTGAGCTTGGCCATGGCGGTGGCCACCTTGCGCTACCAGCTACAGATGTGGGCGGTGTACGAAATGACCGGACGCAATCCGGAAGTGGTTCGGCAGGACGTGATGATCTTCGCCTACCCGCTGATCTGCGGAGGGCTGGTCGCGTTGGCCGTCTGGGGCTACCGCAGCAGCGGGCCGAAGGGGCAAGCGCTGATGGGCGTGCTTTCCTTACTTGCCTTGGTCGGCGCCGTGAGCGTTTGGGATTCGCGCAGCCCGTGGACCCATGTCCAGGAATCCGCTTATGGCACGGTAGTGTTCAGCGAAGGCATCCCGCGGAATGCGAGCGTATTTTGGTTCGCCAGCGAGGCCTCGCCACGTGCGGCCTGGCTAGTGCTGCGTCGCGCCAATTACTACAGCCCGCAGCAGCTGTCCGGACAGATGTTCAACCGGCAAACCGCAATGCTTGGTAGAGAACTGAACGCTCAGGTCGAACCGGTGACATTGCAGGCCGAAATCTGTGAGGTGATGGCGAACGTGCAGGTTGCCCCCGAACCTTGCCGGATCAGCGAAGCGGGTCTGGAGTACCTGTGCACGCGCCACGGCGACCTAGCGGCACCTGATTACTTCGTGTTGCCGTTCGACCAGGAAAAGCATGTGCGCAGCAGGTGGCAGGTGCGTCATCCGCGCACAAGCGACGTCATTGCCACCGAATACCTTTATAAGTGCTCGGACTGGGTGCCGCAGCGTGGCGGTAGACAGGCATGAACGAACCCTCTGCAGTGGAGGTCGTTGCAGCCACCACGACCCAGCGTAGCTGGGGGGGCGAAGGAGGAGGCTATCTGTTGGCTTCGGCTGTGGCGCTATTGGCGGACCTGGGTACTTTCGGTTTCCTCGCCAGATCCGGTTGGGGCTGGTACGGTGCTGCGGCTGCTGGCTTCTTGGTGGGCAGCCTTGTCTCCTACGTCATTAGCGTTCGTTGGGTGTTCGCTACGCGCCGCTTCCATTCGCGCTCAGCAGAGCTTGCGATCTTCGTGATGATCGGTTGCTTCGGCTTGCTGGTTGTGCAGGGCGCAATGTGGTTTGGCATCGAGAGGCTTGGCATTCCGGGGAGTAGTGCCAGGCTGATTGCGGTGATTTTTTCATTTACATCGAACTTTTTACTGCGGAAATTGATTCTGTTCCGGCCGCGCGCGCGCGGATGGTCCATTGGGGAAGGGAAGTAGCATGAGCAAACATGTGGTAGTCATCGGTGCTGGACCCGCAGGGCTGACGGCCGCGCTGGAGCTGGTTGAGCAGTCCGGCGTACAGGTAACGGTGCTGGAAGCCGATAGCTGTGTCGGCGGAATTTCGCGCACGGTCAACCACAACGGTAATCGCATCGACATCGGTGGGCATCGTTTTTTCTCTAAATCGGACTGGGTGATGCAGTGGTGGGCCAATCTGATGCCCATCGAACACTCGGGCGATGTTCCGTTGAACCTGCGCTACCAAGGCCAAGCGCGCGAAGGACTGCCGGCTGGTGCCGCGTTAGCCGATGGGGTCGAGCCGACCGCCATGCTGGTACGAAACCGCTTATCACGGATCTATTTTAACCGGCGCTTATTTTCCTATCCATTGAAGTTGAACGTGGAAAGCTTCCGCAAACTAGGCGTGGGCAAGTCCGTGTTGTTTGGTTTCAGCTATTTGCGCGCGCAGGTCCGCAAGATTGAGCCAGAGGTGAGTCTGGAGGATTTCCTGATCAACCGATTTGGCCAGCGCCTGTATGGCCAGTTCTTCAAGGAATATACCGAGAAGGTATGGGGTGTGCCCTGCAGCCAGATTAGTGCCGAATGGGGTGCGCAGCGCATCAAGAGCTTGTCGGTTACCAAGGCGGTGCTACATGCACTGCGGGGCATGCTGGGTCTGAATGGCAAGGTTGCGCAGACCTCTCTGATCGAGAATTTCCTATACCCCAAGCATGGTCCCGGTGAAATGTGGGAAACCGCGGCGCAGGTGTTCCAAGCGCGCGGCGGTACCCTGCTGATGAAACACAAGGTCGTGGGCCTTGCTGTGGATGAGGGGCAGGTGCGCAGCGTGACCGTGCAGAACGAGGAGGGGGATGCCTTCAAGCTCGATTGCAGCCACGTGGTATCGACGATGCCTATGCGTGACTTAGTGGTTGCCTCGCGGCAGAGCTGGGGCGAGGATATTGTTGCTCTCGCCGAAAACTTGCAGTACCGAGATTTCATCACCGTGGGATTGCTATACCGGGCCAACGAGTTGCCGCGAGCTCTGGGTGACAACTGGATATACATCCAGGAGCCAGGCGTCAATGTGGGGCGCGTACAGATTTTCAATAATTGGAGTCCGCATATGGTCAAGGATGCGTCCATGGTGTGGATTGGGCTAGAGTTCTTTTGTCGTGAAACCGATGATCTCTGGAAGATGCCCGATACCGATTTGCAGCAGTTGGCGCAGCGGGAAATGTTGCAGATCGGACTGGTTTCCGCTTCTGTGGCGCAGGATGCGGTGGTGATTCGGGTGCCCAAAGCCTACCCAGGTTATTTCGGCGAATCGTATGCACGCTTCGATCAGTTGCGTACGGCGTTGGACGCGGTGCCCAACCTGTTCCTGGTGGGCCGCAACGGCATGCATCGCTATAATAACCAAGACCACTCGATGCTAACGGCTAAAGAAGCGGCCGAGCAAATACTGACCGGCAATGTGGACAAGAGCCGCTTGTGGTCGATCAACGTGGATGATGAGTACCACGAAGAAGCCAAGTCTTAAGTATGGATCAGCGCTGAGCCGTTTTCGGCTGATGCCCGGGCTTGGCTGGTGGAGCAGGGCCGGATTGTCGTGGTGTTTTGATTACACATGGAGTTGAACAAGATGTGGAGTGTCCTTGTTTGTGGCGGGGCAGGGTATATCGGTAGCCATATGTCTCAGTGGCTGGCCGAACAAGGGCATGTAGTGACTGTGCTGGACAATCTGTCCACCGGTCATCGTCAAGCAGTCAAATGGGGGGAGTTTATTCAGGCGGATTTGCTGGATAACGCATCGTTGGCGCGAGCTTTTGACAGGCGTGAGTATGACGTTGTGATGCATTTTGCGGCGACCTCGCTGATAGCCGCATCAGTATGCGATCCGCTTCCCACGTACCAGAACAACGTGACTGGCACGCTAAACCTCCTGGCGCAGATGCGTCGGCGCGGCGTGGATAAATTGGTGTTCTCTTCTACCGCGGCGGTGTTCGGGCAATCATCCATGATGCTGATCGATGAGCAGCAATTGATGCATCCGATCACGCCCTACGGTGCCAGTAAACTAATGGTGGAACGTATTCTTTCTGATGCGTGGGCGGCTTATGGCCTGTCTTCTGTAGTGCTTCGCTACTTCAATGCTGCTGGTGCTCTTTCCGAGCATGGTATCGGTGAGGCGCATGCTTACGAAACGCACCTCATTCCGAATGCACTAAGGGCAGCTGCCGGGCAAGCGCCGCCCCTGAAAGTGTTTGGCGCCGACTACCCTACGGCTGACGGAACATGCATTCGCGATTATGTGCACGTACAAGACCTAGCCAGGGCCCATGCACTGGCAGTTTCTCTGCTTGAGTCCAATCCGGGTGCCCACGATTTCAACCTGGGCAGTGAGCACGGCTACTCGGTGATGGATATTGTCGCGGCTGCTGAGAAGGTGGTTGGTCGTCCCGTACCGTTCGAGTTGGTAGGTAGGCGCCCCGGCGATCCTGCGCGACTGGTGGCCTCCAGTGCCAAAGCACGTGATGTGCTTGGTTGGGAACGCAGTTGGCAGGATATGCTCGGAATTATTGAGAGTGCTTGGCACTGGCACCGTGCCCAGTCATTCTGAATGCGGTATTTTTCATGTTAGAAAGGTGCTCGTGTGCGAGTGCTGCGATTAGTATCCTAGTTTGAATAGCCACATAGCGGCCGCCTTTGGCGGAGCATTGGGCCCAATAGAGGAAACGCATGAACGCCGTTACCACTGCCAACCTTATCGGTATTACCGGCTTGGCCCGCCGCTTGGTTCAAGACGGTGCGCTCGATGAATCTGCCGCACGCGGGGCCATGGACCAAGCTGCAGCCGCCAAGGTTCCGCTTCCTCAGTGGTTTGCCGAAAAGAAACTTGTATCGGCAGCGCAGCTGGCTGCCGCCAATGCCGTGGAGTTTGGCATGCCGCTGATGGATGTGTCTGTGTTCGACGCTAGCCAGAACGCGGTGAAGTTAGTCAGTGATGAGTTGCTCCAGAAACATCAGGTGCTGCCGCTGTTCAAGCGCGGCAATCGGTTGTTCGTGGGGGTGAGCAACCCGACCCAGACCCGGGCGCTGGACGACATCAAGTTCCATACCAACCTGGTGGTCGAGCCGATCCTGGTGGACGAGGATCAGATCCGCCGCACCTTGGAGCAATGGCAGGCCAATAACGCTTCGTTCGGCTCGTCAATGGGGGACGATGACGAAGAAATGGGCGATCTGGACGTCTCCACCGGCGACGAGGACATGGGCGCCGGCGGGGATTCCGGGGTCGATGCCAAGGGGGACGACACGCCGGTGGTGAAGTTCGTCAACAAGGTGCTGGTGGATGCGATCCGGCGGGGAGCCTCCGACATCCATTTCGAGCCGTATGAAGACGACTACCGGGTGCGGTTGCGCATCGATGGGCTACTGAAGAACGTGGCCAAGGCGCCGGTGAAGCTGAGCCAGCGCATCGCGGCGCGCCTGAAGGTGATGTCGCAGCTGGACATCGCCGAGAAGCGGGTGCCGCAGGATGGGCGCATCAAGCTCAACCTGTCCAAGACCAAGCAGATCGACTTCCGTGTGAGTACCTTGCCGACCCTGTTCGGTGAGAAGGTGGTGTTGCGTATTCTGGACGCCAGTGCGGCCAAGCTGGGGATCGAGAAGCTGGGCTATGAGGCGGATCAGCAGAAGCTGTTCCTGGATGCGATCCACAAGCCCTACGGCATGGTGCTGGTGACCGGGCCGACCGGTTCGGGCAAGACGGTGTCGTTGTATACGGCGCTGGGTATCCTCAACGATGAGACGCGCAATATCTCCACGGCCGAGGATCCGGTTGAAATCCGCTTGCCGGGCGTCAATCAGGTGCAGCAGAACGTCAAGCGCGGCATGACGTTTGCGGCTGCGTTGCGCTCGTTCCTGCGCCAGGATCCGGACATCATCATGGTCGGCGAAATCCGCGACCTGGAGACGGCCGAGATCGCGATCAAGGCGGCGCAGACCGGTCACATGGTGTTGTCGACGCTGCATACCAACGATGCGCCGCAGACCATCGCGCGTTTGATGAATATGGGGATTGCGCCGTACAACATCACCTCGTCGGTGACGCTGGTCATCGCGCAGCGCCTGGCGCGGCGGTTGTGCAACAACTGCAAGCGCAAGTCGGCCCTGCCGGAGCATGCGCTGTTGGCGGAAGGCTTTACGCCCGAGCAAATCGCAAACATCGAGCTGTATGAGGCGGTCGGCTGCGATGAATGCACCGAAGGTTACAAGGGACGTACCGGTATCTACCAGGTGATGCCGATGACCGACGAGATCGGTACGATCGTGCTGGAAGGCGGTAACGCGATGCAGATCGCCGAGGCTGCGCAAAAGATCGGCATCCGGGACTTGCGCCAGTCCGCGTTGATGAAGGCGGCGCATGGCGTGACCAGCCTGGCTGAGATCAATCGGGTGACGAAGGATTGAGGGGTTGCCCTGTTCTCTCGTTGGCTGAGTTTTGAAAAGATTGAGGCGGCTACGCCGACGCACCCTCATCCGCCCTTCGGGCACCTTCTCCCGAGGGGAGAAGGGAGGTCCGTTAGCCCCACCCACCCCTCACTCCATCCCCAACTTCTTCAACTTGTACCGCAGCGCACGAAACGTGATGCCCAGCTGCGCGGCGGTTCTGGTCTTGTTCCAGCGGTTTTCTTCCAGCGCTTTCTGGATCGCGGCGCGCTCCAGTTGTTCGATATACGAGGGCAGGGCGGCCGAGGCGGGGTCGATATCGACGACGGCTTCGCGCGGTTCCACGGCGGCGCTGCCGGGTGTGGCAGCGAGGCGGTGGCCGCCGTGGGCGGGCAGGCGCAGGTCGGTGGCGCTGATCTGGTCGTCTTCGGCCAGGGCCAGGGCGCGTTCGAGGATGTTTTCCAGTTCGCGGACGTTGCCGGGGAAGCCGTAGTGATCCAGCGCGTCGAGCGCGGATTGGGTCAGCAGCGGAATCGGGCGGCCGTGGCTATGCGCCAGGCGCGCGATGATGGCGGCGGCCAGTTGCGGCAGGTCGCCGCCGCGTTCGCGCAGCGGCGGCACGCGCAGTTCGATCACGTTGATGCGGTAGTACAAGTCGTGCCGAAAGCGGCCGTCGGAGACCAGGTCGCCCAGGTCCTTGTGCGTGGCCGAGAGGATGCGCACATCGACCAGCGATTCGCCGGAGGCGCCGACCGGGCGCACCGATTTTTCCTGGATGGCGCGCAGCAGCTTGACCTGCATCTGCAACGGCAATTCGGCCACTTCGTCCAGAAACAGCGTGCCGCCATGCGCGGCCTGGAACAGCCCGGGCTTGTCGGCATGTGCGCCGGTGAAGCTGCCCTTCTTGTGGCCGAAGAATTCGCTTTCCATCAGCTCGGCGGGGATGGCACCGCAGTTGACCGGCACGAACGGTCCTGCCGCGCGTGCGCCCTGTTCGTGGATGGTGCGGGCGACCAGCTCCTTGCCCACGCCGGATTCGCCGACGATGTAGACCGGCGCCTGGCTACGCGCGACCTTGCCGATGGTGGCGCGCAGGCTCTCCATGGCGCTGGAGTCGCCGAGCAGGCGGCTGGCCTGCTCCGGCGGCGGCGGTGGCGGGGCGGGGCGGTCGCGGTTGTTCAATTCCAGCGCATGCTTGACCAGCCCACGCAGCACGCCGATGTCCACCGGCTTGCTGACGAAGTCGAAGGCGCCGGCTTTCAAGGCTTCCACCGCCAGGTCCATGCTGCCGAATGCGGTGATCATCGCCACCGGGGTTTGCGGGTAGTGCTTCGAGATTTCGGTGACCAGTTCGATGCCGTTGCCGTCAGGCAAACGCATGTCGGTCAGGCACAGGTCGTAGGGGTTGTTGGCCAGCAGCTCGCGCGCTTCGGCCAGGTTGGCGGCGGTGCTGATGCGCAGGCCCATCCGTCCCAGGGTGAGAACAAGCAACTCGCGGATATCACGCTCGTCATCGACAACCAGGGCACTTTTGGGTTCGCTCATGGTGCGCACGATAGCCCACGGCGATGACAGCCGACAATTGTGGGGCGCGTTGGCGCCTAACGATTCACGCGATCAAACAACGGTGCATCGCTCGGACAAGGCACGACGCGTCGCGGCTGGCCGCAGGCACACGCTGCGCACTTGGCCTGCGCAAGGCAGGCATGACTCTGCGATGCCGCTCACTTGCCCAGCAACCCGTTGGGCACCTGCAGCAAGATCCGGAAGCAGGCGCCGCCGCCAGGCACCGACACGTAGTCCAGTCGCGCCTGGTTGGCGCGGCACAGTTCCTGGGCGATGTACAGGCCCAGGCCGGTGCCGTGTTCGGAGGTGGTGTAGAACGGGCGGAACAGCTGTGCGGCCACGGTTTCCGGGATGCCGGGGCCGCGGTCGATCACATCGATCACCGCCATGCGCTCGAGGCGTTCGACGCGCAGCTTGACCCGCGCCGGCTCGTCCATCACCCGGCCGTACTTGAGTGCGTTATGCACCAGCGCGGTGAGGATCTGATGCAGATGCTTGGGGTCGACCAGGGCGTGCACCGAGCTGCCCTGGATGCTGGCTTCCAGAATGTCGGTTTCCATCGACAGGGTCTGCCGGTACTCCACCACGAAGCGGCGCACGAATGCCGCCAGGTCCAGATTGTCCGGGCTGGCGCGCTCGCGGCGGGCCAGCGCGAGCACGCTTTCGACGATGCCGTTGGTGCGCTGGCATTGCTGGTGGATGATCTGCAGCAGGCGGCGATCGGCATCGCCGATGTCCGGCGATTCTTCCAACAGTTGCGAGGCGTAGCTGATCGCCGCGAGCGGGTTGCGGATCTCGTGCGCCAGGCTGGCCGAGAAGCGGCCCATGGCCGACAAGGTCAGCGATTCGGCGCGGCGCGAGACCACGCTGGCGTCGTCCAGGAACACCAGCACCAGGTCGCTGTCGGCGAGCAGGCGCACGAAGCGCGGCTGCACTTCCGGGCGGTCCGCGCCCAGTTGCAGCGGGGCCTCTTCCTCGCGCCAGCCGCTACGCCAGCGCTGCAGCCGGCGCGCCAGTTCCGGGGTCAGCGCCACCAACGACAGGTTGGCGGGCGCGTTGCGCTGGTCGCCATCGCCAAGCAGGGCCAGCGCCGCTTCGTTGGCCAGCGAGATGTGGTTATGGGTGTCCACCACCAGCACGCCGGTGCGCATGCGCCGGATGATCAGTTCATTGATCTCGTACAGGTTGGCGACCTGGGCGCCGCGTTGTTCGGCCAGCACCTGGTTGCTGCGCGCGCGGGAGGCGATCTGCTGGCAGATATAGGCCACGGCCACATAGCTGGTGGCAAACATCGCCAGCTCGGCCAGCGGGCGGGTGGCGCCGCCGCCTTCGAGCACCGTCCACAGATATTCGAGCACGATGGCGGCACTGGCCAGCACCGCCACGCTCATGCCGTAGCGCAGCCGCAGCAGGATCGAGGCGGCGGCGACGTTGAACAGCAGCATCATCGCGATGCCGGCGCTGGCGCCGGGCAGGGCGTGCGTGGCCAGGGAGGCGGCCAGGATGTCGGCCACCACCGCGCTCAGTACGGTCGGGGTGAGGCGGCGTTCGCCACGGCCCCAGAACAACAGCGGGATCGCCATGCATAGATAGCCGATCGCCACGCCGGCGGCCAGGCGTGGGTAGCGCGGCTCGGGGATGGCGTCGGACAACGGGCTGAACACCAGTGCGGCGATCAGGCCGGCCACCAGCACCCGGTACAACGAGAAAAAGTACAGCTCGCGCTGCGGCGCGGACTGGATCCGGGCGATGAGCGATGCGATGGATGCCAAGCCGAATTCCCCGCTGGAGCGAGCCGCGAGTATAGGCAGGTGCGCGGTCTGGGCAGCGTTTGTACACAGAGTCGGCCTGCGCGCAAGCGTTGCGATCAGGCGGCCAAACCCGGCGAATTTTGCGCCGCACGGCGTGGTCGGCCACAATAGGAGGCCCGTTCGCGTCCTATGACGTGCCGCCTAGGCGGACTGCGTTGCACGCAGCGGTCGTTTCCTTTTCCCACGGTGACGCATGAATTTCCACGAATACCAGTCAAAACAGCTGCTTGCCGAGTACGGCATCCCCGTTCCGGCCGGCAAGGTCGCGGCGACCCCGGACGAAGCGGTTGAAGTCGCCAATTCCCTGGGCAAGGGCCCCTGGATGGTGAAAGCGCAGATCCACGCGGGCGGTCGCGGTAAGGCTGGCGGCGTCAAGTTCTGCAAGACCACTGACGATGTGAAGGCCGCAGCGGCCAAGATGCTCGGCACCAAGATGTCGACCTACCAGACCGCCGGCGTCGAGCTGCCGATCAACCTGGTGCTGGTGACCACCGCCGGCGAGATCGTCAAGGAGCTGTACCTGTCGATCCTGGTCGACCGCGGCACCAAGACCATCACCTATATCGCCTCGTCCGAGGGTGGTGTGGAGATCGAGCAGGTTGCGGCCGAAACGCCGGAGCTGATCCACTCGCTCAACGTCGATTTCGTCGAAGGCGTGCAGGGCTATCATGGCCGCGATTTCGGCTTCAAGCTCGGCCTGAACGCCAAGCAGGCCGGCCAGTTCGCCAGCATCATGGTGAACCTGTACAAGCTGTTCAACGAAAAGGACCTGGCGCTGGTTGAAATCAACCCGCTGGCGATCCTGGACGACGGCAACCTGTACGCGCTGGACGGCAAGTTCGACAGCGACGACAACGCCGCGTTCCGTCAGAAGCAGCTCATCGCCATGCGCGACAAGACGCAGGAAGACGAGACCGAAGTGACCGCTTCGGAGCTGGACATCAACTACGTCACCATGGACGGCAACATCGGTTGCATGGTCAACGGCGCAGGCCTGGCCATGGCCACCATGGACGTCATCAAGCTCAATGGCGGCGAGCCGGCGAACTTCCTGGACGTGGGCGGCGGTGCCAACAAGCAGCGCGTCATCGAAGCGTTCAAGCTGATCCTGTCTTCGGACAAGGTCGAAGGCATCTTCGTCAACATCTTCGGCGGTATCGTCCGCTGCGACATGATTGCCGAAGGCATCATCGCCGCGGTCAAGGAAGTGGGCGTCAAGGTTCCGGTCGTGGTGCGCCTGGAAGGCACCAATGTGGAAGAAGGCAAGCAGCTGCTGCGCGACAGCGGCATGGCCATCATCCCGGCCGACAACATCAACGACGGTGCCAAGAAGGTCGTTGAAGCTGTCAAGAACGCCGCCTGATTCACGACACCGAAGGAACTATCCATGTCCGTTTTGATTAACAAGAACACCAAGGTGATCGTGCAGGGCTTCACCGGCCAGCAGGGCACCTTCCACGCCACCCAGATGGTCGAGTACGGCACCCAGGTCGTCGGCGGCGTCACGCCCGGCAAGGGCGGCACCACGCATATCGATCTGCCGGTGTTCAACACCGTGGCCGACGCCGTGCAGAGCACCGGCGCCGATGCGTCGGTGATCTACGTGCCGCCGCCGTATGCGGCCGATGCAATCCTGGAAGCGGCTGCGGCCGGCATCAAGGTCATCGTCTGCATCACCGAAGGCATCCCGGTGCTGGACATGCTGCGCGTCAAGAACGTGCTGACCCGCTCGCATCCGGACACCGTGCTGATCGGGCCGAACTGCCCCGGCGTGATCACCCCGGGCGAGTGCAAGATCGGCATCATGCCGGGCCACATCCACAAGCCGGGCAAGATCGGCATCGTGTCGCGTTCGGGCACGCTGACCTATGAGGCGGTCAAGCAGACCACCGAAGTGGGCCTGGGCCAGAGCACCTGCATCGGCATCGGTGGCGACCCGATCAACGGGCTGAACTTCGTCGACTGCCTCAAGCTGTTCAACGAAGACCCGCAGACCGAAGGCATCATCATGGTGGGCGAAATCGGCGGCGACGCCGAGGAAGCTGGTGCCGAGTACATCAAGCAGTTCGTCAAGAAGCCGGTGGTCGGCTTCATCGCCGGTGCGTCGGCCCCGGCCGGCAAGCGCATGGGTCACGCCGGTGCGATCGCATCGGGCGGCAAGGGTACTGCCGAAGGCAAGTTCGCCGCGATGGAAGCCGCTGGCGTCAAGACCGTCCGTTCGCCGGGCGATCTGGGTGCGGCGATTGCTGCGCTGGTGAAGTAAGCACCAGCGCGCGCGTAAGCGTGCAGGTGCGAAAAAGGCCGCCTTCGGGCGGCCTTTTTTTTGGGTGTTTGGAGGCGTCCCCTCATCCGCCCTTCGGGCACCTTCTCCCGCAGGCGGGAGAAGGGAGCAAGAGCAAGAGCAAGAGCAAGAGCAACAGCAAGAGCAACAGCAACAGCAAGAGCAAGAGCAACAGCAAGAGCAACAGCAAGAGCAACAGCAAGAGCAACAGCAAGAGCAACAGCAAGAGCAACAGCAAGAGCAACAGCAAGAGCAACAGCAAGAGCAACAGCAAGAGCAACAGCAAGAGATGCTGCTGGATCGTGGTCTAAGGAATGCCGGGCCGGTCGTTGCCTGCTTGATCGACGGAGCACGTCACGGCCACGCAACTTTCGCAGTTCAACCCCCCGCCGGCTGCGACATCCCCTCTCCCGCTTGCGGGAGAGGGGCAGGGGTGAGGGCAGCCTCCCACGCGGCGATCCCCCACGCAAAAGCGCCATCAACACCGATAGCGCCACCCGGGCGGCGCAAGCCACCTTGACCATCCTCCTGCCGGAAATGTCCATGCGCCACGCCGCCAAGACCGGATTCGCCAAGCACCTGCGTCGTGAAATGACCGCCGCCGAGCGCGCGCTTTGGTATCGGTTGCGAGATCGACGCCTGCTCGGTTTCAAGTTCCGGCGTCAGTTTCCGGTAGGGCCCTACATCGTCGATTTCGTCTGCCTCGCCCAGGCGTTGATCGTCGAAATCGACGGTAGCCAGCACCTGCTGCCCGGCGCGGACGCCACGCGCGATGCCTTCCTGCGCTGCGAGGGCTTCCAGGTGCTGCGCTTCTGGAATAATGCAGTTCTGGCCAGCGGCGACGACGTCTGCGAGATGATCGCGCGGGGTCTGCTTGCGGCTCGTTCCTCCCTTCCCGCTTCCGTGCTTCGGAAAACACACGCACAAGGCCGTTGACATGTCCCAGACGCTCCGCATCGCCATGGCCCAGTTCGACTTCCCGGTCGGTGCCGTGACGCAGAATACCGATCGCATCATCGAGTACATCGCAGCAGCGCGTGACGAGTTCGACGCCGACATCGTGCTGTTTCCCGAGCTGGCGATCAGCGGGTATCCGCCGGAGGACCTGCTGCTGCGGCCGGGTTTTCTCGCCCATTGCGAGCAAGCGCTGGCGCGCATTGCCGCCAGCACGCGCGGCATTGTCGCGGTAGTCGGCTGGCCGCAGAGTGCCGGCAGCGTGGTCTACAACGCCGCCAGCGTGTTGCGCGACGGGCGCATCGAGGCGACTTACCGCAAGCGCGAATTGCCCAATTACGCGGTGTTCGACGAGCGCCGCTATTTCGACGTGGACCCGGACGGCGACAACTGCGTGGTCACGGTCAAGGGTGTGCAGGTGGGCGTGGTGATCTGCGAAGACCTGTGGTTCGCCGAGCCGTTGGCCAACACCGTGCAGGCTGGCGCCGAGCTGGTGCTGGTTCCCAATGCATCGCCATATGAGCGTGGCAAGCATGCGCAGCGCGACGCTCTGCTGGCCGAACGCACGCGTGAGAGCGGGGCGGCGATTGCCTATCTCAACGTCGTCGGCGGGCAGGACGCGCTGGTGTTCGACGGCGCATCGGTAGTGGCCGATGGCGACGGCACCGTGCATCCGGCCGCCGCCGCCTTCGTGGACCAGTGGCTGGTGGTGGACTACGCCGCCGGCGAACGCAGCTTCACCCCGGTGGTGTGGGTGGACGACGGCGATGAGAGCATGGACGCACTGGCGTGGCGTGCGGTGGTGCGCGGGCTGCAGGACTACTGCCGCAAGAACGGTTTCAGCAAGGTGTGGTTGGGCCTGTCCGGCGGCATCGACTCGGCACTGGTGCTGGCGATGGCGGTCGATGCGCTGGGCGGCGACAACGTCACTGCGGTGCGCCTGCCGTCGCGTTACACCGCAAACCTCTCCAACGATCTGGCCGAGGAGCAATGCCGCGCGCTGGGCGTCAAGCTGGAAACCATCGCGATCGAGCCGGCCTTCGAAGGCTTGCTCGGTGCATTGGGGCCGATGTTCGCAGGCACTCAGCCGGATATCACCGAAGAAAACCTGCAGTCGCGCAGCCGCGGCGTGCTCCTGATGGCCTTGTCCAACAAGTTCGGCGGGCTGGTGCTGACCACCGGCAACAAGAGCGAATACGCGGTGGGCTACGCCACCATCTACGGCGACATGTGCGGCGGCTATGCCCCGCTCAAGGATCTGTACAAGACGGAGGTGTTCGGCCTGGCCAAGTGGCGCAACACCGTGGGCGGCGCGCCGGTGATTCCGCCGGCGGTCATCTCACGCCCGCCGTCGGCCGAGTTGCGCGACAACCAGACCGACCAGGATTCGCTGCCGCCCTACGATGTGCTCGACGGCATCCTGTACCGCTACGTCGACCAGGAGCAGTCGCGCGATGACATCGTCGCCGCCGGTTACGCCGCCGAGACGGTGGAGCATGTGCTGCGGCTGGTGCGGCTCAACGAATGGAAGCGCCATCAGTCCGCACCCGGGCCGAAGGTGTCGCGGCGTGCATTCGGGCGCGAGCGGCGCTATCCCATCACCAATGGTTATTCCGGGCAGTAGCTGGCGACTCCGGTCAGTTGCCGGCTGCCGCCGCGGTCGCTGGCGGTTGAGCGAAACGGGTGGGCAGGTCCAGGGTCGGTTTTGGCCGTGCCAGGTCGTACATCAGGCCAAAGTGGCCTTCGGCGCCCTGGATGCTGGTCTGGTCCAGTAACTCGTAGACGTTCACCTCGGCCACCACGCCGGCGTAGTTGTCTCGGACATTAGTTGGTAGCCGATCTCGCGCGATATCGGGTAAACCATCGGACGCAAGGTGATGCCGTACTTGCGTGCCAACGGGACCAGCGTATCCAGCGTTGCGTAATCGCGCGGGTCGACATCGAACCGGTAGCTGCGCAGGTTGCGCGCGGCCAGCAGCTTGAAGCGTGCCTCGGCCTGAGTCATGGGATAGCCGGGGCGATTGTCGTGGGCGTCGACGCCGTAGACGATGGGGGCTGCGGTGGCTGTTGTCGCCAGTGTCGCCAGCAACAGCATGAGCAGCAACGGGACGATGGCACGAGACATGCGGCCTCCTTGGCTGGGCTCGAAGGGTTTCAAGTCAGTATAGGCAGCGGATACTGGGCATTCGGTGACCTGGCGCCGGGTCCTGGATGCGCGCCGGGTCCGGCAGCAGCGCGCTGGGCGGGGAGGTCAGGGTTGTTCAAGATGCAGGCGCAGGTGGACGCATGCTGTTGCTGTTACTGCAGCTGCAGCCTCAGTCAGTGCCCCTGCAGCCCACCGTGCCGCCTCACCATCGCTAAACAAAAAAGAGGCCTTGCGGCCTCTTTTTTGGAATGCGCTGCGCCTGATGCCTCAGTCGCGGCTCATCTGTGCATTGCGCTGACCGGTGGCGGCAGATTTTTCGCCGGCAAACGGGTTGAGCTTGCGGATGGCCCACGGATACTTCGGCCAGTTGCCGGTCAGCCACGGGTGCTGCGGGCTGTTGAGTTCCAGCACGCGGCGTGCGTCGGCCGCCAGGGTCTTGTTGCCCAGGTGCGTATAGGCCTCGGCCAGCACCGCAACGGCGTCGTATTGATAGGCGCTCTGCGGATAGGTTTCCAGCAGGTAATTGGCACGGCCAGCCGCCGACACCCATGCGTTGCGACGCAGGTAGTACAGCGCGTTGTCCAGCTCGTGCTGGGCAAACACGTCGCGCAGTTCGATCATCCGCTTGCGCGCGTCCGGCGCGTAGCGGCTGTTCGGGTAGCGGTCGGTGACGGTGTTGAAGTCGTTGTAGGCCTGCTGCGGCGAGGACAGGTCGCGGCGGCTCGGGTCCAGCGACCACACGCGGCGCAGGAACACCGTGTCGCGGTTGCTGTTGGCCAGCCCGCGCAGGTAATACAGGTAGGAGATGTTGCGGTGGGTCGGGTAGGTCCGGATGAAGCGGTCGACGCTGGACACCGTGTCGTCGTGCTTGCCGGCCTTGTACTGCGCGTAGGCGGTTTCGATCATCGCCTGCTCGGTGTACGGCCCATACGGGTACTGGGCGATCAGGCGCTTGTAGCTGGCTTCGGCGCCGGCCCAGTTGCCTTTCTCCATCAAATTGTGGCCCTTGCCGTAGAGCTGTTCGACCGGCATGCCTTCGTCTGGATTCTTGTCCTTGGCGCCGCGGTGGCAGCCGGTGACGACGAACGCCATGACCAGCATCAGGGCAATGAGGCGCGCAGGCGCGGAAAACGTGGACCGTCGGATCATGGGTCTGGGCAGGACGCATCAGGAAAACGAGAGCGCGATGATAGCCTAGTGGCCTGTCCGGCGACTGACTCCCGCCGCCCGGACCCCCAAATTCCCGCTTTTGCCTGAGTGCCTGTGTCCATGTCCGACCCATCTGCCGAACCCCTCGACCCGTCCATCCGCCAGGCGATCGTGCCCGACAACGCCGCCGGGCGCCGTTTCGACGCGGTGCTGGCCGAGCTGTTTCCCGAATTCTCGCGCTCGCGGCTGTCGGAGTGGATCAAGTCCGGCGACGCGCTGCTGGATGGCGCCATGGCGCGCCCGCGCGACACCTTGCGTGGCGGCGAGAGCGTGCAGGTGCAGGTGGTGCTGGAAACCCAGACCCACGCCGCGCCGCAGGACATCCCGCTGAGCGTGCTGTACGAAGACGAGCAGGTACTGGTGATCGACAAGCCGGCCGGCCTGGTGGTGCATCCGGGTGCCGGCAATCCGGATGGGACGCTGGTCAACGCACTGCTGTTCCGCGACCCGGCGCTGGCGTCGGTGCCGCGCGCCGGCGTGGTGCATCGCCTGGACAAGGACACCAGCGGCGTGATGGTGGTGGCGCGCACCGTGCAGGCGCAGACCGCGCTGGTGGAGCAGCTGTCCGCGCGCGACGTGCATCGCCAGTATCTGGCGGTGGTGGTCGGCGCGCTGGTCTCCGGTGGCACCGCCAATGCGCCGATCGACCGCCACCCGCGCGATCGGCTGAAAATGGCGGTGCGCGACGATGGCCGCGATGCGGTGACCCATTACCGCCTGCGCGAGCGCTTCCGCGCGCACACCGCGCTGGAATGCCGTCTGGAAACCGGGCGCACCCATCAGATCCGCGTGCATATGGCGCATCTGAAGTCGCCCATCGTCGGCGACCCGCTGTACGGCGGCGCGCTCAAGCTGCCCAAGGGCGCCACCGACGAGCTGGTGCACGAATTGCGTACCTTCAAGCGCCAGGCGCTGCATGCCGAAACCCTGGAGTTCGTGCATCCGGTCAGTGGCGAGCCGGTGCGCGCCAGCGCGCCGGTGCCGGCCGATCTGCAGCGCCTGATGACCGCCTTGCGCGAAGACAGCGCACGCGCCGCCGAGCTGGCACGCCGCTGAGGTGGCCGTGGCCGCGCCCTTCATCCTGCCCGCCGACTGGCCGGCGCCGCCACGCATCCACGCGCTGACCACGCTGCGGCATGGCCTTGGCGGCTCGCTGGCGCCGTTCGACACGCTGAACCTTGGTAACCGCAGCAGCGCCGACGGCGATGTGCCCGCGCAGGTGGAGCGCAACCGGGCGCTGTTGGACGACGCACTGGCATTGCCGAGCCCGCCGCACTGGCTGCGCCAGGTGCACGGCGTGGAGGTTGCGCGGCTGGACGCACCGCCCGCTGTGCCCGCGCCAACGGACAGGGCAGGCACTCTGCCGCCGGGCGTGCACGAACCGATTGCCGATGCGGCGGTGACGGCGGTGCCCGGCGTGGTGTTGGCGATCCTCACCGCCGACTGCCTGCCGGTGGTGTTCGTGGCGGTCGATGGCAGCGAGATCGCCGCCGCGCATGCCGGTTGGCGCGGGCTGGCCGACGGCGTGCTGGAGCGCAGCGTGGCCGCGATGCGCACGCCACCGCAACAGCTGATGGCCTGGCTGGGGCCGGCGGCGGGGCCGCAGGTCTATGAAATCGGCGAGGACGTGTTCAACGCCTTTGTCGCGCACGATGCACAGGCGCAACACGCGTTTGTCGCCACGCGTCCGGGGCATTGGCGGGTGGATCTGTATGCGCTCGCACGGCAGCGCCTGGCGCATGCCGGTGTGCCGGTCGGCGCCATCCATGGCGGCGGGTTGTGCACCATTTCCGATCCGCAGCGCTTCTTCTCGCATCGTCGCGATCGCCGCAGCGGACGCATGGCCACGCTGGCCTGGATCGCGCCCTGAGCACGCCGCTGTTTGCCCAGGTGCTCGGGCGGGAGGCCTTCGCGCGGTTGCCCGCACCGGTCCGCGCAGTGCACTGGGTACAGCAGCGGCAGATGCCAGCGCGCTGGTTCGAGCAGGTGCGTTGCCGCGAGCATGCCGATGCCTGGCGCTATGGATTTCTGGTCGATGTGCGCTTGCCGCTGGTGGGCGCCTTCATTCGCTACGAGGGCTGGCTTGAACTGCGTTGATTCACCGCGCATTGAAGGCGCACAAGTGGAGCCGTCTCATTCGGAGCCGCCTGGTGTTGCGCCACCCGGCGGCAAGCCAGGCGCGAGGCCCGCAACCATCGTGTTCGATGGCGTGTGCCTGTTGTGCAGTGGCTGGGTCAAGTTTCTGCTGCGCCACGATCGACGCGGGCGTTATCGCTTCGCCGCCATGCAGGGCCAGGCCGGGCGCGCGCTGCTGCTGCAGCACGGTCTGGACCCGGACGACCCGTTATCGTTCCTGCTGGTGGATGCCGGCGGTGCCTGGACCGATAGCGATGCAATCGTGCGCGTGCTTGCCGGGCTCGGCGGCGTTTGGCGGCTGGCCGCGTTGCTACGCGTGCCGCCACGCAGCGTGCGCGATATCGGTTATCGCTTGATCGCCCGCAATCGCTACCGCTGGTTCGGTCGCACCGAGCATTGCATGTTGCCCAGCCCGGAGCAGCGCGAGCGATTTCTCGACTAGCGCTTAGCTCGGCAAGCCAGTGCCGCGTTGGCTATTCCCGATTCGGTGCATCGGCCGCTTACGCCGCCGCGTTGCCAAAACTTGCGCGCACCACGTTCGAGTTGCTGCTGTGCGCAGGCTGCAGGCGGAAGATCGAGACCGCATCGGCCAGCTCCACGGCCTGTTCTTCCAGGCTGCGTGCAGCGGCGGTGGCTTCTTCCACCAGCGCGGCATTGCGTTGGGTCACTTCGTCCAGCTGCGCCACGGTGCGGTTGACCTGCTCGATGCCGCTGGACTGCTCGGCGCTGGCGGCGGTGATCTCGCTCATGATGTCGGTGACGTGTTTGACCGAGCCGACGATCTCGCGCATGGTCGCGCCAGCGCGATGCACCAGGCCCGAGCCCAGTTCCACCTTGTCGGTGGAGTCGGCGATCAGCGTCTTGATTTCCTTGGCCGCATCGGCCGAACGCCGCGCCAGGGCGCGTACTTCCGAGGCCACCACGGCAAAACCGCGACCCTGTTCGCCGGCACGTGCAGCTTCCACCGCGGCGTTGAGCGCCAGGATATTGGTCTGGAACGCGATGCCGTCGATGACGCCGATGATCTCGCCGATCTTGCGCGAGGCGGTGCTGATCTGGCTCATGGTGGCCACCACATCGTCCATCACCTGGCCGCCGCTCTGCGCAACCTCGCCGGTGCCCACCACCAGGCGATTGGCCTGCAGTGCGCTCTCGGCGTTCTGCTTCACGGTGGAGGTGAGTTCTTCCATCGAGCTTGCGGTTTCTTCCAGATTGGCCGCCTGCTGCTCGGTGCGTTCGGAGAGGTCGGTATTGCCGGCGGCGATTTCCACCGCAGCCTGACGGATGGTGTCCGATGCGGTCTGGATGCCGCCGATGATTTCGGTCAGACGGGTGACGGTCTGGTTGGTGTCGTCGCGCAAGCGCGCGAAGATGCCGTGCGCATCGCCGTCCACACGCTGGGTAAGGTCGCCTTCGGCCATTGCGCTGATGACGCGCGCCAACGCGGCCAGGTGAGTTTCCACCGAGTCGTAGATGCGGTTGATGCCTTGCGCCAGCGACAACAGCACCCCGTCCATGCCGTCGACCTGCATGCGGCGGCTGAAATCGCCGGCCGATGCCGCGTCGATGATCTGGATCAGCGCCTCCTCGGCGTTGACCTGCGCGGTGACGTCCATCCACTGCGCGATGTTGCCCAGCTTGGTGCCGTCAGCAGCGATGATCGGGCTGTAGACGAAGTCGATCTGTCGGCCGAAGAACGGCGCGCGCACGGCCTTGGAGGCATTCAAGGCGCGCATGCGGTCGATGGCGGCCTGGCTGTCCGGATAAATGTCGCCGATGCTGCCGCCAACGAAGCCTTCGGCATGGAAGCTGGGGCGGAAGCTCTGCACATCCGGTTCGATCAGTTTGAGCATCGCCAGCAATTTGCGATTGGCGAACAGCACCTGGCCGTCGTCGTCGGCGATGCGGATCATGGTGTCCAGGTCGTCGAGTGCCTTGATCACGAACTGCCCATGGCGCAGGCCTTGTTCCATCACGTCGATGCGGATAGCCAGTTTGTCTTGGGTCGCCTGCAAGGTCTGCAGCAGCGGTGCGAACTCGCCGGAGGCGGTGCGCAGGTTCAGGCGCTGGAAGCGGCCATCGCCCAGCGCCGCGACCGCAGTCACTGCCTGCTGCAGCTGTGCACTGTTGCGACGACGTGCCCACCACCACAGGCCAACGCTGGCCGCGCCGAGCACCAGCAGGGCCGGGCACAGCTTCGCAACGGCGCCAGCGACGCCGCCGGGCATCAGCGTGGCGGCATAGAACGTCAGCAAGGCCAGCAGCCCGAGGTGTGCCAGAGCGGGCATCCATGCATTCCAGGTGGTACGCGCAACGTTTGCCGCCGCCGATGGGCGGGAAACGGGTGCGGCATCGTGTGAAGGCAACATAGGCTGAATCCAACGTGTGTTCAGGGATAGGGGAAGGGTGTGCGGCAGGGGTGGGCTGCAATGGTGTATCGGCGGATGAGCCCGAATCATGATGGCGTGAAATCACCTTTCGTCGGAATGTGTGACTCAAGTGTCCGGGAACGCCGATGCCCTTGATTTGGAAGCGGTTTCAGTTGGGGGGTAAAAAGCGGTTGAGTCACTTGCCGACGGCCGGACGCAATTGGTGTAGTTGTAAATTCTGCGTGAATTCTGGCGTGAGCTGACCAGCCAAGCACTCACCGCTGGAATGCGCATGACCGGTTTGCCCCTCTCTGCTCTGGTGGCAGCGACTGGCGCGCGTTACACCGCCGCCGGTCGTCGGGTTCGCACTGAAAACGAAGCGGGCACAACCCATCGCTACGGCAGTGCACCGAGTCTCGGGAACCGCAGCAGGCGCAATTGAAAAACATCGAGCCGAAGAACTTCGGAACGACGCAAGCCGGCAAGGCTCGTGCGATGTAGATGGCCCCGTCAGTCAAACCGTAGTTCGACACACCTGTGCATCGACGGGCGCGACACCGCGCAAGTCAGGCGTGCGGCCGGAGCCCGGATGCCGGCTGCATGCCTCATGTCCCGCGCCACCACGTAACGGCAATCCGCCCGATCGGCAGTCCGCGCCCACAACAGACCGGCCATCTTGCGACGGCCGGTCTGTTGTGTCATTGCACGCGCGGGCTGGCGATTACTTCGCCGGCTTGGCCTGCGCATCGTCCGGCAATGCCCAGGCGATCACGCTGTCGCCGGACTTGGTTTCCATGCGGTCGTGTCCACCCACGGCGGCCACGATGTATTGCTTGCCATCGATGGTGTAGCTCAGCGGTGCCGCTTGCGGGCCAGCCGGTACGCGGGTTTCCCAGACCTGCTTGCCGGTGCGGGTGTCGAAGCCGCGCATGAAATCGTCCAGGGTCGCGCCGATGAAGGTCACGCCGCCAGCGGTGGTCAGCGAGCCGCTGTTGTTGGGCGTGCCGATCTCGAACTTGGTCTTGGACGGGATGCCCATCGGGCCCTGGTCGTAACCTGTGCCCAGTGGACGGCGCCACAGCACCTGCTGGGTGCGCAGGTCCACGCCGGCGATGTAGCCCCACGGCGGTGCCACGCACGGGGTGTTGAGCGGCGACATCCACGGTTCCTTGCGGGCGCCGTAGGCCAGGCCCTTCTGCGCCATGTAGCCCGGCGTCTTGCTCTTGCCGTCGAACACCGACACCACGCCCAGCTCATTCATTTTTTCGCGGGTATAGACCTCCAGGGTGTAGGGCAGGCGATTGCTGTTCATCACCATGATGCCGCGCTGCAGATCGACCGAGACACCGCCCCAGTTGATGCCGCCGTGGTTGCCGGTGAATGCCAGCGAGCCTTGCAACGTCGGCGGGGTGAACATGCCTTCGTAGCGCAACTGCTTGAACTGGATACGGCAGGCCAGCTGGTCGAACGGGGTCATGCCCCAGGCATCGGATTCGATGATGGTTTCGACCTCACGGCTCGGCGCACCCACGGTGTTGGGCATGCCCGGCGAAATCGGCTGGGTGGCAGCGGTCCAGTCGCCATGATCGGTGCCCTGCGGCACGGCCATCTGCTTGACCGGCATCAGCGGCGCGCCGGTGGCACGGTCCAGCACGAATACCTGGCCGGACTTGGTGGCCTGGATCACCGCAGGACGGGTGCCGCCGCCAGCCACCGGCCAATCCACCAGATTGGGCTGCGGGCCGATGTCGTAATCCCACAGGTCGTGATTGACGGTGCGGAAGTGCCAGCGTTCCTTGCCGGTGGCCGCATCCACGGCAACCAACGAGGCGGTGTATTCCTCGTCCTGCGGGGTACGGCTCTTGCCGAAGAAGTCGCCGGAGGCATTGCCGGTGGGCAGGTAGACCAGGCCCAACTCATCGTCGGCGGCCATCAGCGACCACACGTTCGGGGTGGAGCGGGTATAGGTCTGCCCGGCCGGCGGCTCGGCGGTGATTGCCGGGTTGCCCAGGTCCCAGGCCCAACGCAGCTGGCCGGTGAGCGCATCGAAACCGCGCACCACGCCCGACGGCGCATCGCCTTCCTGACCGTCACGGACCTGGCCGGTCGGCTGGATCACCACGCCGCGCATCACCACCGGCGGCGAGGTCGGGCCGACGAAGCCCGGCTTGGTGTTGCCGGTGCCGGCATTGAGGTCCACATAGCCGTTATTGCCGAAGCTGGTGCACAGCTTGCCGGTCTGCGCATCCAGCGCGCCGAGGCGACCATCGACCATCGGCCAGAAGATCCGTGTCGGGCACTCGGCAGTGCCTTCCGGCGCCTGGTAGTACGACACGCCGCGGCAGGTGGTGGCAGCGACGCCGGCCATCGCCTTGGGGTTGGTCTGCGGGTCGAAGCGCCAGCGCTCCCTGCCGTTGGCCGCTTCCACCGCGATCACCTTCTGGGTGGGCGTGCAGATATACAGCAGCTCGCCGATCTTGAGCGGGGTGTTCTGGAAGGCATAGCCCAGCTTGGAGCCGGCCGGCTTGAGATCGCCGGTATGGAATTCCCAGGCAATCTTGAGGTTCTTGACGTTGTCCGGGGTGATCTGTGCGCCGGGGGTGTAATGGTTGGACAGGTTGGAGCCGGCATAGGCGGTCCAGTTGCTGGCGTCGTGATTGGCCGCGACGTTGCCGTCCGGGCTGGGCACGGTGCCGCGGCTGAAGGCGGTGGCAGTATCCGCCGGCTGCCTGGATGCGTCGGCCAGCTCCACATTGCGCGGCACAAACAGCGGCCACAGGATCAGGGCGGCGCCCAGGATCGGCAGTACGCCTGTCACCACGACATAGCCGGCGCCGGACAACGGCTGCATGCGTCGACGCGCCACGCCCCAGAACGGCAGCAACACCAGACCCACTACCGACATCCAGGCCAGACGCGGGACCAGGCCCCAGCCATCCAGGCCCACTTCCCACAGTGCCCAGGCGATGGTGGCGGCCAGCGTTGCGCCAAACAGCCACAGGCCGGTGCGCTTGCCCAGCGCCAGCAATGCGCCCGCCAGGAACAGGCCGATGCCTGCCAACAGGTAGTACCAGGAGCCGCCGACAGCCACCAGGCGGCCGCCTTCGTAGGCAAGCACCGCACCGAGCACGGCGATCACCACTGCATAGGCCACCAGCAACCAGGTGCCTAGCCCACGTTTTGAGGATTGATCAGTCATTTTGAGATGTCAGGAAGGACTCGGGGCCGCAATGGGCGACGAGTCGTGGAGGGAGAGATGTCGCGCGACAGGTTGCCGGCGACCTTGGATATGAACGCGCAGCCCCTCCCAGGGTCCTCAGCGCTACTCATCTGAATATTTTAGAACTCTACGCGCCGCGTGTCCGTGATGGAACAGGAACCATCATTCCAACCTGCTGCTCGGATGCACTGAATTGGCGTGGAAGTTGAGCAGCGCGGCGAAGTACGCTGACAGTTCCGACTGATGCGCGTTGGCAACTGAAAGAGTGATCAACGCAACAATTGCTGTCGCTGGCACTGTGGAATTTGCAGCAACCGGGCGCGCCTGCGGAAATCCCGGCAAACGTCCCTCATCCGCCCTTCGGGCACCTTCTCCCTGAGGGAGAAGCAAGTGCATGCGGCGAGATTGCGCACGTTTCCCGGAGGGAAAAGGAAGTGCGTACATCGGCTTTGCACACGTTGTCCCGGAGGGAGAGCGACATGCACTCAGCCTCCTGATTGGCGAGGCCTAAACGTCTGCGAGTGCCTGCAGATAGCGCTGACGCCAATGGTTGATGTTGTTCTTGCGCAGGTGATCCATCATCGCGTGCCAGCGTTCGATGCGTGTTGCCAGCGGCATGCTGGCCGCGGTCGCGATTGCATCCGCCACACCATCCAGATCGTGTGGATTGACCAACAGCGCTTCTTTCATTTCGTCGGCCGCACCGGCCAGCAACGACAGCACCAAGACGCCCGGGTTTTCCGGATCCTGCGCCGCCACGAATTCCTTGGCGACCAGATTCATGCCATCGCGCAGCGGTGTGACCAAGCCCACCGACGCCGCGCGATAAAAGCCGGTCAGGGTGGCGTGGCTGAAGTTCTGGTTGACGTAGCGCAACGGCGTCCAGTCCGGACCCGCATGTCCACCATTGATATGGCCGGCGATCTGTTCCAGTTGCCCGCGCAGCTGACGATATTCGGCCACATCGCCGCGCGATACCGGCGCAATCTGTAGATAGGTGAGGCTGCCGGATTGATCCGGATAACGCTCCAGGTAGCGTTCGAAACCCTGGAAACGTTCCGGCAGGCCTTTGGAATAATCCAGGCGGTCCACACCGATCGCCAGCTGCCGCCCGCGCAAACTTTCGCGAAGATCGCGCACGGCCTGCTTGCCGACAGACGCCTTCGCCTGGGTGGCGATCAACTCGGTGTCGATGCCGATCGGGAACGAGGACGCGGTGAAGCGACGCCCGCCCGGGCCTTCGACCAGATCGCCTTCCAGAATGCGTCCACCACCGAACAGGCGCACATACGCCTTGAACCGCTCGGCATCGCGCTGGGTCTGGAAGCCGACCAGATCGTAGGCGTAGAAGGTGCTGAACAAGCGCGCGTGATCCGGCATGGCCTGCACCAGGTCCGCCGAGGGCATCGGCACGTGCAGGAAGAAGCCCATCTTGCAGCCCACTCCCAGCTCGCGCAGCATCGCGCCCAGCGGGATCATGTGGTAATCGTGGATCCACAGGGTATCGCTGTCTTTCAGCAGCGGCGCGAGTTTTTCCGCAAACAGGCGATTGACGCGCAGATAGCCTTCGCGCTTGGCACGGTCGTAATCCACCAGGTCAAGACGGAAGTGCAGCAACGGCCACAACGTGCGATTGGCGAAGCCGTTGTAGTACGAGTCGATATCGCGCTTGTTGAGGTCCATGGTGACGAAGGTGATGTCGCCCTCGGTCTGCTCGTGCATGCCGCCGCTGTCGCCGCGCGCGGTCTTGCCGCTCCAGCCGAACCACATGCCGCCGCGCTCCTTGAGCGCGGCCAACAAGCCAACGGCCAGGCCGCCTGCGCGGTTTTCGCCGGGCACTGCAACACGATTGGATACCACCACCAAACGACTCATGACGCCTCCTGCCAGCTCCGCGACAAGCGCATCGCTGCGATGATCAAACCAACGTGCGAATAGGTCTGGGGAAAATTGCCCCAGGCTTCGCCGTCTTCAAACGATAAATCTTCCGAGAGCAAGCCCAGGTGATTGCGGCGCGCAAGGATGCGCTCGAACAATTCACGTGCCTCGTCCTTGCGCCCGATCGCGGCCAGCGCATCGATGTACCAGAACGTGCAGATGGTGAAGCTGGTTTCCGGCTCACCGAAGTCATCCGGTGCGATGTAGCGGTACAGTGCGTCGCCATGCTTGAGCACGCGGCCGACCGCTTCGACCGTGCGCACGAAGCGGCTGTCGTCGTTGGCCACGATGCCGATGTCGGCCAGCAGCAGCAACGATGCATCCAGCCGATGGCCACCGAGCGTGTCGGTGAAATGGCCGTGTTCATCGCTCCAGGCTTCGGTCAGCACCCGCTCGCGGATGCTGTGGGCACGTTCGCGCCAGTACGTCACGCGCTCGGGCAGCACCAGCCGATCGGCGATCTTGGACAGGCGGTCGCAGGCGGCCCAGCACATCGCGGCGGTATAGGTGTGCACTTCGGCGCGTCCGCGGAACTCCCACAGGCCAGCATCGGGCACGTTGTGCAATGCGTAAGCGCGCTCGCCCAGCGGCTCGAGCCGGCGGAAGGTGTCGGCATCGCCCTGGTCCTTCAAACGCAGGTCGAAGAATAACTGTGTCGAAGCCAGCACCACGCTGCCATAGACATCGTGCTGCTGCTGGATCCAGGCCAGATTGCCGCGCCGCACCGGGCCCATGCCGCGGTAGCCGTCCATGGTGTCGACTTCGTGTTCTTCCAGCTGCGACTCGAAGCCGATGCCGTACAGCGGCTGCATGGTGCCGTCGGCGGTGGCGATGTTGAAGATATAGCCGATGAACTGCTCCATCGTGCGGGTGGCGCCCAGGCGATTGAGCGCACGCACCACGAAGGCGGCATCGCGTAGCCAGCAATACCGGTAATCCCAGTTGCGCGGCGTATTCGGCGCCTCCGGAATCGAAGTGGTCATGGCGGCGATGATCGCGCCGCTGTCTTCGTACTGGCACAACTTCAGCGTGATTGCGCTGCGGATCACCGCTTCCTGCCAGTCCAGCGGAATGGACAGATAGCGCACCCATTCGCGCCAGTATTCTTCAGTGCGTTCCTGCGCCTCCTGCACATAGCCGGTGAGCGAACGGGTCAGCGATTCATCCACGCCCAGCACCAGGCTGACGGGGTGGCTGAGCACGAACGGCAAACCATCGCGCACGAACCGTACCGGCACATCGGTGGTCAGGCGCAGGGCGAATTCCGGCAACATCCAGCGGATGTGGTTGCTGCCCCAGGTGGTGTCCGGCGTGCGGCCGCCCCAGTCGGCCAGCGGGCGTGCGCGCACAATGATGCGCGGGTTGCCGGCCAGCGGGCGAATCTGCCGGATGATGCTCACCGGCCGATAGAAACGCCCGTTGTTACGCCAGCGCGGTGCGAAGTCGATGACTTCCACTTCGCCGCCGTGGCTATCGCGCAAGACGGTACGCAGCACCGCGGTATTGGGCAGGTAGTGCTGCTCGCTGCTGACGAAGTCTTCCAGTTCCACGGCAAAATCGCCGCCTTCGGTTTTGGGAGAAAGCAGTGTGCAAAAGGCCGGGTCGCCGTCGAAGGCCGGCAGGCAACTCCACACCACACGTGCCTGCCGATCGACCAATGCACCGAAGCTGCAATTGCCGATGACGCCCAGATCCAGGTTTGGCTCGGTCATGGAGTGCAAAGGATCCTGTTGAAGAGAGAAGGTGCGCTGTGGTCAGCGGTGGCGTGCGTTGCGCTGCAACCACGCGTGTACGTCGGCGGTGCCATCGACGCGGAAGCGCGCGCTGGTCTGCGGGCGATCGCCCACCAGTACGCTCCAGCCGCCAAGCCGGTTGGCCGCGTCGAAGCCGAATTCGTCGGTGAGATCGTCGCCCACGAACACCGGCGTGCGGCCGGCGAAGGCGCCGTGCTGCATCAGCTGCTCGACCGCCAGGCCCTTGTTGCTGCCTTCGGGCACGAATTCGACCACGTGGTCGCCAGGCTGCAGCCGGTAGCCGGACAGCTGGGCGATCTCCTGCTGCGCGAACGCGAGGACCTCGGGGCCGGCCTGCGGCTGCGCGCGCCAGTGCAGCGCGACGCTGACGCCCTTGTCTTCGACCAGCACGCCCGGGTGTCGATGCGTGAGTGCGGCGGCGCGTTGGTGCAGGCCGTGCAGAAATTCGGAGGTGTCCTGCGGCATGGCGGCGCGTGCGGCGATGTCGCTGCGCAATTCGTGTCCGTGCAGGCCGGCGGCGGGCAGCCGCAGCGGCGCGAACAAGGCGTCCAGTTGCGACAGCGGCCTGCCGCTGACCAGCGCCACCGCGCCGTTGAGGCGATCGCTCAGTTGCTCGATGGTCGCGCGGACCTCGGGCAGGAGCCGCACAGCCTCGGGGCTGTCGGCAAAGTCGATGAGGGTACCGTCCACGTCCAGAAACAATGCGCAGGCATCGTCCAGCAATGGCGGCGACGGAAGGGGGGAGTGCACGTCTGCCATCGCGCTAGTGTGCGCAAGGCAGTGTGATATTCAGGTTATGCAGTGCCGGGGAGTACTGGTCAGGCACGTACGACTGCCTGTCCTTCTCCCGTCGGGAGAAGGTGCCCCATAGGGGCGGATGAGGGTACGAGCGAAGCCTCGTGCAGTTGGAACGCCACGAGGGCTTCGCTCCGTACCCTCACCCCAACCCCCGCTCCGCGCCCCGGTCCGCGCTGGCGGCGCGGGCGCTCCAAGGCACGCGCGCCAGTGGCGCGCAAGCCGTGCCTTCTCTCCCCGCAGGAGAGGGGCTTTGGAACGCTTCGCTGTTGCTCAGAACGAATACCGCACCCGCCCATACCAATACGCGCCATTACTGCCGATCGGCGACAGCACGTCGTAGGGCAGGTTGCCGAAGTAGGCGATATCGTCGATGGAGCGGTCCGAATAGTTGTCCAGGATGTTCTGCCCGCCGATGGCCAGCGTCCACTGCGTGCCCAAGTGATATTCGGCTTCCAGGTCCAGCTGCCATTCGGCGCCATAGGTCTGGCGCGGCACGAAGCCGCCGCCGAAATCGAACACGCGCGTCGCGCTGCCGTAGCGGTTGACGCGCGTCTGCAGGTTCCAGTGCTCGTTGCTCCAGTTGGCGGCAAGCGCGGCGCGCGTGCGCGGTGCGGCGTCGGTGAGCGTGTTGCTTTCTTCCACGCCGAACAGCACGTACTCCGGGTTCAAGGCGAGCAGCTGCGCCGGGGTGGCGATGATGTTTTCCAGTTCGGTCTTGGCGTAGCTGTAGGTGCCGGTGAGCAGCAGGTCGCCACCGAAGGCGTACTGGCGCCAGTTGGCGACCAGCTCGGCGCCGCGGGTACGGGTGTCGGCGGCGTTGAGGAAATAGCTGGCGCTCTGCACGCCGGTGACGCCGAAGTTCTGCTGCACGAAGCTGGTCAGCGCATCGCCTGTGATGTCCTCGGACAAGGCGATGCGGTCGTCGATATCGATCTGGAAGAAGTCCAATGACAGGTCGAAGTGATCGCCCAGCCTGCTGGTGAAGCCCAGGCTGTAATTGAGCGATTTTTCCGGCTTCAGGTCGGTGGCGCCGAGCCCGCGGGCAATGGGGTTGTTGACCGACAGCAGGCGACCCTGGGTGAGGCGGCCGGCGGCGTCGTAGCCGGTGGAGGTGGCTTCGTAGCCGATCTGGCTGAGCGAGGGCGCGCGTACGTTATTGGAGACCGCCCCGCGCAGCGCGAACGCCGGGGCGAACGCATACCGCGCCGCCAGCTTGCCGGTCCATTGGCTGCCGAAGTCCTGGTAATGCTCGTAGCGGCCAGCCAGGTCGGTGGAGAACTTGTCGCCAAACTGGCTGGACACGCTGGCGTAGGCGCTGGCCACGTTGCGCGACAGGTCGGCTTCGTCCTGGGGAGTGAGCCCGCCGCCGGCCTGCGAGCCGGTGGGGCGGTCGGTGAACGGGCCGGCGGCGTAGCTGGCCGGGTCGCCGGCATGGGTGCGGTATTGCTCGCGGCGGAACTCGGCGCCGGTGCCGAAGGTGTGGGTGGCGCCGGCGACATCGAAGACGCGGGTCAGATCGACGTTGCCCACGGTCTGTGCGAAAGCGAAATCGCCGGTCTTGAACGCAGTGGTGCTGCCCGGACCGAGCGATGCATTGAGCGAGTTGCGCAGCCGGTAGGTGAAGTCGTTGCGGCCGTAGTTGACGCTGGCGTCGTAGTCCCAGTTGCCCCACTGCCCACGGGCGCCGGCAACGATCTGCAGGTCGCGGTTTTCGCCTTCGGAAATCGGGCGGTAGCCGTTGGGGTAGATCTCGCGCCAGTTGGCGCTGCTATCGGGGTAACGGAAGTAATTGGCGCCTTCGGTGTCGCGCTGGTTGTAGGTGCCGAAGGCGTAGAACTCGCCGTTGGCGCTGAAGGGAATCTTGGTGTTGAGCCAGGCGTTCAGGCCCTTGGTGGCGCCATCGCCGAGTACGTAGTTGCGCCGGCCGGCCAGGGCCAGATTGGCCGGGGTCTGTTCTTCGAATGCGGGAATCTGGTCGAAGCCGGCGCGGTTGGTGGCTTCACGGTTCTTCAGCTCCAGGCCCACCTTGAAAAAGCCGCCGTCATCGCCCAGCAGCGAGCCGACCTTGGCGCTGGCATAGCTGGTCTGGCCGTCGGTGACGCGGCGGTTGATCGGCTCCACATCGGTGTTGTACGCACCGAAGCTGGCTTCCAGTTCGCCGCGCTCGGGGTTGTCGTCCAGGATCACGTTGATCACGCCGGCAATGGCGTCGGAGCCGTATTGCGCGCCGGCGCCGTCGCGCAGCACCTCAATGCGCTTGATCGCGTTGATCGGGATGGAATTGAAATCCACCGGCGTGGTGCCCTTGCCGATCTTGCTGTCGGTATTGACCAGCGCCGAGGTGTGACGGCGCTTGCCGTTGACCAGCACCAGGACCTGATCGGGCGAGAGTCCGCGCAATTGCGCGGCGCGGATGTGGTCGGCGCCGCCGGAGTTGGACTGGCGCGGGAAATTGAACGAGGGCAGCAGCGCCTGCAGCGCGCTGCCCAGTTCGCCATTGACCACGCCCGCCTTGCGGATGTCTTCGGCGGTAAGCACGTCCACCGGCACGGTCGATTCCAGCACGGTGCGGTCGCTGGCGCGGGTGCCGGTAACGATCACGGTGTCCAGGGTGGTGGCGCCGGGGTCGGCCTGCTGGGCCTGCGCGTTGGCGCTAAGCGCGGCGGCGATGGCCAGGCCGATAACCGAAAGGGTGGGGCGGGTCATGCTGGTCTCCTGCAACTGCGAACGACACGCGCCGCGCGGTTGGCATCCGGCCGGGCAGGGGCGCAAAGGGGTCGGATTGTCCACATTCATCCGGATAGAGAGATATTATCGCGTTGTTCAGGCCGGCGCGAGATGGCGCAGTGCGCGCACGCCGGCATGAGCTGATATCTGCCGTGCATGAGCCTGGGTCAGCCCGGTTCCTGCCCTGTCCTATCCCAGACCCGTTGTGGAGAAGTCGATGAAGTTGCTGCCGTCCTGCCTGCTTGCCGCCATGCTGGCGTTGTCTGCCTGCGCCACCACGCCCGGCGGCACGCCGACCTCGACCACAGCCAGCCTGCAGGGCGATGCGGCGCGGCCAGCGGCGGCGCGTGGGTGGGTGCGCAGCGAGCTGTATTTCGGCGTGGGCGAAGAAACCGGCCCGGCCGATCGCCCGCAGACCCGCACCATCGACGAAACCCAGTGGCGTGCGTTTCTGGACAAGGAAGTGACCCCGCGCTTTCCGGATGGGCTGACCGTGTTCGATGCCTACGGCCAGTGGTTGTTCCGTGGTGCCAAGGAGCCGAACCGGTTGGGTACCAAGGTGCTGGTGATCCTGCACGAAGACACCCCGCAGCGGCGTAACGATATCGAGGCGATCCGGCTGGCCTGGAAGCAGGCGACCGGACACCAGTCGGTGTTGTGGTCGCGGCAGGCGGTCGAGGTGTCGTTCTGAGCAGTGGTGTGGGCTTGACCACTGCCAGGCCGGTGCTTTCACCGAATCCGATGCTGTCGTCCGCTGCGATCTGCGGATGCTGCGCGTAACCCGCCTTTTGCGCGCATTGCGTGTGCAGACAACCCGCGTTCGCGACCACTTGCCCACCGTTTCGGGTCGAATCCGCATGCGCTTGACCTCTTTCCACTCTTTACCCCTGCGCAGCACACGCGCGCTGCTGTTTGCCGTGTTGGTCGGGCTGTCGTTCGCCGCCGCTGCAGACGACACGCGTGTGCGATTGACGCTGGATGCGAAGACGCAGGCGACCGCAACCCTGGTCGGCCAGCGCCTGCATGTGGTGCTGGCCCCAGGCGGTGCCGAGCAGTGGTTGGACGCAACTGTGGACGATGGCGAAGGCGGCGCGCAGCTGCGCAGCGATGACTACAATTTCGACGGGCACCCGGATCTTGCGGTGTCGGCGATGCTCGGCCAGGTCAACGAGGCGGTGCTGGTGTTTGTATTCGACCCGGCGCAACGCCGTTTTCGTGCGCTGACCGCGCCCACGCGCCCGGCGGTGCAGTGCGAGGGGTTTTTCAACCTGGTCACGGACACACGGCAGCGCAGCTTGATCAGTTCCTGCCGCAGCGGGCCGATGTGGTACGCAGATGTGTATCGCTACACGTCCGATGGGCGGTTGTATGTGGCCCGGACGCAGCAGCGGATCGAGTCGCCGCAGATCCAGTCGCTGCTGGACACGGGGAGCGACGATGGCATGCCGGTGTCGGTGTGGCCAACCTACGACCCGCGCGGCGTCAAGGTGGCCAGCGAGATCGGCACGACGCTGGAGGCACCGATGCCGGTGCAGTTGCACGTGCGGGTGGCCCGCCTGCCGTTGTACGCCACGCCTACGGCGACTGCCACCAAGCGCTATCTGGTGCGCGGCGATCGGGCCGATGCACTGGACGTCAGCGCGGATGGGGCGCGGCTGCAGGTGCGGTATCGCAGCGCCGGGCGCAGCGAGAGCGTGGGCTGGATCGATGTCGATGCGGCGATGAAGTAGCGCGTGGCAGCGTGACCGAGCCGTCTGCCAGCGGGCAGCCCGATGCCATCGCGCAACGACACGCTCTGATCCACCGCGCCGCTGTCGCGCCCGCGGTGCAGCGGCTACCATCGGCCGACCCCCACGCCTCCTGGTTCTCATGTCGGCTCCTTCTTCGCGTCCTGCGGCCTCGCCGCGCTGGTTCGTCGCTGGCGATCTCAATGGCTTCTTCGGCCTGGTGGTCGACAATCTTTCCATCCTCGGCTTCATCGCGATGGCCTTGGTCGGCATCTTCCAGTTCCCGTCCGAAGTGGTGTTCGGGCGCATGTTCCCGGGCACCGCGTTCGGCGTGCTGGTGGGCAATCTGCTCTATACCTTGATGGCGCGGCGGCTGGCCGCACGGACCGGGCGCGACGACGTCACCGCCATGCCGCTGGGTCTGGATGCGCCCACCAGCATCGGCATGGCGCTGCTGGTGCTCGGCCCGGCGTTTGCCGGTTTCAAGGCGCAGGGGCTGGACCCGCAGACGGCAGCGATCGCCACCTGGAAACTGGGCATGGCTGCGTTGGTGGTGATGGGCCTGCTCAAGCTGGTGCTGTCGTTCGTGGGCGAAGCAGTGACGCGCGCGCTGCCGCGTGCGGCCTTGCTCGGTTCGATCGCCGGCATCGCGCTGGTGCTGATGGGCCTGTTGCCGCTGCTGGAAACCCTGCGCTCGCCGGTGGCCGGCTTCGTCACCCTGGGCCTGTTGCTGTACGTGCTGCTGGCCAAGGGCCGCCTGCCGACCAAGTTGCCCGGTGTGCTGGTGGCGTTCGTGATCGGTACCGCGCTGTATTACGGGCTCGGCCTGGCCGGATTGGGTGCGCCCGGTTTTGCCGTGCCAGCGTGGAATCCGCCGCAAATCGTGCTGCCGCTGCCGAACCTGGGCTTTATTGAAGGCTTGCCGGCGACGGTGGCCTACCTGCCGTTGCTGTTGCCGTTCGGCTTGTTGATGGTGGTGGGCGGCATCAACGTCAGCGAAAGCGCGCGCGCAGCCGGCGACGATTACCGCACCCGCGACATCCTGCTGGTGGAGGCCCTGGCCACGCTGGTGGCCGGCGTCTGCGGCGGTGTGGCGCAGACCACGCCCTACATCGGCCAGCCTGCGTACAAGCACATGGGCGCGCGCTCCGGCTACACGCTGCTGACGGGGGTGTTCATCGGTATTGGTGGCATGCTCGGGGTGATCAGCGGGCTGGTGCAATGGCTACCGCTGGCAGTGCTGGCGCCGATCATTGTGTATGTCTCGATCGACATCACCACGCAGGCATTTCAGGCCACGCCCAAACAGCACGCCGGCGCGATGGTGCTGGGCTTTTTGCCGTCGGTTGCGTACCTGCTGACCATCAAGGCGCCGGGCTGGATCGCGCCAGAGCAACTGGTGGCGCTGACCACCAAGCTGGATGGCCATGGGCTGCCGGAGCTGGCAGTGATCTTCGCACTGGGCAATGGGTTCATCATCACCGCGATGCTGTGGATCGCCACGGTGACGGCGATGATCGATGGCCGGCTGCGACGCGGCGCAGTGTTCTTGCTGGTGGCGGCGGGGCTGACCCTGTTCGGTTTGATCCATTCGGTGGACCCGCGTGGCGGCATCTATCTGCCGTGGTCGCTGCAAGGCCTGGCGCGGGTGATCAGCTGGCAGTTCGTCGGCGCCTATGTGGCGCTGGCGGTGACCTTGCTGTTGTTGTCGCTGCTGCCGGCACGCAAGCAGGCAGTGCAATGAGTCATCGGGTGCATGCAGTTGGGCTGATGCTTGGCGGTGCGCTGGTGCTGAGCACCGGCGGTGCGTGGGCGGCCTCGTTCGACTGCAAGCAGGCGACGACGCCCGTTGAAAAACGGGTGTGCGCGGTGCCGGCGCTTGGTCTGCTGGACGAGCAGCTGGACGAGAGCTACCAGGCGTTGATGCATACCGCGCCACGCGCGACAGTGGCCAGCCTGCGCGAGCAACAGCGCGCCTGGCTGCGCCAGCGCAATGCCTGCGCGCAGGATGCCAAGCCGGACGAGTGCCTGCAGCGCAGCCTCACCACCAGGGCCGAGGTCCTGGCCAAGGCGCTCACGGCGCAGCAACAGACGCAGGACCGCATCGTCGCCCGCATCCCTGCAAGTCCTGCCGAGGCCGCGCGGCAGCTGCAGGGCTACGACACGCCGCTGGCATCGGCATGGCTGGCGTATCTGCATCAGTTCGTCCCTGCTGCCGGTGTGGAGGCCGCAGTGGCAACTGCGCGCTTCGACAGTGCGCGCAAGGCATTGCGCAAGGCCGACGATTTTGCGGCATCGTTGCTCGATGACGCTGCCGGCTCGCCAGCCACGCCACAGCAGGAGCGTGTATTGACCCTGCTACGCATGTGGATCGAGCGCGACAACAGCGATCACCGGCCTTACGTGCACTGCTTCATCTTCGCGGCGGTGGGCGAGCCGGCCTATGACGCATTCGGCCCTTTGTACGGCTCGACCCGCGACGGGTTTGCGCCGATCTGCGAACCGCCGGGCGGGCTATTCGCGCTGTCCAGCTGGAAGCAGCTGGACAAGGGGTTCGATTCCTTGATCGAGGCCTTGAGCAAGGACGCCGGCACCATGCGCTATGCCAGCTACGCCGAGTGGAAAATCATTGCGCTGCGCGCATCGGTGTCGCCGCTGCTGTATCTGCAGCCGGCCCTGCGCAAGCGCTACGGCAATGACCCGGACAAGGCAGTTGCGGCCTGGAGTGGCGATGACAGCCAGTGGCCAGCCGCAGACCGCAAGGCGGTGCGCACGCTGTTGCCCAAGGTGCGTGCGGACACGGCCGCGTGGCTGGTACGCGAAAAGCACTTGCCTGCAACACAGGCCGATCAAGCCGCAGCCGCAATCGTGGCGGCGTGGGTGAATGCGCGGTTGGGCTTCGACAATTGAGCGAGCCTGCAGTGCCGCTTCGTTTGAAGCGGCAGTGGTTCGTTACGGATGAGGTGAGCAGGCGGCGATACGGGCGCGTGAGGGCCGGATGTCCCCGCGCTGGTCAGCCGGCTTGTGCCGAATTGGCGCGTATTACTTGCCTAACGCCGTATTGGGTCGTCATGCGCGGTCAATGAATACGCTGCGGTGTCGCATCGATGGAACCACCGCACCATCTCATGGTCACACCGTGGATGTTGTCGATGTCAGGAGTTCCATGATGCAAACGAAGTCGTCGCGCTGGCCGTGGCTGTTGGCAGTGCCGCTGATTGCCGGCGCTGCCTGGTGGCTCTTCCGCGGGCCATCCGATCCACCTGGCGTAATGCCTGCGCCGATCAGCCGGACCGCAAGCGCGGTGGCTGCCGCTGTCGCTCCATCGCCGCCGCCGCCCGCCGAACCGCGCCACCCGGTGCAGACGTTATCGGCCGATGCCGCGGACGCTGCGATTCCTGCATTGGCACAGAGCGACGATGCCGCGTGGCAGGCGCTGCTGGCGCTGGTACGCCACGACGACGCGCTGTCGATCGTGCTGCGGACGCATCTGATCGAACGCGTGGTGGTGATGATCGATAACCTCACCCAGCCCAGCATCAGCCGTCGCGCGTCGGTACTGCAGCCGCTACCAGGCGAATTACAGGTCTCCAGCGCAGCTGATCGCAGCGTGATCGACCAGGCCAATGCAGCACGCTACGCGCCGTATGTCGCCGCATTTACCGGCGTGGACGCGCAGGCCATGGTGCGCAGCTATGTACGCTTCTACCCGTTGTTTCAGCAGGCGTATGCCAACCTGGGCGCGCCGGACCGTTACTTCAACGACCGCGTGATCGATGTGGTCGACCATCTGTTGCGGACGCCCGAGCCGGGCCAGCCCATCGCCGTGGTGCGCGATGCGCGTGGCCGTTATCTTTTCGTAGATCCGGCGCTGGAGTCTGCATCGGTCGGGCAAAAAGCGCTGCTGCGATTGGGGCCAAGCCAGGCCGCGGCCGTGAAGGCGCAGTTGCAGCGCATTCGCACGGCGTTGTTGCAGGGCCGGTGAGGCGGGTGTTTTCGAGCGATGGCCATGATGAAGGCCGCACGTGTGTGCGGCCTTGGATGTTGGATGTCTGGAAGCGCAGGGGCGTGGCCAACATCGCGTGCAGTTCACGGCAGCACCCAATGTGCGGCAAGAACGATTCGCAACCTAGACCCTGGCGACCGTAGTCCCGCAAAGGACCAATCGAGGCGTATCGTCTGAGGCCGGCCGCGCTGCTCAGGCCGCATCCAACTCCGGATAGTGGCGAAAAATACCGTTGGTGTTGAACGCCACCCGGCGCTCCGATGCCAGATACGCTGCGATCCGCGGGCGCTCGGCCACGCGCTGCTGCAAGGCCTTCAATCCTGGCACGTCCTTCGATAGCGTCGCCATGCGTTTGGGGAACATGTAGTCCAATCCGCTGACCAGCTGAAACAGCGAAAGGTCCACATACGAATGCGTGCCAAGGACATGCGTGCCGCCGGCCTGTTGCAGCACCTGCTCGAAATAACCCAGAAATTTGGGCAGGCGGTTGTCGCGCAGATCCTGCGCACGTTTGGCCGCTTCGGCCTGTTGGTCTTCGTAATACAGGCCAGTGGCGATCGGGTGATGGGCGTCGTGCACTTCGGCCACCAGGTCGGCAATGGTCAGTTGCAACTGCAGTGCCTGCAAACGTGATGCTTCGTCATCGGGTACCAGCCGCAATTGCGGGCCGATGAAGTGCAGGATCGCTGCGACCTGCGCGACCACCACATCGCCCGCACGCAAAAACGGCGGCGCGAACGGCTGCGCGCCAGCGTGCTGGCCTTCCAGAAACGTGTTCATTGCCTCGTCGCCGTCAACGCGCGCCACGTCGGTGTAGCTGGCGCCTGCATATTCCAGTGCCAGGCGCACAAACTCGCCGCGGCCTTGCAGGCCGGTCCAGTAATAGAGCTGATGATGCATGCGCTGCTCCGGTCGCCCAATGGCGTCACAGCATAGAAAGCGGGCGGCTAGGCGGGCGTGATCGGGGTGTCAGCAGGGTGTGACCCGGCGCTGCATGGCGGCTGCGCCAGCAACCATGCCAGCTTGCGTGCACGCGGCTGGCGCTTGAGTACGCACTCCGCACGCGAGGCGCTGGCGCGGTCCGGGTAGGGGTGGCTCGCCAGGATATGCAGCGGCGGATTGGCCCGCGTGTAGCGTGCACCGGTGCCACGCAGATGCGCCTGGAAACGCCGTTCCAGATCGTTGGTGATCCCGGCGTAATAGCTGCCGTTCCGGCACTGCAGCAGATAGAGGTACCAGGGGTTGGGCGCATCCATCCGTGCATTATCGCCGTGTGTGCCATGCTTGTGCAGCGCGCCGTGGAGAGCGCGCATAGGCAGCCATTGCATGCGATGCAAGTCGCGATCGACTAACCACCTGAACACTGGGTGTTTGATGCTCGTGTCGCTGGTAAACGGCATGCCGTATCGCCAGTGGCGCTTGAGCCGGCTTCGCGGTCAACGCCCGATTGCATAGCGTGCAGTGCGGCCGAGTGACCGCATCGCGACCTGCCACCTACGTCGGCGCGTGGCGCTGGCCCGCGCGTTGGTGCATCGGCCGCGGCTGTTGCTGCTGGACGAACCGTTTGGGGGCGCTGGATGCATTGACCCGTATCGAAATGCAGCAGCTGATCGTGCAGCTCTGGCGGCAGCATGGCTTCACCCTGGTGCTGGTCACCCACGATGTCGCCGAGGCGTCAGCGCGGCCGAAAGCGTCTGCGCGCACCGCCTTCGTAACGCTTGCTGGGGCGGCACTGGCGTGTCCGCTGCCCGGCTTCGGCACCGGTAAGCCTTGAAACCCCGCTCGGCAACCGCATCTGCACGGTATCGCCGGCGTCGCCGGCCACCTGTTCAGAGGATTTCCCATGCGGATGGACAAGCTCACCTCGCGGTTCCAGCAGGCGCTGGCCGACGCGCAGTCGCTGGCTGTGGGCCGCGACCACAACATCATCGAACCGGTGCACGTGCTGGCGGCGCTGCTCGAGCAGAGCGGCGGCAGCACGCGCCCGCTGCTGTCGCAGGCCGGCGTCAACGTGCCGCTGCTGCGCGAGCGTCTTGGCGAGGCGCTGGACACGCTGCCCAAGGTCTCCGGGCAGGAAGGCAACCTGTCGATCGGCAACGATCTCAATCGCCTGCTCAACCAGACCGACAAGCTGGCCCAGCAACATGGCGATGCCTTCATCGCCAGCGAATGGTTCGTGCTGGCCGCCGCCGACGATGCCAGCCCGCTGGGCGTAGCGTTGCGCGCGGCCGGTGGCGACAAGAAGAAGATCGAAGCGGCTATCGACAGGCTGCGCGGCGGCGAAACCGTGCAATCGGAAAACGCCGAGGAACAGCGCCAGGCGCTGGAAAAATACACCATCGACCTGACCGCGCGTGCGGAGAGCGGCAAGCTCGATCCGGTGATCGGCCGCGACGAAGAAATCCGCCGCACCATTCAAGTGTTGCAGCGCCGCACCAAGAACAACCCGGTGCTGATCGGCGAACCCGGTGTGGGCAAGACCGCCATTGTCGAAGGCCTGGCCCAGCGCATCATCAATGGCGAAGTGCCCGAAGGCCTGCGCGGCAAGCGCGTGCTGTCGCTGGACATGGGTGCGCTGATTGCCGGTGCCAAATTCCGTGGCGAATTCGAAGAACGCCTGAAGGCGGTGCTCAGCGACCTGTCCAAGAACGAAGGCCAGATCATCCTGTTCATCGATGAGCTGCACACCATGGTGGGCGCAGGCAAAGCCGATGGTGCGATGGATGCCGGCAACATGCTCAAGCCGGCGCTGGCGCGCGGCGAGCTGCATTGCATCGGCGCCACCACGCTGGACGAATACCGCAAATACATCGAAAAGGACGCGGCGCTGGAGCGGCGTTTCCAGAAAGTGTTCGTGGGCGAGCCGACGGTGGAAGACACCATCGCCATCCTGCGTGGCCTCAAAGAGCGCTACGCCGTGCACCACGGGGTCGAAATCACCGACCCGGCGATCGTGGCGGCGGCCACGCTGTCCAACCGCTACATCACCGACCGCCAGCTGCCGGACAAGGCCATCGACTTGATGGACGAAGCCGCATCGCGCATCCGCATGGAGATCGACTCCAAGCCGGAAGAGCTCGATCGCCTGGAGCGCCGCCTGATCCAGCTCAAGATCCAGCGCGAGATGCTGAAGAAGGAAAAGGACGACGCCTCGCGTCAGCGTCTGGCCGATCTGGAAACCGATATCGACAAGCTCGAACGCGAGTTCTACGACCTCAACGAATTGTGGAAGTCGGAAAAAGCCGCGCTGCAGGGCACCACCAAGGTCAAGGAGCAGATCGAGCACGCCAAGCTGGAGCTGGAAGCCGCACAACGGCGCCAGGACTACGCCAAGATGAGCGAGATCCAGTACGGCGTGCTGCCGCAGCTGGAAAAGCAGATGGCGCTGGCCAACGAGGTCGAACATCACGACTTCAAGCTGGTGCAGGACCGCGTCACGGCCGAAGAAATTGCCGAAGTGGTGTCGCGCTGGACCGGCATTCCGGTCAACAAGATGCTCGAGGGCGAGCGCGACAAGTTGTTGCGCATGGAAGACGAGCTGCACCAGCGCGTGGTTGGCCAGAACGAGGCCATCAAGGTCGTCTCCGACGCGGTGCGCCGCTCGCGTGCGGGCCTGTCCGATCCCAATCGCCCGAGTGGCTCGTTCCTGTTCCTGGGGCCGACCGGCGTGGGCAAGACCGAGTTGTGCAAGGCGCTGGCGGACTTCCTGTTCGACAGCACCGAAGCGATGATCCGCATCGACATGAGCGAGTTCATGGAAAAGCACTCGGTGTCGCGCTTGATCGGTGCGCCTCCGGGCTATGTGGGCTATGAAGAGGGCGGCTACCTCACTGAAGCGGTGCGCCGTCGCCCGTATTCGCTGATCCTGCTGGACGAGGTGGAAAAGGCGCATGCCGATGTCTTCAACATCCTGCTGCAGGTGCTCGACGATGGCCGCCTCACCGATGGCCAGGGCCGCACGGTGGACTTCCGCAATACCGTGATCGTGATGACCTCCAACCTGGGCTCGCACCAGATCCAGGAGCTGTCCGGCGACGGCAGCGCCGAGGCCTATACGCAGATGAAGGCGGCGGTGATGGGCGTGGTGCAGGCGCACTTCCGCCCGGAGTTCATCAACCGGCTGGACGACATCGTGGTGTTCCACCCGCTGGACAAGGCGCAGATCAAGTCGATCGCGCGCATCCAGCTGCATGGGTTGGAAAAGCGCCTGGCCGAGCGCGGCCTCAAGCTGGACCTGGACGATGCGGCGCTGGAGTTGCTCGGCAATGTCGGCTTCGACCCCGTCTACGGCGCCCGCCCGCTCAAGCGTGCGATCCAGTCGCAGGTGGAAAACCCGCTGGCCCAGCAGATCCTGTCGGGGCAGTACCTCAGTGGCGACACCGTGCGTGTGCGTGCACAGGGTGGCCGGTTGGAGTTCGGCAAGGGCTGATCAAACGGCTCGATGGGCTCTGTGGCACGTCCTTGACCAGGGCGTGCCGCAGCAGCTTGCGGCGCTCCGCCCGCTGCCTGCCTCGTGGCCCCGGAGCATGGCGTTTGCTTGCTAAAAGGTACATATGCGAATCGTGCGTTTGGTTCCACCGCGGACGCAAAGCACCGACAAGCCGACCAGGCAACGCTTTGGCATGAGCTGATAACGCGCGGTTAGCACGCTGCTTGCGCGTCTTCGCTATCGTCGCTGCTTCCGTCCGATAGCGAGCCGTGCCATGACCGATCCGCAGTGGAAGCCCGAAACCATCGCCGTACACGGGGGGTATCGTCCCGACCCGACCACGCGCGCGGTGGCGGTGCCGATCTACCAGACCGTTGCCTACGCCTTCGACAATACCCAGCATGGCGCGGACCTGTTCGACCTGAAGGTGCCCGGCAACATCTACAGCCGCATCATGAATCCGACCAACGATGTGCTGGAACAGCGTGTCGCCGCGCTGGAAGGCGGCATCGGCGCGTTGGCGCTGGCGTCGGGGCAGGCGGCAGTGACCTATGCGATCCAGACCATCGCCGAGGTGGGCGACAACATCGTGTCCTCCAGTGCGTTGTATGGCGGCACCTACAATCTGTTCGCGCATACGCTGCCGCAGTTCGGCATCAGCACGCGCTTTGCCGATTACCGCGACCCGCAAGCGTTCGCCGGGTTGATCGACGAACGCACCAAGGCAGTGTTCGTCGAGTCGATCGGCAACCCGCGAGGCAACATCACCGATATCGAAGCGGTGGCGGCCGTGGCGCATGCGCACGGCGTGCCGCTGATCGTGGACAACACCGTGGCCACGCCGTCGCTGCTGCGGCCGATCGACTTCGGTGCCGACATCGTGGTGCATTCGCTGACCAAGTATTTAGGCGGGCACGGCAACAGCATCGGTGGGGCGATCGTGGACAGCGGGCGCTTTCCGTGGGCGGCGCACAAGGCGCGTTTTCCGCGCCTCAACGAGCCGGATGTGAGCTATCACGGCGTGGTCTATACCGAAGCGTTGGGCGAGGCAGCGTATATCGGGCGTGCGCGGGTGGTGCCGCTGCGTAATACTGGTGCGGCGCTGTCGCCGTTCAATGCGTTTCTGATCTTGCAAGGTATCGAAACATTGCCGCTGCGCATGGAGCGCATCAACGCCAATACCTTGGCCATTGCAAGCTATCTACAGCACCACGCACGCGTTGCCTGGGTCAACTATGCCGCGCTGCCGGATCACCCCGAGCATGCGCTGGCGCAGAAATATCTGGGCGGCCACGGCTCCGGCGTGCTCACCTTTGGCTTGCCCGGCGGGCGTGCGGCCGGGGCGCGTTTTCTGGACGCCCTGCAGTTGTTTACGCGGCTGGTGAATATCGGCGATGCCAAATCGCTGGCGACGCACCCGGCGTCCACCACGCATCGGCAGCTGGGCCCGGCCGAACTGGAACATGCAGGGGTGAGCGAGGACACTGTGCGGCTGTCGATCGGCATCGAGCACATCGATGACTTGCTGGCGGATCTGGAGCAGGCGCTGCAGGGGGCGTGAGGTTTATCGCCCCTCTCCTGCGGGAGATGAGTTGGGGTGAGGGTACGGAGCGGCGACGCCTACTCCCATTTGCTGGGTCGAGTTCAGCGTTGCCATTTGGCTAACACGTGTACGCACTGTCTTCAGACATGGCCTGTGGCTTCGCCCCGTACCCTCATCCGCCCCTTCGGGGCACCTTCTCCCGATGGGAGAAGGGCAGCTTGAGCCCCTCTCCCTGCGGGAGATGAGTTGGGGTGAGGGTACGGAGCGGCGACGCCTACTCCCAGTTGCTGGGTCGAGTTCAGCGATGCCAATTGGCTAACACGTGTACGCACTGTCTTCAGACATGGCCTGTGGCTTCGCCCCGTACCCTCATCCGCCCCTTCGGGGCACCTTCTCCCGATGGGAGAAGTCATCAGCAATCATCCTCCCGGCGTTGTGGCGACGCGCTGCTCTCGGCGGGCGGTCAGAGACCGCTGAGGCGCCAGCCAATCCTGCTACCATGCGCGCCCCTGAGGTGACTGCCGGCTGGCCGGTGGTTTAAACGGGAATCCGGTGCGCGGACCGCCTTGGCGAGCTGCAATTCCGGAGCTGCCCCCGCAACGGTGGGCGAGGTCAGATGCCGCAATACGCCACTGTGCATTAGCATGGGAAGGCGCGGCATCGGAGGCACCAGCTTCCACTCGCGAGCCCGGAGACCGGCCTGGAGGGATTGATCCGGCACGCGGTGGGCGTGGCCTTGCGCGTCTGACGCTGCGCGTCGGACGCCTGGCCCGTTGCTGCTTGCCGCCCCATTGCCCACGCGCGGGTTGGCGCGGTTCCAGGAGCAGCAGTTGATGTCCCTTTCTTCCGTTTTGCCGCGTCGTGCCGTGCTCGCCGTGGGACTGTCGCTGTGCCTGGCCAATCCGGCCCAGGCCGAGGCCGCCATCGATCTCGACGAAGTCGTGGTGACCGCCTCGCGCACCGCGCAGACGCAGGACCAGACGCTGGCGCCAGTCACCGTGATCGACCGTGCGCAGATCGAGCGTCGCCAGGTCACTTCGCTGCAGGACCTGCTGCGTGGCGAGGCGGGTGTGTCGCTGGCCAACAATGGGGGCCCGGGCAAGGCGACCTCGCTGTTCCTGCGCGGCACCGAGTCCGATCATCTGGTGGTACTGATCGATGGTGTGCGCATCGGCTCGGCGACCTCCGGTGGTGCGGCCTTGCAGGATCTTCCGATCGAGCAGATCGAACGCATCGAAATCGTGCGTGGCCCGTTTTCCAGCCTCTACGGCTCCGAGGCGCTGGGCGGGGTGATCCAGATCTTTACCCGGCACCCGCAAGGCAGTTTCGTGCCGAGCGTGAGCGTTGCAGCCGGCAGCGACAATGCGCGCCGCTACGCTGCGGGCGTGGCCGGGCGCAGCCAGGGCGATCTGAGCGAGGCCGGCGGTTGGTATTCGGTCAATGCCGTGCATGACGAAACCGACGGCATCAATGCCTATCTGGACACCAGCTCCAGCGCTTTCGATCCGGACCGCGATGGCTATCGCAACGATTCGCTCAGCATGCAAGGCGGCTGGCGCTTCAACCGGCAGTGGGATGCGGATGTGCATGCGCTGCGCGCGCAGAGCCGTAACGAATACGACGGCTCGGCCTTCGGCGGCAATCTGGGCAAGGGCGTGCAGCAGGCGGTCGGTGGCCGCGTACGTTACGCGCCGAGCGATGCGCTCAAGCTCACCGCCAGCGTTGGCAGCAGTTTGGATCTGAGCGATGCGTATTACCAAGGCGCGTACTTGTCGACCTACGACACCCGCCGCAAGCAGGGCGCGTTGCAGGCCGATATCACCACAGCGCCGGGTTTGCTGACGCTCGGGTTTGATTGGCAGCGCGATGCCATCGCTAGCAGCGACAGCTACGATGCCGACAGCCGCATCGACCGCGCAGCATTCGCGCAGTGGCAGCAGAGCTTCGGCACGCAATCGGTGCAGGCCAGCCTGCGCCGCAACGACAACAGCCAGTTCGGCGGCAAGACCACCGGTAGCTTGCTATGGGGCTGGGACGTTGCCGATCACCTGCGCCTGACCGCCAGCTACGGCACGGCGTTCAAGGCGCCAACGTTCAACGAGTTGTACTACCCCGATTACGGAAACCCGTTGCTGGGGCCGGAAACCTCCAAAAGCGCCGAGCTCGGCGTGCGCGGTCGTTACGACTGGGGCACCTGGACGCTCAGCGCGTTTCAGACCCGTATCGATGATCTGATTGCCTATGACGCGTCGTTGGTGGATGCGGCGCATCCGTTCGGGCAGCCGAACAACATCGATCGGGCGCGCATCCGCGGTGTGGAAGCCGGCTATGACACCGAACTGGCCGGCTGGACGGTGCGCAGCGCACTGACCTGGCTTGCGCCGCAGGCCGATGGCGACGTCAATCACGGCAACTGGTTGCCGCGGCGTGCGCGTCAGAGCGGGCGTCTCGACGCCGACCGCAGCATTGGCGCAGTCGGGATCGGCGCAAGCCTGTTCGGGTCGGGCGCGCGTTACGACGATCTGGCCAACACCGAACGCCTGGCCGGCTATGGCTTGCTGGATCTGCGCGTGAGTTATGCAGTGAACGCGGACTGGAAGGTGCAGCTCACCGCCAATAACGTGTTCGACCGCCAGTACGAAACGGCACGCTGGTACGCGCAGCCGGGCCGCAATTATCTGCTCACCTTGCGCTACCAGCCTGCGCAATAAGAGCAGCCAACACAGACTGCGCTCACCGCCAGATGGGTGCAGTCGGTGCTCGAAGCATCATCTGGCGTTCGTACGCTGCGGGTTCTGCGCGCTGTGTGCGCTTGCCGCCAGATGCAACCAACGCTACGGTCTGCCAGGGCCGGTCGTTTGCCTGATGTCTGTTGCGCGGTGTGGCTGGCAACCGAAACCCCGAAGGAGACCATCGATGTCGCCGTTATCCCGCTGTTCCGAACGCGTGGTGTTCATCGCTGCGATGCTGGTGATGACTGCCACCCGCTTTCATCATGCGAGCGATTGGCTGCACTTGCCGGACGCGTCCATGGCCGTGTTTTTCCTCGGTGGCCTGGCGTTGCGGCGGCACGGCTACTTTGTCGCCTTGCTGGGCTTGTCGGTGGCCATCGATTGGGCTGCCGTTCGTCTGGCCGGCGTCAGCGACTTCTGCATCACTGCTGCCTACGCCGCATTGCCGGCGGCCTACGGCGTGCTCTGGTATGCCGGGCGCGCGTGTCACGCACGCGTGCGGCCTGGCGCTGCGTCGCTGACCATCGCCTGGGGCCTGGGCACCCTGGCCGCGGTGCTGTCGTTCTTGGTCTCCAATGGCGCGTTCTATTGGTGGGGCGGGCGCTACACCGACCCGCACTGGGCGCAGTACCTGCAGCGCGCCTGGCAATGGGGGCCGGTGTTCGTGCGTACGACCGCGCTCTACCTGGCGGTGGTGCTGGCGGCGGCATGGTGCGTGCTGCGCTGGCGCAACGCGCGTGCGGTAACGCACTTCTCCACGCCGTTGGACCTGTCGTGATGGCAACGCCGCGCGCGGCTGTGGCGCCGCTGCCATTGCACGGTGCAGCGGCCAGGATCTGCAGCATCGCGCTTGCAGTGTTGATGGTCTGCACGCGCGGCGAGCATTTCGCTTCTGTGGACGCCTTGCCCAGCGCGTCATCGGCGGTGTTTTTTCTGGCCGGTGCGTTGCTGCGGCCGCTGTGGATGTTGCCATTGCTGTTCGGGATTGCATCGCTGCTGGATCTGATCGGCCTGGCCTCGGGCAGCGTCAGCGACTGGTGTTTGTCGCCGGCGTACTGGGCCTTGGCGTTGGCCTACGCCGTGTTGTGGTGTGGCGGGCGGCTGTCTGCAGTGCAGCTGCAGCGCGAGGGTTGGTGCGGTGTCGCCGGGCTGCCGTTGGCCCTGCTGATCAGCGGCAGCGCCGCCTATCTGCTCTCCAAGGGCGGCTTCTATTTCCTCTCCGGTCGCTACCCGCACGCCACGCTGGGCGGGTTCATGGCCCGCGTGCCGGCGTACTACCCGCGCGCGCTCGGCACCCTGGCTGGCTACGTCGGCATGGCCTTCGCGCTGGTGGGCGCACTACGCGCCGCCGGCACCCGTTCACCCGTTGGAGCACGCGCATGACGACCCCCGAGCAGGATGACGCGCATTACCGCGAACGTGCGCAGCGCAAAAAAGAATTGGTCGACCGGCGCATCGCCCGTGCGGTGATCGATCGCGGTGTGCTGCTGGTCAATACCGGCAACGGCAAGGGCAAGAGTTCGTCCGGCTTCGGCATGCTGGCGCGCTCGCTTGGGCATGGCCTGCATTGCGGCGTGGTGCAATTCATCAAGGGCACGTTTTCGACCGGAGAAGAGGCGTTTTTTCGCCGGTTTCCGGATCTGCTCGATTATCACGTCATGGGCGAAGGCTTCACCTGGGAAACCCAGGACCGCGCGCTCGACATCGCTGCCGCGCAAGCCGCCTGGCACATTGCGCGCAGCATGCTGGCCGATGCGCGTTACGACTTCGTGCTGTTGGACGAGCTCAATATCGCATTGGTGAAGGACTACATCGCGCTGGACGAGGTGCTTGCCGCCGTGGCCGCACGCCCACCGCGTCAGCATGTGGTGATCACCGGGCGCGGTGCGCCGGCCGGATTGATCGAGGCGGCAGACACCGTCACCGAGATGCGCTTGATCAAGCACGCCTTCAACGCCGGCATCAAGGCGCAACTTGGCATCGAGCTGTAGCGGTGGGCGAGCGCATGCAATGCCGTGCAGCGTTACCGACAGGCCGGCTGGCATGACGCGCAGCGGCACGCCTTGCTGCTGGTGATTGCCATCACGGCGGTGCTGCTGGACCTGCTGCTCGGCGAGCCGCGGCGTGCGCATCCGCTGGTGCTGTTCGGCAACTGCGCGCAGCGGCTCGAAGCGCGGCTGCATCGCGACCGTCGCAGCGTCGGTGTTCTTGCCTGGTGCGTCGCGGTGTTGCCGTTGACCATCGTTGCCGCAGCGGCGCAATGGGCGCTATGGCAGTTTTCGCCCTGGGCGGCAGCAGGATGGGCCGCAATCACGCTCTACCTGGCGCTGGGATTGCGCAGCCTGGGCGAACACGCGCAGCCGGTGATCGATGCCTTGCAGGCCGGCGATCTGCCCGTGGCGCGCGCCGCGGTCGGGCGCATCGTCAGCCGCGAAACGGCGGCACTGGACGCGACCCAAGTGGCCGCTGCAGCGACCGAATCGGTGCTGGAAAACGGTAGCGACGCGGTGTTTGCCGCGCTGTTCTGGGGCGTGCTGCTGGGCGCGCCAGGTGCGGTGCTGTACCGGCTTTCCAATACGCTGGATGCGATGTGGGGCTATCGCACGCCGCGCTACGCCAATTTCGGCTGGGCTGCGGCGCGCATCGACGATGCATTGAACTGGCTGCCGGCGCGGCTGACGGCGGTGACCTACGCGGTGCTTGGTCGCACCGGCGCAGGCATGCGCTGCGCCTGGCGGCAAGGGCGCGGCTGGAAGAGCCCGAACGCCGGCCCGGTGATGGCGGCAGGCGCTGGTGCGCTGCAGGTGCAGCTGGGCGGGCCGGCGCTGTACCACGGTCACTGGCAGGCACGTCCACCGCTGGGCGAGGGCGCATTGGCAAACGCCAACAGCGTGCAACGCGGGTTGTGGCTGGTGCGTGCCGGTGTGGCGTTATGGCTGCTGCTGGGCGCGCTGGCAACAGCGCTGGCGATGCGATGATCGGCATGCGGATGGTTCGGCCCGTGACCAGGATGCATCGGCTCGTCGTTCATAACGACGCACATCACCCTGCCTTACCACCGGGAGCACAGCATGCTTGAACACGGCGGACGTCTGCGCCGCGCTGCGCAGACCTACGACATTCCGCTTGCGCACTGGCTGGATCTGTCCACTGGCGTGAGCCCGTTTGCGTGGCCGGTCCCTGTCATTCCGGAACATGTGTGGCAGCGCCTGCCGGAAGACGACGACGGCTTGGCCGATTGCGCGGCTGCGTACTACGGCGCGCCGCAGGTATTGCCGGTGGCCGGCTCGCAGGCGGCGATTCAGGCCTTGCCGCTGCTGCGCGCGCCTAGCCGCGTCGGTGTGTTGACGCCCGGCTATGCCGAGCACGCGCAGGCATGGCAACGTGCCGGGCATCAGGTGGTGGCGATGAACCCAGCGCAGTTGCTGCAAGCCGGAAAGACGCTGGATGTCGTCGTGCTGATCCATCCCAATAACCCCTGCGCCGACAGCTTCGACCCCGAGACGCTGCTGCAGCTGCACGCCTGCCTGGCCGCGCGCGGCGGGTGGCTGGTGATCGACGAAGCCTTCATGGACGCGACCCCGCAACACAGCGTGTGCGCCTACACCCAGCGCCCAGGATTGGTGGTGCTGCGCTCGGTGGGCAAGTTCTTCGGCATGGCCGGCGCGCGGGCAGGCTTTGTCTGTGCGCACCACACCGTGCTGGATGCACTGCGCGAACAGTTGGGGCCCTGGACGCTGAGCGGCCCCGCGCGCTGGGCCGTGCAGCAGGCATTGGCCGACACGCGCTGGCAGTTGCAGGCACGTGTGCAGCTGCATGCGGCATCGCAGCGGCTTGCGCAGCTGTTGCAGGCCCATGCGCTCGCGCCCACGGCAGGCACGGCGTTTTTTCAGTGGTGCCGGCGCGACGATGCAGCTGCCTTGCACACTGCGCTGGCGCAGCGCGGCATCTTGACCCGGCTGTTCGAAACACTCGCCAGCCTGCGCTTCGGTCTTCCGCCGGATGCCGCAGGCGAAGCACGTCTGGGTGCAGCGCTGCGCGAGGTGGCGGCGTGAGTGCGCGTGTGCTGATGGTGCAGGGCTGCACGTCCGATGCCGGCAAGAGCACGCTGGTGGCCGCGCTGTGCCGCTGGCTGCATCGCCAGGGCATTGCGGTGGCGCCATTCAAGCCGCAGAACATGGCGCTCAATTCGGCAGTGACGGTGGATGGCGGCGAGATCGGCCGCGCGCAGGCGCTGCAGGCCCAGGCGTGCGGGCTGGCGCCGCACACCGATTTCAACCCGGTCTTGCTCAAGCCCAATAGCGACACCGGCGCGCAGGTGATCGTGCATGGACATCCGGTGGCCACGCTGGATGCAGTGGGCTATCACGCCTACAAGGCGACTGCATTCAACGCGGTGTTGGCCTCGCACGCACGCCTGGTCGAGCGCTTCGATGTGGTGCTGGTGGAAGGTGCCGGCAGCCCGACCGAGATCAATCTGCGCGCCAATGACATCGCCAACATGGGCTATGCCGAAGCGGTGGATTGCGCGGTCATCCTGGTCGCCGACATCGACCGCGGCGGCGTGTTCGCGCACCTGGTCGGCACCCTGGCGTTGCTGTCGCCCAGCGAACGCGCGCGCGTGGCCGGTGTTGTGATCAATCGGTTCCGCGGCGATCTGGCGTTGCTGCAGCCTGGCCTGGAGTGGCTGGAACGCGAAACCGGGAAACCGGTACTCGGCGTGTTGCCGTATCTGCACGGCCTGCAGCTGGATGCCGAGGATGCGTTGCCACGCAACGTGCCGCAGAAGCCGAACGCGCAGTTGCGCGTGGTGGTGCCGGTGTTGCCGCGCATCAGCAATCACACCGACCTGGATGCGTTGCTGGCGCACCCGCAGGTGGAGGTGCACCTGATCGGTCCCGGACAGGCGCCACCGCCCTGCGATCTGATCGTGCTGCCGGGCAGCAAATCCACCCGGCTCGATCTGCACTGGCTGCGCATCCATGGTTGGGACACCGCCATCGCCCGTCATCTGCGCTATGGCGGGAAATTGCTTGGCATTTGCGGTGGTCTGCAGATGCTGGGTACCCACATTCACGACCCGGAGGGCATCGAAGGCCCGGCCGGCAGCAGCGCCGGTCTTGGTTGGCTGGCGCTGCAAACCACGCTGCACCCGCACAAGCAGTTGCATCGGGTGCAGGGGCGTTTGCTGCTGGGCGATGCCAGCGTCAGCGGCTACGAAATTCATTGCGGTATCAGCAACGGCGCCGCACTGGCACGGCCATTGCTGCAGCTGGACGATGGGCGCAGCGATGGCGCCATCTCCGACGATGGTCAGGTGCTGGGCACGTATTTGCATGGCCTGTTCGATCACCCGCAGGCACTGGCCGCCTTGCTGGCGTGGGCCGGTCTGGCACAGGCCGCGCCGCTGGATCTTGCCGCACTGCGCGAGGCCAGCCTCGAGCGTCTGGCCGACGCGGTGCACGCGCATCTGGACACCACCGCACTGACACACCTCATCAGCAAGGAACCGGTATGCAGCACTTGATTCTGGGCGGCGCCCGTTCGGGCAAGAGCGCGCTGGCCGAGCGCATCGCCGCCGCCGCCGGACGTGAAGTGACGTATCTGGCCACGGGGCAAGCGTTCGACGATGAAATGCAGCGGCGCATTGCCCATCACCGCAGCCAGCGCCCGCCGCATTGGCAGTGCGTGGAAGAGCCCATTGCGCTGGCCGCAAGCCTGCAGGCGCATGCCGCGCCGGATCGCTGCGTGCTGGTGGATTGCCTGACCCTGTGGCTGAGCAATCTGCTCGGCCATCCGGATGCGGGCGTGTTCGCGCGCGAGCGCGCTGCGCTGCTCGCGGTGCTCCCGCACCTTCCGGGGCAGATCGTACTGGTCAGCAACGAGGTAGGGCAGGGCGTTGTGCCGTTGGGCGAACTCACGCGTCGTTTTGTCGACGAAGCCGGCTGGCTGCATCAGGCATTGGCGCTACAGTGCGCGCATGTGGTGTTGGTGGTGGCAGGCTTGCCAATGGTGCTGAAGGGAGAGAGCGTGTGAATAGCGATTGGATCGTTGGCGCCTGCGCCGTGCCGGACGCGCGCATGCGCTCTGCTGCGCTGGCCCGCCAGGAGCAGCTGACCAAACCGCCCGGTGCACTGGGCCGGCTGGAACACCTGGCAGTGCAACTGGCCGCCTGGCAACGCACCGAACACCCGGCGGTGCAGCGGGTCTGGATTGCGGTGTATGCCGCCGATCATGCTGTGGCAGCCGAAGGGGTGTCGGCATTTCCGCAGGCGGTCACCGGCGAGATGGTGCGCAACTTTGCACGCGGCGGCGCAGCCATTGCGGTGCTGGCGCGCGAATTGGGTGCGCGGCTGGAAGTGGTGAATCTGGGCGTGGTCAACGACCCCGGCGACCTGCCGCGGGTGCGGCGTGCCTGGATCGCGCCGTGCAGTGCCAATATCTGCGAACAGCCGGCGATGACGCACGCGCAGCTGCGCGATGCGCTCGCCGCCGGTGCCGACAGCATCGCGCAGGCAAAAAGTTGCGGCACGCAGCTGTTTGTCGGTGGCGAGATGGGCATCGGCAATACCACCTCCGCCGCGGCGCTGGGCTGCGCGCTGCTGTCGCAGTTTCCGCAGGCGATGGCGGGCGCAGGCACCGGCCTGGATGCCGAAGGCATCGCGCACAAGGCCACCGTGATCACGCGTGCGCTGGCCGTGCACGCCGATGCATCCACCCCGCTGGAGCGGCTGCGCCGGCTTGGCGGGTTTGAAATCGCTGCCTTGGTCGGCGCGTATATCGCCGCCGCGCAGGCCGGCATCCCGGTGTTGGTGGATGGCTTCATCACCACCGCTGCGGCACTGGTGGCCACCCGCCTGAACCCCGGGGTGCGCGAATGGATGTTGTTCGGGCATCGCTCGCAGGAACGTGGGCATGCGGCGCTGTTGCGCGCGCTGGATGCAGAACCCTTACTGCAACTGGATCTGCGGCTTGGCGAAGCCAGCGGCGCGGCGGTCGCGATTCCGTTGCTGCGCAGCGCCTGCGCCCTGCATAACGGCATGGCCACCTTTGCCGAAGCCGGAGTGTCGGACGCATGAGTGCGCAGATCACCTTGTTGCGGCATGGCGATACCGGGCAACGCAGCTATCGCGGCCAGCTCGACGACCCGCTGACCGAGCTGGGTTGGCAGCAACTGCGCGCGGCCACTGCAGAGGGCGTGTGGGATGCGGTGGTGGCATCCACGCTGCAACGCTGCGCCAAGTTTGCCGCCGAGCTGGCGCAGGCACGCGCCATCCCGCTGCAGCTGGACCCGCGCCTGCGCGAATATCACTTCGGCCGCTGGCAGGGCGTGCCGGTGGCCGACATCGACCGTGACGAAGGCGCAGCACTTGGACGCTTCTGGGCCGACCCGGTGCGCCATCCACCGCCGCAGGCCGAACCGTTCGCAGACTTCTGCGCGCGGCTGTCAGCAGCACTGGACGCCATCGTGACGCACCATCCGGCGCAACGCGTGCTGGTGGTTACCCATGGGGGCGCCATCCGCGCGCTGCGCTGCATGGTCGAAGCACGTCCCTTCGGCAGCATGACCGAGATGGCTGTGCCGCACGCTTCGCTGCATCCGCTCAAATGGCCGCTGGCCAGCGCAGATGCCATGCCGACATCACAGCTGTCGCCCGTACCCACGCTGTCCGGTCGCGACGCCGGATGATCGACGGCTTGCTCGCTGCAGTGGGGTTTTTGACCCGCATTCCGGTGCCTGGCTGGGTGTTCGCCCGTCCCGCTGCGCAGGCGCGTTCGCTGCCGTGGTATCCGCTGGTCGGCCTGCTGTTGGGTGCGGTGCTCAGCGCGCTGGCATGGTGCCTGCGCGATGTGGCGCCGCTGCTGGGGGCCGCCTTGCTGCTGAGCAGTTGGGTCTGGCTCACCGGCGGCTTGCATCTGGATGGGCTGGCCGACATGACCGACGCGTGGGTCGGCGGCATGGGCGATCGCACGCGCACGCTGGCGATCATGAAAGACCCAAGCAGCGGCCCGATGGCGGTGGCTGCGGTGGTGCTGGTACTGCTGCTCAAATGCGCGGCACTGGCCACGCTGCTGCCCACCGCGCCCGGCGCCGTGTGGCTGGCACCGCTGCTGGCGCGCACGTTGCTGGTGGCCGCGTTTTTGAGCACGCCGTACGTGCGTGCCGGTGGATTGGGCAGTGGCCTGATTGGCAGCGCGCGCGCGGGCATGCATGTCTCGTTGTTACTCGGGTTCGGCTGCGCCTTTGCTGCCGGTGTGCCACGCGCCGTGCTGGCCTGCGCCATCGCCGCTGTGGTCTTCGTGCTGTGGCGCCGCGCCTGCCTGCAGCGCCTGGGTGGCATGACCGGCGATACCTGCGGCGCACTGGTGGAACTGAGCGAAACGGCAGTGATCGTGGCGTTGGCGCTGCAAGCGAGTTGAAGGCTGCGGGCCAGGCGGTTGCGATGCCGTCAGGCGGACGCGACTGCTGTTCGAGGTGGCAGGGGCGATTGACCTTGCGCATCGTCCGGCTTGGCCCGACGAACAGTTCCGTGTTGCCGGTCACTGCACACCGACAAGCGCGAGCAGCCCGGCAGAGCGGGCCGAGATGCGCAAGATCGGGACCGCGGCTGCTGCCAATCTGCGCGATGCTCACCGCCTTCCAGAGGAACTGCCCATGCCAGCAGCAGCGTCGGTCGTCTTCCATCGGCAGCGTGCGGTCGAGCGCGTCGTGGCCCATCTGCAGGCCAGCATCTGTGCCGGCGCGCCGCTGCCGGACCTGGCAACGCTGGCCGCGCTGGCGCATCAATCGCCGCCGCATTTTCATCGCGTGTACCGCGCTCTGGCAGGCGAGACGCTGGGCACGACCACCACGCGGCTGCGGTTGAGTCATGCGCTGCATCTGTTGGGCGAGCAGGGCCGCTCGGTGACCGAAGTAGCGTTGTCGGTCGGCTATCAAACCCCGCAAGCGCTGGCACGCGCCTTCCGCCTGGTGCTGCAGGTCAGCCCCTCCAGCCTGCGCGATGCACCGCAACTGCGCGCGGAAAAGTTGCAGCAACTCGCCGGCCCGTCGCTGCCAACGCATGCACACACCGCGCCGTTGCAGGTGCGGGTGCAGGTGCTCGCCCCCCTGGAAGTGGTGGTGCTGCGCCGGCGCGGCGCCTTCGACGATCTGGACCGCGGCTTTGGCCGCATCGCCGCATGGGCCGAGCGCCGTGGGGTGATCGCGCATCTACAGGCGCTGGTCGGTGTGCCGCTGAGCGACCACCGCGATGTCCCTGCGCGGCAGCACGTGTTCGAATGCGGCATTGCATTCGACGCCAAGGTGGACCCGCCATCGCCCTTGCACGTCCGCCAGCTCGCCGGCGGCACGCACGCCGTGCTGCGCCACGTTGGGACGTATGCAGGGGTCGAGAACGCGCTCGACCAACTGCTCGCGCACTGGCTACCGGACAGCGGTTACGCGCTGCGCGACGCACCGCTGCACTACCTCTATCTCGATGACCCGGAAACCGTTGCCGAAGCCGAGCTGCGCGCCGACATTCGGGTGCCGCTCCAGTTGGCTGACGACGCTGTTTCACCGATGTGATGTGTCGCTGGCAAAAACACCATCTGCGGTGGCGGATGCATCAGGAACTGCTGGTGCGAAATATTCCACGCATACGCGCCGGCCAGCGGGAAGGCCAGGCAGTCGCCGGGCGCCAGCGCGGCGACGTGTTGATTACGTGCCAGCACATCCTTGGGCGTGCACAGCTGCCCGACCAGGGTCACCGGCGTGTCGCGCACAACAGGTGGACGTGCCCCGCGCAGGATCCGGAACGGATGATCGTGACTCTGCGCGGCCGGCGTGCGGAAGTGATGGGTGCCGCCGCGGGCGATCGCAAACCACGCGCCGTGGCTGCGCTTGAGATCCAGCACTTCCATCAGGTACCAGCCGCAGCTGGCGCTGACGTAACGTCCGGGTTCCAGGCGCAGGCGCAGGTCGGTGCCATGGTCGCGCAGCAAGGCGGGCAACCCGGCGCAAAATCCGGCCCAATCGAATGACGATGGCGGTGCCAGATAATCCACGCCGAAGCCGCCGCCGGCATTCACCCGCAACGGGCCCAGTGCATAGGTGTGCCGCCATTGCTGCACGGTGCGCAGGTAGGCGGCGACCAGGTGCAGTTGCGCGGCGGCATCGCGTTGGTGCGACATCAGATGGAAATGGAAGCCTTCCAGGCGCAGCGACGGGCTTGCCTGCAGGCGGTGGATCGCTGCAGCCAGATCGTGCGGATCCAGGCCGAACGGCGAGGGCTGCCCGCCCATCATCAGGCGCGTGCTCTGCGCACCGGGCACGGCAATATTCATGCGCAGAAACACCGGTACGCAGCGGCCGGCTTGCGCTGCAATCGCCGCCAAGCGTTCGAGTTCGCCCAGGCTTTCCACATGCACGGTGCAGTCGGGCAGGGCGGCCGCCTGGGCGAGTTCGGTATCGAGTTTGCCCGGGCCACCGAACAACAACGCTGCCTGTGGTTGCTGTGCATGCAGCCAGGCCAGTTCGCCACCGGACGCGGCTTCGAAACCATCCACGTGCGGCGCCAGCGTGCGCAGGACCGGCGGCTCTGCATTGGCTTTTGCCGCGTAGAACAGTTCGCACTGCGCCGGCAGGTGCGCGCGCATCCAGGCCGCGTGTGCGTCCAGTGCCGCCAGGTCGTAGACATACGCGCAAACCGGGCCATCGCAGCGTTCGCGCACCTGCGGCAAGGCCGCAAGCACCGCATTGGTGTCGATGCGCAGACTCATGCAGCTACCTGCCGCGCCGCCGTCATGCGCGCGATGGGATTGGGTAGTGCGGTGTAGTCGGAGTGACGGTCCGCGCGCTGCCACAGCCGCGTGCCCAGATTGTTCTTGCCCGGCAGCGGTGCGCCATCGATCAGGCCCTGTAATGCGGCGTTTGCGCCATGGCGTTGCTGCCAGCGCATGGCACTTTCGCCCACGCAGTGCCACAGGCGCGCTTCCAGCGCCTCATCGCCTCCGCTCAGATGAAAAATCGCTTCGGCCAGGTTATTGACCAATGCGCAATACGCCACCCGGTTCCAGCCCTGTTCGGGCGTGTAATACAGCGATTGCCGTGCGCGCTCGCCCACACCGTGCAGGCGTGCCGCCGGCCAATGGTGGGCGAGCAGCTTGGTGCCTTCCAGGTCGCGGATCCAGACCCGCGTCGGCCAGCCATCGACGAAGCCGATCACGGTGTTCTGCAAATGCGGCTCCAGCGCGATGCCGTGCTGGAACAGCGCGCTCCACACACCGTCCAGCAGCAGTCCTGCATAGGCGCGGAACCACAGCAGCGTTGCCGTGTGCCGGTCCATCTGCGCATTGCACAGCGCCTGCAGGCGTGCCGCACACACGCTGTTGCCCTGCGCATCGCAGGTGAACAAGGCCGCAGCCACCTGCGGTTGCCAGCGTGCGCGTTGTGCGGCCGGCAGGGTTTGCCGGTACAAGATGCCGAAGCTCTCCGACAGGGCACGTGCAGCGAGTGGGTCGGCATCGTGCAATGCGGGATCGACTTGCGCGATCTCCAGCGAGGTCGCTGCCGGTTCCAGCATCACGTCGAAGCCCGGTACCTGTACTGCCAGCGCGCGCCAACTCGGGGCCAGTAGCCCGGTGAGCGCCACCGCGCTTTCCAGCTCGTACCAGGCGTTCTTGCGCACGCAGTTGGTGAGCCGCACATGCACCGAACACTTGAGGAAATACGCAAGCTCCGGGTGATACAGCGTGCGCACCGACGAGGTCGGCCGCACTGCATCGCCCAACGCACCGACCGGCGCGATCAGGCCGCGTGCCTGCAAGGTGCGCAGTAATGGGTCCTCGAGCAGCCGCTGCGCTTCCCAGGGATGGCAGGGGTAGAGATCGTCGCTGCCGGAGAGCTGCTTCAAGCTCGCCCGCACGTCGCGTCCCTGCGTGCGCAACAGCCGCGGGTCGATGCGGAACCAGAACAGCTGGAAGGACGCGCGCGCTTCCGGTGCGCAGGCCAGCACCTGGTCCAGATCCACGCCTTCGCGACTCTTCGGCGTCGGGTGCATTGCGTGCCCCCACAGCATCGATTGTTCGGCGTCGATCATCGCCTCGCCAGTGGTGGCAGCGGTTTGCGCCTGTCGCAACAACGCGGCGGTGACCGCCATGCTGTTGGCGCTTTGCGCGAGCAGTTCCGGGTTGACAGCCTGTGCACTGCCCAACGCCTGCAACAGGCAGCGCGCCAACGCATCCGCATCCAGGCTGTGCCACGGCTTGCCGGCACTCTTGAGAAACGGCGTGGAGGCGAAGCGGCAGCGGCCCAGGCGATCGGCGTAGGCAATGCGCACGCACAGCGCGCCGGTCTCGCCCAGGTCGATGCGTAGCCAGCGGTGCTCGGCCATGCGCGGGCCGGGGCGATCCAGCCCGCGATAGTCGAACTGCACCGCACGCTGCGGAATCGCAAATTCGCGCAGGTAACAGTTCAACCAGCAGCTGCAGGCCTGCGCGTCGGCCATGCTCTCGTACCAGGGGTCATGCATCGTGTGCGGCGACATCGGCAGTTCTCCTCGAAGGGAAGCGCACCAGAACGGTGAGCGCAGCGGCCGCCGCAGCCAGCGCGGCAGCCAGGAAAGGGGTGGCAGGGCCGGATGCCTGCGCCAGTGCGCCGGCGGCAGCACCGGCGGCTACGCCGGCCCATTTGCCGCAGGCATCGAAACGGCCGAACAGACGCCCGGCGCCGTGCCCGCTGGCGACCAGCGCCAGACTGCGGTTGAGCCCACGCAGGCCGAACAACATGCCGAAGCCGAACAGCAGCCGCGCTACCGCCAGGGCGATGGCATCGTGCAGCAGCGCCTGCCACACGCAGGCCACCGCAAACAACGCCAGACCCGGCACCAGCCACGCCTCGCCGTCGTCGCGTCGCCACCACGGCAGTACCAGCAGATAGACCAGATGCGGCAGGCTGTAGAGCAGGCCGGCGAGCGCATCGTGGCCGGCGCCGCGCGCGAGCGCATACGGAATGAAATAGGGAAACGTCACCACCATCGCAAAGCAGAACAAGAACTGTGCGAGCAGCAAGGCCGGCCACAACGGCGTGCTGGTTGCCGGCAGCGATGCCGACGATGACGTTGCGTGCGTCGACGACGTCGACGGTTTGCCGGCAGCGGGGGGGCGCGCGGCCGGTTGGTCGGCGGGCAGTCGCCAGGTCAGCGCAAACGCCAGCAACGGCAGCACGGCCAGCGCGCGATACAGCGATTGCGCCGGGCCCAGCGCCAGTGCCAGGCCAAGCAGGGCCGGCGCGCTCACCATGGCCAGCCGCGCCGAATACTGGGTCCAGTCCAGTGCGCGCGCCAACGGGCCGGCCTGCGGCTGGCTGGCCAGGTACGCATTGGCCGCCGCCAGCGAACCGCCGCAGGCGCCTTGCACGATCAGGCCGATCACCAGCCAGCTCAGCGACGGTGCAAAGCCGGCAATCGCAAAGCCCAGCGCCAGCCCCAGCTGTGCGCGCAGCAGCGAGCGCTTGCGGCCATAGCGGTCCGCAAGCCGCCCCCAGGCGCCCGCGGTCAACGCGGTGCAGAGCGTGGGCAGCACATACAGCACGCCGCTCCAGCCCACGGCGGCCGATGGCGCCAGTTCGGCCAAGACCTGCGGCAGAAACAGCGGCATGCCCAACGCAGTGAATGCCGCCAGATAATGCGCGGCCAGCACCGGGCCCAGGATGCGCCTCATCGCTGCGTACCCGCCTGTTTGCGCGGTGGTTGTTGCGCGTGCGCGAACGCAGCGCCGAAGGGATTGGGCGCGCTGTCGCCGTAGAACTTGTTGATGTCGGTAGCACCGGTGCGCTGCTTGCTGAGCAGGCTGCCGGCACTGAGCAGGTATTTCACCGGCAGCCGGGGCGCGGCCAGCAGGCGTCGCGCAGGGCCGGTATCGATGCCATCGCTTTCCAGTTGCGCCAGCGTTGAAGCGAATTGGGTCTGCAACTGTGCATACAGCGGTGCGCGCAGCGCGGGCTGCCATTCGGCCAGGCCTTCCAGCACGGCCTGCAGATCCAGCTGCAGCACGATGGTGCAGAACATCTGCGCCAATGCCTGCGCGTCGTCCACTGCAATGCGTGCATCCTGCAGCGGGCCTGACGCGTCCACCGCCGGCAGCGCCGCACGCAACTGCGGCAGCGCGATGCGTGCAGCGTCGTTGTCCTTCATCAACAGGCGCACCGGGCTGCCCTGTGCATACACCAGCACGCTGTTCTGCTGATTGGCTTCCAGCGCAATGCCGTACCCCAGCCACAGGCGTAGATGCACGGCAAGCAGCAGTTCGGTGTAGTCGCGCCACCACTGCAGCACGTCGCCGTGCGCAAAACGCTCGGCCAGATGGAGCGCCATCGGGCGGCCATCCGGCATGGGCGCGCACAGCGCGGCCACCGGCACCAGCGTGGCATCGTCCAGCGGCGGGTAACGCCGCACCAGATAGGCCAGATGACGCGTTTCGCCGACGTGCCCGCCATGGGCTTCATCCACGAACACGCAACGGCCGCGCAGCGCAGGGTCGCGCGCATCGATATTGCGCAATGCGCGCTCCAGCCAATGCCCGTCGTACAGCGTGGAGGGTTTGATCAAGCGCAGATTCAGCGCACCCAGCGTGCGCATCGGAATCGGCAGCTTCAGATGCAGCTGCGGATGCTGCAGTGGCACCAGCGTGCGCACCGATAGCGTCGGGCGCACCTCCAGCCAGGGCTGCGGCGCACGCAACGCGCCGTTAGGCAACGCGAAACCTTCCTGCTCCAAGCGCTCCCATACCAGAGGATGCACCGGCCAGGCGACATGCGTGGCGGCCAGCTCGGCCGGCAGGCCCAGGCTGACGAAATCCGGCCACAGCTCGGCCGGCGGGGCGCTGGTGCACTGTGCCAAGGCCTGCGGAATCGCCAGCCAGCGCAGCGCGAAGGTTGGTGCGAATTCCGGCGCGTAATGGCGCAGCTCGGCTGCATCCAGCCCGGCCTTGGCGCGCGCAGTGGGATAGAACGGATGGTCGCGGTAGCTGGCCAACTGGTCGCAGCGGTACGCCCGCTCGGCGGCATCGGCGTGCTGCAGCGCATTGATCAGCGCCGGTGCCTGTGCGTGGTACGCCTGCCGCGCCAGCCCCCGATGCGCAGCGGCGCAGTCGGCTTCCTCGGCGTAGGCGCGATGCAGTTGTTGCGTTTCGGCGTCGAGTTCGGCGCTCATGCGTTGCAGCCAGGCGTGCGCGCCGCGTTCGACATGTGCCCCTTCGGGAGTCTGCACGATCCAGCTGTCGCCGCAGGCGCTGATGTCCTGCAGGGTGCCCTGCCGATGGATCGGCAGCCACAGCGTGCCACCGGGCACATGTGCGATGCGCCACCAGCCTTCCACCGGGCGGGGGTCGGTCCACACCGCCAGCACTGCTGGGCCGGGTGTTGTGGCAGTGCCGCGCGTGGCAATGCCACGCAGGTCTTCGCGCAGGCAGGCATCGATGATGCGGGTCGCGATGTAGCGTTGGTCGGCCGCACTGTTCATGCGCGCACCTGCGCGTGATCGATACGCCACTGCAGGCCCGCTTCGGCCTGTATCACCGCCTGTTGCAGCGCCTGTGCATCGCTGGCAAGTGCGCTCAGGACGCCCAGATAATCCTTGTTGGAATGGCTCAGGCGGATGTGTTCGCCCGGTGCGCGCATGCGTCGGTAGTGCACGTCGCTGTGCGCATCGTGATGGCGGCGGTCTTCGCTGGCGGTGACCAATTCGCCATCGTGTTCTGCCACGTAATAGCGCAGCAATGCATGCGCACGCGCGCTGCGCAGTTGCGGCAACGGCAGGCCCAGGTGCGGTGCCAGCGCCGCATTGAACCATTGCCGGCCAAACATCTCGTCGAGCAGGAATTCGCGGCGGTCGCCGATGCTGCGGTAATTGATTTCCACCAGCACCGGGCCATCGGCGGTCAGAATGAATTCGCTGTGGCACAGCCCGAAGCCCACACCGAATGCACGCAACTGTTGCAGCGCTTGTGCGACCACCGGCGTGCCTACATCGGCATCCCACTGCGCTTCGCATTCGACGAAGTGCGGCGGTGGCGACAGCCGTACCTTGAAGCCGCCGATGGCTTGCAGGCTGCTGCCATCGCCCAGGGTTTCCAGCGTAAACAGCGCGCCCTCCAGTATGCCTTCCAGCAATACGCTGCGCTGCGGATGGCGCTGCCACACATCGTCCAGATAGGCCTGCAATTGCCCAGCGTCGGCGCAGTGGCGCACATCCAGGCTCGCTACGCCCTCGCGCGGTTTGGCCACCACCGGCCAAGGAATCTGCGCCGGCAACGCAGCGCCGGGCGGCAGGGTGCAGAACCACGGGCAGGGCAGGCCACGTGCACGCAGGCGCTGGCGCATCGCGGCCTTGTTCTTGGCGGCGTAGCACACCTGCCAGTCCTTGCCGGGCAGGCCAAGCGCGGCGGCCACCAGCGCGGTGCTGGTCTGCAGATGGTCGCTATTGCTGAACACTGCACGCGGCGCGATGTCCGCATCGTGCAACACGTCGAGCACCCCGAGCGGATTGAACACATCGCATTCGATCACCCGCTGCGGCGCATGCGCCGGGTGCTCGCGGAAGTAGGCCAGATGATCGAGCCGGTGGTCGGTCAGCAACCACACCGGCAGGCCCAGCGCGTGCGCGGCCGGCAAGAAGCCTTCGGTGATGGCCGGATGGCAGACATGGGTGAGGATCACCAACGGTGCAGCGGATGTCGCAGTCATGGCAGCTCTCGTTCAACAGGACGGTGGAAAAACCGGTACTGAAACGGGCTGCCTGGCGCCGCGGGGCGGTGGGTGGCCTGCGATGCGGTGATCGCATACCGCATGCTGCGGCAGTGAGGCGTGCGTCATGCACGCCGTGTTCTCTGTGGCGGCCGTCAGCGCGACCGCCGTTGCCCTCAGGCGCGACCGGCACCCCTGTGCGGCGGTCGTGTGCAGCTAGTGATGCGGGCTCAGAACGTGTATTCCAGCCCGGCGGTCACGGTTCGTGCCGGTGCGGCCTGACGGCCCCACGGACTGGTGTCGATGCCGCGGAACCAGTACTGCCGATCGAACAGATTATTGATCGCCAACGAAGCGCTGAATTTTTGTCCATCGCGTTCGAACAAGGTATGGCTCACCTGCGTGTTCCACACCATGTAGGCCGGCAATTGGCCCACTGACGCGATGGCGTTCTCTTGCACGGTGTTGGCGGCATCGCTGAAGGCCTTGCTGAAGTAATAACCGGAAAGCGCGACAGTGGTATGACCGAGCGCGTAGGTGCCGCCCAGCGTGATCTGGTTGCGCGAGGTATACGGCACGCGGAAGCCGCGGAATGCGCCCGATTCCTGGCTGGCGTCCAGATACGCATAGCTGGCGTTGAGGGTAAGCGCGCGCAATTGCTCCGGGCTCCATTGCAGCTCCAGCTCACCACCTTGATGGCGGGTCTTGCCCAGGTTGCGGAACACGCGGGTGGTGTTGTCCAGCTGAATCTGCTGGTCGAAATCGATCAGGTACGCGCCCAGCTGGATACGGGTGCGCTCGTTGGGCTGATAGCGCGTGCCCGCTTCGTAATTCCACGCCAGCTCCGCATCCAGGTTGTTGCCGAAGATGATTTGAGTGACCTGCGGCGCGCGCATCGAACGCTGGCCATCGGCGTAGAAGAACCACTGCTCGTTGGCCTGGAAACCCACTGTCAGACCGGGCAATACATCGCGGGTCTGGTTGAGCGTGCTCATGCCGGTCGCACGGTTGAAATAGCGCGAGTCCAGGCGCTCGTAGCGCAATCCCGGGGTAATGGTGATGCGTTCGTCCGGCAGCGTGATTGCGTTGCTGACATAGGCGGCCACTGCGCGGTCTTCGAACTGCCAATCGCGTACCGTGGTGAACAGCCCATCGCGTAGACGCAGGTTGCCGACCAGGAAGTCGATGTCTTCGCGCACGGCGCGTACACCGGCGGTCCACTGCTGGCGCACGCCACCGGCATCGCCCATGTTCCAGCTCAGGCGCGGCTCGCTGCCAACCACGCGGAAGTCGCGCGGCGCAGTCTGGCGCAGCTGCGGCGGCAGGTCCGAGCGCCAGGTTTCGGTCGCGGCCTGGCGCATGCCGACGATGAAATTGCGGCTGCTGCGTGCGCTGAAGTTGGTCCACTCCAGGCGCACATCCTGCATCGGTCCCCAGTCGCCCAACAGTTGCTCATAGCTCAACGATGCACGCGTGGTGCGACCGTTGAAGGTGTCCAGGGGGCGCGTGGACTGACGCGGGTCGCGGCGGTAATCGTCCGGACTCAACGCACCGGCCAGGTCCATGTCCACCAGATAGCGCTGCACGCTGGCCTTGAGCAGTTTGGTGTCGTCCAGCCACCACTCCGCACGCACGCGCAGATTGCTGATGTCGGTGTCGCTGTGCGCGCGCCAGTATTCGCCATAGGCGCGATTGGCATCGACCTGCATGCCGAAGTTGTCGGTGAGGTAGCCGCCGCTGCTCAGCGCGCTGTCCTGCAAGAACTGGCCCTGGCCGCCGGCAGTGACCTTGTGCGCCAGCGTGGTGCTCCATTCGCTGGGGATGTCCTTGCTGACCAGATTGATCACGCCGCCCACGTTATTGGGCCCGTACTGCACGGCGGCGCCGCCGCGCACGATGTCGATGCGGTCGATCTGGTTCAGACCCACCGGGAACAACGACAGGCTGGTCTGCCCATAGGGCGCCAGGGCCAGCGGAATGCCGTCTTCCAGCACCTGCACGCGGCCGCTGCGGCTTTCGTACAGGCCGCGCAACATCAGTTGCGGCAAGGCGCCGGTGCCGGTCTCGTCGAAGATCTTGATGCCGGGCACGCGCTGCAACGCATCGTCAATCGAGCGGTTGCCGCCGTTGCGCAGCTGCTCGCGGTCGATCACCTGGCGGCTGCCCGCGTAGCGTTGCACATCGTCGGGCTTGGAACGGCCAAGCAGGCTGCCCTGTACCTGGATCGCATCCAGTGCCCGAATCGGCGGATCGCCTCCGGGGTTGGCAACTGCATCGGCGGTCTCGGTTGCGAGCGCCAGCGGCGGCAGGGGCAGCGTGATCGCCGCGATGGCGATGGCCAGGGCGTGGAAACGGAACGTCGACATCTACGGCGTGCTCCTGCAGGCGGGTGGTGACGTGGGAACGGCACAACTGGCCAGATGGCCGCGCAATGCACGTTGAATCAGCGCGCGGTCTTCGCCGGCCAGCAGCCAGCGCAGATCGGGTTGTTGCAGCCAGTGCGCGCGTTGCGCATCGGTGCGCGGGTTGGGGCAGAACGGCACGTTGGCGGCAACGCACTGCGCATGCAGCTGCAGCAGCAACTCCCACACCTGCACATGGGTGGGCTGCGGGCCCAGGCCCAGATCCAGCGCAAGATCCAGCGCGCCTTCCATCACCAGCGCCACGCCGGGCACGGCGAGAATGTCCGGGAGTGCAGCAACCCCGGCGGCGCTTTCGATCATCGGCACGATGCGGATACCGGCGTTGGCCTGCACGATGTAGGTAGGCAGATCGACATTGCCGAAGCCGGTGACGCGGCCGCCGGTGATGCCGCGCCGGCCCAGCGGCGGAAAGCGCGCCGCGGCCATGGCATCGGCGATCTGCGCCGCCGACTCGGCACGCGGAATCACGATCCCGCGCGCACCGGCGTCCAGCACCCGGCCGATCAGTTTTTCGTCCACCTCCGGCACCCGCACCCAAGCCTCGCAGCCGGACACCTCACAGGCGCGGATGGCATGTTCCAACTCATCGGGCGCGCGCAGCACGTGCTCCAGATCGAGCACCACGAATCCATAGCCCACGCGGCCCAGCAGCTCGCACAGCTGCACACTGGGCACCGCATTGAGGAGTCCAACCGCAAACGCCATGGAAGAGGCCGCCAGGGAAACGGGCGCTCATCCTGCGCTCGATGGGAATGATTATCAAGTGTGTCTTCCGGTCTTTTTGGGTAACCAGGGGAGGTGGCTTGGCTCCTTGGGCCTGAATTTGGAGATAGGCATCGAATACCGCCAGAGCTTTGCTGCCCGCGCTCGATTCGATTGGCAGCACTGGCATTGCGCCAATAGAAATGTTGTTGCTGTCCAGGAAAGGACGTAGCCTTGAAGAAACAAGGCGTTTATCGGCCAACTACACCATGTATCGCACTTCAGCCGCGCTGCTATGCATCTCCCTGGCGACTTTACTGTGCGCCTGCGGGGCAAAGGAGACCACCATGCAATCAAAGGACGTGCAGGCCCGCGACGCTGACGGCGATCCGATCTATCGGAAGAACCCGCAGCCTACGCAGGCCTATCGGATCACCATGACCATCGAGGATGCGCCAGGACCGTTTGGGTCAGTGTCGGGTACAGCCTTTTATGACATGAAAAATCGCGATGAATGTGCGCCGTTCGATCCCGCTTTGGGGATGTCGACAAAGCCGAAAGAAGATGGAATTCCGCTAGTTTTTCAAAGAATAGATGACAATACGTACGTTGCGGTTGTTTATCCGGATGGAATGCTGGATGCTGATTATTATGGGAAAGGTATTTGTCATTGGGATTTTGGCGGAGTAGGTGTTTCGCTCAAGGCGACCGGTAAGCGGGGCGAGACAAACTTCATGCCAGGTTTGGATAGGAAGGATTTTTTCGCCTCAAAACCCGTGGATGCTTTTTTTTGGTCTGGTGGGTACCCCAAGGAAGATGTGGCTGACTACCCGGATACAGGGCTTCCTAGTGTTGAAGCGTTTAAGGAAGAACTGCGCGACGACCTTTTCAAGGTCACCCTGCACTCTGTGAAGGAGTCGCCATGAGTTTTAATAGTCAGCACTATGCAGCGCTTGCTCGCGATGTTTATGATGGGCCGCGTGAAACTGGGGAAAGAAGCCCGATTGTCGATATTGGTGGGGTTCCTTATCAACGGCTGATGTACGTGGACCGTCCATCTGGTTATCAAGGTATCATTTACCAGCGAAAGGATACCGGCGAAATAGTCATCGCCCATCGCGGTACCGAGCCTGATCGAGAGCTTTTAAAAGATGGCGCTTACGCTGACGGCGGCATGGTTTTGACGCGTCATAATGCCCAAGCTGCCGACGCCATCGAGCTGACACAACGGGCGATCGAACTGGCGGAGCGTCAAGCAAAGCGCGATGGGCATAAGCCCCAAGTCACCGTCACCGGGCATTCCCTTGGCGGCGGCCTGACTCAGGTCACTGCTCACCACTTCGGCTTGAGAGGAGAGACATTCAACGCCTACGGGGCGACCAGCCTGGATCGGCGAATTCCCGAGGGTGGTGACGATGTGATCAATCACGTGATGGCCGGCGATGCGGTCAGCGCTGCGTGTCGGCATTACGGGCGCGTGGAGATCTACGCTTCGCCGCAGGAGATCTCCACGCTGAAGAGAGCTGGTTACGCCAACGACAATGAAGTGCTGGATGCGCGCCTTCCGTTGTTCGCGGCAGGCAAGCTGGGCGATTCGCACGTCATGCACAACTTTCTCCCCGTCGATGCCGATAGCAAGCCGGATCGTTCCGTATTGGAAAACCCCGCAGCACGTCAGCTCGCGCAGCAGTACGCGCCAATGATCGAGAAGTATCGCGATGACGTGGAAACGCTACGGGCGGGCTTGACGCTGTCTTCGCGCGGAATTCCTGGCCTTGTCCGTGATGGCGTCGATCAGCTGCGCGGTCCGGTGGAGCCGGGGGCCGGGCGTCGGGAAATAGATGCGCCCAGCTGGCAGCAACAGATGCAACAATTTCAGCAAGACCGCGAGCGCAGCCATGCGCCACAGACCTGGCAGGTTCCGCTCAAGCCGGATGCGCAGGAGATGCGCGCGGCGTCGCCGACACACGGCGGCAAGCCGTCCTCTCTGCAGGACGATCCCGGCGCATTTCTCGACCGCATGTTGGCCGCCGCACAGAGCGGGGACCGTGATCAGTTCCGTCAGATGACTCAGACCCTGGCCAACGAACCGCCTGGCCGCGCCTTGCGCGCCGAGGCGGTGGAGGCGGTAAACCAACTGGAACAACAGGCGGCCCAGCAGGCGATGCAGGCGCAGCGGCAACAGGCCGAGTCGCAACAGCAGGAAACCATGCGCGTCGGTGCGCGCAGCCTGTAGTCGTCATCACCAGGAAGGCAGGACGCACGATGAGCACACACGACCCGATGGAGCTGGCCAGCAAGACCGCTGCCTTGATGGAACAGTTCGAGCGCCGATGTGCCGAATTGGAGCAACTGCAACGCCGTCTTGCGCAGCAGTTGGAGCAGGTGGCGCAGTCGCTGCCAAACGTAGTGACGCGTTCGGCCGAACAGACGTTACAGCGCGTGCCCGACACGTTGATTCGAAGCATCCAGCAGGGGTTGGACCAACCTGTCGCCGGGTTCGAAAAGCGGCTACAGCAAGCCGGTGGTTTGATCGGCGAAGGCGCGCAGTCGCTGTCTGATCAACTCAAGCGTATCGAACGCGGGCAGCGCCTGCTGCTCTGGAAAGGCGCGGCAGTTGTCCTGGGAAGTCTGCTGCTGTTGCTGGTAGGCGGCGGATGGTTACTGAGCCAGTATCGCCAGGAGATCCGCGACAACCAGTTGCGTGCCGAGTTGCTGCGCGCCTACAACGCCGCCGACGTAGTGCTGTGCGGCGACCGGTTATGCGCCAATGTGGAGACCAAAGGCGCCGCGTACGGTGACCGTCGTCAGTATCGGCCGGTCAAAGCCCGCTGATGTCGGCGTTGACAGCGATCTGCCTATCGCCCTGCGGGCGTTGCGCAAACGCTCTACGCAAGTCGCTGCAACAGACCCCATCGCCGATGCATTGCGTCATGCGCATCAGTTGGTCTGGCGATGAACCAGACGCTACCGAAACAAGCCGCCGGCGTTATGACGCCGGCATACTCGACGCTCGATACGGCGGGGTGGACATCACCATCTCGGCCAGCGAATAGGCCAGCTCGCGCTCGGCCAGCACCGCGCCGTCGGCGCCGTGTTCGAGCAGATGTTTGACTTCGGCATCACTGTGCGCGCGCGCCAGCAAGGTCAGCGATGGGTTGATTGCGCGCAATTTGGCCAGCGCCTCGCCGGCTTCCAGCGGTTGCGGAATGGCCAGGATCGCGATTTTGGCGTTCTCTGGACGTGCCTCGGCCAGGACCCGGTCGGCCGCTGCACTGCCACGGATGCCCGGGATGCCGGCCGCATGCGCTTTGGCCACATGGTCGCCGTTGTCGTCGATCACCAGCACCGGCACGCCGCGGCTGCGCAGCAACTGCGCCAACGCGCTGCCCACGCGGCCGTAGCCGATCACGATGGCATGTCCATCCGCCGGCAACGCCGGGCCCGGCGGCAGTTCCGGCTCCACCGCTGCGGGCGCGTCCTGCGCCTGCCTGGCCTGCCAGCGGTCCAGCCAGGAGAACAGGAACGGGTTGGCGATGATCGACAGCAGCGCACCGGCCAGGATCAGGTCGCGCCCGGTTTCGGGCAGGATCGCCAGCTGCACGCCCAGCCCGGCCAGGATGAAAGAGAATTCGCCGATCTGCGCCAGGCTGGTGGAAATGGTCAGCGCGGTGCCGGTGGGGTGGCCGAACGCGCGCACGATCACGAACGCGGCCAGCGACTTGCCCACGGTGACGGTCAGGAACGTCGCCAACACCTGCCACGGGTGCTCGACCAGAATCATCGGGTCGAACAACATGCCGACCGACACGAAGAACAGCACCGCAAACGCATCACGCAACGGCAGCGAATCGCTCGCCGCCTTGTGGCTGAGCTCGGATTCCTTGAGCAGCATGCCGGCGAAGAACGCGCCCAGCGCGAATGACACGCCGAACAGGGTGGCCGACACGAACGCCACGCCCAGCGCGATGCCGAGCACGGCCAGGGTGAACAGTTCGCGCGAGCCGGTGGCAGCCACCTTTTCCAGCGACCACGGAATCACCCGCCGCCCGACCACCAGCATCACCGCCACGAATGCGACCATTTTCAGCACGGTCAGACCGAGCGCGGCCAGCAGCGAGGTCGGCTCGCCGGCATGCGCGGCCGCCGGTGCGCCGGTGCCGAGCACCTCGGCCAACGCCGGCAGCATCACCAGCGCGATCACCATCACCAGGTCTTCGACGATCAACCAGCCCACCGCAATGCGGCCGCGCTGGGTTTCCAGCAGGCGGCGCTCTTCCAGCGCACGCAACAACACCACGGTACTGGCCACCGACAACGCCAGGCCGAACAACAGCCCGTGCATCAACGGCCAGCCCATGCTCCAGGCCAGCGCCCAGCCGAGCAGGGTGGCGACCACGATCTGCGCCAATGCGCCGGGCACCGCAATCCACTTCACTTCCATCAGGTCGTCGAGCGAGAAGTGCAGGCCCACGCCGAACATCAGCAACATCACACCCAGCTCGGAGAGCTGGTTGGCCATGGTCTGGTCGGCCACGAAGCCGGGCGTGAACGGCCCGACGCAGACACCGGCCAGCAGATAGCCGACCAGCGGCGAGAGTTTCACTTTCTGTGCGAGCGTGCCCAGCACGAAAGCGACCGCGAGGCCGACGGCGATGATGTCGATGAGGCTGGTGTCGTGATGCATTCCAATCCGTTGTGAGAGTGTCCGAAAGATCGTCGAGGTCGACCCAGCCAACGGCACTGCGCCGGGCGTCGCCTGCGGGCATTGCGTGGTGATGGCTGGTGTCCGGCGAGGGGGACAGGACCGCACAGCAGGTCCGGTTGGCCGGGCGCCCATAGTACACAGCGCTTGATTAACGCGATGCGACACGCGGCGCAGCGCACCCGCAGCGGCATGCAGTGCGTGCCGAAGACGCACTGCCTGGTCGCAAGCGGTGATCGGCGTCACCGCACTGCCAGACCTTGCAAAACGTGCGCGCTGCACGGGTGCTGCGGCACTGGATTGCAAACCCATCCCGGCGCATGCGATCGAATCGAGTTTGAGGACAACGCTTCGCCTTGGTGCAGGGCGTGCGCGCGCGGACGGCGAACAATCCGGGCTCCCCTACTGTTGGAGCCGCTGCGTTCTTCAACAGGCCCACGCCCTCGCCACGTAGGTTGCGGTGGCGAGGCAACACGAGCCACGCCATGCACCTCAGCGAATTTGTCACGCCGCAATTCCGGCACGATCCCTATCCCACCTATGCACGCCTGCGCGATGCAGGGCCGCTGGTGGAGGTGGCCGAGCACCGCTTGATGACCGGTCACTACGCAGTGGTCGACCGCCTGCTCGGCGATCGCCGCGTGGGCCGCGATTATCTGAAAAGCACTCGCCTGCGCTATGGCGATGCGGCGGAGGAGATGCCGCTGTTCCAGGGCCTGAGCCGCATGTCCCTGCTGGTCAATCCGCCGATGCATACGCAGTTGCGGGGGCTGATGACTCAAGCCTTCGCTGCGCGGCAGATGGAGGTCATGCGTGAGATTGCCAGCGAGATCGCTACGCAGTTGATCGCGCAGTTCAAGGCGAACGGTCGCGGCGATCTGCTGAAAGACTTCGCCTTTCCGCTACCGATCGCCATCATCTGCCGCATGCTGGATATCGATCCTGCCGATGCCACCCGCGTGGGCCAGGCGACCAGCGCGCTGGGCAAGGTGTTCGACGCGATGATGACCGCCGAAGAACTGGAAACCACTGCTGCGGCCTACAACCAGCTGGACGCGTATTTTCGTACGGTGATCGAGCAGCGTCGGGGCAGCCAGGACGAGGACCTGATCTCGCGCTTCATCCATGCCGAAGACAATGGCCGCCGCCTGAGCACCGATGAAATCGTCTCCAACGTGATCCTGCTGTTCTTCGCCGGTCACGAAACCACCTCCAACATGATCTGCAATGCGCTGATTGCGTTGCACCGGCATCCCGAGCAGTTGGCGCTGCTGCGCGACAACCCCGCATTGATGCCCAATGCGGTACTCGAATGCATGCGCTACGACAGCTCGGTGCAGATGGCTACGCGCACGGTATTGCAGGCGTTCGAACTCGATGGCGTGCAGCTGCAGGCAGGCGCCATGGTGTATCTGATGTTGGGTGCGGCCAACCACGATACCCGGCAGTTCAGTGCGCCGCAGTCGCTGGATATCCTGCGTCAACAGGGCCGCGCGCTGTCGTTCGGTGGTGGCATCCACCATTGCCTGGGCAACCGGCTGGCGTTGATCGAGATGGAAGCTGCGCTTGCGGCGTTGCTCACCCAGTTGCCGGCATTGCGGCTGGAGCAGCTTGGGACGCTGAGCTGGAACGATCGTGCCAACCTGCGCGGCGTGGATGCCTTGCTGGCGTCCTGGTGACGCAGCGTCACCGCGTGGGTTGCAGCCTTCGGTGCCCACGCCTGTGGACCTGCCTAAAAAAACAGGCACCACCGAGTGATCGGCGATGCCTGTGATACGCCTGCATTGGGCGCAATCGCGATCAATGCAGGCATCTGGAGCGGCAAAGAGCGCGTGCGTGGTGGCAATGCACGCCACGCGCAGCGCTCCGGTCTACGAGCGCTTTCAGAAGCGGTAGGTCACCCGGCCATACCAGTAGCGCCCATTGAAGCCGAACGGCGACAGCGACGAGTACTGCAGGCCGCCGGCACGATCGTCATAGGCGGTGGTCAACTGCGCCTTGGTCGGGTACTGGTTGGTGAGGTTGTCCGCGCCCACGGTGAAGGTGAACTGGTTCCAGGTCTGGCTGGCGGCCAGATTCAACAGCCAGCGCGCGTCGTAGGTCTGGTCCTGGCTGCCATCGGCCGGGTCGCTGATGCGCTTGATCGATCCGTAGCGGGTGGCGTTGAAGTTGAGTGCAAACCCGCCGATCGACCAGTCCGCTGCCGCCATGTACTTGGTGCGCGGCGTCGCATCGGTGAGCAGGCCCTGGCTGGCGCGGCCGAAGTTGGGGTTGGACAGCTCCAGGATGGTGGTCTTGTTGTAGTTGGCGCTCGCACTCAGATTGAGCTTGCCGTAGTTGCCCAGATCGGCGAGATAGCTGTTGATCCAGTCCACGCCACGCGTGCGGCTGGTGGCGCCATTGACGAAGAACTGCACCGCTGCCACCTGGCCGATCGGCTGCGCCAGCTGCAACTGGTCCGAATACAGGATCTGGTCCCAGATACGGATCTGGTACACGTCCAGGCTGGAGGTGAAGTTGGCGGTCGGCTGCCACACGCCGCCCAGGCCGTAATTGGTGGATTTTTCCGGGCTCAGCGGGCCGGCGCCCAGTGCGATGGCGACCGGATCGGAGGTGCGGTACGTGCCCACCTGCACCAACTCGCCGTCCTGGATCAGCGTCACCACCGAGGCGTAGTTCTGTTGCGCCAGCGACGGTGCGCGGAAGCCGTTGGAGATGGTGCCGCGCAGCGCGAACGTATCGGTGAAGGCGTAACGTGCCGACAACTTGCCCGATCGCGTGGAACCGGCATCGCTGTAGTTTTCAAAGCGCCCGGCAATGCCGCCGGAGAGCTTGTCGGTGATGTCCGCTTCCAGGTTGGCGTAGATCGCATTGCTGTGACGGCCGAACCGACCGGCAACCGACGGTTCCAGTCCGGAGAATACCTGTGCACCGCCCGGGTACGGCGCGCCGGTGTCCGGGTTGATGGTGTTGGGGTCGAAGAAGTACGAGGCCGGCGAGCCGGCGGTGATCTCATAGCGGTCCTGGCGGTGCTCGGCGCCGAAGGCCACATTGACCGGATAGGCCAGGCCCCAGTCGAAGGACTTGTTGACGTCGACGTTGATCGTGCCCTGTTCGGTCTCGAAGCCGCCGGAATTGAAGTTGGTCGGCGATGCGCCGGTGGTCCAGTACAGATTGGTATTGATGCTGTTGAGGATGTTGAAGGTCATGTCGTTCTTGCCATAGGTGGCCGACACGTCCCAATTCCACTCGCTGGCGGTGCTGCCCTTCAGGCCCAGCACGGCCGAGCGGTCGTTGGTGGGGTTGTAGATCTGCGGCAGGAACCCGTTCGGGTAGATCGCCTGCACATTGCGGGCGGTGTTGTCGGCGGCGCGGTAGTAGCCGTTGGAGGTGACTTCGCGACGGCTCATGCTCAGGTGGCCGTACAGCTCCGCATTGGGCGAGAACTCGTAGCCGAATGCCGCCAGGCCCTGATAAAAATTGGATGCCGGGTCGCCGTGGCGCTGGTATGGCACACCGCCCGGATTGGGCGTCCCCGGCACGGTGGTGGCGCGGTTGGTGTTTTCGCCGCGATTGGTGCTCATGGTGTTCTGGTAGTTCCACGACAGCCGTACCCAGCCCGGTGCGGTGTCGCCGCCGCTGCCGCCAAAGGCCAGGCCCACCGAACCGTCGATGCCGTTCTGCTCGCCATCGCCCTTGTCCATGATGCCGCCATTGACCGAGATGCTGTTGCTGCCTGCATCGGCGCCGTGCTTGAGCACGATGTTGACCACGCCGGCAATCGCATCGGAACCGTACTGCGCCGATGCGCCGTCGCGCAGCACTTCGATCCGCGCAATCGCCGACATCGGCAGGGAATTCAGGTCCGCCGGTGCCGAACCACGCCCCACGTACGGGTTGTAGTTGATCAGCGACGAGGTGTGATAACGCTTGCCGTCCACCAGCACCAGCACCGCATCCGGCGACAGGCCGCGCAAGGTGGCCGGGCGCGAGGCATCGTTGCCGTCGGAGATCGCCGGGCGCGGGAAGTTCAGCGACGGCAGCAATTTACCCAGTGCGGTGGCGATATCGGTGGCGCCGGTGGCCTGCAGCGATTGCTCGGTGATGATGTCGATGGGCGATTCGGATTCGGCCACGGTGCGGTCGCTCACGCGCGTACCGGTGACGATCAGGGTATCCAGGGTTTTCTGTGGCTGGGTCGATTGCGACTGCGCACTGGCAGCGAACGAACAGACGGTGAGCGCGACCGAAATCGCAAGCGAGAGTGCGTTGGAAGTGTGCATGGGAATCAAGGCTCAAGGTGGATGATGGACGCAGCGGTGAAGCGCGCGAAAGACCGGGGAAATACGACTGCGTAATGACGAGCGGTGCTGCCTGCGCGCCCGGTGTTGCACTTGGGGGCGGCATGCGCCGGCAGGACATCGTTCTGCAACGCGCGATGGCGTGTTGCGCATCCTTGCTCAAGAAGCTGCTGATGAAGCGCCTGCGCTCCCATCGTTATTGGGAGCGCAGGCGTAGTACCGCGTGTCTGCAACGCCTCAGTGTGGCGTCGCAGTGCGTTGCCGGCACGGGGCGTTACCGACCCGCACACTGCAAGTTGAAGTGCCTGCTCTTACCACTTGTAGTTCACGTTGGCGTAGACCAGCGCACCGTTGAAACCGAACGGCGAGGCGCTGCTATAGGGCAGGTAGGTGCGCGTGCCCAGGCCGGCTTCCTGGCGGTCCGGATATTCGTTGAGCACGTTGTCGCCACCGACGGTGAAGTTCCACGCGCCCAGCTTGTAGGACGCAGCCAGATCCAGCGTCCACTTGGCCGCATAGGTCTGGTCGCTGCCGGCATTGGTGCCGAAGGTGCTGAACTCGCCCCAGCGCGTGGCAGTGCCGGTGAACGACCAGTTGCCCGGCGCCCAGGTGCCGCCCAGGAAGAACTTGTCGCGCGGCGTGCCTTCGGTGATGCGGCCGAGTTCCGCGCGGCCGATGCGGACTGCATTCGGGTCGATCGCCACCAATGCGGCCGGGTTGTCGGCGATGCGCTCCACTTCGGTCTTGTTGTAGTTGTAGCCGCTGGTGAACTCGGCGCTGCCGCCGTCCAGGTTCCAGCGGTAGGTGCCGACCGCATCCACGCCCTGGGTCTTGGTGTCCACCGCATTGGTGAAGTAACGCCCGCCACCGATACCCGGGAAGCCATTGGCCTGCAGGTAGTTGCGTGCGGCGGTCGAGGTGAGGTTCTCCGACAGCACGATGCGGTCGTCGATATCGATGCGGTAAGCGTCGACGGTGATGTACAGATTTTCCACCGGCTGCAGCACCACGCCCAGACCGTAGTTCTTGGATTCTTCGGCCTTGAGCGGTTCGGCACCGAGCGCGATCGCGGCCGGGTTGTCGGTACGGAAGGTGCCGATCTCGAACGGGATCGCGGTGACCGTGCCGTTGGGCTGCGCCACATTGAGGAACTGGGTGGCAATCGACTGGAAGTTCTGCTGCTGCAAGGACGGTGCGCGGAAGCCGGTCGACGCGGTAGCACGCAATGCCACCTTGTCGGTAAAGGCATAGCGCAACGACAGCTTGCCGGTGGCGGTGTCGCCGAAGTCGCTGTACTTCTCGTAGCGCCCGGCCAGGCCGGCGGAGAACTTCTCGGTCAGATCCGCTTCCAGATCTACATACGCCGAGTGGCTGTTGCGGTTGTAGTAACCGGCATCGGAGAGCTTGAAGCCGGGGAACACCTGCGCGCCCGGAATCAGCGTCCCCGCCGCCGAGGGAATGCCGCCATTGGCAGATGACGCCGCATCGCCAGGCGACTGGTTGAACTTTTCGCCGCGCCATTCCGCACCGAACGCCAGCGTGACCGGGTAGGCCAGGCCCCAGTCCAGGGTCTTGGTGAAATCGGCATTGAGCACGTTCTGCGTCACTTCCAGCGTACCTGCGTGGAAGTCGGTCGGGCTGGCCAGCCCCAGGCTGTTGTTCAAGCTGTTGCGCACATCGAAGGTGAGGTTGTTCTGGCCGTAGTTGTAGCTCAGATCGATGTTCAAACCGCCTTCGGTGGAGGTCTTCAAACCGCCCACCCACGAGACGTCCTTGCTGACGTTGTAGATCTGCGGCAGGAAGCCGTCCGGATAGATTTCCGGGCGGTTACGGTTGTCGCCGGCAAACCGGAAGTAACCGTTGGACAGCACTTCGCGCCGGCTGACCATGCCGAACGAGTAGAAGGTCAGGTAATCGGTGGGGCTGTACTGACCATTGAACGAGATGGCGCCCTGGTCGATTTCGGGGTCGCCGTAGCGCTGCTCCACGCGGCCGCCGAACGGCAACGCGCGGTTGGTCTGGTCCGAGTGCCCGGCCTGCGCGGCCAGATGCACCTTGCCGGTGCCGGCGAAGCTGAAACCGGCATCGCCGGACAACTGATACTGCTCGCCGTCGCCGGCGCTGTACTTGCCGTAGCGGCCATTGACGCTGCCGCCTTCGCCGCTGCCCTTGAGCACGATGTTGATCACGCCGGCGATGGCATCCGAGCCGTATTGCGCCGATGCACCGTCGCGCAGCACTTCGATGCGCTCCACTGCGGCGATCGGAATGGTGTTGAGGTCGGCCGGCGACGAGCCGCGTCCCTGGGTGTCGTTGAGGTTGATCAGCGCAGTGCTGTGATAGCGCTTGCCGTTGACCAGCACCAGCACCTGATCCGGCGACAGGCCGCGCAGCTGCGCCGGGCGCACTGCGTCAGAGCCGTCGGAGATGGCCGGGCGCGGGAAATTCAGCGAGGGGATCGCGCGTGACAGCGCGGTCGCCAACTCGGTGGTGCCGGTCGATTCCAGTGCCTGTGGCGAGATGATGTCGATCGGCGATGCCGATTCGGCCACGGTGCGATCGGCCACGCGCGTGCCGGTCACAATGAGGGTGTCGAGGGTTTTCTGGGTCGGTGCCTGCGATTGCGCAGATGCGCTTGAAGCGGAAAACGACAGTGCAAGAACAACGGCGACTGCGAGTGGACTGGTCTTGCAATTCATGCGGTGACAACTCCGAGTGGGGAACGGATGCAGCGCAGTGGGGCCCCCTCCCGGGCCGCGTCCGTTGCGGCAGCTGCGGTGCGTTCTCAACCATTAACCACGCGTAACCACATGTCAAATTTTGGTTACGTTGCGCAAGCAATTGTCATCGGCGATGTGTTGCTGGCAACGTTGTCATCGTGCACCAAAGTAATGCGTTGCTTGCACCAGGCCTGCCGCGGCGGGGGTTTGTTTGCACCATCATGGACATCGATACCAGTTATGAAACTTCTGCATCAGAAGGTGATCTGCACCGCATCCGCACTGTGTTGCGCAACTCCATGGACCACCGCTTCGATAGTGTTGCCATCCGGAGCGAGCACGAACGCCGCGTAGTAGTGCGGGTGATACGGGCGCAGGCCGGGCGCGCCGTTGTCGCGACCACCGTTGGCGAGCGCGGCCTGATGGAATGCCTGCACCATGGCGACGTCGTGCGCCTGGAAAGCCAGGTGATGGCGGCCGGTGAGCACGCCCTGCGCCACCGTGTCGCGGTCGGAGAGGTGGGCACCGTCGGCGCCCGCCTCACATTGCAACAGGCACACCCGACGCGCAGGCGCAGTGCTTACCAGCGGTAGTTGATGCGTCCGTACACGTAGGCACCATTGAAGCCGAACGGCGACAGATTGCTGTACGGAAACTGCCCGCTGGTGGAATTGGGGAAGTTGTTTTCGTCCGGGTATTCGTCCAGCACATTGTCTGCGCCCAGCGTCAGCGTCCAGCGATCGACCCTGTAGCTGGCCGATGCATCCACCACCCACTTGGCGCCGAAGGTCTGGTCGTTGATCGCCGCGGCCGGGCGGGTGCTGTACTTGCCGTAGCGCGTCGCACCCAGGGCCAGCGTCCAGTGCTCCAGATTCCAGCTGCCGTTGATCAGGAACTTGTCGCGCGGGAAGCCCTCTTCGATGCGGCCACGTTCGGTGCGGTCGATGCGCTCCAGGCTCAGCCCGTTGGCCGACAGCGCCGCCGGGTTGGCCGCCACGCTGCGCACTTCGGTTTCCGAGTAGTTGTAGCCGGCGGTCAGATCCACGCTGCTGGCGGCAAGCTGCCAGCGGTAGCTGCCCACCACATCCACGCCGCGCGTACGCGTGTCTACCGCATTGGTGAAGTAACGCCCGCCGTTGATGCCGAAGATGCCCTGCGCTTCGAGCAGGTTACGCACGCCCGTGCCGGTGAGGTTGGACGAGAGCACGATGCGGTCGTCCACATCGATCTGATACGCATCCACGGTGAGGTAGAGCGCATCGGTGGGCTGCAGCACCAGGCCCAGGCTGTAGGACAAGGCGGTTTCCGCGTCCAGCGGCTCGGCACCGAGTGCGCGCGCCACATTGCTGTCGGCGGGGAAGGTGCGGATCTCGAACGGGGTCGGGTTGCCGGCCAGGAAGGTGGTGCTGGTGGACTGGAAGTATTGCTGCGCCAGCGACGGCGCGCGGAAGCCGGACGACACCGTGCCGCGCAAGGCGATCTTGTCGGTGAACGCATAACGCGCCGACGCCTTGCCCGAGGCCTGGCTGCCGAAATCGCTGTAGTCCTCGTAACGCCCGGCCAGGCCGGCAGAGAACTTGTCGGTGAAATCGGCTTCCAGATCCGCGTACAGCGCGTAGCTGTCACGCGAGTACTGGCCCGACACACTCGGCGCGAAGCCGCCGAAGCCCTGCGCGCCACCGGCCAGCGTGCCGGCCTGGAAATACGAGCCCACTTCGCCTGGCGACTGATTCCACTTTTCGTTGCGGTATTCCGCGCCGAAGGCCACCGTCACCGGATACGCCAGGCCCCAGTCGAAGCCGCGCTTGACGTCCAGGTTGACGATGTTCTGCGTGGTTTCCAGCGCACCGTCGTAGAACGCCGTCGGCGAGTTCGGGCCAAGGCTCACGTTGAGCGTATTGCGGGTGTGGAAATCGATGCGGTTGTAGCCGTAGTTGTAGCTGGCGTCCCAATCCCAACCGCTGGCGGTGGAACCGCGCACGCCGGCCACCAGCGAGCGGTCCTTGGCGTAGCTCTGGATCTCCGGCAGGAAGCCCTGCGGATAGATCGACAAGATATTCTGGGTGGTGCTGCCCGGTGCGCGGAAGAATGCGAACGAGGTGATATCGCGGTTGCTGGCGCTGGCGAACGCGTAGCCGGTGATGCTGTCGCTGAACTGGTATTCGGTGTTGAGCGAGGCGGCCTGCGCATTGACGTCCGGGTCGCCGATCTTGAACGCCTTCTGGCCCACGGACGGCTGCGAGACGCTGGGAGCGCCGGCATAACCGCGTGCACGGTCGGTGGGGTCTTGCTGATTGAGCTGGGCGGCCACGTGCAGCCAGCCACGGTCGCCGCCGTAGGCCACGCCGGTGTCGCCGGACAGCTCGTAGTTGCTGCCGTCGCCGGCCGAATACTGGCCGAAGCCGGCCTGCAGGCTGCCGCCCTTTTCCGCGCCCTTGAGCACGAGGTTGATCACACCGGCGATGGCATCGGAGCCGTACTGCGCCGAGGCGCCGTCGCGCAGCACTTCCACGCGCGCGATTGCCGCCACCGGAATGGTGTTCAGGTCTACCGCTGCGGCGCCGCGACCGATGGTGCCGTTGAGGTTGAGCAGCGAAGAGGTGTGGCGGCGCTTGCCGTTGACCAGCACCAGCACCTGATCCGGCGACAGGCCGCGCAGCTGGGCCGGGCGGATCGCGCTGGTGCCGTCACTCAAGGCCGGGCGCGGGAAGTTCAGCGAGGGCAGGGCGCGCGCCAGTGCGGTGGCCAGTTCGGGGGTGCCGGTGGCCTGCAGCGACTCGGCGCTGATGATGTCGATCGGCGACTGCGATTCGGCCACGGTGCGGTCGGACACGCGGGTGCCGGTGACGATCACCGTGTCCAGGGTGTTGGCAGTGGCCGGCGCGGCACCCTGCGCCAGGGCGGGAGAGGCAAGCAGTGCAGCGACCACGGCGGCCGCAAGGCAGGACAGGGGGATGTTCATGACAACTCCGAAAACGGCAGCCCGAGCGGGGCCAACTAGACTTGGCGGTTGGCGATCAGGCCGTGCGAAGCGCATGTGTCGGCCAACCTGAAGGCGCTAATTATTCGTTAACGCTAGAATGGCGTCGCAGGAATGCTGCTCATCTGCTCATTCCTTTTCGTTCTATCGGACTGTCCATCAATGATTTCCCTGCGCAACTTCTCCATGCGACGCGGCGAGCGTCTGCTGTTGTCCAACGTCGACCTGACCATGCATGCCGGCTACCGCGTCGGCGTGGTGGGCCGGAACGGTACCGGTAAGTCGAGCCTGTTCGCCGCAGTGAAGGGCGAGCTGGAAGCCGACAAGGGCGACGTGGATCTACCCGGCAAGGTGCGCACCGCCAGCGTCTCGCAGGAAACCCCGTCGCTGCCCGACCCGGCGCTGTCGTTCGTGCTCGGCGGCGATATCGAGGTGTCCGCGGTGCTGCAGGAAGAGGCAGAGGCCACCGCGCGCGAAGACTGGGAGGCGGTAGCCAACGCGCACCAGAAGATGGCCGAGCTTGGCGCCTACGACGCCGAGGCGCGTGCCGGCAAGCTGCTGCATGGCCTGGGCTTCCCGGCCGATACGCACCACCGCGCGGTGTCGTCGTTCTCCGGCGGCTGGCGCGTGCGGCTGAATCTGGCGCGCGCGCTGATGATGCCCAGCGACCTGTTATTGCTCGACGAACCGACCAACCACTTGGACATGGACGCGGTGCTGTGGCTGGAGCAATGGCTGCTCAAGTACCCGGGGACCTTGTTGCTGATTTCGCATGACCGCGAGTTCCTCGACAACGTCGCCACCCACACGCTGCATCTGCATGGCGGCACCGCCAAGCTGTATGTCGGCGGCTACACCGATTTCGAACGCCAGCGCATCGAACACCTGCGCCAGCAGCAGATCGCGCACGACAAGGAACAGGCCGAACGCGCGCATCTGCAGAGCTTCATCGACCGCTTCAAGGCGCAGGCCAGCAAGGCGACGCAGGCGCAGAGCCGCATGAAGCGCCTGGCCAAGATGGCCGGCACCGAAGCGGTGCGCGCCGAGCGCGAATTCCGTATCCAGTTCGCCCAGCCCAACCGGCTGCCATTTTCGTTGATCCGCTTGAATCATCTGAATGCCGGCTACGGCGCAGATTCGGTGATCCTGCACGACGTTGGCTTCGGCCTGGAGGCGGGCGACCGCATCGGGTTGTTGGGCCCCAATGGCGCGGGTAAGTCGACGCTGGTCAAAACCCTGGTGGGCGAACTGCAGCCCTTGTCCGGGGAGCGCAGCGCGCATCCGGACTTGCGTATCGGTTACTTCGCGCAGCACACGGTGGAGTCGTTGCATGAAGGCCAGTCGCCGATGGACCACTTCCGCGACCTGTCGCCGGATGGCTCCAATCAGGCGTTCCGCGACTTTTTGGGGAAATGGAATTTCGCCGGCGACCGCGCGTTCGAGGTGGTGGATGGTTTCTCCGGCGGCGAGCGCGCGCGCCTGGCGCTGGCGCTGATCGCCTGGCAGCAGCCCAACGTGCTGCTGCTCGACGAACCGACCAATCACTTGGACCTGGAAATGCGCGAGGCGCTGGCCGAGGCGCTGAGCGACTTTGAAGGCGCCATCGTGATGGTCTCGCACGATCGCCATCTGATCGGCCTGGTCTGCGACAGTTTCTGGCGCGTGGCCGATGGCGTGGTCGAGCCATTCGATGGCGATCTGGACGAATACGCCGCCTGGCTGCGTAGCCGCCCGGCCGCCCAAGGCACCAAGCAGAAGATGGCCGAAGTGGCGCCAACCCCGCCACCGCCGACCAAGCCGTTGTCGCCGAAGAAAGCCGTCAACCCGCACAAGCTGGCCAGCGCCGAAAAGCGCGTCGGCGAGCTGGAAGCGGCGCTGGCCGCGCTGGACCGCGAGTTGGCCAACCCGGGCAACTACGCCGACAGCGACAAGATGGCCGTGCTGGGGCGCGACCGCGAGGCGACGGCGCAACAGCTGGCCGCAGCGGAAGCGGCGTGGATGGAGTTGATCGACGGCGCGTAAGGCGTGGACGAGATGATGCTGCTGCGTGTTGATCGTGCTGATCGATCGCGCTTGCCGAAGGTGATCTTTAGCGGTGCAGGGCTATTGCTGTTCTGCATCATGCGTCGACTGAGCAGTGTCTGGACGAGCATGTGTGCCGCTCATCGGGTGTGCCTGAAGCTTAGGTGGGTAGGGCCGTGCAGGCAGAATGCGTTGCGCTTCGCGCCCGTGCCCTCATCCGGTGCTACGCGCCACCTTCTCCCCCATGAAGGAGGACAATGTCCCGGCGGGAGAAGGGAGCAAGCCGCAGCTCTGGTGATGAAAAGCCCCTCTCCCTGCGGGAGATGGGTTGGGGTGAGGGTAAGGCGGAAGACAGCCATCTTGATGGAGGGGCCAGATAAGCTGCGGCCCAGCCATCGCATACGGGCAAGGCTGTGTCGAGCATACGCACGCAGTCAACCCACCACGCATCCACATCACCCTGGCGCTTGCTCCGCCAGCAACCACGCAAGCAAACGTCGCCCAGCCTCACTCTCAGGCCGCGAGCGTAGCCGCGTCAGCCAATAGCGGCCCGCATCGATCGTGATCGGGAACGGGCAGACCAAGCGCCCGGCGTCCAGATCCTGACGAAACATGGGCAGCGGCAACAACGCCACGCCGGCGCCAGCTGCCGCCGCACTGGCCAACGTCAACGATGAATCGAACATCGCCCCGCGCGCGGGCACGTCGGTCGTCCCCGCGGCACGAAACCATCGCGGCCACTCGTCCAGCCGATACGAGCGCAGTAACGGCACCTGCGCCAGATCATCCGGGGTGCGCAAGCTGCGCGCCATCGCCGGCGCACAGACCGGCGCAAACGGCGCTTCCATCACCGCTTCGGCAACCTGGCCCTGCCAATCGCCATCGCCGAAGCGAATTGCCAGATCCAGGCCTTCGCCGGCCAGATCGACGCGATTGTTATGGGTGGACAGGCGTAACTCGATACCCGGATGCGCGGCATGAAACGCCGCCAGCCGCGGCAGCAACCAACCAGTGGCGAAGGTGCCCACCACGCCCACGCTGAGCACTTCGCGGTAGCGGCCGTCGGCAAAGCGTTCCAGGGTGGCGGCGATGCGGTCGAACGCATCGCCCAGCACCGGCGCCAGCGCGGCGCCTTCGTCGGTCAGCGCCACCCCGCGTGGCAGGCGGTGGAACAGGCTGGTGCCCAGGCGCTGCTCCAGCGCCTTGATCTGGTGACTCAGCGCGGCTTGGCTGACGCATAGCTCGTCCGCCGCGCGGGTCAGGTTCTGATGGCGGGCAGCCGCCTCGAAGGCACGCAGGGCATTGAGCGGGAGGCGGGGCCTGGGCATGCGCAGAGATTAGTTCAATTCATGTCTGGGATCGAAATTTCGCGATGGTCGCCTGTTTGCTGCGCACCGATACTGCGGGCTCCCTCAAGGAGGCAGGCGCATGTTGAATCGGCGACAGTTCTTGTACGCAACCGGCGCAGGCGTACTGCTTGCGGCTGCCAAGCCCGCGCGGGCGCTCACCCCGGCGGTGACGGTGGACGACGTGCTGCGGGCACGCTGGGCGGAAATCGAACGCGGCACCGGTGGTCGCCTCGGGATCGGCCTGCTCGACAGCGCCACCGGCTGGCACATCGGCCAGCGTGAAGACGAGCGCTTTCCGATGTGCAGCACCTTCAAATTTGTATTGGCTGCGGCGGTTCTGCAGCGGGTGGACCAAGGCAAGCTGACGCTGGCGCAACGGGTGAAGATCCACACTGCCGACATGCTCGCGCATGCGCCGGTGACCGAGCGCCACGTCGGCGGGTCGCTGAGCGTGGCCGAGCTGTGCCGGGCTACCATGATCTACAGTGATAACCCGGCCGCCAACCTGTTGTTTCCGCTGGTCGGCGACCCGGCCGGACTGACCGCGTTTCTGCGTGGCATCGGCGATGCCCACACCCGCAGCGATCGCTACGAGCCGGAGATGAATCGGTTCGCCGCCGGCGACCAGCGCGACACCACCACGCCTGCGGCAATGGCCGCCACGCTGCGCACGCTTTTGCTGGGCGACGCGCTGCAGCCTGCCTCGCGCAAGCAGCTGACCGACTGGATGATCGACAACCGCACCGGCGACGATTGCCTGCGTGCTGGGCCGACGCGCGAGTGGAAGATCGGCGACAAGACCGGCAGCAATGGCACCGATACCCGCAACGACATCGCCATCCTCTGGCCGCCGGAGGGCAGGGCGCCGCTGCTGCTGACGACGTACTTGAACGGCGCCAAGGTCGACGCCGCCGCGCGCGAGGCGGCATTGAAGGCGGTGGCGGTCGCGGTGCGGGAATCGCTCGCAGGGTGAGCGTCGACGCGACAAGCAGCAATCGCGGCGCAGGTTGCTTCGCCTGGCGCAATGACGCCGAGCGAGGCTGCGATTTTTCCCCTACTCAGCAGCCCTGACGCAGAGCGCTTGTTAGCGCTGGTCAGTAGCGACATTCAATCCAGTCACACCGCTCAACCAAGTGCGCCGATCACCACGGGTTGGTCCTGCTGCAAGCGCGCCGGCCCACCCATGGCCGGGTCGCTGACGCTGTCCATAGCGGTCTCAATGCGTTCGGCCAGACGCTGGGCCGCGCCGTCGTGGTGCACCCACAGGTCGTACCAGCCACCGGTTGCTGCCGCTTTCCAACGACGCTGCTCGCTCGCGCCGGGCGCAATGCTCAGGCGTTCGCGCGGCTGTGCGGCTGTGTACGCACCCGGTTGCAGTTCCGCCTGTACGGTAGTGCTGCCGCCATTACGTAGCGATAGCAGCACGAAGGTGGAATCGTTTGGCGTGGTCCAGGTCAGGCCGGCCGACAGCAGCGGGTCCGAGTGCGCATCCGATTCCACATGCTGCGCCTCGCCGATGCGGCGGTCGCGGCTCTGGTCAAGGAAAAACTGCTTTACGCCCACGCGCCAGGCGAACGCGCCGTAGCGCATCACATCTTCCACGTAGTACATCTGTTCGTCGGTCTGGTAGTTGTCCGTGAACTGCACCCCGTACGGCCGGTGATCGAAGCTGATGTTGGTGCCGACGTTGAGCAGGCGATGCCAGTCGCGGGTGACGCTACGCTCGATGCGCTCCAGCCAGGCACCGGCGCGCACGGTGTTGTCGATGGCGCCGAGATCGGCACGCCATTCCACATCGGCCATCGCGCCAGCGCGGTGGTTGTCGTAGTGGCTGTGGCGGTACGACTGCACCGGCACCGAGCCGGCCGGGTCGCAGGCCGGATTGGATTCGGCCGGCACCGCATCGCTACCGGCGCAACCGGCCAGCATCGTCGCGGCCGCGCCGCCGGGGGTGAGGTAATACAGCTTGCCCAGGTCGCTGCCGGCATGCACGGTGTTGCCACCGCGCGCTTCGGACTCCGGCGCGCCTGTACCATTGTTGGTGACGTCCACCAGATACGGCGGAATCCAGTCGCCGCGGCCTTGCATGCGGTGCGCGTAGCCGGTCAGCGTGGTCTTGAAGCCGCTGCCGCCATCGAAGGCGCCGCGTAGATAACCGAAGGTGTTCTTGCGTAACGCGCGCGAGCCGGAGCGGTAGTTCTGGTCCAGATACCGAATGCCGGTGAGCGTGCCGGTCAACAGATCGTGCTCGGGGTCGCGCGCGATCTGCTCCGGCGTCACGCTGGTGTATTCGGATTCGTCGGCATCGTCGGCATCGTCGGCATCGTCGGCATCGTCGTAGGACGCGTAGCCGCTGAGCGCCCACTTGTTCAACGCGCTGGCGAATTTGCCGGCCAGGTGATCGCGGCTGGTGTGGCCGCTACCGTCGATCCAGTCGTCGTTACGCGCTGACGAGCCGCTGATCCAGGCGCGTGTATTGTCGCCGAGCAGCCCGGTGTCGTAACGGGCGTAATACTTGCGCGCCTGGTTGTCGCCAATGCCGCCGATCACCCGCACACGCTGGGTGTCCCGCGGTTCGCTGGTGAGGTAGTTCAATGTGCCGCCCAACGCTTCGTTGGAGCGCGAGGCGATGTCGGCGGTGCCCTGGCTCACTTCCACCGTTTCCAGATCCGGCAGGTCGATAAAGCGATTGGCCTTGGAGCCGCCGCCATAGCCCGAGCCGCCATTGGGCACGCCGTCGATGGTGGTGCCGATCTGCTGCGTATCGCGGTTGCCAAGGACGTACTTGCAGCGTGTCCTGCGACGGTTGGCGGGCAAGGGCCCTGCAGCCAAGCCGCAAGCCATCCGCTCTGAAACTTGCATATCAGGCGTGTTCGATCGCTTTTAAAAGCGGGCGAAATTTCGAAATGTGGCGAGTGACGCTGGCCGTAGCCACGATGTTCTGCAAGTTATGCCGGCAGAATTGCAGAGCCATCCTGGACCTCGGTGGGAAGCGCTGTGTCAGCGTTGCTTGGTGCGCGGTGGCGCTTCGATCTGCTGGGTTTCCGGCATCAATTCCAGTGCCGATGGCGTGGTGCGCAGCATCGGGCGGAAGGCGATGGGGTGGGTGCGGCGGCGGCTGAAGCGCAGCAGCCGCGCCAGCGTGAATCCGGCCAGTGCGAGCAGCATCACCGCAAAGTACACCGGCAAGGCTGCCGGGCCGAATTTCTGCATGGCGCCTCCGGCCAGCGCCGGGCCGATCGCTGCACCCACACCGTGCACCAGCAACAAACTGCTGCAGCCGGACAGCAAATCTTCGCGGGGCAGGTAATCGAGCATGTGCGCGACCGCAAACGGGTACAGCGAAAACGCCAACCCGCCATAGACGAAGAACAGCACGAACAGCACGGTGGTCTGCGTCTGCACCATCGGCAATGCGGCAGCAATGGCGATAACGGCTGCCAGTGCGCTCACCGTGACCAGCCCGATACGGCGGTCGTGCCCGTCGCTGATGCGCCCGATTGGCCACTGCAGCACCGCACCGCCCACGATGGCAGTGAGCATGAACATCGCCACGCCGTCGGCATCCAGCCCGATGCGGTTGGCGTACACCGGCAGCAAGCCCCAGAACGCACCCATCGCCAGCCCGGAAAGGCCGGCACCAATCGTGGCCACCGGCGCCAATGCGTACAGCGTCTTCAGTCGCAGGCGCGAAACGTGCGGCACCTCGGGCGGGATCAGCCGCGTGGTCATCACCGGCATCACTGCCGCGCAGATCAGGATCGCCGTCAGCGTGAACATGGCCGGTGCGCCGGCATCGCCGATGGTGAGCAGGATCTGGCCCAGCGCCAGCGCCGACAGATTGATCGCCATGTACACCGAAAACACCCGGCTGCGCCGACGCGCGTCCGGCTCGGCGTTGAGCCAGCTTTCGATCACCGTATACAGGCCGACCAGCGCCGCCCCGGTGACCAGGCGCAATACGCCCCAGCCCCAGGGATCGAGCCAGATCGGATGCAGCAACACCGCAATGGCCGCCAGCGATGCGTAGAACGCAAAGGCGCGGATATGCCCGATGCGGCGGATCAGCGGCGGCGCGAAGAAGGTGCCGAGAAAGAAACCGGCGAAGTAGCCGGACATGATCAGGCCCAGCGCACGCGCATCGAAGCCGGCCTGGCCGCCGCGCACGGCGAGTAGCGTGCCAAGCAGCCCGCTACCGGTGAGCAGCAGGGCAACGCCAAGCAATAAGGCAGTCAGCCGCAACATGGATGCGGCCCTCGTGGGGGAAAAGGCGCGTCGGTCACGCGGGCGAGTGTAGCAGCCTGTCCAGCGCGGCTCGATTGAAGCCGAAGGGCATGTGCGGCGTTTTGGCAATGACGATGTGTCTGTGTGGTTCGCGCAAGGTGTGGGACGTGTGGCACTGCTTGCGCGCTGCACTGCCTGCAGGGCGTAGCCGCCCGCATGTCAATCGCGCAGGGCTGCGGCATGTCTGCGGATCGCTGTGCGTGCGGGCAGGGGCGCTGAACATTGCATCGGTACAACAAACCAATCTGCATGCCATACGCGCTGATCTGGCAGAGAAGCGACATGCCTGCAAACCGTTGCGCGCGGGCAGGGGCGTTCGACATTACATCGGGACAAACAGCCATCTGCGTGCGCGGCTGTCGAAACGGCGAGCGATCATCGTCGCGGTGCCCGCTGCCTGCTGCGCCCTGTCGTCCACGCCCTTCGCCTGCCGCGCGGCAGGGCACTGCACCTGCCCGCCTGCATGCGTCTAGAATCTTCGCCCCCGCATCGTCTTCAGCTGATCCTGCCATGCCCATCTACGGTTTCCAGTGCACCACTTGCGGCCACGCGTTCGACCGCCTGCAGAAAATGGCCGACCCCGATCCGCAGACCTGCCCGGCCTGCGCGGCGGCCACCATCAAGCGCCAGATCACCGCACCGTCGTTTCGCCTGTCCGGCAGCGGCTGGTACGAGACCGACTTCAAGTCGGCCGGCGAGAAAAAGAAAAACCTGACCGAAAGCAGCAGCGGCGGTGGCGATGCCAAACCGGCCGCGGCTGTAGAGAGCAAGCCGGCGGCCAAACCCGCGTCCGGCCCCGCATGAAGACCCGCGGCGCGCGCAGAGTGTTGCAGCCCAGCGCGATGCCCAGCGCTGCAGTCGCCGCCGCGGCGCGCACCGTGATGCCCGCTGCATCACGGTGGGCCGCGTTGGTGCTGCTCGCTGCGCTAGCCGGCTGTGCCACGCCGGTGCCGCACGCTGCGGTCGACGCGGCGCCCGCAGATCGATTTCTGGCCGCCCTGGCCATGCATTGCGGGCAGGCCTTTGCCGGCCGGGTCATCGTCGATACGCCCGCGTCCGCAACGCCAAGTGCATTCGCCGGCAAGCCGCTGGTGATGCATGTGCGTGGTTGCGATGACCCGACGCGCACGTTGCGGGTGCCGTTTCATGTCGGCGACGACCGCTCGCGTACCTGGGTGCTGACGCGCACCGACACCGGGCTGCGGCTCAAGCACGACCATCGCCACGCCGATGGCAGCCCGGATGCGTTGACCCAGTACGGCGGCGACACTGTCGATGCCGGCAGTGCGCACCGCCAGGAATTCCCGGTCGATGCCGAGTCGGTCGCGCTGTTCAAGCGCCTGGGCTCGACCGCCTCGCTGCGCAATCGCTGGGCGATGGAGATCCGGCCTGGTCGCAGCGTTGTCTACGAACTGAGTCGCCCGGATGGGCGCCTGTTCCGGGTCCAATTCGATCTCACCCGGCCAGTGGCGCTGCCACCTGCGCCGTGGGGGAGCTGAGCCGCGCACTGACGGGGCTTCCAGTGCTCAACGCGCCTCGAAGCGCGCCCGGCAGCCATCGTTGACCCACACCGTTGCGCGGCGATCGTCGTAGCCCCAGCTGCGGCCTTCCTCGCAGCGCGTGTCGGACAGCTGGCGGGTCAGCACCGGGCGACCATAACGGCCGTCCCAGGCGCAGGTGCGCAGGCGGCGGTCGTCGCTGGCGCAGTTGATGGCGTAGTCGTTGCGTGGACGGTCGTCGCGGCCAGCATAGTCGCCGTCGCCGCGATCCCAGCCGCCGCCACCGCGGGCCTGCGCAAATTCACCCCGGCAGCCGTCGTCCACCCAGATCCGGCCGCCGTCCTGGCGCCAGTTGCGGCCTTCCACGCAAGGCGTGTTCGAGAGTTGGCGCAACAGGGTGGCGCGGCGCCAGCCGGTGTCGCAGATCTTCTGGCGCTGGTCGTTGCTCTCGCAGCGCACCGTGCCGGCGACCCCGCCGCCACCATACCCAGGGCCGTTGCCGCCGCCCCAACCGCCGTTGCGGCCGTCGACAAAGCGGCCGCGGCAGCCGTTGTCCACCCAGATCCTGCCGCGGTCGCTGCCCCAGTTGCGGCCTTCGATGCAACGCGTGCCCGAGATGTTTTCCACCAAGACGGCGCGGCCGCGGAACGGGGTATCGCACTCGCGGCGGCGGTTGTCGTTGCTGGAGCAGGTGATGCTGGGGCCGTTCCAGCCGCGCTCCTGCGCCGCGGCAGAGGCGCTGGCGAGCAGGCCGGTCAGGGTGATCAGGCCGAAGCCGGAAAGCAGCAGGGCGGTGCGCAGCATCGTGTCGTCCTTGGTGCGGGAGGGGCGTGGCGCCTATTCAGCCGGGCGCCGACTTAAGCGCCCATGAGCGCCCACGCATTTGCTCCTGTCGTCCGCCGGCCCCAGAATATCCGGCTCTCCGGCGCTGTCCTGTGTCGGGTTTTCAGCGGAGCTTTCGATGCGTACCCACTTCTGCGGCCTGGTCGATGAGACCTTGATCGGCCAAACCGTCACTCTCGCCGGCTGGACCGACGTGGCCCGCAACCTGGGCGGGGTGTGCTTCATCGACCTGCGCGACCACGAAGGTATCGTGCAGGTCACGGTGGAACCGGTGGCCGGCGACGACGCCAGCGCGGAGCTGTTCAAGGTGGCCGCCAGCCTTGGCTACGAGGACGTGCTGCAGGTTGAAGGCGTGGTGCGCGCGCGCCATGCGGTCAACGACAAGCTGCGCACCGGCAAGGTGGAAGTGATCGCCACGCGCATCAGCATCCTCAACAAGGCTGCGCCGCTGCCGTTCCACGCGCACGAAAATCCGGGCGAAGAAACCCGTTTGAAGTACCGCTATCTGGACCTGCGCCGCCCGGAAATGCAGCGCATGCAGCGCACCCGCATCAAGCTGGTGCAGGCGCTGCGCCGGCATCTGGATGCGCGCGATTTCCAGGACATCGAAACTCCGATCCTGACCAAGGCCACCCCGGAAGGCGCACGCGACTTCCTGGTGCCGGCGCGCATGCATCCAGGCGAGTTCTACGCGTTGCCGCAGAGCCCGCAGCTGTTCAAGCAGATCTTGATGGTGGCCGGCTTCGACCGCTACTACCAGATTGCGCGCTGCTTCCGCGACGAAGCCTTGCGCGCCGATCGCCAGCTGGAGTTCACCCAGCTCGATATGGAATTTGCCTTCGTGCGCGAGCGCGACGTGCAGGATTTCGTCGAAGACATGATCCGCGCCATCTTCAAGGAAGTGGTGGATGTCGAGCTGGCGACGCAGTTCCCGCGCATGACCTGGGCCGAGGCGATGCGTCGCTACGGCTCGGACAAGCCGGACCTGCGCATCGATCTGGAACTGATCGACGTGGCCGAGCTGGTCACATCCAGCCAATTCCCGGTCTTCACCGCCGCTGCCAACGATGCCGATGGTCGCGTGGCCGCGCTGCGCATCCCCGGTGGCGCCAGCCTGTCGCGCAAGCAGATCGACGAATACGCCGCGCATGCCGCCAAGTACGGCGCCAAGGGCCTGGCCTACATCAAGCTCTCGGAGACCGGCGAAGTCGGCTCGCCGATCGCCAAATTCTTTGGCGAAGAGGCCTTTGCCGCCCTGCTCAAGCACGTCGGTGCCGGCAACGGCGACATCGTGTTCTTCGGTGCCGGCGGCTACAACACCGTGTCCGATTTCATGGGTGCATTGCGTCTGAAGGCCGGCAAGGATTTCAAGCTGGTCGCCGACACCTGGGCACCGTTGTGGGTCACCGACTTCCCGATGTTCGAATGGGACGACGAAGCACAGCGCTACGTCGCCTTGCATCACCCCTTCACCGCGCCGGCGGTGGACGACATTGCCGACCTGCGCGCCAATGCCCGCACCGCCGTGTCGCGCGGTTACGACATGGTGCTCAACGGCAATGAGATCGGCGGTGGCTCCATCCGTATCCATCGCCCGGACATGCAAAGCGCCGTGTTCGAGCTGCTCGGCATCGGCGCCGAAGAAGCGCGCGCCAAGTTCGGCTTCCTGCTGGATGCCCTGAACTACGGCGCACCGCCGCACGGCGGCATCGCCTTCGGTATCGACCGCATCGCTGCACTGATGGCCGGCACCGAATCCATCCGCGACGTGATCCCGTTCCCCAAGACCACGGGCGCACAGGATCTGATGACCGACGCCCCGTCGCCGATCGCCGCCGATCAGCTCGCCGAAGTGCACGTGCAGGTCCGCCCGAAGCAGGTCTGATGCGCAAACGCGCAGGGGCATGCGCACCGCATGTCCCTGTAGGGCGTGCACATCGGGTTCTGCCCGGCGTGCACTGCCCGCGGCGCCCGCTTGCGGTAGCGCATCTGCATGCGAGAAGCTGCCATGTCCACATGGCACGAGAGGCTCCGCATGACCCGCATCCGCCGCGCCACATCGGACGATGCCGAAGCGTTATCGCTGCTGGCAGCGCAGACCTTTACCGAAACCTTCGGGCATCTGTATCCAGAAGAAGACCTGCGCGGTTTTCTCGAAGAGACCTATGCGGTCGAGCGCGCGCGCATCGTGCTGGCGCATCCGGACTATGCGATCTGGCTGCTGGAGATGGACAACCTGCTGGTCGGCCATGCCGCCGCCGGCCCCTGCGGTCTGCCGCACGATGAGGTGCGCCCAGGCGATGGAGAGCTCAAGCGGCTGTATCTGTTGAAGGACTACCAGAGCAGCGGCTGGGGTAGCCGGCTGTTCGAAACCGCATTGGAATGGCTCGAACGCGACGGCCCACGCACCTTGTGGATCGGCGTGTGGTCGGAGAATTTTGGCGCGCAGCGCTTCTATGCCCGCTACGGCTTCGAAAAAATCGGCGAATACGATTTCCCGGTGGGCAAGATCGTCGACCGCGAGTTCATCCTGCGCCGCAAGCCGATTGTTGCAGCCGAGTAAGCCAGGCGTCCGTACGATGCGACGCCGGGTTCGCTTGCCGTGCGCGGCGTTTGCCGCACGATCGGCGCAGCGCGTGCGAACGATCGGTACCAGGCCTGTTCCCTGCATGCCGTGCGCGTGTCAGACACGCGCCTGATCTTTGCCCCCATCCCGGTGACCACGCCTTTGTTCATCCCATCGTCGTCCCTCCCGGTCATGCCCCGGCGCAGTCCGCGCAAGTACGCGGTCACCGCCACCGCCGACGTGCTGCTGGTGCACGGCATCTGGAATACCGCGCACTGGCTGTTGCCGCTCGCACGCCGGATGCGCGCCGATGGGCTGGCACCGGCGCTGTTCGGCTATGCCAGCGTGCTCGGCGGGCCGGTGCAGGCAGTGCCGCGCTTGATCGACCGCCTGCACAGGCCGCGCGCAATTGCTGGTCTGCCACAGCCTGGGCGGGCTGATGGCCTTGCAGGCCTTGTGCGACGCCCCCGACCTGCCGGTGCGCCGCGTGGTCTGCCTGGGCTCGCCCCTGTGTGGCAGCGCCGCCGCGCGCGGACTGGCCCGGCGTGGTGGCGTCTGGGCGATGGGCCGGAGCGCCGCCCTGTTGCAGCAGGGGTTTGCGCGCTGGGACGGTCAGGCGGAGATCGGCCAGGTTGCCGGCTGCGTGCCGCGCGGCGTCGGCCGTTGGCTGGCACCGCTGGCCGAGGGCTCGGACGGCACCGTGGCGCTGGCCGAAACCCGCCTGCCCGGGCTGCGCGACCATTGCGTGGTCAACGCCAGCCACAGCGGCCTGTTGCGCTCGCCCGAGGCCGCCGCCCAGGCGCTGGCCTTCCTGCGCACCGGCCGCTTTCAGTCGTGAACATCCGCCGGCGGATGCTGTGGCCCCGGTGAGGGCGGGCAATCAGGTAAAATTCGCGCCCTGTCATCCAAGCCAGTCTGGAACCACCCATGGGTAGAGGCCCCTCGATCGAAGGCCGCAAGAACGCCTCCGACGCCAAACGCGGCAAGATGTTCACCAAGATCATCCGCGAGATCAGCGTGGCCGCGCGCGCCGGCGGCGGCGATCCTTCCAATAATCCGCGTCTGCGCACCGCCATGGACAAAGGGTTGTCGGCGAACATGTCCAAGGACGTGATCGAGCGCGCCATCAAGAAGTCCACCGGCGAGCTGGAAGGCGTGGAATACGAAGAAGTGCGCTACGAGGGCTATGCCCCCGGCGGCGTGGCGGTGATCGTGGACTGCCTGACCGACAACCGCGTGCGCACCGTGGCCGACGTGCGCCACGCCTTCAGCAAGTGCGGCGGCAACATGGGCACCGAGGGCTCGGTGGCTTTCATGTTCAAACGCCTGGGCGTGCTCAGCTTCGCTGCCGGCATCGACGAAGACACCCTCACCGAGGCGGCCATCGAAGCCGGCGCCGACGACGTGGTGGTGTACCCGGAAGACGGCGCCATCGACGTGCTGACCGCCCCGGACACCTTCGCCCAGGTCCAGGACGCCCTGGCCGCTGCCGGCCTGCAGCCGGCGCACGCCGAAATCACCTTTCGCGCCGAAAACGACATCGCCGTCGACGGCGACACCGCGCTGCAGGTGCGCAAGCTGCTCGACATGCTCGAAGACCTGGACGACGTGCAGGACGTGTATTCGAACGTCGATCAAGCAGCGCTCGGTGCCGGGGCGTAAGGCCGCAGTGGCACCTGTCGGGACCCGGGACCCGGGACCGGGGACCCGGAAGGGCGGTGCCGATGGTCAGGCCGTTACCGAGGTTGCTGTGCCCGGTCCCCGGTCCCCGGTCCCCGGTCCCGGCACCATCCGCATCCTGGGCATCGATCCCGGCTCGCAGCGCACCGGCATCGGCATCATCGATATCGACGAAGGCGGCCGTAGCCGGCATGTGCACCACGCGCCGCTGGTGCTGCTGGGCGAGGGCGATTTTGCGCAGCGGCTCAAGCGCCTGCTGCAGGGGCTGGGCGAGCTGATCGAAACCTACCGGCCGGACGAGGTGGCGATCGAGAAGGTGTTCATGGGCAAGAGTGCCGCCTCGGCGCTCAAGCTCGGCCACGCGCGCGGCGCGGCGATCTGTGCCGTGGTCATGCGCGACCTGCCGGTACACGAGTACGCGGCCACCGAGGTCAAGCTGGCCCTGGTCGGCAAGGGCAGTGCGGACAAGGTGCAGGTGCAGCACATGGTCGGCATCATGCTCAACCTGAAAGGCAAGCTGCAGCCCGACGCCGCCGACGCACTGGCGGTCGCCATCACTCACGCCCACGTGCGCGCCACGGCGCAGCGCCTGGGCGTCAATACCCAACAGGCCTGGAGCCGGAAATGACGATGATAATGGTAAGCGGCAGTGGAGTCGGGACCGGGGACCGGGGACCCGGGACCCGGAGCACGTTTGCCGATAAAGCCACAGGCATCGCCGCTTTTTCCGGTGCCTGGTCCCGGGTCCCCGGTCCCGGTGTTTCACCGTGATCGGCCGTCTGCGCGGGATCCTGGCCTACAAGCAGCCGCCGTGGCTGGTGATCGATGTGGGCGGAGTGGGGTATGAGCTGGAGGCGCCGATGAGCACCTTCTACGACCTGCCCGATGTCGGCCGCGACGTGATCCTGTTTACCCATTACGCGCAGAAGGAAGACAGCGTGTCGCTGTACGGCTTTCTGCGCGAAGGCGAGCGGCGGCTGTTCCGCGACGTGCAAAAGGTCACCGGCATCGGCGCCAAGATCGCGCTGGCGGTGCTGTCCGGCGTCAGCGTGGACGAGTTCGCCCGCCTGATCACCGGCGGCGACATCACCGCGCTCACCCGCATTCCCGGCATCGGCAAGAAGACCGCCGAGCGCATGGTGGTGGAACTGCGCGACCGCGCTGCCGATTTCAGCAGCGGTGCGCCGATCACCGGCCAGTTGGGACCGGACGCCGTCTCCGAAGCCACCGTGGCCCTGCAACAGCTGGGTTACAAGCCGGCCGAGGCCGCCCGCATGGCGCGCGACGCCGGGGCCGAAGGCGACGAAGTCGCCACCGTCATTCGCAAGGCGCTGCAAGCCGCGCTGCGTTGAGCGCAGCCGCCACATCGCCGCGGCGCCGCCAAGCGGACGCGGCCGGCACTCGGAATCGGCAGGTACGGCTCGTACACTGCGCTTCCTTGCTGCGGTCCGCCGTGTGGCGGCTGCCTGCGACATTCGGGCAGGCGCCTAAGGTGGGCGCTGCCTTCCTCCTCTTTCTTCACGCTGTCTGGCCAAAACTGCTCACATCATGTCCCACACCCCTACACCTGCAGCCGGCTCCGGCCATGCGCCCGCAAACAGCCACATGGCATTGGTCATTGGTGCGATCGGCGTCGTCTTCGGCGATATCGGCACCAGCCCGCTGTACACCCTCAAGGAGGCGTTTTCGCCGCACTACGGGTTGACCAGCGACCACGACACTGTGCTGGGCGTGCTGTCGCTGGCGTTCTGGGCGCTGATGATCACCGTCACGCTCAAGTACGTCACCATCATCATGCGCGCCGACAACGAGGGCGAAGGCGGCATCATGGCGCTGATGGCGCTGACCCAGCGCACACTCAAGCAGGGCTCGCGCTCGGCATATGTGGTGGGCATCCTCGGCATCTTCGGCGCTTCGCTGTTCTTCGGCGACGGCGTGATCACGCCGGCCATCTCGGTGATGGGCGCAGTGGAAGGCCTGGAAATCGCCGCGCCCAGCCTGCACCCCTTCATCGTGCCGATCACCGTGGTGGTCCTGCTTATCGTGTTCATGGTGCAGCGCTTCGGCACTGAGACCGTCGGCAAGGTGTTCGGCCCGATCACCTGCCTGTGGTTCCTGTCGCTGGGCGCCATTGGCATCTGGAACATCGTCGATGCGCCGGAAGTGATGAAGGCCTTCAACCCCTGGTGGGCGATCCGCTTCTTCATCGAGCACGGCTGGCACGGGGTGTTCATCCTCGGTGCGGTGGTGCTGGCGGTGACCGGCGGCGAAGCGCTGTATGCGGATATGGGCCATTTCGGCGCACGCCCGATCCGTCACGGCTGGTACTTCTTCGTGCTGCCGATGCTGCTGCTCAACTACCTGGGCCAGGGCGCACTGGTGCTCAATCACCCGTCCGCGCTGAAAAACCCGTTCTTCGAAGCGGTGCCAAGCTGGGCGCTGTATCCGATGATCATCCTGGCCACGCTGGCGGCGGTGATCGCCTCGCAGGCGGTGATCACCGGTGCGTATTCGGTGGCCCGGCAGGCCATGCAGCTGGGCTACATCCCGCGCATGCTGATCAAGCACACCTCGCGCACCACCATCGGCCAGATCTATGTGCCCGGCATCAACTGGCTGCTGATGGTGATGGTGATCGCGCTGGTGCTGATCTTCCGCAGCTCCACCAATCTGGCGGTGGCCTACGGCATTTCGGTCTCGATGACCATGCTGATCGACACCTTGCTGCTGGCGCTGGTGGCGCGCTCGCTGTGGCCGCGCTGGCGCAACTGGGTGCTGCCGCTGTGCGTGGTGTTCTTCATCATCGAACTGGCCTTCGTCATCGCCAACGGCGCCAAGCTGCTGCAGGGCGCCTGGTTCCCGCTGGCGCTGGGCATCGTGGTGTTCACCCTGATGCGCACCTGGCGCCGCGGCCGCGCGTTGCTGCGCGAGGAAATCCGCAAGGACGGCATCCGTATCGACAGCTTCCTGCCCGGCCTGATGCTGGCGCCGCCGGCGCGGGTACCGGGCATGGCGGTGTTCCTCACCGCCGATCCGATGGTGGTGCCGCATGCATTGATGCACAACCTCAAGCACAACAAGGTGCTGCACGAGCGCAACATCTTCCTCAACGTCGACACCTTGCCGATTCCGTATGCGCCGGCGGACAAGCGCCTGCAGATCGAATCGATCGGCGACGAGTTCTACCGCGTCTACGTGCGCTTCGGCTTCATGGAAACGCCCGACGTGCCGCTGGCATTGATGCGCTCCTGCGACCAGGGCGGCATCCATTTCGACCCGATGGACACCACCTTCTTCGCCAGCCGCGAAACCATCGTGGCCAGCGCCAACCGCGGCATGCCGATCTGGCGCGACAAGCTGTTCGCGCTGATGCATCGCAACGCCGCCCCGGCCACCGGCTTCTTCCGCATCCCCGGTAATCGCCTGGTCGAGTTGGGCGCGCAGGTGGAGATTTAAATGCCGGGACACGGGACCGGGGACCGGGGGCCCGCTAAAAGCGTGCTGCAGTCTTCTACAATTGCCGGATCATGATGTCTTTCCTGCCCTCTGCTGCCCCGCCCGCAATCGCACGCCATGCGTTTCCCGGGTCCCGCTAATGGAACAGCGCATCATCGCCAGCAGCGCCACCCGCGAAGACGATGCCGCCGATGCGAGCATCCGCCCCAAGCGCCTGGCCGACTATCTCGGCCAGCAGCCGGTGCGCGAGCAGATGGACATCTATATCCAGGCAGCCAAGGCGCGCGGCGAGGCGATGGATCATGTGCTGATCTTCGGCCCGCCCGGCCTGGGCAAGACCACGCTCAGCCACGTCATCGCCAACGAGCTGGGCGTGAGCCTGCGTTCCACCTCCGGCCCGGTGATCGAAAAGGCAGGGGACCTGGCCGCGCTGCTGACCAACCTGCAGCCGCACGATGTGCTGTTCATCGACGAGATTCATCGGCTGTCGCCGGTGGTGGAAGAAGTGCTGTACCCGGCGATGGAAGATTTCCAGATCGACATCATGATCGGCGACGGCCCGGCCGCGCGCTCGATCAAGATCGACCTGCCGCCGTTCACCCTGATCGGCGCCACCACCCGCGCCGGCCTGCTGACCGCGCCACTGCGCGACCGCTTCGGCATCGTGCAGCGGCTGGAATTCTATTCGCCGCAGGAACTGACCCGCATCGTGATCCGCTCGGCTGCCATTCTGGGCATCGACTGCACGCCCGAAGGCGCCGCCGAAATCGCGCGTCGCGCACGCGGCACCCCGCGTATCGCCAACCGGTTGCTGCGCCGCGTGCGCGACTACGCCCAGGTCAAGGCCGCCGGGCATATCGATCTGCCGGTGGCGCAGGCCGCCATGCAGATGCTGAAAGTTGACCCGGAAGGCTTCGACGAGCTCGATCGCCGCATGCTGCGCACCATCGTCGAACATTTCGATGGTGGCCCGGTGGGCGTGGAATCGCTGGCCGCCTCGCTGTCGGAAGAGCGCGGCACACTGGAAGACGTGATCGAGCCCTACCTGATCCAGCAGGGTTTTCTGATCCGCACCGCGCGCGGCCGCATGGCCACCACCAAGGCCTACCTGCATCTGGGCCTGAAGCCGCCGCGCGACCGCGCCCCGGCCATCGGCGAACCGGGAGAGCTGTTTTGATGGCGCTCGGTTCGTCGCTCGCCCGGGCCGTCCCGACCGACATTCCGTGCCCATGACCATCGATTCCCGACTCCCGATTCTTGAATCCCCGCCTGTATTCAGTTGGCCGACACGCGTCTACTGGGAAGATACCGACGCCGGCGGGGTGGTCTACCACGCGCGCTACGTCGCCTTCATGGAACGTGCGCGCACCGAGTGGATGCGCGCGGCCGGTTACGGGCAGGATCTGATGCGCCAAGACCATGGTCTGGTGTTTGCGGTCCGTTCGATGCAACTGGATTTCCTCAAGCCGGCCCGGCTCGACGACGCGCTGTCAGTGTCGGCGGTACTGCTGAGATGCAGGCGGGCCAGCCTGCTGTTTGCGCAATCGGTGCGTCGCGAGGGCGAAGTGCTGCTGACTGCCGAGGTGCGCATCGCCGCGCTCGGTACCAGCGACTTCCGCCCGCGTGGCATGGACGATGCGGTGTATGACGTGTTGAAAGCTCTAGAAACCACAGAATCCGATTACTGAGGAACGAACGGATGTCGATTGCATTGCTCCTGGCCCTGCAGGACACGGTAGTGGAAGCACTGCCGCAGGACGTCGCCGCTGCCGCGGCGCAGACCGCCAGCGTGGCGCACAACAGCAGCATCAACTATGTAGACCTGATCCTGCGCGCCAGTATCCCGGTCAAGATCATCGTGTTGCTGTTGCTGATCGGCTCGTTCATCAGCTGGGTGATCATTTTCCGCAAGGCGCGTGCATTCAAGCAGGCCAACCGCGAGGCGGACGAGTTCGAAAACCGCTTCTGGTCCGGTGCGGACCTGGCCAAGCTGTACGCCTCGGCGACCGACCGCAACCGCACTGTCGGTGGTCTGGAGTCGATGTTCGAAAGCGGGTTCCGCGAGTTTTCGCGTCTGCGCGACCGCCGCCGCCTGGATGCACGCGTGCAGCTGGAAGGCGCACAGCGCGCCATGCGCACCGCCTTCACCCGCGAAGTCGACCAGCTCGAGCGCAATCTCGAATTGCTGGCCAACATCGGTTCCACCGCGCCGTACGTCGGCCTGGTCGGCACCGTGTTCGGCATCATGGTGACCATGCACGATATGGTCAGCAGCGGCGAGCAGGCCGGTATCGCTGCGGTGGCGCCGGGTATCTCCGAGGCATTGTTTGCGACCGCCATCGGCCTGTTCGTCGCGATTCCGGCGGTGTGGGCCTATAACCGCTTCACCACGCGCGTGGAACGGCTGTCGGTCCGCTACGAAACCTTCGCCGACGAATTCAGCTCCATCCTGCAGCGCCAGGCCGGCGCCGACGAGTGATGCGCGCTGCCGGCATGTACCCGCACGGCGTTACGCGGGAAGTGGCCGGCAGAGCCAGTCGCGTTAGCGGCAGCGCCACGCGCGGATGTCCCTCACCCGGACGCCGCGACCACGCTGCCGCCCGGCGCCGAGGACTAACTAGGAACGTTGCACGATGATTTCCGGTATTTCCCGTCGTAAGAAGCGCAAGCTCAAATCCGACATCAATGTCGTGCCGTACATCGACGTGATGCTGGTGCTGCTGATCATCTTCATGGTGACCGCGCCACTGCTGACCCTGAGCACCGACGTCAACCTGCCGAGCTCGCGCGCCAAGGCGCTGGAGAGCAAGCAGGACCCGGTCATCGTGGTGGTGGCGGCCGATGGCCAGCTCGCACTGCAGCTGCCCAAGGGCAAGCCGCAGGCGATGGACGTGGCCGCGCTGCAGGCGCAGCTGGCTGCCATCGTCGCGCAGGACAAAGAGGCACGCGTGGTGGTGGCGGGCGATCGCGCCGCGCCGTATCAAAAGATCATGGATGCCATCGACGTGCTCAAGCAGGCCAAGGTCGAGAAGGTCGGCCTGATTTCCGATTCCGGCGGCACTGCAGGCAGCGATGCACGCTGACGCACTCCCCACGCAGACGGCGCGCGAAGACGGCTGGTTTCGACCGGTCGTGCTGGCGCTGGTCGTGCATGTCCTGGTCGCCCTGGTGTTCATCGCCGGCTGGCTGTGGTCGCCCGAGCGTGCGGTCGAGCCGGCAGCGGGCGACCCCAGCATGGAAGCCTCGCTGGACGTGTCCGCGGCAGAAGCGCGGGTCGCACGTCAGGCGTTGAAAGCCACGCCGGTCGAAACGCCGCCGCCGCCCGCGCCATTGCCCGACCCCGCGCCGGAAGACAGCGTGCCGCCGCCGCAGCCGATCCCCGAACCGCGCCCGCAGGATGCGCCCACGCCGCAACAGGCGCAGGCGCAGGAGCGTGTGGCCCAGCCGGACAAGGTGGACCAGGAGAAGGTCGACGCACTGGCCATTTCCGCCGAAAAGGCCAAGCAGGAGCAGGAAGCCAAGCGTCGCCAGGAGCAGATCGACCTGACCGAGCGCAAACGCCAGGAAGAGGCCGAGCAGAAGTTGCGCCTGGCCAAGCAGCAGGAAGAAACCGACGCCAAGAAGAAGCAGGCGGCTGCGCAGCAGCAGGCCGAGGAAGCCGAGCGCCAAAAGAAGATCGCCGACATCCGCCGCCAGCGCGAGCAGGCCACCAAGGAAGCCGCGCTGGCCGAGCAAAAGTTGCGCCAGGTTGCCGCGGCGCGTGCGCAGCAGGCTTCGGCGGCCGCCGCAACCAGCGCGCAGCCGACTGCAGGGCAGGGCGGGACCAGTACCGACCTGTCGGCCAAGTACGCTGCGGCGATCCAGCAGAAGGTGCTGGCGCAGTGGGTACGCCCGCCGTCGGTGCCGCCTGGCCAGAAATGCACCATCAACATCCGCCAGTTGCCGGGCGGCAGCGTGATGGAAGCCAAGGTCGCGCCGGGTTGCCCCTACGACGAGGCTGGCCAGCGCTCGATCGAAGCCGCCGTACTGAGCGCGCAGCCGTTGCCATACCGCGGGTTCGAATCGGTGTTCCAGCGCAACCTGACCTTCGTGTTCACCGCGCAGGATCAGTAACCGGCTTTGGTACTGGCCGGGCTGCGGCTGCCTTCCGGCGCTGCAGCCCGGCGACGCCGGCAATACTGTCCGAGCCGGGGGGCGTGTGACGGCTGCTACTGCCGATAGGCAGTGAGGCAGTCGCTGCGCACCGGTGCCTCGCCGGCAGTGCCTTCGAATTCGCTACACGATCGCTCGCTCCATTTTCACATCATCTCGTTCACGATTGCGAGTATGTTCACCCGTTGATTGCTATCCCTTGCACACTTTTCCTGCCCGATCCGAGCCGTCCATGAAGAAACCGCTGCGTTGGCTAGCTGCCTTGACCGCCCTGTTGTTGCCGCTGAGCGCACTCGCGCAACAGCAAGGGCTCACCATCGACATCGTGGGCGGTAGCGCGTCGGCCACGCCGATCGCTGTCATCCCCATGCCGTACCAGGGCTCCGGCACCGCGCCGCAGACCGATGTGTCGGCCGTTGTCGGCGCTGACCTGGACCGTTCCGGCCAGTTCCGCACGCTGCCGGCTGCGCAGATCGTCGAAAAACCCAGCCGCGGCACCGAGGTGCAGTTCCAGACCTGGCGCACGCTCAAGCAGAATTACATCGTCGTCGGCCGTGTCATGGATGCGGGCGAAGGCGCCTACCGGGTCGAGTACGAATTGTTCGACGTGGCCAAGGGCGAGCGCATGCTTGGCCTGGCGATGACCGCGCGCGCCAACGCGATGCGCGACGTCTCGCATCAGATGGCCGATGCGATCTACGAAAAAATCACCGGCGTGCGCGGCGCGTTCTGGACCCGGATTGCCTATGTGACCGCCAGCGGCAAGGGTGGCGCCATGCGCTACGCGTTGATGGTGGCCGATTCGGATGGCTACAACCCGCAGACCATCGTGCGCTCGGCCGAGCCGCTGCTGTCGCCGAACTGGAGCCCGGACGGCAAGAGGCTGGCGTATGTGAGCTTCGAGCGGGGCAATTCGTCGATCTATCTGCAGGACATCGCCACCGGCGCACGCGAACTGGTCTCCAGCTTCCGTGGCATCAACGGCGCACCGTCGTTCTCGCCGGACGGCCGCCGCCTGGCGCTGGCGCTGTCGCGCAGCGGCAACCCGGAAATCTACGTGATGGATCTGGGCAGCAAGCAGCTGACCCAGATGACCAATCACTTCGGCATCGACACCGAGCCGACCTGGGCAGCCGACGGCGGCAGCATCTACTTCACCTCCGATCGCGGCGGCCGTCCGCAGATCTATCAGGTTTCCGCCAGTGGCGGCAGCGCCAATCGGGTGACCTTCCAGGGCAACTACAACGCCACCGCCAGCGTCTCGTTCGACGGCAAGAAGATCGCCGTGGCGCAGGGCAGCGGCAACAGCTACCGCATTGCGATGATGGACCGCAGCCTGGGTTCGCCCAGCTGGAGCACGCTGTCGCCGGGTTCGCTGGACGAATCGCCGAGCTTTGCGCCTAACGCCAGCATGGTGTTATATGCCGCGCGCGAAGGCGGCCGTGGCGTGCTGTACGCCGTCTCTTCCGACGCTCGGGTCCGCCAGCGTCTGGTTCTGGCGGACGGCGATGTGAGAGAACCCGCATGGGGGCCTTACCGAACCGCGCATTAATGTTAATATTTCGCTGCGTTAAACCACTCATTGGCCCAGAGCCTCCATAGGTACCCCATGAACAAGTCCACCCGCGTCTTGCTTGTCTCCCTGCTGTCCGTTGCCGTGTTGGCTGGTTGCTCGAAGAAGGTGAAGGAAACTCCGCCTCCCGCAACCGATACCACCGCTGGTTCCTCCGTTCCCACCGGCCCGTCCACCTCCGGCCTGTATGGCCCGGGCGACCTGGATACCGATGCCTGCCTGCGCCAGCGCGTGGTCTACTTCGATCTGGATCAGGACTCCCTGAAGCCGGAATTCCAGGCCATCATGGCTTGCCACGCCAAGTACCTGCGTGACCGTCCTTCCTCGCGCATCACCCTGCAGGGCAATGCTGACGAGCGCGGTTCGCGTGAGTACAACATGGGTCTGGGCGAGCGTCGCGGCAATGCCGTGTCGTCGTCGCTGCAGGCTGCCGGTGGTTCGGCCAGCCAGCTGACCGTCGTCAGCTACGGTGAAGAGCGTCCGGTCTGCACCGAAACCAGCGAAAGCTGCTGGTCGCAGAACCGTCGCGTCGAAATCGTGTACACGGCTCAGTAAGAAGCGATGCACTTTCGAGTGACATCCCTGTTCGTCGCGGCGGCCCTTGTGGTCGCCGCGCCGGCATACGCCCAGCGAGCCAGTCTCGCTGATCGTGTGGCGGTGCTCGAGCAGCAGCAGGCCAGTAGTCAGGCCAACAACGATCTCCTCAATCAGCTGCAGCAGGCGCGTTCGGACCTGCAGGCATTGCGTGCGACCGTCGAACAACTGCAGCACGACAACGAGCAACTCAAGCAACAGTCCAAGGACCAGTATCTGGACCTGGACGGACGCCTGAACCGGTTGGAAGGTGCTGGTGGCGCAACGCCGCCACTGCCCCCCGCCACTGGCAGCGTCACCCCGGCCCCGGCAGCTGCCGCGCGGCCTGCAGCGGCGGCAACTTCCGAGAAGCCGCCCACCGTCCATGGCGACCCGGGCACCCTGGCCGTCAGCAATGACGAACGCACTGCCTACAACGTGGCATTCGACGCGTTGAAGAATGGCAAGTACGACGATGCGTCGCAGCTGTTCCTGAGCTTTCTGGAGCTCTATCCCAACGGCGTCTACACCCCCAATGCCTTGTATTGGCTGGGTGAGAGCTATTACGCCACCCGCAATTTCCAGCTCGCCGAGGCGCAGTTTCGCGATCTCGTCGGCCGTTATCCCACGCATGACAAGGCCGCTGGCGGTCTGTTGAAGCTCGGCCTGTCGCAGTACGGCGAAGGCAAGAACAACGAAGCCCAGCAGACCTTGCAGCAGGTCGTCTCGCAGTATCCCGGCTCCGACGCAGCACGCGTTGCGCAGGAACGCCTGCAGTCCATCCGTCTCGGCCAGCAACTGCGCTGAGCCGCGTCGCGTCGGTGCCTGTCGGCACGGCGCATACTTTGCCCATGAACGCCGCCGCCGTCCCAAGCGAGATCGTCCAATCGCCGTTGCCGCGATTGAAGATCACCGAAATCTTTTTGTCCCTGCAAGGCGAGGCCGAAGCCGCCGGCTGGCCGACCGTGTTCGTGCGCCTGACCGGCTGCCCGCTGCGCTGCCTGTACTGCGATACCGCCTACGCCTTCCACGGCGGGCAGTGGCATGACATCGACGCCATCGTTGCCGAAGTCGCCAGTCATGGCGTGCGCCATGTCTGCGTGACCGGCGGCGAGCCGCTGGCGCAGAAGCGCTGCCTGGTGCTGCTGCAGAAGCTCTGCGATGCCGGCTTTGATGTCTCGCTGGAAACTTCCGGTGCGCTGGATGTGTCTGCCGTCGATCCGCGCGTCTCGCGTGTGGTCGACATCAAGACGCCGGCCTCCGGCGAAGAGGCGCGTAACCGCTGGGAAAATCTGCCGCTGCTGACCGCGCGCGACCAGATCAAGTTCGTGATCTGCAGCCGCGCCGACTACGAATGGTCGCGCGAGATCGTCGCGGCGCACGCGCTCGATCGCCGCTGCACGGTGTGGTTTTCGCCCAGCAAAAGCGAAGTGACTCCACGCCAGCTGGCCGACTGGATTGTTGCCGATCGTCTGCCGGTGCGCTTTCAGATGCAGCTGCACAAGCTGCTGTGGAACGACGAACCAGGGCGCTGAACATCGGGCGCGTCGCGCAGCGCACGACGCTAGCGCGTCCCGCTGACGGATGGATCGAGACTGGGTGCTGGCGTATTCCGCAGTGCGCGATTCTGCAACGGAACCAGGACCCGAACGCCACCACGCTGACGAGGCGGGAGCTGTGCGGTACACCTGTGCCCGAGCGTATGCACGGCCGCAGAAAGACGAATTGAATTGCGGAGAAGAGGCCTTCTTGCGCAGCGATGGAACTCGCTCAAGCGCCTTGCTGCAGATGGTGGGCCGTGATGGATTCGAACCATCGACCAAAAGATTAAAAGTCTTCTGCTCTACCGACTGAGCTAACGGCCCACTGACCCGACATTGCGCCGGGGTGCGCATTCTACCCTACGCAGGCGTCAAGACAAAATGGCGTAGTGGGTGGGGTCGGGGATGCCGGCATCGGCGAAGCCGGCCGCGCGCAGGCGGCAGGCGTCGCAATGGCCACAGGCGCGCCCATCGGCGTCGGCGCGGTAGCAGGAGACGGTCAGGCCGAAGTCCACGCCCAGGCGCACGCCTTCACGGACGATGTCGGCCTTGCTGAGGAACTGCAGTGGCGCGTGCACGCGCAGCCCGGTCCCTTCCACGCCGGCCTTGGTGGCCAGATTGGCCAGCACTTCGAAGGCGCGCACGAACTCGGGGCGGCAATCCGGGTAGCCCGAGTAATCCACCGCATTGACACCACAGAACAGGTCGTTGGCGCCCACCACCTCGGCCCAGCCGAGCGCCAGCGACAGCATGATGGTGTTACGCGCGGGCACGTAGGTGACCGGGATGCCGTCGCCGCCGGCGTCGGGGACGTCGATGTCGTCGGTCAGCGCCGAGCCGCCGATGCTGCGCAGATCCACGTCGACCACCTTGTGCGCAATGACGCCCTGCGCGGCGGCAACGCGCGCGGCGGCGTCCAGTTCGGAGGTGTGGCGCTGGCCGTAGCGCACGCTCAGTGCATGCACGGCAAAGCCCTGCTCCTGCGCGAGCGCGACGACGGCGGCGGAATCCATGCCACCGGACAACAGAACAACGGCTTTTTTCATGACGGATCGGCGATCACTGCGGAATAGCACGAAAGGCTATCAGGGACGGCGGTGCAGGGCGACCAGGCGGCCGCTCGCTGCTCAACAGCGAATGTCCTGATGTCATGCCGGTCGCATCCCGTGCCTGACCCATGCAGACCGCGCGGGTTCATTTGCCAATGAAATACGCATGATCAGGCGTTCACGTAACTCGACTTATCGTTTGCCGTAATTTCAGGACCATGACGTAATGGCCGAGCATCAGGAAGACGCAGCGAAGTCGCGTATTTACGAGGCCCTGCTACAGGCAACACCGGATTTTTTGTATGTGTTCGATCTCCAGCACCGCTTCGTCTACGCCAATCAGGCGCTATTGGCGATGTGGGGCATGCGCTGGGAAGACGCCTGCAACAAGACCTGTCTGGAACTAGGCTACGAGCCCTGGCATGCGGCCACGCACGATGAAGAGATCGAACGGGTGATTGCGACGGGCCAGCCGGTCCGCGGCGAAGTGCCGTTTCCGCACACGACCAGTGGCCTGCGCGTCTACGACTACATTTTTACGCCGGTGTTCGGGCCCGATGGCAAGGTCGAAGCGATCGCCGGCGCCACGCGCGACATCACCGAGCACAAGCAGCATGAGCAGCATCTGCAGCTACTGATCAACGAGCTCAACCATCGGGTCAAGAATTCGTTGGTGATGGTGCAATCGCTGGCACGGCAATCGTTCACCAATGCTGCCAGCCTTGCGGACGCACAGGAAAAGCTCGATGCGCGACTGCTGGCGCTGTCGCGCGCACATGACACATTGACGCGCGAGAACTGGGTCAGCGCCGACATTCTGGAGCTGACCCGCGACGCGGCTGCGCTTTACGAGTCGCACGACAGCCAGCGCTTCACCTTGCAGGGCAGCTCCTGTCGGCTGGATCCGCGGCGTGCGCTGGCGCTGTCGATGGCGCTGCACGAGCTGTGTACCAACGCGCTCAAGCACGGCGCATTGTCCTCGCCGGCCGGGGCGGTGCTGGTTTCCTGGGAGCGCAAGACACGCGGCGGGCAGGAGCAGCTCGAGCTTGTCTGGCAGGAGGCCGGTGGGCCGCCCGTGCAGCTGCCCACGCGCAAGGGGTTCGGCACCCGTTTGCTGGAACGTGGCTTGAAACACGACCTCAAGGGCGAGGTCGATCTGGCGTTCGACCCGGCCGGGGTGTGTTTCCGGGTCTCCATTCCGTTACCGGCCGAGCTTGCCGAGGCGGGGCCATGACCATGCGCGTGCTATTGGTCGAAGACGAGTCGTTGGTGGCCATGTTGCTGGAGGATTGCCTGACGGAGCTGGGCTACGAAGTCGCTGCAACCGTGGCCGACGTGGACGCCGCGCTGCAGGCGGTGCAGGCGGGCAATCTCGATTTGGCGCTGCTGGACATCAATCTGGGTGGCACCTTGTCGTTTCCGATTGCCGAAGAGCTGGATGCGCGCGGGGTGCCCTACATCTTCGTGACCGGCTACGCGCAGGGCGGGATTCCGGAAAGGTACCGGCATCGGCATGGCCTGCAGAAGCCCTTTCATTTTCGCGATCTGCAACATGCGCTATCGCTGTTGCAACGGCGCAGTGCCGAGTGAGCCATCGCTGGTCGTGTCGCAGTTGAATGACGCTGGTCACGGCGACGTCTTCGTGGTTATTTGCTGCCACGCAAACTGCTGGCAGCGGCCTCGCGCAGTGCCTGGCTGAGGTGTTGCAGGGCGCTTGAGCGCACTGCGGCGTATTGCCAGTACAGCGGAACATCGAGCCAGCGGCCGGGGTCGATGATGACGACCTGCTTGTTGCGGACCGCAGGCATGACCATCGCTTCAGGCGCCAGGCACCAGCCGAGCCCGCGCGCAGCGGCTTCGACAAAGCCGGTGGAGGATCGCGCTGATCCTGCTGGGCGTCGCCGGAATCGGTGTGTTGGTGCAGCAATGGTCGGGCCTGCTGCAGCTGCTGCGATATGCGGGTGCGGCGTTTCTGGCGGTGTATGGATGGATGGGCGCACGCCGCGCCTGGCGTTGCGACAGCGCAATGGCGCCGGCGGAGCAGGGTGCGGACCACTGGCAGCGCGCCATGCTCACCTGCCTGGCGTTTACCTTCCTCAATCCGCACGTGTATCTGGACACGATGGTCTTGCTCGGCAGCCTGTCGACGCATTACCCGGGCGCGCGGCGCTGGGCATTTGCGCTGGGTGCGTGACTGGCCAGCGTGACCTGGTTCTTCAGCCTGGGCTACGGCGCACGCTTGTTGCAGGCGGTCTTCCGGCATCCGCGTGCATGGCGTGTACTGGATGGGCTGATCGCGGTGTTCATGCTGCTGCTGTGCGTGCTGTTGCTGCTGCTGCCCTCGCAGCCTGCGCTGCCCTGACCGGCCATTGCCTGGAGCGCTGTCATGCTGCCGTTGCGCGTTACCACCGAAGCGTCCGAACTCGACCTGGCGCTGATCCACCGGTATCTGTCGCAGCACACCAGCTGGGCCAGGGACATTGGATTGCCCCTGGTGCAGCGTTCGATCGATAACTCGCGCTGTTTTGGCGGTTTCACTGGCAGCGGGCAGGCGGCGTTCGCGCGTGTGGTGTCCGATTACGCCACTTTCGCGTATCTGGGCGATGTCTTCGTGCTGCCCGAGCACCAGGGCAGGGGCTATGGCAACGCGCTGATGGACGCGGTCATGGCGCACCCCAAGCTGCAGGGGCTGCGCCGTTTCAGCCTTGCCACCAGCGACGCGCACCGGCTGTATGCGGCCAGCCAGCGCGCCGTGCAGGTGCTCAGCCGTTGCGAACCTTGTTCAGCAGCTGCGCGACCGGCGCCGCCGCACGGGTGTCTGCGCGACGTGCCTGCCGTGCATCGATCTTGAAGATGGCTACCGCGTCAGTGAGTTGCACGGCCTGTTCTTCCATCGAGCGTGCGGCAGCGGTGGCTTCTTCCACCAGTGCAGCATTTTGCTGGGTGGTTTCATCCATATGGGTGATGGTCTGATTGACCTGTTCGATGCCGGCGGACTGTTCCTGCGATGCCGCCGAAATCTCGCTCATGATGTCGGTGACGCGCTGCACACTGGCTACCACGTCGCCCATGGTCTTGCCGGCGCTGTGCACCAGTGCCGAGCCTTCCGCCACGCGTTGGACGGAATCGTCGATGAGATCCTTGATCTCCTTGGCTGCACCGGACGAACGCTGCGCAAGCGTGCGCACCTCGGAGGCCACCACCGCGAAGCCGCGGCCTTGTTCGCCGGCACGTGCGGCTTCCACCGCGGCGTTCAGCGCCAGGATGTTGGTCTGGAACGCAATGCCGTCGATGACGCTGATGATGTCGGCGATCTTCTTGGACGAGGCTTCGATGCCGGACATGGTTTCCACGACCTTGCCCACCACCTGGCCACCTTGCGAGGCCACACTTGCGGCGCCGATCGCCAGTTGATTGGCCTGGCGTGCGCTCTCGGCATTCTGTTTGACGGTGGATGTCAGCTCTTCCATCGACGCGGCGGTTTCTTCCAGGTTGGCTGCTTGCTGCTCGGTGCGTTGCGACAAGTCCTGGTTGCCGGCCGCAATTTCGCTGGCAGCCGAATTGATCGACACCGCGGACTGCTGGATGTTGCCAACGATCTGCGCCAACTGGCTTGCCGTTGCATTGGCATCGTCGCGCATCTGCGCAAACACGCCGCGGAACTCGCCGCCCATGCGTGCCGTAAGATCGCCCGCGGCGATCGATTGCAGCAAGGCCGACAGCGATTGCAGGTTGCCATCTGCGGTGGACATCAGGTGATTGAGACTCTCGACCATGATGCGGAAATCGAACTGGAAGCGTTCGACATCGCCACGTGCGCTGAAGTCGCCATTGGCCGCCGCCTGCGCAAGATGCTTGATTTCGTGATTCATCGCCGACAGGTTGAGCTTGACCTGCGCCATGGTGTTGCTGAAGACGGCCTTTTCGCCCGGCAATGGCTGCATGTCCTCGGCAAGTTCGCCGATGGCGTAGCGCCCCATGATGCGCGCCAGATCGTTTTGTACCGCGACGTGTGAGGCCACCAGCAGGTTGGTGTCGTTGGCCATGCGGCCGTAGTCGCCCGGGAATGCGGAGGCGTCGATGCGGAAGCTGATCTGGCCGCTATCGTGATGCTTGGCCATGTCGGTCTGCGCGGCACTCAGGTTGCGCAGCTGCAGTTGCATCTTGTCCATGGCCTGCAACAGGCGGCCGGTTTCGTCGGTGGCGGTGGTGTGGACATCGTTGTGCAGATTGCCTCCGGCAATGGCCTCGGCGGTGCGCGTGGCCTGGCTCAACGGCGTGGTCAGGCTGCGCGTGATCAACCAGGCAAGCAGCGCGCTGATGACCAGCGCGGCAATGCCGCCGCTGGCCAGGGTGACCTTGCCGCGGTGCATCGACGCAACGGCGGTTGCATATGCCTCTTTGCTGAGCCGGCGTTCCAGTTCGGCGTTTGCGCGAATGGCGGCCTGTTGCTCGTTCATCGCCGTAGCGGCGGCGCCTTGCAGCAAGGCTTGCGCTTCCTGGTTCTGGTCGTGAATGCCGTATTCGAGAATCTGGTTGTTGAACTTGACCGAGACGTCGCGCTTTTCCTGCACGCGCTTGAGTGCGGCCTTTTCCATGTCGCTGCTGGGCATCGCCGCCAGCGCGTCGTGGGCTTGGTGATAGCGCGTGCGGTTCTGCTCGATCATCGCAAGCGCGGCGCGGTTGGCCGCATCGCCGGAGACCATCACGATATCGCGCAGGCCGATCGCCACGTTGGTATTGGCGTCGAGCATTTCGGAGGACAGCCGGATCCTTTCCATGTTGCTGTTGACGATGGTGTCCAGCTCGTAACGGGCATTGGACATGGTGATCAGGCCGGTGGCCACCAGCAGGCCAGACAAGAGAATCAAAATGCCGAACGCCATTCCCAGGCGACGGCCGACATTGAGGCGTTGCAGAAAGTCATTCATGACCGAATCCAGGTAGTGCAGCTGAGTAGCCTGGTGGATGCGGGGTGCATCGACTCAAGCGTCTTGCCCAGCTAGCGGCCGGATCGCGCGGAGCTAAAGGCCCTCAATCGCAAAATACTTAGCGTCGATTCATTACAGAGTGGAAGTTCCTGACAGCGACTTTGCGCGTCCTGACAGGGATGCTGGAAGCGGAGCAACGAACGGGATTTCGCTGGATCGAAGCGTGCCAGTGGTACAGCGAATTTCCGACGTTTTACCGACATCTGGAGCGCGCGCGTGAAGGTGTTGGAGACCAGCAAGCGGAGCGCGTTGAATGGTCGAGTTCGTCGTTTGGAACCGTAATGCACCGGCGTGCAGCCGTGATGGAAGGCCGATGCGAAGCGCTTTATTCGCGGTGCGGGTGATACCGTGCGCGCTGCAGCACGCATCTTGTGTGCAGCGGTGGTGCATCCCACGCATCGCGCGCAGCCGGCGCGACGCGATGAGGATGGCCTTGCGCTCAGGCTTCCAGTGCGGCAAGCACGTCGGCATGCAGCTGCTCGGCGCCGCTTTCGCTGTTGAAGCGTGCGATGACTTCTTCGCCGGAGATCAGCCCGACCCGAACCGAGTGACAGTAAGAGCCGAAGCTTTCGCCCGCATTGAACGGGTCGCTGATGACGGAGACATGGTTGAGGCGGACCCGCGCGTTGCCGAACTTGATGAACATCTGCAATCTCCTGTGTGAGCGGCGAGTTTCCCACTTTGTTGCGCGGCACAGAAGCATCCGGCGTCAGCGTACGCAGCTGCGCATGCCGGGGACAACGTGCCCGTGGCCGACAGATGGTGCCGGTGCAGCGGTGACAGAGGTGCATCGCTGTGATTGGCAGCGACTCACGCATCCGTTGACCCAGCACGTACACTGCCGTCCCCTGATGCTGAGCTCGCCCGATGTCCGATCCGATCCGTCTCGATAAATGCGTGGCCGCCGTATTCGGTTGCTCGCGTGGCGAGGCTCAGCAGTACATCGAGGGTGGCTGGGTGAGCGTGGACGGGGTGGTGGTCGAAGAGCCGCAGGCGTTGGCGACCGCAGCGCAGGTCACGCTGGCCGAGAATGCGGTGCTGGCACCTGCCGAGCCCGCCACCTTGTTGCTGCACAAGCCGGCAGGGGTGTCCGCCGACGCCGCGCTGGCGCTTGCCACGCCGGCGACGCGCAGCGCGCTGGATCACTCCGACACCCGTGTGCTGAAGCGCCACTTCCTGCGGCTGACGGCGCCGCTGCCGTTGGAAGACGCGGCAAGCGGCCTGCTGGTGCTGAGCCAGGACGGCCGCGTGCTGCGCAGGCTGAGTGCCGATGCCAGCTCCATCGAACAGGAATTTCTGGTCGAAGTACAGGGCGAATTGCGTCCGTACGGCATGGCGCGGTTGGCGCACGGCCTTGTCTACCAGCAGCGCAGCCTGTCGCCGTGCAAGGTGAGCTGGCAAAACGAAGAGCGCCTGCGGTTTGCAATCAAGAACGTGCAGCCTGGCCAGCTGCGCTACATGTGCGGCGAAGTGGGGCTGGAGGTGGTCAGCATTCGCCGCTTGCGCGTGGGCCGGGTGTCGCTGGGCAAGCTGGCGATCGGCGAATGGCGCTATCTGCCGGCGGGCGAGCGGTTCTGATTGCAGCACCTGATGTATGCGGCTGCGTGGCGCTTGTCAGGGCGTGCCGCTGGTGCTGTCTTGGTGTGGCGGGAACAGCCGCAGCATTGGCATGGTGCGATTCGACGGCACTGCGGACTTCTAATGCTGACATGCGCCCTGGCCAGGGCATCTTCCTGATCGCTGCGCAGCGCCTGTTCGATCAATCAAGACGCCAGCGGCATGCCTGACCAAGCAAAGGCCGACTGCGTCGACCGCCGCCTGGGTAAATGCAATGACGCAGCGACGGCGTCGCACGCGTAAGCAGTCGCGGCCGTCACCGTGCGAATGTTATTTCTTGTTGCGCTTTTTCTTGGCGCGCGTGACCAGAAACAGCACAACGGCAATCACGCCGATGACCAGGATGATGAAAGCCGGTGATAGAAACGAATTGTCGCCCATGAGGAACTCCTGACAGTCTTCCGCAGCCCAGTGCTGCAATAACGTTAGCCTAGCGAGCAGGCTGCTTGATCGCGTGAAATACCCTGCATGCGTGCAAGCAGGTACTGAGACTTGATCTATCGGCGAGTGCTTGCGTCGGTTTGCGCTGCGGGCATGCAGCGCTTTGGGCACAGACGTGTACGCGGCAGGGCTACCTGGTGTTACGTCTGGGGATACGCGCCCGGCCGGCGTGCGGTTGCGATGACGCATTTGCGATTTCCGGCGGTGATCCGCAACTAACCATCAGCTGCATCCACTGTATCGGCTAGACGAGCGTTCAGCGCTTGGCGGTGCGCGTGCGCACGCAGGAGATGCGATTACGCCTGAGATGGTCGATTGCCTGACCAGCCAAGGGACAAACGCATCGGCTAGCCGACGGTGTTACGCGACCGGAGTGGCCAGCACGCGGTGCTTCGCCATCACGCTGCGGATCGCACTCAGCAGCTGCTCGGGGGTGTAGGGCTTTTCCAGGAAGGCCACACCATCGGGCAGGATCTCTTCCACATACTCGACCGCCAGTCCGGAGGTCAGCAGCACCGGCAGGTTGTAGGGGGCATGTGCCGTCTTGAGCGCCAGATCCACACCGGTCAGCCCGCCCGGAAAATGGATATCGGAAAACAGCACGTCCACGCGCGGGTCGCTTTCGATCAGGGACAACGCTTCTTCGACCGAGCCGGCGCTGCGGCAGGTGAAACCGTAGCTCTCCAGCACAAGGCAGCTGAGTTGGCGGGTGCCGTCGCCGTCTTCGACAACGAATACGACCGGCCGTTCCTTGTTCTGTGACATGCGCGCGTCCCGTAAGGCAAGCCCCATTCTCAGCGATGCAGCAGTGAACCCTCCGTCAATGCAAACGGAGCCGTATGGTTACCAGCCAAACGGGCCGGGGCCATACCCGCCGGGCGCATAACGCGGGCCAAAAACCGGGCCTTCGCCACGCCCGACACTGATGCTGACGCCGATCTGGTGCGCCTTGCCGTCATCGTCGTAATAGGTCTTGCAGGAGTTCAAATTGACCGCCTGCCAGTTGCTGTTGCCGCCGCGGTTCGAATAGCCCATGCCGGTTTCGACTGCGCCATGCAGCTTGCCCTGGCATTGCTCGGCGAGCTCGGCGGCGATGGATGCAGCGCTGGGCCGCGCCAGTGCCGGCTTGGGGCCGCTCTTGTCGCCGTAGAAGGTGCCCGGCGGGTCGGTGCTGTATTCCGGGTCGGAGCGGTACTGCACCGGCGCTTGCGGAACGCTCAGGTCCAGCGAGCGCGGTGTCGCGGTCTCGGCGCTGCCATCGCTGGCTTGGGCCAATGCGCTGCCGGTGGCGAACAGAGTGACCAGGAGAAGCAGGCTGCGTTTCATCGGTTGGACTCTACGAAGGAGGGCTGGCAGCGCGTGCCAGCTCGCTTTGTGAAACTAGCAACGGCTGATTGAATGCGCGCTGTCGATCCTGCGGAGTTTTGTGCCATCGGCGGCGTTGCGGTGACACATGCTGCTGCATCAGCCCTGTTCGCGCACGAGCTCGATCAGCTGCGCGCCGTAACGCGCCAGCTTGCCGCCGCCGATGCCGCCCACCCGCGACAGCGCGTCGATGCTGGTGGGACGTTGTTCGGCGATGTTGCGCAAGGTGCTGTCGTGGAAGATCACAAATGCCGGCACATTCTGTTCCTTGGCTAGCTCTGCGCGCAGGCCGCGCAAGGCGTTGAACAACACCAGGTCCTGGGCCTGCACCGGCAGGCCGGTGCGCTGGGCACCGCGGTCGCGCCCGGCGGCCGGATTTTCGCGCCGCATCATCACCTGGCGCTCGCTCTTGAGCACCTGGCGGCTGGCATCGGTGAGGCGCAGGCCACCGTGGCTCTCGCTGTCCACTTCCAGCAGGCTGGCGGCCACCAGCTGGCGAAACACGCCGCGCCAGGTGCGTTCGTCCAGATCGCGGCCGATGCCGTAGGTGCTCAGCTGGTCGTGGCCGAGCTGCTTGATGCGTTCGTTCTCGCTGCCGCGCAGGATGTCGATCAGATGGCCCACGCCGAAGCGCTGGCCGCTGCGATAGACGCAACTGAGCGCTTTCTGCGAGGCCACCGTGGCGTCCCAGGCCGCTGCCGGGGTCAGGCAGTTGTCGCAATTGCCGCAGGGCTTGGGATAGGTCTCGCCGAAACCGGCCAGCAGCACCTGGCGGCGGCATTGCATGGATTCGCAGTAGCCGAGCAGGTGGTCGAGCTTGGCGCGCTCCAGGCGCTTGCGTTCTTCGGCCGCTTCGCCCTGTTCGATCATCTGCTTGAGCAGCACCACATCGCCCAGGCCGTAGCAAAGCCAGGCTTCGGCGGGGTCGCCGTCGCGGCCGGCGCGGCCGGTCTCCTGGTAGTAGCCTTCCAGCGATTTGGGTAGATCCACATGCGCCACGAAGCGCACGTCCGGCTTGTCGATGCCCATGCCGAAGGCGATCGTGGCAGCCATGATGATGCCGTCCTCGCGCAGGAAACGGCGCTGGTTTTCCGCGCGCACCTCGGCCGGCAGGCCGGCGTGGTAGGGCAGCGCATTGAAGCCCTGCGCGCACAGGTGCTGCGCGGTTTCTTCGACCTTGCGCCGCGACATCGCATAGACGATGCCGGCCGAGCCGCGATAACGCCCCAGGAATTCCTGCAGCTGTTTGCGGGCGTTGTCCTTCTGCACCACGGTGTAGCGGATGTTGGGGCGGTCGAAGGAGCTGACGAAGTGGCGCGCATCCACCAGATCCAGGCGCTCGGCGATTTCGCGCTGGGTCGGCGGGTCGGCGGTGGCGGTCAATGCCATGCGCGGGATGTGCGGCCAGCGCTCGTGCAGCACGGTGAGCTGGCGATACTCCGGGCGGAAATCGTGGCCCCATTGCGAGACGCAATGCGCCTCGTCGATGGCGAACAGCGCAATGCGGCTACGTTCCAGCAGGGAGAGGAAACGCTGGGTCAACAGCCGTTCCGGCGCGACGTACAGCAGGTCCAGATCGCCGGATAGCAAGGCGCGTTCGACGCGTTGGGCGTTTTCTGCATCCAGGGTGGAATTGAGGAATTCGGCGCGCACGCCGAGCTGGCGCAGCGCTTCGACCTGGTCCTGCATCAGCGCGATCAGCGGCGAGACCACGATGCCGATGCCGTCGCGCAACAGCGCCGGGACCTGGTAGCACAGCGATTTGCCGCCACCGGTGGGCATCAGGACCAGGGCATCGTTGCCGGCAGCGACGTGTTCGACGATGGCCTGCTGTGGGCCGCGGAAGTCGTCGTAACCGAAGACGCGGCTGAGCAATTCGTGGGCAGGGGAAGACATCTGCCTAGGATACCGCGCGGGTCAAGCCCTAGTTGGTGCGATGCTGTGCGGGATGGCGCGAAGCGGCATCAGGGATTGCCGTGATGCGGCTACGGGTATGGCCGGCAGTGTGTGAAGTCTTGTGCGGAGTAAGCGCCATGAGGCTTCGCCCCGGACCCTCACCCCAACGCCGCTCCCGATGGGGCAAGGGCTCAATTTCCGATAATCGATGCAGGGGGTGTGGCAGAAGACTGCTGGGTCCTGCAGGGCCTGTACACCATGTGCTCTATCGTCGTGAACCTAACACCAATAGCCCCCTGAGTCAGGGGGCGCGCCGAAGGCGCGGGGTGTGGAGATGTGTAGCGGGGCCCAATGTTTGCAACGCAAATGTTGGGGGACATGTCCGCGAAGCGGAGATGGCTGCGCCCCCTGAGTCAGGGGGCGCGCCGAAGGCGCGGGGTGTGGCAGGCAATTGAGCAGGGGCCCAAGGTTTCGCAACAGCGAAACCTTGGGCAAACCCGAAGGGGCGAAGCCCCAAGGGTTTACTGCAGCAGCGAGCGCAGCATCCAGGCGTACTTTTCGTGGGTCTGCAGGCGCTGGGTCAGCAGGTCCACGGTCGGGTCGTCGCCGGCGTCGTCGGCGGTGCCCAGCACCTTGCGGGCGGTGCGGCAGACCGCTTCGTTGCCGCTGACCAGCTGGCGCACCATTTCACGCCAGTCGGCACTGTCGCTCAGGCCCGGCTCTTCCGCGATCGAGGTCAGCGCAACGAATTCGCGGTAGGAGCCCGGCGCGTTGTAGCCCAGGGCGCGGATGCGCTCGGCCACTTCGTCCAGCGCGGCCCACTGCTCGGTGTACTGGGTTTCGAACATGGTGTGCAGCGAGTTGAACATCGACCCGGTGACGTTCCAATGGAAGTTGTGGGTCTTCAGATACAGGGTGAAGGCGTCAGCCATGTAGCGGGCCAGACCGTCGGAGATCTGCTTGCGATCGCTGTCCTTGATCCCGATATCGATATGCGGCGCCGATGCAGCAGCGACCGGCAGGGCGTCGCTGACGACGACGGGCTTGTTGGCGTTCTTTTTCTTGGACATGGGATGGTCCTTGCGGGGTTGATGTCGTAGGGAACTGATATGGCGGCACAATAGACAGGCTAAAGGATCAAACGTCATTCAATCTTTCACATTTCTCCATCAATGAGCGCTATCGATACCGACCTTGCCAACACCTTGCGCGAGCGCCGCCGTGCCGTGGATGGCGCGATGAGCCGCGACCGTGGCCGTTTGCTGGGCCTATGGTCGCGCTGGCAGGGCAAGCCGGGCAACCCGCAGGTGCGCGACGCGTTCGAGCAGGCCCTGGCGGCATCGCTGGCGCAGCGGCAGGCGCGTGCCGAACAGCAGCCCACCATCACGCTGGACAACCAGCTGCCGATCGCGCGCGAGGCCGAGCGCATCATCGCGCTGATCCGCGACCACCAGGTTGTCGTGATCGCCGGCGAAACCGGCTCGGGCAAGACCACCCAGCTGCCCAAGTTGTGTCTGGCGGCCGGGCGCGGTGCCGCCGGCATGATCGGCTGCACCCAGCCGCGCCGGATCGCCGCACGTGCGGTGGCCGCGCGCGTGGCCGAGGAGTTGAAGACCCCGTTGGGCACCACGGTGGGCTTCCAGGTGCGCTTCACTGATCGCGTGAGCGAGCAGTCGCGCATCAAGTTCATGACCGACGGCATCCTGCTGGCCGAAATCGCCAGCGACCGTTGGCTCTCGTCTTACGACACCATCATCGTGGACGAGGCGCACGAGCGCAGCCTCAACATCGATTTCCTGCTGGGCTATCTCAAGCAATTGCTGAGCAAGCGCCCCGACCTGAAGCTGATCGTCACCTCGGCCACCATCGATACCGAGCGCTTCGCGCAGCATTTCGACAATGCGCCGGTGATCAATGTGGAAGGCCGCACCTTTCCGGTGGAAGTGCGCTACCGCCCGCTCGAAGGCGATATGGGCGAAAGCGGTGACGGAGAGCACAGTAACGGGCGCGAGGGCGAGCGCACTGTCAACGATGCGATCGTGGCGGCCATCGATGAAATCACCCGCATCGACCCGCGTGGCGATGTCCTGATGTTCCTGCCGGGCGAGCGCGAGATCCGCGATGCGCACCAGTCGCTGGAACGGCGCAAATACCGCGAAACCGAAGTGGTGCCGCTGTACGCGCGGCTGTCGGCGGCCGATCAGGACCGTGTGTTCAATCCCGGCCCGCGCCGACGCCTGGTGCTGGCCACCAACGTGGCCGAAACCTCGCTGACGGTGCCGCGCATCCGCTATGTGGTGGACCCGGGATTTGCGCGCGTCAAACGCTACAGCCCACGTCAGAAGCTGGACCGCCTGCATATCGAGCCGATCTCGCAGGCCAGCGCCAACCAGCGCATGGGCCGCTGCGGACGCATTGCCGAGGGCATCTGCTACCGGCTGTATGCCGAAGCCGATTTCGCCGCGCGCCCGGCATTTACCGATCCGGAAATTCGACGTTCGTCGTTGTCCGGCGTGATTTTGCGCATGCTGCAGCTGGGACTGGGGCGGATCGAAGACTTTCCGTTTCTGGAAGCGCCGGACGAACGTGCGGTGGCCGATGGCTGGCAGCAGTTGCTGGAACTCGGCGCGATCGATGCCGAACGCCGTCTGACCGCCACCGGCCGCCAGATGGCGCGCCTGCCGGTGGACGTCAAGCTGGCACGCATGCTGGTGGCCGCGCAGCAGCACGGTTGCCTGCGCGAGATGATCATCATTGCGTCCTTCCTGGGCATCCAGGACCCGCGCGAGCGCCCGCCCGAAGCGCGCGAGGCCGCCGATAATGCACATGCGCTGTTTGCCGATGGGCGTTCGGAATTCGTCGGCATCCTGCGTCTGTGGGACGCGTACCGACAGGTGCATGAAGATCTCACCCAATCCAAGTTACGCGACTGGTGCAACCGGCATTTTCTCGGCTTTTTGCGCATGCGCGAGTGGCGCGAGCTGCATCGTCAGTTGCGGCTGCTCTGCGAGGAGCTCGGCTGGAACGAGGAGCCGGCCAATGTGATGCTTGCGCCGCTGCTGGCCGGTGCCAGCGCGCCTGCCCGTGAGGACGGCCACAACGCCAACCGGCCCACGCGCGGGCAGTTGCATCGTGCTGCGCGCCTGGCGCGCGAAGGCAAGCCGGATCCCAACGCAGCGCCTGCGCAACGCGTCCCTGCAGCTGCGAACAAACAGCCCGACCCGGCCGAGGCATCTGCACGGACCAGCGAGCGCGAACGTGCGGCGGCATATCAATCGCTGCATCGTGCGCTGCTGGCAGGCCTGCCGACGCAGATCGGGCATCGCACCGAAAAGGGCGATTATCTGGCGGCCCGGCAACGTCGCTTCGTGCCGTTTCCGGGTTCTGCGCTGGCGCGCAAGCCGCCGCCGTGGATCCTGGCTGCCACGCTGCTGGACACGCAAAAGGTCTGGGGCATGACCAACGCGGCGATCGAGCCGGACTGGGCCATCGCCGAACTGGGGCACCTGCTTGCGCGAAAGCACTTCGATGCGCATTGGTCGCGTGCGCAGGGGCAGGTGGTCGCCTCCGAGCAGATCAGTCTGTTCGGGCTGGTGCTGGAGCCGAAGAAGCCGGTGCATTACGGCAAGATCGACCCGGCCGCCGCGCACGACCTGTTCGTGCGCCAGGGCCTGGTGACCGGCGAGATCAACACGCGCGCGGCCTTCGTGGCCGATAACCTCAAGGTGCTGGAGCAGGCGCGCGAAGAAGAGGCCAAGCTGCGGCGTGCCGGCATCGTGGCCGACGAAGGCTGGCAGGCGCGCTGGTATCTGGATCGCATTCCGGCCGAGTTGCATTCGGCCAGTGGGCTGGACGCGTGGTGGAAGACCTTGCCGCCCGACAAACGCCGCAGCCTGCATTGGAGCTTGAACGATCTGCTGCCCGGCGAAGGCAGCGAGGCCGATCGCTTTCCGAAGTACTTCCCGCTCGGCGATGCGCGGCTGCCGCTGCACTACCGCTTCGAGCCCGGTGCCATCGATGACGGCGTCACCCTGGATGTGCCGTTGCACCTGCTCAACGCGCTGGATCCGGCCCGCCTGTCGTGGCTGGCGCCGGGCTTCGTTGCCGACAAGGCGTCCGCATTGATTCGCAGCCTGCCCAAGGCGCAGCGCCGCAACTATGTGCCGGCGCCGGACTTCGGGCGTGCGTTCTACGAGGCCTACAGCGTTGCTTCGGCCGACGATATCCGCGGCGAGCTGGCGCGCTTTTTGACCAAGGCCACCGGCACGCAAGTGGCAGCGCTGGATTTCGATGACGACGCACTGGACACCCATCTGCTGATGAATCTGCGCCTGCGCGACGACGACGGCAAGGTGCTGGCCGAGTCGCGCGACCTGGACGGGCTGCGTGCGCGCTTCGGCGAACGTGCCGGCCAGGCGTTTGCCGCGCGTGCCGGGCGTGCGCTGGCTGCCGAAGGCCTGCGCGATTTTCCGAGCACGCCGATTCCCGAGCAGGTGGCAGGCGAGGCCGGTGTGCCGGCGTACCCGGCGCTGGTGGATCAGGGCGATAACGCAGCGCTGCGTATTTTCGCCGACCGCAACGAGGCGGCGCGTGCGCATCCGCGCGGCGTGCGCCGCCTGCTGGGAATCGCGTTGGCCGACAAGATCAAGCAGGCGCGCAAGCAACTGCCGGTGTCGCCCAAGACCGGGCTGCTGTATGCGTCAATCGAATCGCAGGAACGCCTGCGCGGCGATCTGGTCGATGCCGCGCTCAATGCGGTGCTGGCCGATGGCTTGGGCGCCATTCGCGACCCCGGCGCGTTTGCGCAGCGCCGCGACGATGCGATCAAGCGGCTGTTCGGCGAAGCGATGGAACGCTTGAAGCTGGCCGAAAGTATTCTGGGCGCGGTGGCCGAACTCAAGCCGTTACTGGAAGCGCCGTTGATGGGCTGGGCACGTGGCAATCTGGACGATATGGAACAGCAACTGCGCGCGCTGGTGCATGCCGGCTTCCTGCGCGACACGCCGGCCGAAGCGTTGGCCAATTATCCGCGCTACCTCAAGGCGATGATCCTGCGCACCGAACGTGCCAAGCGCGATCCTGCACGCGACCAGGCCCGCATGCTCGAGCTCAAGCCCTTCGTGGATGCGCTGGATGACGCGGCCGCGCGCGGTTTGCGGCAGCGCGAGGAATGGCAATCGCTGCGCTGGGATCTGGAAGAGCTGCGCGTGTCGGTGTTTGCGCAGGAGTTGGGTGCCAAGTCGGGTGTGTCTGCGAAGAAATTGTCGCAGCGCGTCGCAGCGCTGCGGAGCTGAGCTGCATCTGACGTGTGGCAGCGCCTCGCCCGTAGTCGGATGCACTCGCCGAATCAGGAACGCACCACGCGCACGCCGGCCGCTCCGATCGCATCGGGCGGTCGGCGCGGCTTGCAGTTCACACGGCCGACACGTCGTCGCCGTGGTGTCGGCGGTGCCGTTGGCATAGGTGTAGTTGGCGGTCAGGCCGAAGCCGCTGTCGCCGAACGGTTGCTGGAAGGAGATGTTGAAGCCCTTCACCTTGCCGTCGCCGGCGTTGCGTGGCCGCTGGATGCTGTTGTCGCAGTAGCCATCCGCCGTGCAGCCAGTGCTGCCGAGCAATTGCGCCCAGCTCTGCGGCGCGATGTCGCCTAGCGCGTTGTACTGGCGCTCCACGCTGGCGCTGGTATCGATGTAGTTGTCGATCTTCTTGTAGAACAGCGACCACGCCACCACCGCTTGCTGAGCGAAGGTGTACTCGGCAGAGAGATTGAGGTTCCAGGATTCGTACGGCGCCAGCTCTGCATTACCGCCACTGCCGGTCAAGGTGGTGGCGTTGAGGAAGGTGTGGTTGACCATCTGGTCGTACGGTGCCCAGGCGATGACCTTGGCCGCAGCGAAGCGAAACACCCAGTCATCGCTGGTGTCGTACGACAGCGCGTCGGTCCACGCGTTCTTCGTAATGCTGCGCCGACACCGCAATGCCGAAGGTGTCGGCAGCGTTTTTCCAGCTGTAGAGCAGTGCTGCATTAGGGTTGCCCTGACTGGCCTGGTCGCTGTAGCTGTAGCCGATGGAGGCGGCCACCTCGCTGGCCTTCAGATCCAGCGGTTGCCGCGTGTGCATCAGCACGGTGCCGCCCAGGCTGCCCTCGGTGAGGCGCGCTTCGAACGATTTGAAGATTTCGGCACGGCCCAGGATTTGCGGAGCCAGCAGGGTGTAATCGAAGCCCGACTGGGCTGTTCGCCGTACAACCAGATCGCTTGCGCCACCGGGTGCCCGTCCAGAAACGACAGATTGAGGCAGGGGTCGGTGCCATCGATACTCACGTGCTCGCCTTGCCTGAAGCGCCTGTCCAGGGTGACGCCAGGATTCTGCGAGAGGGCTTCGGCCATCTTGGTGCTGGGAAACTTGCCGATGTCTTCGGCGGTGATCGCCTCGGAAATGCCGGTGTTGTTGCGCTTGGTGTCGAGCGATTTTTCCAGGCTGGCACGGATGCCGACCACCTGGACGGGGTCCAGGTCGGTGGCTTGCGCGTCACCGCTGTCCTGGGCCTGCGCAGCGAATGCCAGCGACAGGGCAATGGCGCTGGATAGCAGGGTCAGTCTGTAGTTCGTGATGTCTCTCCTCATCACGCACAGGGATGGACGGCGGGCGATTGCTCGCCGGATGCGGGGTCTTGCAGACGCGCGCTCGGGGTGAAGCGCGTGGTGGTTCGCTTACGACACGTCGGTGCGGTGTTGCAGATACCAATTGGCCGCGCCGAGCACGCCCAGTTGCCCGTGCTCGACCAACTTGACCGGGATGCGTTCGAGCACCGCGCGCATGTTGCCCTTGGCCAGGAAACGTTCGCCGAATGTGCTGCCGAGCAGAAACTGGCCGATCGTGGGCAAGATGCCGCCAGCCAGATAGATGCCGCCGGCGGCGCCGTAGGCCAGCGCCATGTCGCCGACCGCACTGCCCAGCAAGCCGCAGAACAGCTGCAGGCATTCGCGCGCGCGCGCGTCGTCTTCATGCAGCGCGGCGTGGGTGATTGCAGCGGGCAGACGATGGCGCGGCGTTGCAGCGTGCAGCTCGCAGACGGCATTGTAGAGGTGCAGCAGGCCCGGCCCGGAGAGCACGTGCTCGAGCGGCAGATACTGCCGGCCACGCAACAGGATCTGCAGCAGTGAATGCTCGTGCTCGTGCGTGCTGGCCAGCGCGACCTGGCCGGCCTCGGTGGCCAGCACGATCGCGCGTGGGTTTGCATCGATCCACACCGCCGCCCCCAAGCCGGTGCCGGGGCCGACCACCAGAATCGGCCCGCTGGCACGCGCATGGCGCGGGGTCGGGCCGCTCAGTTGCAGCACGGCGCGTTGGTCCATCTGCGGCGCGGCATAGGCGACTGCTTCGAAGTCGTTGACCAGGTGCACGTTGCGCACCGCCAGCGCGGCGCCGATGCGGCTGGGCGAGAGCGTCCACGGCAGGTTGTTGCTGATGAAGCTGCCGTCGTCCAGCGCCACACCGGCACTGGCGATCACCACTGCATCGATGCCGTGTACCTGCTGCAGAAAGTCGGCGAGGATGGCTTCCAGGCTGGCGTGCTCGGCGCACCGGTAGGTGCGGTAATGCGATAGCTCCAAGCCTGCATTGCTTGCCTGCAGCATGTGACCGACACGCACATGCGTACCGCCGACATCGGCGGCGATGAAGCTGGTGGCAGTGGGAGCAGCAGGCGAGGCAGAGGCGTAAGCGGAACGCGAAGTCGCAGCCACATTCAATCCTTTGGTCTGTCTGATCGGCCGATGCCGTCAGCGCGTACGGGCCTGTGTAGGAGCTGCTGACAACGATGTCAATGGATCAGTTAGGTTGGATCGATCTTGCTGGCGTACTCAAGCGCCAAACGTGCCGCCTGGCATTGTCTATGCGGCCTTCGTTGCGAAAAACGGACATGCGTCCAGTTTGATCACCAGCTGACGTCCAAAGCGGACCCTGCAATCGATGCATCGCTATAGGCCGAGCGCGGCACGCTCCAGTCAGCCACGTCATGAATGGAGGTGTGACGACCGCTTCAGCGCGCAGCAGCGCCATTTGCAGTGCCAGGCAAGGTGCTGCAGGCCGCGTCGTCGGTGGGCGGTGCCTGCGTGGGGTAGCGCTGCTTGCCCAGCACGTAGGTCTGGCTGGTGGCAACGAATCCATCCGCATAGGTCGCTTCAACGAAATACGCGCTCCAGCCGGCCTGCGCAACCTGCACCGGCACCGAGACCGTGCTGCTGCCGTTGAGCGTGATCGGCGTGGCGCTGTAGCGAATGCCGCAGGCATAGCGGAAGTCGCGTGCCCTTGGATTGTTGGCGCTCCATAGCTGCAAGTGCGTCGGGCGTTCGGAGGAGCGGAAGCGAATCTGCGGCGCCTCGCCCATCCGCAAGGCATCGCTCACCTTCGGTAGCGGACGCTGCTGCTGCAGGCGCGTGATAAACGGCGCCAGCGTGTCGACGATGGAGGCGCGGATGTTGTGCGCACTGTTGGGCAGCACGCGCAGCGCCTTGCTGCCGGGCAGCGCATTGTAGAAAAATTGGGTGTTGTCCGGCAGGAAGAAGTCGTCGCCGCTGGCGTTGACGATGTACTTGGGAACTGCCAGCCGCTTGCGGTACGGCGTGTGCAAATAGCTCAGCGGATCCTGCAGCTGTACCAATTGCGCGAAGGCCGGCGTCTGCAGTTGCGAGGTGATTCCCTGCTTTGCATAGGCGTTGAAGGCAATCGGCCAGTTGCCGCCATAGGTACGGGACATATGCTCCAACACCGCGGGCATGTTGAGGATGTCGATCACCAACGGCACCACCGCGTCCACGCGCTGGTCGGCGATGGTGGCGTGCCAGCTGGCCCAGCCGCGTTTGGAGGCGCCGGCAAGCACGAAGCGATGGATCCGTAACGGTGCCAGTTCGCGCTCGGCCAGGCTCATGGTGCGTGCAATCGCCGCCGCCATTGGCACGTGCAACGGCATGGTCTTGCGCTGCTGCGGCGCCTGCAGGAACAGCGACCAGCTATAGGCCACGCTGTCGTCTTCGCGCCGTGGGCTGGCATCGCCCTGATACCTCAGCGCCTGGTTGGGAATATCGCTGAGCGCAATCACCACGGTGCGGGTGCGTTGCGCCAGTGTTGCCAGCGCCTCGGGCTGCAGCTCATTGGCCAGCTGCGCCGCGCTGCCAGCCCCGGGATGACGCGTGCCGTTGGTTGAGATCAACACTGCGCGCGTGGGCAAGGCGTCCTTCGGCACGTAGATCGCCACATCGTGCTGCCAGCGTGCCGGCGTGACCAGTCCTTCGGGCGACCAGTCTTGCGAGGTCAGCAGGTAATCGCGCCGCTCGACACCGGCAACGCTGCTGGTGGCAACGCGCGTGTAGAGCAGCGGTTGTTGTTCGATCGCATCGTGATAACACACCAACGCCTGGCCGAAGCCGCCCTCGGGTGCATGCGCGCAGCGCTCCGCTGGCGAAGCCGTGGTGGTGACCGCAGCCGCAGCGGCGCCGCTAAACAGAAACAGCGAGGCGACCAGGGCGACGCTGCAACGGGTGATCGAGCGCATGCACGTTCTCCAGGTGGCGTTTTTCTGCCAGTGTTTGCTGCAAGCCAATCGGTGCCGGAGGCGACGCGGCCAGCAGTCGCGTCAGGCGGGTGTGGATGGCACAGCTTGAACGGGAGTGTACGCGTGGTATCTATCGCGACCGGGTACACCACCTATCGCTGCCGAACAGGGTGCGTGTGTGCGTTGCTGACTGCGATGATCCGGTGCGCCGCGTCCGTGTGCCGAGCGTGGCGTGTGTGCGACTACACCACGCACGTCTGCGGCACCCCCGCCGGGGATCAGCGTTACCTCTTTCATGCACTGTATTGCAGCGAGCGAGAATCCAGCGGCCGCAGTTGCAATGTCGCGGGCGCAACGCGCAGCGGCCGGATTTGCGTGCTGCGCTCTGGTTGCAAGCGCGGCGACCGCCATGGGCAGCCGCGCAGCGCTGGTTGGTGCGCTTACTTGATCCGCCGCACCTTGGCCGGGGTGTTGTAGCCTTCGATCTGCAGATACCACACGCCGACCAGGCCCGGTTTGATCTTGACCTTGGGCGCATCCTTACGCACACCGGCCAGGCTGGCCGCATCGGTTTGCTCCCAGTCCTGACCGTTGGCCAGCGTGTAGACGCGACCTTTCGAAAAGCCCCTGAACTCGCCAACAATCGTGCTCTCGATCGGCTCCTTGCTGCCGAAGTCGAAGAAGCCGCGGTTCTTGACGATGACTTCCTGGCGGCCGGCTTCCTTGGCCTGCTCGACCACCACCGCGGCCTCCTTGGCGACCTTGCCCTGCAGCCAATCGTTGAGGGCGGCCAGTTCGTTGGCATCGAGCTTGTCCAGGCCGGCGGCCTTGAACTGTTCGGCACTCATCTGCGACTGCAGATCGCCTTGCACGGCGCGTTGCGCCAGGGCGGGGGCGGCATGCAACGCCAGGGTCAGGCAAACCAGCAGGGGAATGCGGCGCGCGAGCGACATGGAAGCCATCCAAGGAAGAAGAGAGGGCTAGTGTAGACGCTGTTGTGCCGGCCGACGCCGCTTATTCCAGCGTGTCCGCGGTGGCTGGTGCCGAGCGGGCCGGGCGGCGGTAAATGAACTCCGGTGCCGGCGATGCGGCCTCACGTTCGGCAGTTGCGCGCACCTGCCCATGTGCGGGCGAACGTTCGCAGACCGGGTCCAGCGTGGCGGCATCGCCGCTGAGTGCCAGTGCCTGGCAGCGACAGCCGCCCCAGTCGATCTCGCGCTTGGGGCAGCCCTGGCAGACTTCGGGCATCCAGGCAGTGCCACGGAAGCGCACGAAGGCCTCGCCGTTGTTCCAGATATCGGCCAGCGAGCGCTCGCGCAGATTGTCAAAGCGCATGCCCTCGATGGTTTCGGCCGCATGGCAAGGCAGCACGTCGCCGCGCGGAGAAATATTGACGAAGCGCTGCCCCCAGCCGCCCATGCAGGGCTTGGGCTGGCGCGCGTAGTAATCGGGGGTGACGAAGTCGATCGCCAGGCGATCGCCGAGCTCGCGGCGTGCGGTCTCCACTGCCTCGATGGTGGCCATCAGCTGCGCGCGGCTGGGCATCAGCGCCGCGCGATTGCGCAGGCCCCAGCCGTAGTACTGGGTATGTGCCACTTCGATGCGCTCGGCCTGCCATTCCAGCGCCAGCGCGATCATGCCGGGCACGCGCTCGGCGTTATGGCGGTGCAGCACCGCGTTGAGCGTCAGCGGCAGGCCGCGCGCGCGTACGGCTGCGGCGAATTCGCGCTTCTTCGACAGGCTATTGCGGTAGCCGGCGATGCGATCGGCGCCGGCCGGGTCGACGTCCTGCACGCTCAGCTGCACATGTTCCAGCCCGGCAGCCTGCAGGTGGTCCAGCATCGGCTCGCCGCCAGCGACACCGGAGGTAATCAAATTGCTGTACAGCCCCAGCGCGCGCGCATGCGCCACCAGCTCGGGCAGGTCCTTGCGCAGCATCGGCTCGCCGCCGGAAAAATGCGCCTGCAGTACACCCATGTCGGCCGCTTGCCGCAGCAACGAGCGCCAGCCGGCGGTGTCCATTTCCTCGCGCAGGGCGGCCAGTGCGATGGGGTTGGAGCAATACGGGCAGGCCAGCGGGCAACGGTGGGTCAGCTCCAGCAACACCGACAGCGGTGGCGGTGCAATGTTCATAGCCGCAGCAAACGCTTTTGATGCAGGGTGCCGGTGAGTTCGATCACATCCAGCTCGATATCCGCCGCATCCGCATCGAATTCTGTGGCCAGCTCCTGCGCAATCTGCGCCAGCGAGCGCGTGCCATCAAAGCGTTGCGCCACCACCAAGGCGATCTCGTCCAGCTCGACCACGCGCTCGGGCGCCAGCAGCACCCATTGGTCGCGTGCGCGGTCGTGTTGCAGGCGCACGCCTGCGCGCAGGGCCGGCTGGCTATCGCGGGTAATGCTGCTCACGCAGCGGCTCGGCTGGCGTCGCGGTCCGGCACGAAGGCGTCCGGCCACACGATACCGGGGGCGACATAGGCCACGTGTAATGCATCCAGCTGTGCCCACAGCACCGAGCATTTGAAGTGCAGTGCGGCCTTGACCAGCGCCTGTTTTTCGACCGTGTCGGCGTGCTGCTTGACATAGTCGAGCGCAAAGTCCGAATCGCGCGGCGCTTCGGTCAGACGATGCTCGAAATAGGCCAAGGCCTCGGACGACACGAAGTCGTAATGCTTGAGCATGCCGGCCACGCGCTGGCCAATGATGTTGGGCGCAAACAACTCGGTCAGCGAGGAGGCGATCGCTTCGAGCAGGCTTTTTTCGCGCACGAACTGCAGGTACGCCTGCACTGCAAAGCGCGTGCCGGGCAGCAACGCACGGCCCGATTCCACCAGTGTGCGGTCCAGGCCCAGCGCATCGGTGAGATGCAGCCAGCGCGCGATGCCGCCATCGCTGGCGCTATTGCCGTCGTGATCGAGGATGCGCTGCCGCCAGATCCGCCGCAGCGCCGGGTCTTCCATGCGCGCCAGAATCGCGGCGTCCTTCAGCGGAATGCAGCGCTGGTATTCGAAGCGGTTCAAGGCCCAGGCCTGCACCTGCCCACGATCGAGCTTGCCATGGTGCAACAGCGCATGGAACGGATGCTGGTCGTGATACAGACGCGCGCCGATGGCACGCAGGTCCGCTTCCAGTTGGTCGGGGCTGAGCAGGGCGGTCACAGGGCGATCTCCAGGCCGTCGTGTGCAACTTCCCAACCGCTGGCGCGCGCATGGGCGAACTCGGGCGACCGGGTGTTGAGCACGGGATTGGTAGTGTTGAGATGGATGAAGATTTTGCGTGCCACGTCCAACGCAGCGAATGCGGCGATGGTGCCGTCGGGGCCATCGATGCTCATGTGGCCCATGCGTTGGCCGGTCTTCTGGCTGACACCCAGCTGCACCATTTCGTCGTCGCGCCACAGCGTGCCGTCGAAGAACAGCAGTTCGGCGCCGTGCAGGCGTGCACGCAGTGCGTCGGTCATCGCCGCGCAGCCGGGAATGTAGTGCACGCGGTGGCTGCCATCGTCGATGGTGAGCCCGAGGGTTTCTTCATTGGAGCCGGCAAGGTCGCCGCCGCTGCGCGATTCCATGAACAACGGCACCTTGCCGGGCACCGAGAACGGGGTGAGTTGCAGCCCGCACAGCGCCAGCGGCGTGTCCAGCGCGAATGGCTGCCGGGTCACGTGCTGCGGGTTGACGGCATCGAAAATCGGGTTCTGCGCGAGCAGATCCAGCACGCGGCTGCTGGCATGCAGCGAGAACGGCTGGCTTTCGCGCATCGAAAGCAGCCCGGCGATATGGTCGATCTCGCCACTGGTGAGCAGCACCGCTTCGATCGGCGAATGCCGCAAGCCATGCTGCGGCCACAATGGCGGCGTTGCGAGGATTTGTTGACGGAAATCGGGGGAGGCGTTGACCAGCACCCAGCGCTCGCCATCGGCACTGACTGCGATACTGGCTTGGGTACGACGCTGGGCACCATCTGCTTGCTGCCACGCCCGCAGACTCGCGGGGGTGTGGCAGTTCCACTGCGGGTGCCCACCGCCGGCCGCCGATCCTAAAACAATGATGCGCATGGAGAACTGTTACCTAAGCTGCCGGCTGTACCGGTCATGCATCAAGAGGAAGGGCGGCAGGTGCGCGTGAAACTTGCCGGATCAAAACTCGCCGGAGACGTAGCAGTTGATTTCGGCGCCACAATTGACTTCACGAACGACAGGCTTCTTCCAGGTCTTCATTCGGCTACCTCGCAGTTGGGAAAAACGTCGTTGGCTGCCGGATGCAGCACACGACGTGGGTTGAGCATAGGCAGCCGGTTTGGCGCAGTTGTAAAGAGCATGTAAAAAGGTGCCGCAACGCTCCTTGTCGCGCGCAACGCTCTGCCGTTTTCCGCATCGAGCGGTTACGAATCAAGACGTTGCCGGGTGAACCGGGAATAAGCACGACGGCCGTCCCACGCAGCGATTGCGCCGCCAGCACGCGTTGTGGAGAAGGTGACGCGCACGTTACCGTAGTCGCCAGCCCCCCCGTTGTTGCCCGCCGCCGTGTCCACCGCTGTGACCAGTTCCTCATTCGATCGCCTGCAATCTGTGCTGCAGCGCCCTGCTGTGGCCTCGATCGCGCCGGCGTTGCGCGAGGCGTTGACGCGGGCCTGGCAGGAGCTGCAGCCCGCGCAGGCCGATCACGTGCCGTGGGCCTTGCTTGGCGACACCCTGGATGCATTGGCGCTATTGGCCGCCGACGAGGCCACGCTGATTGCGGCGTTGTTGTTCGATGTGCCCGCCTTGCGTGGTGCGGTCGCTGGCCTGCCGTGGCAACCGGCGGAGCGCCGGGTGGCGGTGGAAGGTTTGCTGGACGGCCTGGATGCGGCCGATCAGGTCTGGGCGCTGCATGCCGGGCGCGAGGCCGGGCGCAACAGCGAAGGCCTGCGGCGGTTGCTACTGTCCATCATCCACGACCTGCGGGTGGTGCCGATCCTGCTGGCGCGGCAGTTGGCGCGCATGCGCGTGGCCGACCGGCTCAACGAGGAACAGCGCCGCGCACTGGCCCAGCTCACCCGCGACATCCACGCGCCGCTGGCCAACCGTCTGGGCATCTGGCAGGTGAAATGGGAGCTGGAAGACCTGGCGTTCCGGCATCTGGAGCCGGAGACCTATCGCCGCATCGCCCGCGAGGTGGACGAAACCCGCATCGCGCGCGAGCGCTATCTGGAGGCGGTCAAGCGCAGCTTGTCGGCGGCGCTGGCGCAGCAGGGCCTGCGCGCTGAAGTGAGCGGGCGGCCAAAACACATCTACAGCATCTGGCGGAAGATGCAGAAAAAGCGGCTGTCGTTCGATCAGCTGTACGACATCCGCGCGGTGCGGGTGATGGTGGACGACGTGGCGGCCTGCTACGCGGCGCTGGGTGCGGTGCATTCGCTGTGGGCGCCGGTGCCGAGCGAGTTCGACGATTACATTGCCCGGCCCAAGGCCAACGACTATCGCTCGTTGCATACCGCCGTGGTCGGCCCGGAAGGGCGCACCATCGAAATCCAGATCCGTACCTTCGAAATGCACGCCCAGGCCGAACTCGGCGTGGCCGCGCACTGGAAATACAAGGAAGGCGGCAAGGGTGGCGAAAAGGCCTTCGACCGCAAGATTCTGTGGATGCGCCAGCTGCTGGAACAGGTGCAGGAAGGCGAGCACGGCGAGCTGGCCGGTGCGCTGGATGCCGAGCTGATCGAAGACCGCGTGTATGCGCTGACCCCCAAGGGCGAGGTGATCGATCTGCCGCAGGGCGCCACGCCGCTGGATTTTGCGTATCACGTGCACACCATGGTCGGGCATCGCTGCCGCGGCGCGCACGTCAACGACCGCATCGTGCCGCTGACCTACCGGCTGCGCAGCGGCGACCGCGTGGAGATCATGACCGCCAAGGAAGCCGACCCGCGCCGCGACTGGCTGCTGGCGTCCAATGGCTTTCTGGCCAGCGGGCGCTCGCGCGACAAGGTGCGCGCGTGGTTCCACAAGCTCGACCGCGCGCGCAACGTGCAGGCCGGCAAGGACCTGCTCGATCGCGAGCTCAAGCGGCTGGGTCTGCAGCATGCCGATCTGAGCGTGGCCACACGCAAATTCCACGCCGACACCATCGACGATCTGTATATCCAGGTGGCGCTGGGCGATACCGGGCCGAACCAGGTCAGCCGCGCGTTGCTGGAAGCCGAGCGGGCCGCTTCGCAGCCGGCGGTGCCTGCGCCGCCACGCCCGACCGCGCGCCGCGATGGGTTGGGCAAATCCAAATTCACCGTGCAGGGCGTGGGCAACCTGCTGGTGCAGCTGGCGCGCTGCTGCCAGCCGGTAGCCGGCGAACCGATTGCCGGCTACCTCACCCGCGGCCGCGGCATCACCGTGCACCGCACCGATTGCGCGGCATTGGCGCGCCTGGCCGCCGCCCACCCGCAGCGCGTGTTGCCGGTGGAGTGGGGCAAGGCCGGCAGCGGCTACGAGGTGGATGTGCAGGTGCGTGCGGTGGACCGCCGCTGGCTGCTCAAGGACATCACCAACCTGATCGCGCAGGAAGACGCCCACGTGCTGGAAATCAACAGCGATAACGTGCGCGATACCGGCAGGGCGCAATTGCGGCTGCGGCTCAAGGTCAGCGACTACGACCAGCTGTCGGCCCTGCTCGGCAAGCTGGACGCCTTGCCCGGCGTCAATGAGGTCAGGCGCCTGGGCTGACGCTGGGGAATAAGGCGGTAGCGCTCGCTTGGCGGGCGCCGTAGAAACCAGGGCTACCAATCGTCACGGCGCATGCCTTGGCATCCATCGATGGTCAACAAGCGGACGATGGCGGCGATGCTGTGCAAGTCGCTACGCCCGCTACTGCTCGTGTCTCGACGGTTCATTAGTGGATCTGCGAAGCGCATCCGCCGATCAGGTATGTCTGCCTGACGATTCCCGATACCCGAAACGCACATCGTCTTCGCAGCAGGCAGCTACCATAGTCGGGTGAACGCGTCCCCGTCAGGTCGCGCCAAGGATGGACGCCACCGCATGTTTTCGCTTCCGCGCTGGGCCAGATCGCCTCGTCTGTGGGCGCCGCTGCGCAGCCCTGCGCTGTGGCGCGTGGTACTGGCGCTATGCGCGTGTCTGTTGCTCACCGTTGTGGTGCTGCGCAAGCCGCTGGCCGATTGGCTATGGCCGGACACGCGCATCCAGCAGTTGCTGCAGCGGGGCGATGCAGCGTTGTCGCGCGGCCAGCTCAGTGCCGCCAATGGCAGCGGCGCGCGCGAACTGTTCGCCGCCGCACTTGCGCTGGATGGCGACCGTGGTGAAGCACGTGCCGGGCTGGCGCGGACCGGCGCTGCTGCGGTGGTGCAGGCACGCGCGGCGATCGCAGCCGGCGATGCCGCAGCAGCGCAACGCGCGCTGGCGCTGGCAACCGCCCTGGAAGCGCCGCAGGCGCAGATCGCCCCGGTGGCCGCGCGGCTGCGCGCGCTGCAGGCACGTCGGGTCGGGCTGGATGCCTTGCTGGCGCAGGCGGCGGTTGCCCAGCAGCAAGGCCGCCTGGACGGCACGCCGGACAGCGCGTTGCCGCTGTACCAACGCATCCTGAGCCTGGCGCCGGACCGCACCGACGCACTGGAAGGCCGCGAAGATGCCTTGACCGACCTGTTGGCACAGGCCCGCCACGCATTGGCGCGCGATGCGCTCGGCGACGCGTCGGCGCTGCTGGCCGCGGCCAAGCGTTACGACGCCGGGCATGTCGACGTGCCGCTGACCGAAGGCCAGTATCACCGCGTGCTGGAACAGCGCCGCCAACGTGCGCAGGCCTTGCTGCGACGTGGCCGCCTGGCTCCGGCCGCGCGCGATTTCAACGCGGTGCTGGCGGCCGAGCCGAGCGATGCAGCCGCGCAGCGTGGGCTGGATCAGGTGGCTGGCGAGTACGCCGCGCAGGCCAGCCGGCAAGCGGCGGATTTCCACTTCGACGATGCCCTGCAATCGCTGCAGCAGGCGCGTGCGCTGGTGCCGGGCGCCGCATCGATCGTGCAGGCCGAACAGGCGATTGCGCGCGCGCGTGATGCTCAGCGCGGCCCAGACACCGGCCTGTCGCGCAGCGCGCGCGAACGCCGCCTGCGTGCATTGCTGCAGCACGTTGCCGATGCCGAAGCGCAGCACCACTGGATGACGCCGCCTGGCGCCAGCGCCTACGACGCCGTGCGTGCCGCCCAGGCATTGGCACCGCGCGACCCGCGCGTGCTGCAGGCCGCAGCGCGCGTGGTGCCGGCCAGCCAGCGCTGCTTCGAGGACGAGCTGCGCAACAACCGCCTGCGTGCTGCGCGTGGATGCCTGGACGCGTGGCAGGCGCTGACACCCAATGCCGACGCCTTGGCAGGCGCGCGCCGCCGTCTGGCGCAGCGCTGGGTAGCAGTCGGCAGCGAACGGCTGGGCCAGGAAGACGCGGCATTCGCCCGTCGTGCGCAGGACGAGGCGCACCAGCTGGATCCCGGCTTGCCGGAACTTGCCGAATTCACGCGACGGGTCAAGGCCGTGCCCGAGCAGCGTTGAGCGGTTGCTGGCGGTGTCGCCGACAGCGGAGCCTGCCGAGCCAGCAGCGCGACTCCACGTTTTAAAGCCGCCTGCCTGCATCTCAAATGCAGGGGCGCGCTCATGGTGCACGCCAGACATGCTGTGCAGCCTGTAAACAAGGACGCAGTGCAATCTGCGAAACGCAATCCTTCTCCCACCGGGAGAAGGTGCCCCGCAGGGGCGGATGAGGGTACGCGCGAAGCCTGGCGATCTATCGCCAGGCCGATCAATAACCAGTCACGCGGTGCATTGTGAGGCGGTGCGGCGCAAAGGCTCCGTCCACCATCTGCACCCAACACCTGCTCACTCCGCAATAAACACCGCACGCACCGTCGCGCGTGCCGCATCCAGCGAGAAATGCTCGGCCACGTTGCGCAAGCCGTTGTCGGCCAACCGCTGCCACAGCGCCGCATCCTGATACAGGCGCACGATCGCATCGGCGAAGGCCTGCGCGTCATCGGCCACGCACACGTCCTCGCCATCGTGCAGGTGCATGCCTTCCACCGCGCAGGTGGTGCCGACCACCGGCTGGCCGTGCGCCATGCTCAGATTGATCTTGCCTTTCACGCCGGCACCGAAACGCAGCGGTGCCACCGCAATGCGTGCGCTGTCCATGAATGGCACCAGATCCGGCACGTGGCCATGCAGTTGTACGCCGGGGCATTCGTCGGCCAATAGCTTCAAGGCCTCGGGAAGATCGGCACCGATGCAGTGAAACGCCACATCCGGCAGCTGCGCGCGGACCTGCGGAAAGATGGCGCTGATGAACCATTGCACGGCATCCACATTCGGCGGATGACGAAAGCCACCGACGAATACCAGATCGCGGCGCTGCGCGAAGCTATGGCCGCTGCCGGCGATTTCATGCAGGTTGGAAAGCAGGGCGGTGTGGATCTGCGGCGCATCCGCACGCAACTGCGCCTGTTCTGCCGCCGACACCAGCAAGGTGACGTCGGTGGCCGCCATGATCTCGAGCTCGCGCTGGCGGGTGCGCTCTGCGCTACGCAGCAGATTGGCATCGCCGGCCAACTCGGCGCCGCGGCGTTCGCGCACGTAATGCAGGTCGACGGTATCGAACAACGTGCGCGCCTGTGGCGCGTAGCGCTTGAGCAACGGCAGGCAGGCATGCGCCACGTGGTGGCGCACCAGCAGCACCACTGCAAACCGCGCGCCGTGCGTGCGCAGCCAGCTGCCGATGCCTTCAAGAAACGGGGTGTACCAGACTTCAACGCCAAGCTGCTGCAACGCCTGCGTGTGGCGCCCGGCATGCTCGCGGCGGGTCGGCACGAATACCACGTGCGCGCCTTCTTCGATCAGCAGGCGGATCAGGTTGAATTGCCGCAGCGAGCCGGAATCGCGGTCCGGCTGCGGCACGCACTCGTCCAGGATCAACACCTGGCGCTGGCCCCGATGCAGCAAAGCAGGGCCGGGAACAGTGCCGACCGGCAACTGCGCGTTCAGCGGCTGCTGCCATTTCTCGGCGAAGACGCCTTGATTGCGTACCTGGTAGGCCTTCACCCCGGTACGTGTATCGGTGCCATTGCTGGTGCCTTCGTCATGCACCACCACGCTGGCCGGCTGCACCAGGACCTGGTAGCCGGCTGCGCGCACCGCAAACGCCAGATCGGTGTCTTCGTAGTAGGCCGGCATGTAGCGCCGATCCAGCCCGCCCAGCGTCTGCAGCAGCGTGCGTGGCAACGCGATTGCCGCGCCCGAGCAATAGTCCATCGCGCGCACATAGGCATAGCGCGGGTCGTCGGCCGATTCGAAGCGCCCGTAACTCCAGGCGCTGCCATCGCCGAACACCATGCCGCCGGATTCCTGCAGGCGCCCGTCCGGATACACCAGCTGCGCGCCGACCAGGCCGGCGCTGGGGTGTTGCACAAACGTGTCGATCAACCGATCCAGCCAGCCTGGCTGCGGGATGGTGTCGTTGTTGAGCAGCACCACGTAGTCGCCACGCGCCAGCGCAATGCCGTCGTTGCAGGCCGCAATAAAGCCGCCGTTGCTGGCCCGCAGGTGATACTGCAGGCCTGCAATCTGCGGCAGTTGCACGCCGGTGGCATCGCTGCTGCCATCGTCCACGACGATGATTTCCACACTGACCAGCGGCGGATGCGCCGCTAGTGCGCGCAGGCAGGCCAAGGTATGCGCGATGTGGTTGTAGACCGGAATCACCACCGTCACGCGTGGCATGGGGCTGTGCGGCACCGCAAACGTGGCAAATGGTGCCGATTCCGGCAACCACAACGGCGTGCCGAGCGCGACCGGCGGTGGCTGCGTGTGCACACGAATACGCTGCCAGGTGGCGCGCCAGCCGCGTGTGCGCATGCTGGCCACGCTGCGGTGGATCAGGCCGAGAACGCGATTGAACAGATAGCGCGCATCGGCCAAAGACATCGACATTGCGTTGGAACTCCAGCGTGGTGTGGCAGTGAAACCAGGCGAGCAGAGGTCCGCCGGATGCGATCGGGGTACCCGCCAACGCAGTGTACGAGCCGCGCCCGTTGCTGCCGAGCAGGTGGCGTGGCCAGCGATGATGCATGCGGCAGTTTTGTTAGCCGCTCTTAAGTCGACGGGCCCGGCAGGTCACAGCCACGACAGCGCTGCGCTAGACTCGCCGGACTCTACATTCTCGCATCCCTGTGCCCCGACGCCACGACCACGACGCTCCCGACGATTTCGAGGACGACACCCACGAGCAAGGCTCCCGCTGGCAACGCAGACTCATCGTCTGGGGATTTGCCGCATTCGCGCTGGCGCTCGGTTTCCTGATTCCCTATACGGTGTATCTGAACAAGCAGGTCACCCAGCGCTTTGGCGAGCTACGCTGGCAGATCCCGACCCGGGTGTATGGGCGGCCGTTGGTACTGGCGCCCGGTATCGCACTGGATACGGCGACGTTGAAGACCGAGCTGGATGCGGCGTCGTACCGTGACGACGGCCAGGCCAAGCTGGCTGGCACCTATCAGCAGGACGGCAGCCGCTTCACCATCGCCAGCCGCGGCTATATCGACGTGGACGGACGTGTGCCCGCGCGCCGGGTCGAAGTCAGTCTGGCGGGCGGGCGTGTGGCCAGCCTGCGCGATGCCGGCAACCGCAAGACGCTCAAAAGTGCACGCCTTGATCCGGCGCGCATCGCCACCCTGTACGGGCAGAAGCAGGAAGAGCGGCGCCTGGTGCGCATGGAAGAAGTGCCCGAGCTGCTGGTCACCGGCCTGCAGGCGGTGGAAGACCGCGACTTCAACAGTCACCACGGCATCGACCTGAGCGGCATGGTGCGCGCAGCGTGGATCATGGTGCGCTCCGGCGGCCAGGTCCGCCAGGGTGCCAGTACCTTGACCCAGCAGCTGGCGCGCAGCGGGCTGCTCGGCATCGGCAAGGAACAGACGGTCACGCGCAAATTCAACGAGATCCTGTACGCGGTGATCATGGAGGCGCGCTACGACAAGCGCACCATCCTGGAGGCCTATCTCAACCAGGTGTATCTGGGTCAGCGCGGCGGGCAGGCGATCCATGGTGTGTCGTCGGGCGCCGAGCTCTGGTTCGGCCGCGAGCTCAATTCGATGACCACCGAGCAGATTGCGTTGTTGATCGGGTTGGTCAAAGGGCCCTCGTATTACGACCCGCGGCGTAACCCGGAACGCGCGCTGGACCGGCGCAACTTCGTGCTCGGCAAGCTGCACGAAAACAGCCTGATCAACGATGCCGAATACAAGCGCGCGCTGGCCGCACCGTTGGGCGTGCCCACCGAGCCTGGCCTGGTGGCGGCCAACCGTTTCCCGGCCTATGTGGATCTGGTACGGCGCCAGCTGGCGCACGACTACCCGGAAGGTGTTCTGCAAGGCGCCGGCATGAGCGTGCTCACCGGCATGTCGCCGTCTGCGCAGGCGTATGCCGAAGGCGCCGTCACCGGCACCATCAAGCGGCTGGACAACAAGAAACGCCCGCCGCTGCAGGCCGGCCTGGTCGTCACCGATGTGCACAACGGCGACGTGCTGGCCGTGGTCGGCAGCCGTGATGTGGCCAAGCCGGGCTTCAATCGCGCGGTCGAGGCGCAGCGTCAGGTGGGTTCGTTGCTCAAGCCGTTCGTCTACATGCTGGCGCTGGCCTCGCCAGACCGCTGGTCGCTGTCCAGCTGGGTCGACGACTCGCCGGTGACCGTGCAGCTCAGCCGCGGCAAGACCTGGTCGCCCGGCAATTCCGACAACCGCAGCCACGGCACGGTGCGGCTGATCGATGCGCTGGCGCATTCCTATAACCAGGCCACGGTGCGCGTGGGCATGCAGGTCGGCGCGGACCGCATTGCGCAGCTGGTCCAGGTACTGGCCGGCATCAAGACCGAGACCAATCCAGCATTGATCCTGGGCACCACCGACCAGAGCCCGTACGGCATGGCGCAGCTGTATCAATTCCTGGCCGCCGGCGGCGAAATTCAGCCGCTGCACGCTGTGCGCGGCGTGCTCGATCCACAAGGCAAACTGCTCAAACGCTACGACAAGACCCCGGCGCCGGCGCAGGAAGGCGATTCGGTGGCCGCCAACCTCATCAGCATCGCGTTGCAGCAGGTGGTCAGCGGCGGAACCGCGCGCCAGCTGCTGGGCGACGGGCTGGGCCGGTTGTCGCCGGCCGGCAAGACCGGTACCTCCAACGATGGCCGCGACAGCTGGTATGCCGGCTACACCGGCGATCATCTGGCGGTGATCTGGATGGGTAACGACCAAAATGCCGAGACCGGCCTGTATGGCGCCACCGGCGCGATGCGGGTGTGGTCGAGCATCTTCGCCCGCCTGCCGAGCGCGCCGTTGAAGGTCAGCGGCAAGGGCCTGGACTGGCAGTGGGTGGACGCCAGCGGCACCGGCGTCACCGACCCCGGCTGCCCCGGCGCGCGGCAGTTCCCGTTCGTGGTCGGCTTCACCCCCGCGTATGCTCCCTGCGCGGGCAATGCCCCTGCGATCGAGGGCGCGCCCGGCGAGACTGCCGCGCCCGCCGAGCAATCCAGCGGCGGTGGCTGGCGCCGCTTTTTCGGTCTGGAAAACAAGCCCGAAGAAGCCGCCCCGGCGCCTGCCACGGCCCCACCTGCGCATTGACTGGAGTGACCCCATGATCCGAATCCACCGTTTGCTTGCCCTGACCGGCGTGTTGGCCGCACTTACCGCTTGCGTCAGCGCGCCGCCTCCACCGCCGCCGGCTCCGGTGGATCCGACCACCCCGCCCCAACGGCTGTTGCTGATCGAACGCGAAGCCGGCGTGGACGACACCGAACTGTCGGTGCAGCCGCTGCGCGACCCGCAGGTGGACGATCTGCGCGAGACCGCCAAGAGCAAGCGCCAGGCCGGCGATCTACCCGCCGCCGCCGCGGCGCTGGATCAGGCGCTGGGCCTGGTGTCGGGCGACCCGGCGATTCTGCAGGAACGCGCCGAAGTGTCCGTACTGCAGGCCGACTGGCCGGCCGCCGAGCGCTTTGCCAAGCAGGCGATCGAGCTCGGCTCCAAGACCGGCCCGCTGTGCCGTCGCCATTGGGCCACCATCGAGCAGTCGCGGCTGGCACGTGGCGAAAAGGAAAGTGCGGCCTCTGCCAAGGCGCAGATCGCCGGCTGCACCGTGCCAGGCGTGAAGCGGTACTGAGTGCGCACGGTAACGGTTGCGCTGCCAGCAGCGCGACCGGTTGGTCGGCTGCCGCATGCGGGGGACAGGCAGCTTCGCTTCATCAGGCAGCCCGCGTGTTCAACGCGACACGAGCGCCCGCAGCCTCGTGAGTGCCGGGTCTGACGTGGCTGCATGGGGCAGGGCATCGGCAGCTACGAAAACGCATCAGCGTTCAACCACGCGGATGACGCAAGGGCCACGGCGCAGCACTGCATCGAAAGGCGCCTGCAACCCTGCTGGCAATCGTCGTCAGCCATGGCCGGCAGGGTGCAATCATAAATTCGATGCCTCCTGCGTCTGCTGCGGTCTCCTCGCTGCGATGACGTGTTTACCGGCTGCGGCAAGCCGAACCCAGGCAGCATCACCGCGCACGCGCTAGGCTGTCGCGCTTCCTGTCCGCTTTTCGTTCGGTCTCATGTCCCAACTTGCCACTGCCAGCATCGAAGCGCTCAGCGAGGGCGGGGCGCTGGCGCGTCAGCTCGATGCGTTTGCGCCGCGCGATGCGCAGTTGCGCCTGACCGGCGCCATCGCCGAGGCCTTCGAGCAGCGCGACGTGTTGTTGGCCGAAGCCGGTACCGGCACCGGCAAAACGTACGCGTATCTGGTGCCTGCGCTGCTGTCCGGGCTCAAGACGATCGTCTCCACCGGCACGCGCGCGTTGCAGGACCAGCTGTTCCATCGCGATCTGCCGCGCGTGCGCGCCGCGCTGGGCGTGGGCCTGCGCAGCGCATTGTTGAAAGGGCGCGCCAATTATCTGTGCAAGTACCGCACCCAGCAGGCGCGTGGCGAACCGCGCTTCGCCACGCCCGAACAGGTCTCGCAATTCCAGCGCATCGTGGCCTGGAGCGGGCGCACCCAGTTCGGCGACATGGCCGAGCTCGAAGCCTTGCCGGACGACTCGCCGCTGCTGCCGATGGTGACCTCCACCGTCGACAACTGCCTGGGCACCGAATGCCCGTTCTACAGCGAATGCTTCGTCGTGCAGGCGCGCCAGCGCGCGCAGGCGGCCGATCTGGTGGTGGTCAACCACCATCTGCTGCTGGCCGATCTGGCGCTCAAGCAGGAAGGTTTCGGCGAAATCCTGCCGGGCGCGCAGGCCTTCGTCATCGACGAGGCGCATCAATTGCCCGAGCTGGCGGCGAATTTCTTCGGCGAAAGTTTCGGCATGCGGCCGTGGCAGGAGCTGGCGCGCGATTGCATGGTCGAAGCGCGCCTGGTTGCCGGCGCGCAAGCGAGTCTGCAGGCGCCGATCCTGGCCCTGGACGAGGCCTTGCGCAGCCTGCGCGCCGGCATGGAAGGGCTGCCGCCGCGTGGCACGCAATGGCGCGCGCTGGCCAAACCGCAGGTGCGCGACGGCTTCGACGCCGTGCTGTCGTCGCTGGCGCGATTGGGTGAGGCGCTGCTGCCCCTGCGTGAGGCCTCGCCCGGCTTCGATGGCTGCACCGCGCGTGCGCAGGAAGCCTTGAATCGCTTGTCGCGCTGGCTGGGCGAAGACGTGCCGGTGGCGGATTTTGCGCAGGATCCGCCGGAACAGCCGGTCGACAACGATGTGCTCTGGTACGAACTGAGTCCGCGTGGATTCCGCTGCCAGCGCACGCCGCTGGATGTGTCCGGCCCGCTGCGCGAACACCGCGAAAAATCGCACGCGGCCTGGGTGTTTACCTCGGCCACGCTGGCGGTGGGCGGGGAGTTCGACCACATTGCACTACGGCTGGGCCTGAGCGATCCGGTGACCCTGCTACAACCCAGTCCCTTCGACTGGGCGCGTCAGGCGTTGTGCTATCTGCCGCCGAACCTGCCCGATCCGGCCGCACGTGGGTTCGGTACGGCGCTGATCGCAGCGCTGACGCCGGTGCTGGAGGCCTCCAATGGCCGTGCGTTCTTGTTGTTCGCCTCGCACCGCGCGCTGCGCGAAGCCGCCGAAGCCTTGCGCGGTGCGCCGTGGCCGTTGTTCGTGCAGGGCGAAGCGCCGCGCGCGACCTTGCTGCAGCGCTTCCGCGATTCCGGCAACGGCGTGCTGCTGGGCTCGGCCAGTTTCCGCGAGGGCGTGGACGTGGTCGGCGATGCCTTGAGCGTGGTGGTGATCGACAAGCTGCCGTTCGCCGCGCCGGACGACCCGGTATTCGAAGCGCGCCTGGATGCGATCCGCCGCGACGGCGGCAACCCGTTTCGCGACGAGCAACTGCCGCAGGCGGTGATCGCGCTTAAGCAGGGTGTGGGCCGCTTGATTCGCAGCGAAACCGACCGTGGCGTGCTGGTGCTGTGCGACCCGCGGCTGGTGAACAAGAGCTACGGACGCACGTTCATGAAGTCGCTGCCGCCGTTTGCGCGGACACGCGAGATTGCGGATGTGCAGGCGTTTTTCGAGCCGCAGGGGGCGGGACCAGGGACCGGGGACCAGGAACCCGGATAAACGCAGGGCGCGCTGGTGGTGGCCGTCGCATGTGTTGGGTTGCTGGGTTGCTGGCGCGGTGCGATCTGCAAGCCGCGACTCGGGACCGAGACCCGGCGAAGCACAGAGCGAAGTGCGCAAGGCAGCCGCGGATGTCGCATCGATGTGCAATGGCCCTCGCGCACGTCGCGTGGCCGGTCGGCCCGCGCAGTCGCTGGCGCACAAGTACCACACGCATCGGTTGGTACCCCCAGGCACCGCCCCGGCCCTTCGAATCGATCAGTTAAACTTTGTCCCTTTCCGGGTTCCCAGTCCCGGGTCCCCGGTTCCGGCTTGCTCCCATGAACATCCTCGCATTCGAAACGTCCACCGAAGCCTGTTCCGTTGCGCTGCACGTGGATGGGCGCGTGATCGAGCGTGTCGAACTGGCGCCACGCCGCCATGCCGAACTGGCATTGCCGTGGGCCGAGCAGCTGTTGGCCGAGGCGGGCATCACGCGGCGTCAGCTCGATGCGATTGCGGTGGGCCGTGGCCCCGGTGCGTTCACCGGCGTGCGTCTGGCGATCGGCATCGCGCAAGGCATTGCCCTGGCGCTGGATCTGCCGGTGCTGGCCGTCTCCACGCTGCAGGTGCTGGCCTTGCGCGCGCCGGCCGATGCACCCCATGTGCTGGCCTGCATCGACGCGCGCATGGGCGAGGTGTATGCCGGCCTCTTCGCGCGCAGCGGCGACAGCTTGCTGGAACTGGCGCCGGAAGTGGTGTGCGCACCGGACGCGCTCGCGCTGCCCGACAGCGCAGCGCGCATGGCCGGTGTCGGCACCGGTCTCGCCGCGGCCGACGCACTGCTGCAACAGCGTTTTGCGGCCCGCCTGACCAGTGTCGATGCAACCGCGCTGCCGCGTGCGGCCGATCTGCTCACGCTCGCGGTGCCGGCATTGCAGCGCGGCGAAGGCGTGGCGCCGGAGCGGGTGGAGCCGGCTTACCTGCGCGACAACGTCGCACTCACCCTGGTCGAGCAACAGGCCGCCCGCGCCGCCAAGGCAGCCGGCGCGACGCCATGACCGACGCTGCACAACGCGCCCGTTTTCGCGGGTGCCTGCTCGGCCTGGCAGTCGGCGATGCGCTGGGCACCACGCTGGAATTCTGCGCGCCGGGGAGTTTCACGCCAATCGACGACATGCGCGGCGGCGGCCCGTTCGCCTTGCAGGCCGGGCAGTGGACCGACGACACCTCGATGGCCTTGTGTCTGGCGCATAGCCTGCTGCACCGGCAGGGATTCGATGCAGCCGACCAGATGAATCGCTATTGCAACTGGTACCAGCACGGGTATCTCAGCAGTACCGGCACCTGCTTCGATATCGGCGCGACCGTGCGGCAGGCGCTGGAACGCTATCTCGATGGTGGCCCGGCTTAGAGCGTGTCATCCACTTCAAGATGAGTGCGAAGCGGCCTGTGGCGCGTCGAGACAAGGCGTGCGCTGCGGCCCAGGCTGGCTGCCTGGGCAAAGCGCGCAACGTAGTATCGGTGCGCCACAGGCCACTTCCCGGAGGGTTGGCCGTCAGCGGCACGGAGCGGACGCCGCGCGGCTTGCCTTGGCGCCAGCCAAGCCAGCGCCACGCAACACCCGCTCCGCACCGCTGACGACCAACGCACCTCATCTCAAAGTGGATGACACGCTCTGGCGGCAGCGAGGATCCGCGCGCGGCCGGTAACGGCTCGTTGATGCGGCTGGCGCCGGTGGCGATGTATTACGCGCATCGCCCGGACGCATTGGGCGCGCGTGCCGCAGACAGTTCGCGCACCACGCATGGCGCTGCCGAAGCGCTGGACGCCTGCCGGTTGTTCGCGCTGCAACTACGCGCTGCGCTGCTTGGCGGCGATCGCCAGGCAGTGCTGCAGACGCCGTGCGATGGGTTGGTCACCCCGGCGGTGCGCGCCTTGGTCATGCGCGACCACGCGGCGGTGCCGGTGACGCAGATCCGCGGCACCGGTTACGTGGTCGATTCGCTGTCGGCCGCGCTGTGGTGTTTTGCCACCACCGAGACGTTTGCCGACGCGGTGCTGCGTGCGGCCAATCTGGGCGACGATGCCGATACCACCGCGGCAATCTGCGGGCAGCTGGCGGGTGCGTTCTATGGCATCGACCGCATCCCCGCCGCATGGCGCGAGCGCGTGCAGGACGCGGCGGAGATTGTGGCGCTGGCAGACCGTCTGTACGTGGCGGCGCCGGTCGCATAGCAGCGCGAGCGGTGCATCGGCAGCACCGTCATCCAGTCCGCAGCGTGCCATCGTGCGCGCGTCGAGCAGACGCGCACCGCTTCAACGATCGTCGTGCAGCTCGCCGCCGGGCAGGAACAACCACGTGCGCGTGACTTCGAGAATGTCCACGTCGTCCTTGGTTCTGGGCAGCGGCGGGAACGGCTGTGCCAGCTGCACCACGCGTAGTGCCGCATTGTCCAGCGCCGGCACGCCGCTGGAGATCAGCACGCGGCTGCTTTCCACGCTGCCGTCGCGGCGCACGCCCACGCTGATGACCACCTTGCCGCCGAGCCGGCGCCGGCGTGCGTCGTCCGGATAATTCAGATTGCCCACCCGCTCGGCGCGGTCCACCCAGGCGCGCAGATAGTTGGCGTAGGCATATTCGCGGGTACTGGCCGAGACGAACTTGCGGTTGGGGCGCTTGGCGTATTGCTCGGAGCGTAGATGCACTTCTGCTGCCAGCCGGGCCATTTCCGCATCGCGCTGCACGCGTTGCGCATCGGCCGGGGTGAGCGGGTCGGTCTGCGGGTTCGGTTGCGGGCTCGGCACCGCCTGCTCGCCACGGCGGCTGGTCACCACGCGGGTCTGGGTTGGCTCCGGCGCGTTCACGCTGGTGGCGCGTTGCGCCTGTGGGGCCAGGCCAGTGCGGTCCTGCGGCACCACGCCCGGCTGGCTGTCGCGCGGGCGCTGCGCTGTGTCGTGATTGCCGCCGCCCTGCTGATTGGCCTGGGCCAGGAAATCGGCCTGCTTGGGCGTCAGCGGGGTGCTGGTCTGGCTGAAGATCACATCCAGCGTCGGCACCAGTGGCGCGTCCTCGCTGACGGCGAAGCCCACGCCGAGGATCAGCGCGGCGTGCAGCAGCAGCGAAATCACCAGCATCGCACTCAGGCGCTGGCGTTCGTCCATCGCTGCAGGCAGCGCCGCGGCCGTGCTCATTGCGCGGCGCCGGCCTCGATCGCGTCGAACAGCAGCCCGGCGATGTTCAGGCCGAATTGCGCATCCAGCTCGCGCACGCAGGTGGGGCTGGTGACGTTGACCTCGGTCAGGTAATCGCCGATCACGTCCAGCCCGACGAAGCGCATGCCGCGGCGGCGCATTTCCGGGCCCACCTGCGCGGCGATCCAGCGGTCGCGCTCGGACAACGGCCGGCCTTCGCCGCGCCCGCCGGCCGCCAGGTTGCCGCGGAATTCGTCGCCCTGCGGAATCCGCGCCAGGCAGTAGTCCACCGGCTCGCCGTCCACCAGCAGGATGCGCTTGTCGCCGGCGGTGATGTCCGGGATGAAGCGCTGCGCCAGGGTCAGCTTGCGGTTGCCGTCGGTCAGCGTTTCCAGGATCACGTTGAGGTTGGGGTCGCCGGTGCCGCTGCGGAAGATCGAGCGCCCGCCCATGCCGTCCAGCGGCTTGAGTACCGCCTGGCCGTGTTCCAGCACGAACGCCTTGAGTGCGGCAGCGTCGCGGCTGACCAGGGTCGGCGGGCAGCACTGCGGAAACAGCAGCGCGGCCAGCTTTTCGTTGTAGTCGCGCAGGCCTTGCGGGTCGTTGACGATCTGCGCGCCGGCGCGCTGCGCCACGCTCAGCACCTGGGTGTCGTAGACGAACTCGGCATCCACCGGCGGGTCCTTGCGCATCAGCACCACCTGGCCTGGGCCGAATGCCAGTTCGGCGAACTCGCCCAGGGTGAACCAGCCGCTCTTGTCCTCGCGCACGCTCAGCGGCGCGACCTGCGCCACCGCGCGGCCTTCGCGCAGGCTGAGCCCGCCCGGGCGCACGTAATGCAAACGGTGACCACGGCGCTGGGCTTCCAGCAACATGGCGAAGGTGGTGTCTTTGGCGATCTTGATGGAGGCGATGGGATCCATCACCACAACGACGTCGAGCGACATGGGGCTAAACCTTTCGAACAAGTTGCCGATGGTAACTTCAAGCGGTGGGCGATGGCGTGCCCGGCCGGTCGCGGATGCGCGACTTGTCGGCCCGGAGGCGCTCAGACGTGGTCGGAACGTCCGCCTGGCGGGCCCCCGGCAATGCGCCCTTGACAGTCAATGCGGGTCTTGGGATATACATGCAGTTTCGTAGCGACGTCGGAAGGGATGAAGCGTTGCGCGTCCGGGGATATTTGCATGAGTGAAAACATTGCTGCGGGTGGGGAACTCGCAGGACTGAAGGTGATGGTCATCGATGATTCGAAAACCATTCGCCGCACCGCCGAAACGCTGCTGAAGCGGGAAGGTTGTGAAGTAGTGACAGCAACGGATGGTTTCGAGGCACTGGCCAAAATTGCGGACCAGCAACCTCAGATCATTTTTGTCGACATCATGATGCCGCGCCTGGATGGGTACCAGACGTGCGCGTTGATCAAGGGCAACCAGCTCTTCAAATCGACGCCGGTGATCATGTTGTCGTCCAAGGATGGCCTGTTCGACAAGGCACGCGGCCGCATCGTCGGCTCCGAGCAATATCTGACCAAGCCGTTCACCCGTGAAGAACTACTGAGCGCGATTCGCACGTACGTCCACGCCTGACCAGGGGGAAAGGCAACATGGCTCGAATTATATTGATCGAGGACTCGCCCACCGACAGGGCAGTCTTCAGTCAATGGCTGGAAAAAGCTGGCCATACGGTCGTCGCCACCGACAACGCCGAAGCAGGACTTGAGCTGATTCGCAGCCAGGCGCCCGATCTGGTGTTGATGGATGTGGTGTTGCCCGGCATGAGCGGCTTCCAGGCAACGCGTGCACTTGCGCGCGACCAGGCCACCAAGGACATCCCGGTGCTGCTGGTCAGCACCAAGGGCATGGAAACCGACAAGGCCTGGGGTTTGCGACAAGGTGCCAGCGATTACATCGTCAAGCCGCCGCGCGAAGACGATCTGATCGCGCGCATCAAACAACTGGTGCGTTGATGCGTTCTCCATTCGATATTCTCGAAGACTACGAGCGTCGTAGTCTTGCGCACGCCACGCCGCTGCCGGAACGTCAGTTCTCGGCCGATATCTGGCGCGGTGTGGGTTATCGCGTCGGTACCCGGCGCCTGGTCTCGGACTTTCGCGAAGTGGCGGAAATCGTGCCGATGCCGTCGGTGACGCCGGTGCCCGGCGGGCAGCCCTGGTTGCTGGGCGTGGGCAACCTGCGCGGCAATCTGTTTCCGGTGATCGACCTGAAGCAGTTCCTGGAGGGCCGTCGCACGGTGCTGCAGGAAGGCCAGCGTGTGCTGATCATGCGTCAGAGCGGCGGCGACGTCGCACTGACCATCGATGAGTTGTACGGCCAGCGCAGCTTCGAACAGTCCCAGGCGGTCGAACCCGGCGAGTTGGCCCAGGGCCGCTATGCCCACTTCATCGATCGTGCCTTCCGTAACGAGACGCAGGACTGGGGTGTGTTCTCCCTGGCGTTGCTGTCGCGCACTCCTGAATTCCGGCAGGCCGCGGCCTAAGCCGCGACCCCGCCACGTCATACAGATCGAGGTCGAACCATGAGTACCGCCCCGGACGCCCGCAAGACCAACAAGCTCGGCAGCGTCAGCACCAGCTTCTGGCTTGGCTTGCTGGTGTTGTCGATGATCGTGTTTGGCGCCAACACCGGCGTCGCGACCTGGCAGGGCAGCCGTCTTGCCGGTGCCGGCATCGGCGCGGCCGACCTGCAGGTGCTCTCGCAGCAGTTGGCCAACCAGGGCCGCGAAGCGGTGTCCGGCGACGCCAAGGCATTCGCCGCATTCAAGCAGACCAAGGGCCGCATCGACAGCACGGTCAACGAACTGGATGGCCGTTACGGCCAGGAAGGTTCGGTGGCCAGTGCGATGGCGCAGCTCAAGGCGACCTGGGTGCCGCTGAGCAAGAACGCCGATCAGGTCATCGCCAGCGAATCGGCGGTGCTCGGCCTGGCCGGTGACGCCGAACGCTTTTCCGGCAGCGTGCCGCAGCTGCAGGCGCAGTTGAACGAAGTGGTGCGCGCGATGACGGTCAGCGGCGCGCCCGCTTCGCAGATCTACAACACGCTGCAGCAGGTGGTGGTCGCCGGCACCATGGCGCGCCGGGTCACCGAAATGCGCGCCGGTGGCGCCAATGCGGCCGCCTCTGGCGACGCGCTGGCACGCGACTCGGTGGTGTTCACGCAGATGCTGGACGGCCTGCGCGCAGGCAATGACGAGCTCGGCATCGCGGCGGTGCGCAACCCGGCCGCGCTGGCGGCACTGGAGCAGTCGCAGACGCAATGGACGACGATGAAGAAGGACATCGACGCCATTCTCGCCAGCTCGCGCAACCTGTTTGCCGCGCAGTCCTCGGCCGCCGCGCTGACGGCCGGCTCCAACAAGATGCTCGAGGACAGCAAGAAGCTGTTCGATGCGTTCTCCGCGTTCGGTTCGGTGCGCGATACGCGCCTGTTTCCGAACTTCTGGCTGGGCGTGGTGTCCGGCCTGGTCGCGCTGCTGGCGATCATCGGCTTCGTGTGGAGCTCGGTGCGCGTGCGGACGCGCGAGCAGGACGTGCGCTACCAGTCGCAGGTGGAATTCAACAGCCGCAACCAGCAGGCGATCATGCGCTTGCTGGACGAAATCAGCTCGCTCGGTGAGGGCGACCTGACCGTGAAGGCCTCGGTGACCGAAGACATGACCGGCGCGATTGCAGACGCGATCAACTACGCCGTGGACGAACTGCGTCACCTGGTGACCACCATCAACGACACTTCGGCCAAGGTGGCCGTGTCGACCCAGGAAACCCAGGCCACGGCCATGCAGCTGGCCGAAGCGGCCGGTCAGCAGGCCAACCAGATCACCACCGCCTCCGAGCGCATCAGCGAAATCGCCGCCAGCATCGAACAGGTCTCGCGCAACTCCACCGAGTCGGCCGAAGTGGCGCAGCGCTCGGTGGTCATCGCCGCCGAAGGTGCCGGCGTGGTGCGCGAGACGATTCAGGGCATGGACCAGATCCGCGACCAGATCCAGGAAACCTCCAAGCGCATCAAGCGGCTGGGCGAATCCTCGCAGGAGATCGGCTCGATCGTGGAACTGATCAACGACATTTCCGAGCAGACCAACATCCTGGCGCTCAACGCCGCGGTGCAGGCCGCGTCCGCAGGCGAGGCCGGCCGCGGTTTCGCGGTGGTGGCCGACGAAGTGCAGCGCCTGGCAGAACGCACTTCGAGTGCGACCCGACGTATCGAAGGCCTGGTGCAGACCATTCAGGCCGATACCAACGAAGCGGTCAGCTCGATGGAGCAGACCACCTCCGAAGTGGTCTCCGGTGCCCGCCTGGCCGAAGACGCCGGCACTGCGCTGACTGAAATCGAGCGCGTGTCCAACGCCTTGAACAACCTGATTAAAAACATCTCCATCGCTGCCCACCAGCAGTCGGCTGCGGCGACGGATATCACACAGACCATGGGCGTGATCCGTCAGATCACCAGCCAGACATCGCAGGGTGCGGAACAGACGGCCGAATCGATCGGCAACCTGGCCGAGCTCGCTGCCGATCTGCGCCGTTCGGTCGCCGACTTCAAGCTGCCGGCGTGACCACGACGCGGAACGGGAAAGGATCAGCAGATGGCGCGTAGTAGCGTTACGTCGATGCAGGAAGTGACCGGTTGCCGCGCTGGCGGTGAGCCGGCCGTTGTCAGGGGGCTGCAATGAGCGCGCTTCGCGATGCGATGAGTCACGCCGCACTGGGCTGGGTCAAGCCAGAGCTGGACGAGACGTTGCGCCAGGCGCGCAACGAGATCGAATACTTTGCCGAAGAACCCTCCGACACCAGTCGGATGCGTTTCTGCGCGGGCTATCTGCACCAGGTGCAGGGCACGCTGCGGATGGTGGAGTTGTATGCGCCGGCCATGGTGGCCGAAGAGCTCGAGCTGCTGGCCCAGGCCGTGCAGCTAGGCGAAGTCGCCGACCGCGACGAAGCCTGCGCCATGCTGATGCGCGGCACCGTGCTGCTGCCCGATTATCTGGAGCGGCTGCAAAACGGTCACCGCGACATTCCGATCGTGTTGTTGCCGCTGCTCAATGAGATCCGCGCCACCCGTGGCCAGCCGGGTTTGAATGAGAGCGTGCTGTTCGCGTTCGACCCGCAGGCCGGTGTTGCCACCGAGGCCGAGCTGGATCACGCGCGCGGCAGCCTCAGGGGGCGCAATCGCGAATTGCTCGACACTGTCGGCAATGCCGTCAAGGAAGAATTGCTGCGCGTCAAGGACGCGCTGGACCTGCATCTGCGCACCGGCGGCGACATCGCCGAGCTGCAGACCCAGGTCACGGATCTGGGCAGCGTTGCCGACACGCTGGGCATGATGGGCCTGGGCGTGGCGCGCAATGTCGTCGTGCAGCAGCGCGACGCGTTGGCGCGCGTGGTCGATGGCCAGGTGCAGATGGACGAAAGCGTGCTGCTGGATATCGCCGGCGCGCTGCTGTACGTGGATGCCTCGCTGGACGATCAGGTCGCCAGCCTTGGCGCCGATGTCGGCGATGGCAACGAAGCCAGCAACAGTGCCAACTCCTCGGAAGTGCGTCGCACGGTCGATGTGCTGGCGCAGGAAGCGATCGCCAACTTCGGTGCGGCGCGCGAGCATTTCGTCGCCTTTATCGAAACCAATTGGGACCACGCCCGTCTGGCCGATGTGCCGCACCTGCTCGGCGAAGTCGGCGGTGCATTGCGCATTCTCGAACTGCCGCAGGCCGCCGATTATCTGGAAGGCGTGCGGCGCTACGTCGATCTGGAATTGATCGGCAAGCAGCGCGTTCCCAGCGGCCGGCAGCTGGACACCCTGGCCGACGCGATGGCCAGCCTGGAGTACTACCTGGAAGCCCTGCGCGAGCGCCGTCCCGGCCGCGAAGAGATTCTGGACATCACCCGCAACAGCCTGGAAACACTGCGGTATTGGCCGCTGCCGTCGGGCCAGCCGTCCGACTTGCCGGTTGGCACCGATCAGCCGGGCAGCGCGGCCGCTCCGCCGCTGCAGCATGCCGACGCGCCGCAAGCCGCCAACGATGCCGCGCCGGTGCCCGCGCTGGAATGGGCCAACGAAACCGTAGTCGAGGCGCCGTTCGCCGCCAGCGTGGTGCACGACACCGGCGCCGCCGCGACCGATACGGTGTTCTCGTTCGACCCGGTCGCCGCGGAAGAAACCGTCTCCGGCCAGGCGCATGTGCCGTTCACCGTGGCACCGCTGGAGTTGTCCGACGACGGCGCGCAGGCGCCCGGCGACTGGCATCTGGAAAGCACCGAGCAGGCCGCGCCGATCGCTCCTTCCGCGTTCGACCCGGTGTCGGCCGAGCAGGATGGCAGCGAGTCTGCACAGGTCAGCTACACGGTGGATCTGAGCGCGCTGGAGCAGCATGACGCCGCGCCTATGGTTGCCGAGGACGCACCGCTGCAGATCGAGCAGATCGACCTGCCGGGCGATGCCGATCAGACCGAAGCGCCGCTGGATTTCATCGCTGCAAACGAAACGCGTCGTGCGCAGACCAGCATCGAAGATGCGTTCTCGCCGCCGCCGATTCCGCCGCAGGAACTGGACGACCCGTTCGTCGAATCCGCGCCCGAGCCGCAGGATGCGCCTGCCGAGCAAGCCGCCGAACAGGGCGCGCCGCGCGTGCAGCAGGCCGTGGTCAGCGAGTTCGAACTGGACGACGCATCCGCGGCATTCCTGGCCCAGCTCGACGCGGCTGCTGCACAGTTCGAAGTGGAGCGCCCGCAGGCGCCAGCAGCCGCTGCCGATGCACAGACCGCGCAGGCATCGTCGGAACCGGTGTCGAACGCGAGTGTTCAGCCCGCCGCCGATGCCGGCATTTTCGGCGGCTTCGGCGATAGCGATATCGACGACGATATCCGCGATGTGTTCCTGGAGGAATTCGACGAAGAGCTGGTCAACCTGGGTCAGCTGTTGCCGGTGTGGCGCGCCGCACCCAACAGCCCGGAAAACCTGCGCCCGATCCGCCGCGTCTTCCACACCCTGAAGGGCAGTGGGCGTCTGGTCGGTGCCAGCGTGCTGGGCGAGTTCAGCTGGAAAATCGAGAGCATGCTCAACCGCGTGCTCGATAACTCGCGACCGGCCAGCCCGGCGGTCGTGGCGATGGTGGAGCTGGCCTACGAGGTGCTGCCGCAGTTCAATGCCGCGCTGCGCGACCAGGGCCGCATCAGCGCCGATCTGCCGGACATCCAGGCCGTTGCCGAGCGCGTTGCCGCTGGCGAAGAGGTTTATTACGTTCCCGCAGCCGCAGCGCCGGTGATTGCCGACGCTGTGGTGCTTCCGGTGGCGGCGGGCGTGTTTGTCGCCGGCGGCGGAACGCCGGCCTCGGTGGACAGCGTGCTGCGCGAGATCCTGGAAGCCGAGGTCGCCACGCACCTGGACACGGTGAACGGCTGGCTGCAGGCCAGCCACGCCGAGCCGCAGCTGGCGACCGAAGAACTGTTGCGTGCCGTGCACACCATGAGTGGTGCGTTCGCGATGACCGACGTGCCGGAAATCACCCTGGTGACGACGCCGGCCGAAAGCTACGTCAAGCGTTTGCTGGCCGCGTCGGTCACGCCGTCGGCCGACGGTATCGATGCAATCGCCGCAACCGCTGCGGCGATCGCCACCACGGTGACCGCGCTGCGTGCCGATGCGCCGTTGATTCCGTCGTTCGCGCCGTTGACCGAGCGCTTGCGCGCGCTGGTGGACACCTTGCCGGAAGCGCAATGGCCGCCGCAGGTGTTCCTGGACGAGCTGGGCGATGACGACGCGGCAAGCGAAGCGGCAGCCGGCAGCGATGGCGCGGTCGAACTGACCGGTGCGCAGGATCTGTCGCAGTACCTGGACGCCAGTGCGCTGCCGTCCGACGCGCCCGCACCGACGCAAGACGCCGACGCTGTACAGCCGCAGGCGGACGATGCACCGATTTCAGTGGACGAACTGGCCGAGGCTGAAGCCGAGCACGATTCGGCACTCGCATTGGACGCGCCTGCACCGCATGCCGTCGACGAGGCCGGCCACGCTGCGTCGCACGAACACGAACACGTCGACACAACTGCCGACGCTGCGCCCGCAGCGAGCGATGATGCGCTGGTATCGGTTGCCGATTCCGAGCAGCTCGCCGATGCGCTGCATGGCGATGCCGCGCAGCGCACGCAGGCAGACCAGGCCGCGTTGCAGGACGCAGACGACACGCCAGCCGACGAGCCGCTGATCGAAGCCGACGCCTGGGATGCGACCGGGCTGCAACATGCGCAAACCGCGCCGCACGACCACGCCGGACAGGTGCCGAATGAGGTAGTTGCTGATGGTGTCTCCAGCGAGCAGGACGCCGATGCGACCAGCACGCACACCGACAGCGTTGCGGTAGACGAGCTGGCCGACGCAGAAGCCACCTTGGGCGATGCGCAGACGCTGGCCGCGGCCGATGCCGAGCAGGCAACGGACGCGCAGGCACACCACGTGCCGGCGCACGACGAGCAGGCAGCAGCAGGCCTGGACGACGCAGTCGAGACCATCGAAGCCTTGCACGCCGTGCACGCCGACGCTGCGTTGGGCGAGCCGCCGCACGCAACCACCGCAGACGACTGGACGCCGGAAACTGCAGCGCTCGATAGCGTGCCGACCGACCAGGACGGCCATGCGGCCGATCAGTTCGGCCACGACCACGCGGACACGCAGGAACAGTTCGGCGAACAGCCGGCAGACGAGGCGGCGCAGCGCAGCGATGCAGCACTGTCGCACGTCGATGATGCGCATGTTGTAGGCGAACAGCAGTACGCCGAAGACGCCGCGCAGCTGGGTGAGTACGCAGACGCTGAAGCGCACGCCTCTTCGAATCAGCAGGAGGATTCGGGCGGGCACGCACCTACGGATGCGCAGCAGCACCCAGGCGAGCAGGCGCAGGCGGAGCAGGACGTCGATTCCGGCGAGCAGTCGCAGCCGGACACGTATTTGCACGAACACGCGACCGAAGCCGAGCACGCTGCAACGTCCGGGCAATCGCAAGGCGAGCATCCCGAAACGCAACACTCGGAGGCTGAGCAGGCCGAAGCCGAGCATGCAGAAATCGAGCTTGCAGAAACTGAGCATGCACAAGCCGAGCATGCACACACTGAGCAGGCCGACGCTGAAGCAATGCCCGATCACACCATCGAATCGGTGCAGGCATTCGAAATGGCGCATGCGGCCGATCGGGTCGAGGAGGCGGGCGATCCGCAGTCCGGCACCGCGCCGGAACGGCACGACGCAGCGCCTGCCACCGCCGACGAAGCGGCAGATACCGACGCGCATGCAGCCAGCGACGCGGTTGTCGCGGCCGAGCACGCAGAACATGCCGATCACGCGGATGCCGGCGAACACAGCGATGCCAACCAGTACGCCGACGCGATCCCAGACCGGCGCGCAGCCGCCAGCGAGCACGATGCAACCGACCCCGATGCAACCGACCACAGCGCAGTCACGCCGGAAGACACCAGCGCTGCAGTCTTTAGCGCGCCGGTGGAAGAGGCTGCGCGTGCCGAGACGGCAGGCAGCGATGTCGGCGCGGCATTCGATACCGGCCCACTCAACTTCGATCAACTCGACGGCGAGCTGGTCGATATCTTTGTCGAAGAAGGCCGCGACCTGCTGGACCATTGCGACGGTCTGATCGCCCGCATGCGCGAAGTGCCGGAAGACCGCGATGTCCTCAACGGACTGCAGCGCGATCTGCACACGCTCAAGGGCGGCGCGCGCATGGCCGGCATCAACGCCATCGGCGACCTCGGCCATGCGATCGAATCGTTGCTCGAAGCGGTGGCGGCCAACCGCACCGACATCGATCGCGACGACGTGCGCTTGTTCGAGCGTGGCTTCGACCGCCTGCACCAGTTGCTGACCCGCACCGGCATGCACCGCGCCGTGGCGATGCCGGCCGATCTGGTGGAAGCCTTCGAAACCCGCACCCGTGGCCGCAATGCCGCCCCGCCCAGCGACGCCGATGTCCGCGCGATCGCCAAGGCGTCGGTGGAACCGGCACCGTTGTCCGCACCGGTTCCGGTGGAAGGCCAGACCGAAGAAGACTTCCTGCCGCGCGTGCAGCAGGAGCAGGTGCGCGTGCGCGCCGACCTGCTCGACCGCCTGGTCAACCACGCCGGCGAAGTGGCGATCTACCGTTCGCGCCTGGAGCAGCAGTTGGGCGCGTTCCGCGGCGCCATGGGCGAACTGGATCGCACCAACGCCCGTCTGCGCGACCAGTTGCGCCGTCTGGATCTGGAAACCGAAGCGCAGATCGTGGCGCGTTACCAGCGCGAGCAGGATCAGGGCGATCGCACCTTCGATCCGCTGGAACTGGACCGCTTCTCCACCCTGCAGCAGCTCAGCCGCGCGCTGAACGAATCGGCCGCCGACTTGGGCGGTTTGCAGGGCGTGCTGGAAGACCTGTCGCGCCAGTACGACGGCTTGCTGCAACAGCAGTCGCGCGTCAGCTCCGAACTGCAGGACGGCCTGATGCGCGCGCGCATGGTGCCGTTCGACGGTCTGGTGCCGCGGTTGCGCCGTGTGGTGCGTCAAGCCGCCAGCGACACCGGCAAGCAGGTGCATCTGTTGCTGGAAGGCACCCAGGGCGAACTCGATCGCAACGTGCTCGACCGCATGGTCGCGCCGCTGGAACACATGCTGCGCAACTCGGTGGCGCACGGGCTGGAAACGCCCGAGCAACGCCGCGACGCCGGCAAGCCGGAAGAAGGCAGCATCGCGATCCGCCTGCGCCGCGAAGGCTCGGAAATCGTGCTGGAAGTGGCCGACGACGGCGCCGGGCTGGACCGCGAGGCGATCCGTCGCCGCGGCGAGCAGCGCGGCCTGATCGAACCCGGCCAGGAGCTCAGCGATGCCGAGCTGGATGCATTGATCTTCGCCTCCGGCTTCAGTACCTCCGAGCAGGTCAGCCAGCTGGCCGGCCGTGGCGTGGGTATGGACGTGGTGCGCAACGAAGTGCGTCAGCTGGGCGGCTCGGTGGACATCCACTCGGTGCGCGGCCAGGGCGTCACCTTCACCCTGCGTCTGCCGCAGACGCTGGCGGTCACCCAGGCGGTGTTCGTGCGCATCGGCGAGACCACGTTTGCGGTGCCGGTGGGGTCGGTCAGCGGTATCGGCCGCATCTCGCGCACCCGTTACGAGTCGGGCGAGGGCGGTTACCACTACGCCGGCGAAGAGTACGTGCTGCACGATCTCGGTTCGCTGGTCGGCCAGGCCGCCGCGCGTGCCGATGGCCAGGCGCAGGTGCCGTTGCTGCTGGTGCGTGCGGGCGACCTGCGCGCCGCAGTGGCGATCGACCAGGTGCTGGGCAACCGCGAAATCGTGGTCAAGCCGGTGGGCCTGCAGATCGCTTCGGTGCCGGGTATCTACGGCGCCACCATCACCGGCGATGGCCGCGTGGTGGTGATCCTGGACGTGGCCCCGCTGGTGCGGCGTTACCTCAGCCAACCGGCACGTCCGGCGCTGGAAACGCAGGCCGAAACGCAGCGGCAGGTGCCGTTGGTGATGGTGGTCGACGATTCGCTGACCATGCGCAAGGTCACCAGCCGCGTGCTGGAGCGCCACAACCTGGACGTCACCACCGCACGCGACGGTGTCGAAGCACTGGAACAGCTCGAAGAGCGCGTGCCCGACCTGATGCTGCTGGATATCGAAATGCCGCGTATGGACGGCTACGAACTGGCGACCGCGATGCGCGCCGACCCGCGCTTCAAGGCGGTGCCGATCGTGATGATCACCTCGCGCAGTGGCGAGAAGCATCGCCAGCGCGCCTTCGAGATCGGCGTGCAGCGTTACCTGGGCAAGCCTTACCAAGAGTTGGATCTGATGCGAAACGTGTATGACCTGCTGGGGATCGCCCGTGTCCGAGACTAATGACGCAATGGGAACTCCGGTCGCCCTGCTTGGCCGGCCTGGTGAGGCGCGCGAGCGCCTGCGCGAAGCACTCGGCCTGGCCGGCGCGCAGGTGGTGCTGGAAGACGAACCGTCTGCAGTCGACGTGCAGATGCTGCGCGACGCCGAGCCGGTAGCGGTGCTGGTGTCGCTGGAGCCGTCGATCGAAGACGCACTGGAAGCACTTGAACCGGCCTTCAACATGCCCGGCGTGACGGTGATCTTCGACGAGGCCGAGCTGACCGTGCGGCGCGAGGGCTGGGAAGCGCAGCGCTGGGTGCGCCATCTGGCCGCCAAACTGCATGGCCATGCCGACGTGCTGCCGCCGGGCACTGAAAGCGAACCGTCGTTGCAGCCCGAGCCGGGTCTGGTGCTGGCACCACGCCAGCATTCGGATCTGCAGCTGGATCAACACCTGCAGGCGGCTGCACATGCGTTCGAAAGCGTGCCTAGCGATGCGCTGTTTACGCGAGCGGCCATGCATGACGTGGCGCCGGCCGCTGCCGAGAAGCCGGCTCTGACCCTGGGCGATTCCAGCACCTGGGGCCTGGTCGACGAGGTCACCGTAGTGGTGCGCCCGCGCGCCGAACTGGATGTTGCAGCGTTGTCGACCGGCGGCTTGTCGCTGGTGGATCTGGAGCAGAGCGGCAGCGTGACCGGCGCAGTGCTGGTGATGGCGGGCATCGGCGGGCCGGATGCGATCCGCCGCCTGCTGGCCGCGTTGCCGCCGGAATTCCCGCGCGCGGTGCTGGTGCGCATGACCCTGGATGGTGGCCAGTACGGCAACCTGGTGCGGCAGATGGGGCGCGTGTCTGCGCTGCCGGTCGAACTGGGCGAAGCGGGGCAGGTGATTGCACCGGGCAAGGTGTACGTGCTCTCCGACGAGATCGGCGTGCAACAGCATGCCGGCGTGCTGGCGTTCGTGACGCAGGCCGATCCGGCCGGGCTGATCGCCGCGCTGCCGCCGGCCGACAGTGCGGTGCTGATGCTCAGCGGTGCCAACGAGGCGCTGGTGGATGCATCGCTGGCGCTGGCCGAGCAGGGCGCCTGGTTGGCCGGGCAGTCCGCCGACGGTTGCTATGACCCGGCTGCGGCAGCGCGTCTGGCGCGGCAAGGCATTCTGACCGGCGACCCTGCGCAGCTGGCGCAGGCGCTGGCACAGCGTTGGCCGGCGTAAGCCGGGCGCTCCCTTTCAAATCGGAATCATGCGATGAGCTACGCCAATAACGACGAAATCCGCGGCGTCCTGATCCAGGCCGGGCAGGAGCGCGTGTTGCTGCCGAACGCGACGGTGGCCGAGGTGATGTCGCGCGTGGCCGTGGAGCCGCTGCCCGACATGCCGCGCTGGGTGGTCGGGCGTATCGACTGGTATGGCTGGAAGGTGCCGTTGCTGTCGTTCGCGCGCCTCAGCGGCATGGGTGAAGAACCCACCGCGGTCAACAACAAGGTCATCGTGTTGAAGGCGTTGGGCGGCAATCCCGCGTTGCCGTATTTCGCGCTGCTGACCGCCTCGTTCCCGCAGCTGATCTCGGTACCGCGCGACGGCCTGCTGGCCGACGCATCGGAAGATGCGCTGCCCGACGGCGTGCATATGCGCGTGCTGCTCGGCGAGCAAAGCGCGTTGCTGCCGAACCTGGACGCCATCGAAGCGCAGGTGGGCCAGGCGTTTGCGGCCGCTGCCGCGTAAGAGCGGTTGCAACACCCAGTGCGCTCGCCGACAGGCAGGTGCAGTCGCACATGCAGCGGATGGCGTCTTGCACTGAGTAACATGCAACGACAGTGTGATTTGCACTCGGCCGCGCTTGGCCTTGCACAGCGGGCGCTGCGTTTCGGAGACGGCTTGCGGAGCGTGATCTGTATGCATCAGCTGGATGCACCTGGCGGCGACATTGCGCGCATGTGTGAGGCGTGCAAGCGTCGAGCCGCCAACAAAAGGACGGCGCAGCCGCCAGGCGGGCGTCGCCGGCACCTGGAATCGGTATCTATCGTTCGTGCGCTGCGGTCGTGAATCTTCCGGTGTTCGCGCCGGTGCGGCACGCCGACGGCGTGACGCTGTGCGATCTGGCCGTGGTCGACCCGGCTGCGATGGCCGACTACCACATGCGTAACCGCGCGCATCTTGCCGATGCGATGCCGCTGCGGCCGCCTGCGTTCTACACCGTCGAAGGCTGGCGCCGCCTGTGCATCGCATACCGCAGCGCGGTGCCCGGCGAGCGTGAGCTGCAACTGGTGTTGCTGCAGGGCGAGCAGGTGATCGGCACCACCGGGTTCACCCAGATCCAGCGCGGCGCATTCCAGGCCTGCCACATGGGTTACGGCCTGGATGCGGCGCAGCAGGGCCGCGGTCTGACCCACTGGGCAGCCACGCAGGGGATCGCGTTCGCCTTCGGCCCGCTCGGCCTGCATCGGGTAATGGCGCAATATGTCCCGCAGAATCTGCGCAGTGCGCGCGTGCTGCAGCGGCTGGGCTTCCAGATCGAAGGCTATGCGCGCCGCTATCTGCAGTTGAACGGCCACTGGCGCGACCATGTGCTGACCAGCAGGCTGCGCGACGACGACACGACTGGCGACGGTGCGGCGTGATGCCAGCCGCTTTCAGGGCACAACGCCCGAGAGTTCGAGGCGTAACTGATCGGTGCCGAGACTGCGGTCTTGTGCAAGCTCGATCCGGGTTGGCCAACCCCGGTGTTTGAGTTGATCGCGCAACTGCGTCAGCCAGGTCTGTACTGCGGTTGCATCAGGTTCGGCTGCGGTAATGCGGATCTTCAGCGGCGTCTGCGCGCCGGATGCGTCATGGCGTGCAAGCCAGTCGCGTGGTGATGTGGACAGTTTCAGCGACGTTGTGCCTGGTACCTGGTTGGGTTTGTCTTCGTCGCGCTGCGGCTGTGCCTGTGTTGTTGCGGCAGTGCCGGCCGGTTGCGGCGACAAGGTTTGACGAGATGCCTCGGGCTGCGGTCTGGCAACCTGCTGCGACCGCATGCGTGCAGTTGCTGCGCTTGGCGCAGCAAACGGCGCGCTGGGTGGTATCGGTACTTCGTTCGTCGCAGCTGCGTTTGCTGCCGCGCGCTCGACGTGTAGGGATGGGTCCAGCGACGGCGGCGGCGAAAATGCCGGCGCGGCCGCTGGCGTCGGCAACGACGGGTGAGGCGGGTTCGTGCGAGCAGGCGCTCAGCAGCAAGGCGAGCGCGATCAGGCTATGACGTGGCATGGGAAATCCTTTGCGTGGCGAAGGTGGATGAGTGAACAACCGGATAGCCCGAGGTCGCCGTGCACTGCGCCTCTGTCAGTGAAACGGGCCAGCGCAGCGAATGGGGTTAACCGGACGGAAAATTTTTTCGCCGGCCCTGCGTGCCCTGCGTGCGCTGCGGCACTGCAGCTGGACCGTTGCCCGTAGCCGTGTCGTGACGGGTTTCAATCCCTTCTCCCACCGGGAGACGGTGGCGCGCAGCGCCGGATGAGGGTGCGATGAAGAGGGCAGGGCTGGCTGCCTCCTCTGCTCGACCAGGCGCGATTCGGCATGGCTGCGCATGGCGCCTTCCGTCGCCTGCCGCGTGTTCGATCCACGCATCGAACACGCGGCGGTCCAGCCACGCTCGGCCCAGCCAAGCAACGGTTGTGCGTGGATCCGCACACGACAGCGCCGCAATACGGTTTATCCGCACGCGACGCTGCCGCATGATGGAAGGCTGTTGCCGCACTGCGCGGCCGCCCGTTTCCATCATGGAGTTGCCCGGATGATCCAACGTCGTCACTTCCTCAAGAGCGCCACGCTGGGCGCGATCGCTTCCGGGCTGGCCGGCTTGGGCGCACGCGCGCAAGCCGCGGCAGGCGCCACCCCGGGCGTGCGGCCGCCGGCGCTGCCGCGTGGTGCGGCACGGGTGATTTCCACCTGGGATTTCGGCATTGCCGCCAATCAGGAGGCCTGGAGAATTCTCGGCAGCGGCGGCACTGCGCTGGATGCAGTGGAAGCCGGCGTGCGCGTGCCGGAAGCGGACCCGACCAATCCCACCGTCGGCCTGGGCGGTTATCCGGACCGCGACGGGCGGGTGACGTTGGACGCCTGCATCATGGATCACCTGGGCAATTGCGGCGCAGTGGCATCGCTGGAAGATGTGGTGCACGCCATTTCGGTGGCCCGCGCGGTGATGGAGAAAACCCCGCACGTGATGTTGGTGGGCGATGGTGCGCGTCAGTTCGCGTTGGAGCAGGGCTTCCCGAAAATCAAGCTGCTCACACCAAGCTCGGAAGCGGCCTGGAAGGAATGGCTGAAGACGTCCAAGTATTCACCGGAAGCCAATATCGAAAACCGCGCCTGGCGCGATGCCAAGTTGCCGGGTGGCAAGGATAATCACGACACCATCGGCATGCTGGCGCTGGATACGCACGGCAACCTGTCCGGTGCCTGCACCACCAGCGGCATGGCGTGGAAAATGCACGGTCGTGTGGGCGACAGCCCGATCATCGGTGCGGGCTTGTATGTGGACAACGAAGTGGGCGGTGCGACCTCGACCGGCGTTGGCGAAGAGGTGATTCGTAACGTCGGCAGTTTCGCGGTGGTGGAAATGATGCGGCAGGGCAAATCGCCGGCCGATGCCTGCCGCGAGGTGGTGATGCGGCTGATCCGTCGCAAGCCGGAGCTGACACGCACCTTGCAGGTCGGCTTTCTGGCGATGAACAAACGCGGCGAAGTGGGTGCGTTCGCGATCCAGAAGGGCTTCAGTTACGCGGTGTGCGATGCGCAGCGGCAAGACCTGTTGGTGCCTGGCGAGAGCCATTACACCAGCGAGCCGGCGGCATGAGTGCGTTGGGGCTGGAGGTGGCGGCCGATTCGGTCGCTTCGGCACTCGCCGCGCAAGAAGGCGGGGCCATGCGCGTGGAGCTGTGCGGTGGGCTGGACGGCGGCGGGCTGACGCCGTCATTCGGCACGCTGGCGGTGGTGCGCGAGCGTTTGCGGATTCCGCTGTATGTATTGATTCGTCCGCGCGTGGGCGACTTCGTGTTCGACGCTAGCGAAGTGGAGGTGATGCGTCGCGATGTGGAGCAGTGCGTGCGGCTTGGGTGCAATGGGGTGGTGCTGGGCGCGCTGGACCGGCATGGGCAGGTCGATCTGGCGACGATGCGTGTATTGATCGAGGCAGCAGGGGCGTTGGGGGTGACGTTTCATCGTGCGATCGATGTCAGCGCCGATCCGTCGCGCGTGCTGGAAGATGCGATCGCGCTAGGCTGCAAGCGGGTGCTGACATCGGGTGGGCGGGCAACGGCGCTTGACGGCATCGAGACCATCGCCGCGCTGGTCCGTCAGGCCGGCGATCGGATCAGCGTGATGCCGGGCGCGGGCGTATCGGAAAGCAATGTGCTGGCGCTGCGGGCCAACACCGGCGCGCACGAGTTTCATGCCTCATCGCGCGTGCCGGTGGCAGCGCAGGTACATGCGCCGCATGCGTACATCACTGACCTGGGCGGCGACTATCAGCGTACCGACGTGGCGCGCGTGCGGCGGATCGTGGGGCTGTTGCACGAGTCGGCAGAGTGAGGTCTCTTACTCGATAAGGGTTTCTCAGTCGGTGTTGCTTGGCAGCTGAAGCGGCTTGTGACTGCAGCTTTGCCAAGCTGTCTTCCGAAAGACAGGTCATGTCACGTTGGTTGAGTGCTGCGCGGGCTCATGTGCAGAGCGTTGATCTGCGGATGGTCTGACTGGCCCGTGCCCGCCCACCATCGCAGGACACGCCGTGAATCCGTCCCTGAAGTGACCCCCAAAAGCTGGACAGTTGGGCGATCAGACAGCTAGCTCGGCCTGTTGCCGGTACTTTACCGGGCTCAGGCCGTTCAATTTCAACTTGATCCGGTCTTCGTTGTAGTACCTGATGTACTCCACCAGCCCGGCTTCTAGGCGTTCGATGCTGTCAAAGCT
>NZ_LYMI01000057.1 GCF_001660815.1 Xanthomonas nasturtii
ACGTACAACACTGCGCACCACACCTCATATAAATCCACACGGCGTGGCTTGGTGCGCTTGCGCGCTTGTTCCAGGATCGGCAGCACGTGTGCGAACTGCTCCCGGCTCATGTCACTCGGATAGGTCTTTTGGCGCATCCGCATAGTCTGCACTGATCTGCGAAGATCGTGAACAGGTTCTAACGCCTGAGTTAAGCCGAGTTGCTAAGCGCAGTTCGGCTTGAATGAACTGTTAGGCGGCTGATCCATTATGGACGCCGCTGGGTGGACCAATGAGGGAGTCAATGCCCTCATCCCGAATGGTGCGCAACGCCTCGTCAAGTGCGGCCTGGTCCGTGGCGAATAGGTCATCCCAGACGGTGGAATTATTGAACTCATCAACAGCCTCAAGAGTCCAGTCGGTGTCGGGGCCGCGATAGATCTCTAGGCGAACAGTGCGGCCACCGGTCGTGACGAAGCGGCATAAGGGCGATGTAACAAGCTGATAGTTGTCCATGAAAAGTCTCAGTTGCGATTGTCTCTACTCATCCGCGTAACGCGTGAGTTAAGCCGAGTTGCGAAGCAACTTCGGCTTGAATGAGTTGTTAGGCAGTGAGTGGCCGCAAAGGTTGGATGGTGCAACCATGCTCCCCAGCACTGCCGCCTGGACAAAGTGTGCCACAGGTTGCGGGACAGAGCTTGCCCCAGCAATGCAGAGGCGCGTGGTGCCACCGAAGCCAAACACAATGAGCACAGCGCGGCGATGACGTGCGAAGGCGAAGCACTGAACTTACCGCTGCCCACAACGGCGATGACTGCTCCCCGGAGCCGGCCACATGCATACCTGCGGACTCACCGAAGTGGCAAGCACCAACGCATTTGCTCCACCACTGCCTAACGCATGAATTAAGCCGCGCCGCGTAGCGGCGTCTGCTTGAATGAGTTGTTAGGCGCATGATTCATGACTTGTCGCTCTTGCTGATCTTTGCCACTTGCGCACAAGAAGCAGCTACGTATGCCTTGTATAGCGACTCAAGCCCACTTTGATAAGGTTGCTTTTGCTCTAGCCACTTTATATTCAGCTGAGAGAAGAAGAGAGCCGAAAAAATAAAATCATCTCTTGGGTCGAAGCTATAGCTGCGAACAAGACTGTTGAAGTAAGTGTCCTCGCTGGAGCCCGTTTGCTTTGCCTTTGCGGCTTGGTTGATAACTTCTGAAAGTTTCCCGGCCGCATGTGCACTTACCGCAGCGTCTGCAATTTTGGCACAAGAGGCAGCAATGGTACTCCTGTCTGGAACCCCAGACATTGTATCGGTGAGTTCAAGTTGAACGCGCCCTTGGGCTTGAGCTTGCGCAAATGCGCTAGTGCAAAAGAAGGCAGCAACGAGTGAGAGGGTATTCTTCATGCGGATTGGTTCCAATTTTTGGGCAGCGCCTAACGCGTGAGTTAAGCCGAGTTGCGAAGCAACTTCGGCTTGAATGAGTTGTTAGGCAGTGAGTGGCCGCAAAGGTTGGATGGTGCAACCATGCTCCCCAGCACTGCCGCCTGGACCGAGTGTGCCACAGGTTGCGGGACAGAGCTTGCCCCAGCAATGCAGAGGCGCGTGGTACCACCGAAGCCAAACACAATGAGCACAGCGCGGCGATGACGTGCGAAGGCGAAGCACTGAACTTACCGCTGCCCACAACGGCGATGACTGCTCCCCGGAGCCGGCCACATGCATACCTGCGGACTCACCGAAGTGGCAAGCACCAACGCATTTGCTCCACCACTGCCTAACTACTATTGGACCGCCAAAATGCGGTGTTGCGCTGAGTATCTTCGATCGCTGGCGCTTTGTGAACTGGGGAAATCCTAGCCGGGGTATGGGATTGCACGACGGCAAGCGGCCGCGACCATGTGGATGCTTGCGGTGTTATCCAGCACAGACGCAGGCGTATGAGATACACCCCCAAAAAAGCGGCGTAACAGCAATTGCAGCGCCCTGGCTACACGATCAGGTGAGCGACCACCTGCGGGCACGGCACTACAGCCTGCGCACCGGGCAGCCTCTCTGAGCTGGATACAGCGCTTCATCCTGGCCAGCGGCAAGCGCCATCCGGCGCAGATGGACCAGGTTCAAAATCTTGCGTAGTGGCCGTCGCAGTGCACAACCGCACACGCACGACGTCCACACCCAGAAACGAAAAAACCGCGCACTGCGCGGTTTTTTCGTCACACCTTTTGCCAACCCATCAAGGACGACGCGCCAGCGCCTCCACGTCCTTGGCCTTGGGCAGCAGGTCCTGCTTGGTCACCGCAAATGGTCCGATGCTCAGCATCGGCACCGCGACGATCACCGAGGAAATCACCACGATGACCGCGCCGATCATGTGCGTCTCGGCCAGGCCTTCCATCGACTCGCCGCCGTAGATGTACAGCGCCAACGCCGACAGGAAGAACATCACCGCGGTGATCACCGTGCGCGAGAGCGTCTGGTTGATCGAACGGTTCAACACTTCCAGCGGCTCCACGCGCAGCGCGCGGAAGTTTTCACGCACGCGGTCGAACACCACGATGATGTCGTTGATCGCAAAGCCCATCACCGAGAGCAGGCCGGCCAGCACGGTCAGGTCGAATTCGCGGCCGGTCAGCGACACGAAGGCCACGGTGACCAGCAAATCGAACAAGGCAGTGAGGCTGGCGACCACCGCAAACTTCCATTCGAAGCGGAACGCGATGTAGATCAAGAAGCCCACCAGCATGAACACCGTGGCGTACACGCCGTTCAAGGCCAGGTCCTTGCCCACCTGCGGGCCGACGAACTCGCCCGGCTGCACGGTGGCGGGGTTCTGCGCGGTGCTGACGGCCTTGCGCACTTCCTCGGCAACCGTGGTTGCGGCATCGTCGCGATTATTGTGCTGCTCGCGCGCCTGCAGGCGAATCATCACTTCGTTGCCGCCGCGTGCGTTCTGCACCTGGGCATTTTCGAACCCGGCCTTGGACAGCTGCTCGCGCACCTGGTCCACGTCCACCGGTTTCTGGAACGAGGTCTGCACCAAGGTGCCGCCGGTGAATTCCAGGGCGTAGTTGAAGCCCTTGCCGACGATGATGCCGACCGAGGCGACTGCCAGCACCAGCATCAGGATCAGCACCGGCTTGCGCCAGCGCATGAAATCGATCTTGGTGTCGTTGGGAATGAGATGGAGCGGGAACAATTTCATGGAAAAGATCTTCCGTTTAGACGTTGCGCACCATCGGGATGCGCAACGCTTGCGAAGGGATTCATCTCTCGACCCCTACAGCTTGGCTGCATGGATCGAGGCCGGACTCGCATCTCAGATAGCGACAGATTTCAGCTTCTTGCGGCTGCCGTAGATCAGCACCGCCAGCGCACGCGACACGGTGATCGCGGTGAACATCGAGGCGAAAATACCGATCATCATGGTCAGCGCGAAGCCCTTCAGCGGGCCGGTGCCGAAGGCGTACAAGGCCACCGCCACGATCAACCCGGTGAGGTTGGCATCGAGGATGGTGCCGCCGGCCTTTTCATAGCCGGCGGCAATCGCCGACTTGGCTGGCACGCCCAGGCGCAATTCTTCGCGGATACGCTCGTTGATCAGCACGTTGGCGTCCACCGACAGACCCACCGACAGGGCCAGGCCGGCAAAACCGGGCAGCGTCATGGTGGCGCCGAACAGCGACATCACCGCCACCACGATCAGCAGGTTGAACAGCAACGCCACCGAGGTGATCGCGCCGAACACGCGGTAGTAGATGGTGAAAAACACCAGCGTGAACAGGAACGAGTAGATCACTGCGGTGACGCCGCGCTCCACGTTCTCTGCACCCAGGCTTGGGCCGATCACGTATTCCTCGACGAAATCCATCGGTGCCGCCAGCGAACCGGATTTCAGCAGCTTGGCCAGGTTCTCGGCCTCCACCTTCTCCAGGCCGGTGGTCTGGAAGTTCTTGCCGAACACGCCGGCGATGCGGGTCGGCGACAGTGCCTCTTCCTTGACCCGCACGCTGCGCACTTCCTTGCCGTCGACCATGGTCACGGTGGGAATGCGTTCGATATAGACCACCGACATCAGCTTGCCGACGTTGGCGCTGGTGTAGTCGAGCATGCGCTGGCCGGCGACGTTGTTGAGCGTCACCGACACCGCCGGCATGCCGTTCTGGTCGTTGGACACGCTGGCGCTGACCATCTGGTCGCCGGTCACCAGCGCGCGCTTGTTGAGCAACACGGGCGCATTGCTGTCGCGCAGGCGGTAGACCTTGGCTTCCGGCGGAATGGTGCCGCTGCGCACGGCATCTTCGGCGTTGCCTTCGACCACCGCGCGGAATTCCAGCGAGGCGGTGGCACCGATCAGGCGCTTGGCCTCGGCGGTGTCCTGCAGGCCCGGCAGCTCGACCACGATGCGGTCTTCGCCCTGGCGCTGGATGGTTGGCTCGGACACGCCCAGCGCGTTGACGCGGTTACGCAAGGTGGTGAGGTTCTGCTCGATCGCGCCGCTGGCGATCTGCTTGAGTTCGGCCTCGGGCACCTTGACCGAGATGTTCTGGCCGCTGACGTCGTAGGTCAGCGTCGGCTGCGACTTGGCCAGCGCGGTGCGCGCGGCGTCGACACTGGCGCCTTCGCTCAGGCTGACCTGGATGCTGTTGTCGCCGCGGCGCTCGACCGAGCGGTAGGCGATACGGCCATCGCGCAAGGTGGTGCGGATGTCTTCGGCAAAGCCGTCCAGGCGCTTTTCCACTGCGGCCTTCTGGTCGACCTGCATGGCGAAGTGCACGCCACCGACCAGGTCCAACCCCAGCACCATGGGCTTGCCGCCCAGTTTGGCCAGCCATTCCGGCACGGTCGAAGCCAGGTTCAGCGCCACCGTGTAGTTCTCGCCCAGCTGCTGGCGCAGCACGTCGTTGGCGCGGGTCTGGGCCTGCAGGGTGGGCAGGCGCACCATCAGGCTCTCGCCTTCCTTGGTGACAGCCTTGGGCGTGATGCCCGCGCCCTTGAGCTCGCCGTCGATACGGCTGCGCAATGCGTCGTCGAGCTGCGCACCGCGGCTGGCGGTGATCTGCACGGACGGGTCCTTCTGGTAGATGTTGGGCAGCGCATACAGCGCGCTGACCGCCAGCACCAGCAGGATCAGGAAATACTTCCAGCGAGGAAATTCGAGCATTGCGACAGTCCCGCACAGCACCATCCCGGCGCCGCGCCTAGCAGTGAGAACGACTTCAAGCGGCCGATACAACGTCGCGAGCGGTCATCCGGTGGATACGGGCAGTGCGCCGAGCGAAAGCGCCCGAAGGGCGAGTTCCGACTTCGTGCACCGACTGCGCCCGCCTGACGGTGCGCGCAGTTGTGGTGTTGCAGGTGTTCGTGTGCAGCGACGTCTCAAGCAGCCCCAAGCACGCATCGGCAGCACGACGACAGCGGTGTGTGCGAGCGGCCGCTGGCGGTTTGGAGCACCGGCCGGCAGCGCCAGACGGTGCCCGATGCCGATGGCGCGACTCAGCTGGCCGACTTCAACGTGCCCTTGGGCAGCACATGGCCCACGGCGCTCTTCTGCACGCGGATGCGCACGTTGTCGGCCACTTCCACGCTGATGAAGTTGTCGCCGATGTCGGTGATCACGCCGGCAACGCCGCCGGAGGTGATGACTTCATCGCCGCGTGCCAGCTTGTCCAGCAGCGACTTGTGCTCCTTCTGACGCTTCATCTGCGGGCGGATCATCAGGAAGTACATGACAGCGATCAGGATGATCGGCAGCGCGAAGGTGGACAGGCCACCCAACGGGCCGGCTGCCGGCGCACCGCCGGTGGCTTGCGCCTGGGCGACGGGGATCAGGAAATCGAGCAAATTCATTCAATGCATCCTAGTTTGGTGCCAGCGCGCCCACGGGCCCACTCGCTATTCAGGTACCGCCAGGGCGGAGCAGCCGGGAATTATGCCATGCGGGTTCGCAACCGTCCGCGCCAGGGCGCGGACAGCCGGTTTCAGCTGGTTTCCCCCGGCAACGGCGGCGTGATGGCGCCGCGTGCCGCATAGAAGGACCGCCGGAACTCCACAAAGGTTCCCGAGGCGATGGCTGCGCGCAGGTCGGCCATCAATTTTTCGTAGTACCAGAGGTTGTGCAGGGTGCCCAGCATCGGCGCCAGCATCTCGTTGCAGCGGTCCAGATGGCGCAGGTAGGAGCGCGTGTAGCCGCTGCTGCAGGCGTGGCAGCCGCACCCCGGCTCGATGGTGTCCAGGTCGCGTTCGTACTTGGCGTTGCGGATGCGCACGGTGCCGAACGAGGTGAAATAGTGGCCGTTGCGCGCATTGCGGGTGGGCATGACGCAGTCGAACATGTCCACGCCACGGGCCACGCCTTCGACCAGGTCCTCGGGCCGGCCCACCCCCATCAGATAGCGCGGGCGCTCGGCCGGCAGGCGCGGATGCAGGTGTTCGAGCATGGCGTTGCGCTCGTGTTCGGGCTCGCCCACCGCCAGGCCGCCGATCGCGTAGCCATCGAAGCCGATGGCGCGCAGGCCGTCCAGCGAGCGGCTGCGCAGGCCCGGGTGCACCCCGCCCTGCACGATGCCGAACAGCGCCGCATCGTTGCCCAACCCGTCGTGCGCATCGCGCGAGCGCTGCGCCCAGCGCAGGCTCAGCTCCATCGAGCGCCGCGCCACCTCATCGGTGGCGGGGTACGGCGTGCACTCGTCGAAGATCATCACGATGTCAGAGTCGAGCACCTTCTGGATCTGCATGCTCTCCTCCGGCCCCAGGAACACCCGTGCGCCGTCGGTGGGCGAGGAAAACGTCACGCCCTGCTCGGTGATCTTGCGGCGATGCGCCAGCGAGAACACCTGGAAACCACCGGAATCGGTAAGGATCGGCCCGTCCCAGCGCGCAAACCCGTGCAGCCCGCCGTGGTCGCCGATCACATCCAGACCGGGGCGCAGATACAGATGGAAGGTATTGCCCAGGATGATCTCCGCCCCCAGCGCGCGGATCTGCTCGGGCAGGATGCCCTTGACCGAGCCATAGGTGCCCACCGGCATGAATGCCGGCGTTTCCACCGTGCCGCGCGGAAAGGTCAGGCGGCCACGCCGGGCATGGCCGTCGGTGGCCTGGAGCTGGAACTGGAGTCGGGACATTGAGGGGCCGGGATTTGGGATTCGGGATTCGGGATTGGCAAGAGCGGCTGCGGCGGTGGGCGGAAGGCTGCGGCAACGTCGAGCCCGCTCACTTGATGATTGATTGCCGTGGGCGACGTGGCCGCTGGCTGAGCGTTGAACCTTGGGAAGTCTGAAGCGAGTTTGGCGGAAGCGGGAAGCGCAGCGAACCTCTGCTTTTACGAATCCCCACTGCCTAATCCCCAATCCCGGCCCCACAACAACATCGCATCGCCATACGAAAAGAAGCGATAGCGCTGGGCGATGGCGTGCTGGTAGGCGGCGAAGATGCGTTCGCGGCCGGCGAAGGCCGAGACCATCATCAGCAAGGTGCTTTCGGGCAGGTGGAAGTTGGTGACCATCGCATCGACGCTGCGGATGCGGTAGCCGGGCAGGATGAAGATCTGGGTTTCGCCGGCGAACGGCAGCAGTTCGCCGTCAGGCGCCGCATCTGTCTTGCGCCAGGCGCTTTCCAGCGAGCGCACCACCGTCGTGCCCACCGCGATGACGCGGCCGCCGCGCTCACGCGTGCGGCGCACCTGCTCCACCAGCGCGGCACCGACGTTGAGCCATTCTTTATGCATCACGTGCTGGTCGAGGCTGTCCACACGCACCGGCTGGAAGGTGCCGGCGCCCACGTGCAGGGTGACGTGGCCGAACTCCACCCCGCGCTCGCGCAGGCGTGCCAGCAGCGCCTCGTCGAAATGCAGGCCGGCGGTGGGCGCGGCGACCGCACCGACTTCGCGCGCAAACACGGTCTGGTAGCGCTCGCGGTCTTCAATGCCCGGCTCGCGGCGGATATAGGGCGGCAGCGGCAGGCGCCCGGCCTCCAGCAGCCAGTGTTCCAGCGGGGTCGGGATCTCGAAGCGCAGCAGATAGAACTCGCCATCGCGCCCGAGCACCTCGGCCTGGCCGCCGGCATCCAGCGCGATCAGGCTGCCGGCCTTGGGCGACTTGCTGGCACCGATCTGCACCCGCGCCTGCCGCTCGCCCAGCAGGCGCTCGATCAGGATCTCTACCCGCCCGCCACTGGCCTTCTGCCCGAACAACCGCGCTGGGATGACGCGGGTGTCGTTGAAGATCAGCAGGTCACCCGGCTGCAGCAGCTCGGGCAGATCGCGCACCTGGCGGTCGGCCAGCGCCTGTGGCGACGGCGGCACCACCAGCAGGCGGCTGGCCGCGCGCTCGGCCAGCGGCGCCTGGGCGATCAATTCGTCGGGCAGGTCGTAATGGAAATCGGACTTCTTCAAGGCGAGGCGGTACAGCGGTTTGGGGGCGCTAGTTTAGCGGGACATGCTGAGGACATCCTTCTCCCATCGGGAGAAGGTGGCGCGCAGCGCCGGATGAGGGTAGGAGCGAAGCACTATTGGCGTTCGAGCACACGGGGGCTTCGCCCCGTGCCCTCACCCCAACCCCCGCTTCGCGCCCCGGCCCGCGCTTGCGGCGCGGGCGCTCCAAGGCACGCGTGCCAGTGGCGCGCCAGCCGCGCCTTCTCGCCCCGCAGGGAGAGGGGCTTTGCTAGCTCCCGATTCCCCATTTACCGCTCGAACTTCGTCGACAGAATGATCGACGTCGTCGTGCGCTCCACGCCATCAATGGCGCCGATGGCGTCGGTGAGCACGTCCATTTCGTTGACGCCGCCGACCACGCCCAGGGCGATCAGGTCGTAGGCGCCGCTGACCGAATGCAGCAGGCGCACTTCGGGGATGTCGCGCAACGCCTTGACCACGGAAGGCATCTTCTTGGGCAGCACGGTGATCAGGATGTGCGCGCGGATGCGGCCCTGCTCGTAGGCATCGTGGGTGCGCACGGTGTAGCCGCTGATCACGCCGTCGCGTTCGAGCTTTTCGATGCGGCTCTGCACGGTGGTGCGCGACAGCCCGAGCCGGCGTGCGATCTGCGCGGTGGAGGCGCGCGCGTCCTCGCGCAGCAGCGATAACAGGCGTTCGTCGGAGGGGGTGATTTTCACTATGCGCATTCGTTTCGGCGAATCGACGAAAATACCGTACTTCCTGCCCAGATTCACGCTGCCAAACGCCGATCTTCTGCCGATAATAGGAAACACAACGCCACCGTGTAGGAGATGCGCCATGTCCGTCCTTGCCCCGCTCGCCCCGCTGCGTGCCCATGCCGGCCGCCGCCTGACCGATGGCCTGGACGACGCGACCATCGCGCGCCTGGCCCCCAACCACCCCGATCTGCAGCAGGCAATCAGTGCCGCCGCCAGCGAATATGCGCTGGTGCGCGATGACGCCGCCGACCTGCTGGATCTGGACGAAGACGCACAGATCGGCGCGGTGCAGGAAGGTTTCATCAACTTCTACGCCGACGACGCCGTGACGCCCTATGTGGCGCTTGCCGCGCGCGGGCCATGGGTGGTCACACTCAAGGGCGCAGTGCTGTACGACGCCGGCGGCTACGGCATGCTCGGGTTTGGTCACACGCCGGCGCCGGTGCTGGAGGCCATGGCACGCCCGCAGGTGATGGCCAACGTGATGACGCCCAGCCTGGCGCAGCGCCGGCTCGACCGCGCCCTGCGTGCCGAGATCGGCCACAGCCGCGGCGGCTGCCCGTTCGCACGCTTCATGTGTCTCAATTCCGGCTCCGAAGCGGTAGGCCTGGCCGCGCGTATCGTCGATACCAACGCCAAGCTGCACACCGACCCGGGCGCGCGGCATGCCGGCGCCACCATCAAGCGCCTGGTGGTCAAGGGCAGCTTCCATGGCCGCACCGACCGCCCCGGTTTGTATTCCGATTCCAGCCGCAAGACCTACAGCAAGTATCTGGCCAGCTATCGCGACGAGGATTCGGTGATTGCGATCGCCCCGTACGATGTGGCTGCCCTGGAGCGCGCCTTCGAGGAGGCCGTGCGCAATCACTGGTTCATCGAAGCGGTGTTCCTGGAACCGGTGATGGGCGAAGGCGACCCGGGGCGTGCGCTGCCGGCCGAGTTCTACGCCGCGGCGCGCGCGCTCACCCGCGCGCACGGCAGCCTGCTGCTGGTCGATTCGATCCAGGCCGGGCTGCGCGCGCATGGCGTGCTGTCGGTGGTGGACTACCCGGGCTTCGAGCAGCTGGACCCGCCGGATCTGGAAACCTATTCCAAGGCGCTCAATGCCGCGCAGTACCCGCTATCGGTGCTGGCGGTGACCGAGCACGCCGCGCAGGTGTATCGCAAGGGCACCTACGGCAACACCATGACCACCAACCCGCGTGCGCTGGATGTGGCTTGCGCCACCCTGGCCTTGTTTACCCCGGCGGTGCGCGACAACATCCGCCTGCGCGGCGCGCAGGCAATCGCCAAGCTGGAAGCCTTGCAAGCCGAACTCGGCGGGTTGATCACCAAGGTGCAAGGCACCGGGCTGCTGTTCTCCTGCGAGCTGGCACCGCAGTTCAAGTGCTACGGCGCCGGCTCTACCGAAGAGTGGTTGCGCCATCGCGGCGTCAACGTGATCCACGGCGGCGAGAATTCGCTGCGCTTTACCCCGCATTTTGCGATGGACGAAGACGAGCTGGATCTGCTGGTCGGCTTGATTGCGCGTGCGTTGAAGGAAGGTCCGCGTCAGGTGCAGGCCGAGGCGGCCTGATCCGCACTGCCTGACGCTCAACAGTTCAAGGGCGGCTGCCGGTTAAGCAGTCGCCTGAGTGGCCCTGCAGCGGTACGCGATACACCAGCGACCGTTGCATGATCGCGCCCGTGCCTGCTGCGCGGCAAACGACGGCTGCCACGTTGCCGCACAGCAGTGAACGCGGCGGCCTTTCTGTCGCATTTACTCCCAGCACCGATCTGCGCGCCCCTTGAGCGTGGCACTACGCGGGCAATCGCGTGGTGCAATGCGCCCGGGCTCATGCTCGATCAAGCGTTTGCTGCCGTTGCTGTCGCGCTGCAGCTCGAACGCGTCGTACAGCCGCCCGGTGGCGGTGCGCGATTCGTAAACCAGGTGCTGGCTGTCGAGACGCAGCACCTGATAGAGCTGAGTGTCTTCGCCCACCGGGCGCATGGTCTTGCGCGCCATGTCCGAGAGTCGGTACTGCTTGGGCCCGGCGATCGAAACCACGAACAACGGCGTCGCCTGCCCGGCTTCGTCGCCGCGCCGGCCATAGGTGTGGTCGTGCCCCTGCAGTACCAGATCCACCTTGTGGCGGCGGATCACCGGCAGCACCTGTTCAACCAATTTTTCGTTCTCGCGATCGGCACGTGGGGAAAAGAACGGCTGATGGATCAGCACGATCGACCAGGGATGCGGGTTGTCGGCCAGTACCTTGTCCAGCCACTGCGCCTGCGCCGGGCCGGTGCCCAACTCCAGCGCCGAGGTGCCGTCGAGCACGGCAATGCGTACGCCCTGATAGTCGAACCAATAGCTGTTGCGCGCGGTGGCGGAAGGTCCGTTGCGCGGCAACGCAAAGGTCACTGGCCAGTGGCTGCCCAGCGTGCGGGTCGCCTGCGGCGTCTCGTCGCCTTCTTCGTGATACTCGTGGTTGCCTGGCGCAGGTGCCACTGCGGTGCCTTCCAGCAGCCAGCGCCCGGCCTCGAACCATTCGGCCCATTCGTTATCGTCCTGGCCATCCTTGCCGCTGACCAGGTCGCCGGCGAACAGCGCCAAGCGCGCGTCCGGCGCCGAGCGCCAGGCCTGGCGGATCACCCGCGAAACCAGACTGAGGTTCTTGTTCTGGGTATCGCCGAAATACAGCAGCGTCAGCGGCGTGGCGGGGCTGGCGGCGGTGCGGAAATGATTCCACGCGCCCCAGGTGCCCTGCCCCTGCACGCGATACGCATATAGCGTGTCCGGCTTCAATCCTTCGACATCGGCGCGATGGTGATGCGAGCTGCCGTTTTCGCTGGCCAGCGTGGCGGTGCTGGCACGAATGCGACGCGGCGCGCCCACATCCGGCGAATCGCCGGCAACCACCAGTTCCAGCCAGGGCTGCTTGACACTGGCATCGGTACGCCACGCCACCGCAAACCCGGTGGCCGCGTCCTGCGCCGGCGTGGCGACGATGCGGTCCGGGAAGCCGTCGGCAACATAATGGGTAGAGCCCGCCGGCACCTGCGTGTTGGGTTCGGCAGCACGTTCCGCTGCTGACGCCACACCGCTCGCTGTTGCCATCACCCCCAGCAATGCGCATGCCGCTGCGCGCACGGCCGTCATGGCGCGCACTCTTTCAAACGCAGCGTGCGCGCGATGTCGCGCCAATCGAACGCGGCCACTGCCTGGTCGTCATGCAATGCGTAGAACACGCCACCCGGAAAACGCGCATCGCTGCGTTGATCCAGCCAGACGCCATCGGTGTTGGCGGTGACGCGGCCCGCAAAAGCGCCCACATGCGCCAGCGTCTTGCGGTCGAACACCTGGAACACGCTGCGGTCCTTGAACTGATCGGTGGCGATCCAGTAGCCGCTGCCGTCGCTGCATGCAAACAAGGTGATGCCTTCGGCCTGTGCCTTGAACAGGCCGGTGCCGATATCGCGGCCGCGATAACGCCCGTCCATGCCGTAGTCGCGTAATTGCGTGCCCACGGCTACGTCTTCTTCGGCAATCATCAGGCGCGCATTGGCTTCATCGCCGAACACCGATTCGGCAATCCGCACTGCACCCGCTTCGCTGGTATCGCCGAAGCTCTGGGTCAACCGTGCCTGCCAGCCCTGCCCCGCAGCGTTCAACTGATAGCGACGAAAGCGCTGACCGAGTTCGGCCAGCGGCGGCGGCAGATCCTTGTTGGTCGGCGACATGTAGTTGTCGCTGACCACCACCTCATAGCCGCCATCATGCTTGCGCACCCACAGGCCGTAGGGCTCGCGGAGTTCGTCCTGGCCGAAGCTGGTCAACGGTTCGAAATGGGGCAGCGAAAATACCTGCACGCGGCGGTTGTCGCGCTCCACCACGAACACCAGATCGTCGACTACCGAAATGCCGTTGGGGCGGTCCAGCTTGCCCAGGGCCTTGCCCTTGCCGCCGACCACGCGCAGACGCTTGCCGCTGTCGCCATCGAACACCACCAGCGCATGCGTGGCCTTGGCCGTGGCGATCACCCAACGGCTGCCATCCGGCGCCATCCAGCTGGCCGGCGAATCCAGATTGTCCGCTGGCGTCAGCGCAGTGATGAAGGCTTCCGGTACCACCTGGTGCGCGACCCTGGCCTCGCTGAGCAAGGGATCCTTCAGCAGCGCTTCGTCGGCTTCGCGGTCGGCCGGGGCACTGGCGCAACCGACCAATGCCAGGGCGGCGGCCAGCAGTGTGGTCTGCAACACACGACGCGGCACGCTCACAGCGCCACCTTCAGGCCCAGCGCATAGGTGCGGCCGTACTCTTCGTGTTGCAGCGTGCGCGAGGGAATGCCCTGATACAGCTCCAATGGCTCATCCAGCAGGTTTTGCGCTTCCAGATACAGGCTGACGTGGCTGTTGAATTGATAGTTCGTGCTGACATCCAGCTGGGTGTGCGGAGCGACATAGATATCGTATGCGCGGCTCTGCCCGATGGTGTCCAGGTACTCGCTGCGATACACCGCTGCCACGCGCGCACTGAAGCCGTATTTTTCATAGCCGAGATGGCCGCTGTAGATGCGCTTGGACGAGCGCGGCAAGGTGAAGTCGTCGCCCGCGCGATTGTCCAGGCCAGGGTTGAAGTCGCTGTCCAGCAGCGTGGCGCTGGCACCGAGCAACAGGCCATTCCATCCTTCGGGCAGGAAGTCCAGGGTCTGCTGCCAGTTGAATTCGGCACCGCGCACCTTCGCGGTGTCCCCATTGATCGAGCGCGTGACCTGCAAGCCCGGAAATTCCGCATCGTTGGTGTTGATGGTCTGCACGATGTAGTCGTCGATCGATTTATGGAACACGCCCAGCGAGATCACGCCGGTGGTGCCGATGTATTTTTCGAACGACAGGTCCAGATTCTGCGAGCGGTACGGATTGAGATCGGGGTTGCCCAGGCTCACTTCGTTATCGCCACGGTTGATGCTCACGCGTGGCGATGCATCGCCGAACGACGGCCGCGACAAGGTCTTGTTGGCGGCAAAGCGCAGCACCCAGTCGTTGCCGGTGTCGTAGCGCAGATGCAGGCCGGGCAGCACGTTGGTGTAGCTGCTGGACGCCTCGCGCGGCGTCACCGTCGCGGTGCGGCCGTTGGCGGCCACATCCACCTGGTTGCCGGTGGCGTCGAACTGGGTGTTTTCCACGCGCACGCCGGCGATCATGCGTAGCGCGCCGATATCCCAGGTGCCCATGGCATAGGTGGCAAAGACATCTTCGGTGGCTTTGTAATCGTCCTGCAGCGAGGTCTGCAGGTTGCCGCCCACATCCTGCGGGCGAGCGCTGTACAGCGTGCCGGAGGTGTTCCAGTAACGGCGCATGCCATCCGAGCCGATGCTTTCGCCCAGGGTGCCGCCACGGTGTTCCGGCGCGGCGGTGGTCCAGTCGCTCAGGTCGATTGCCGGGCCGCGTCGCAATTCTTGCTCGTTGACGTCCACGTCGCGCTCGCGCCAGCGACCTAGCACGCCCATCTTCAGGCTGGAATGCTCGCCGTCGAAGCGCACGTTGATCTGCGCGCTGCGCTCGCTGTCGTCCACCCGCTGGGGCGCAAGCACGAACCGGTCGAACACGAAATCGTCGTTGCGCTGCCAGCCGTTGTCGGAGAACCCCAGCCGCGGAATGCCGCTGTTCTGATCGACGCTGGCCGACAGGTCGTCGCCGTCATAGGTGAAGCGCGCTTCCTTTTCGTCGTTCACGCGTTCGGTGGTCTTGGTGTAGCCCAGCTTGTAATCCACCGTGGCCGCGCTCAGGCGGTTTTCACCGCCAAAGCTCAGCGCCATGGTGTCTTCCTTCTTGGTGCGATAGCGCACGCGCTTGGAGATCGCATCGGCCGGCAGATCGGCCACGTTGTAGGTGCCGTCGCCATTGGCGCTGACCTGCCCATCGGCCAGGCCGAAAATGGTGCGCTGACGCGTTTCGGCATCGTCGAAGCGGCTGTAGAGCGTGCGCAGGTAATAGCGGTTGTCCGCATCCGGGCGCCAATCCAGGTTGAGGTTCGCGCCCATGCGGGTACGTTCGATGAAGTATTTGCGGCGTTGTACTTCGCCAGCGAACAGGTTGTCGTCCGCGCCACCAGCGAAGGTGTCGTAGGCAACCTCGGTATTGTCGGATTCGAATTCGCGGTCCTGGTAATTCACACCCACCGCAACCCCGAAGGTGCCATCGAAGATGTCGCTGTAGTTGAACGCACCCTTCGGGCTGGTCTTGCCCGACAGCGACTGGTGGCTGCCTTCGATGGAGCCACGCAACGTGCGCCCGTCGCGATCGAAGGCGGAGGTGGATTCGACCTGGATCGCACCACCGATGGAATCGCCAGGCATATCCGGCGTCGGCGACTTGACCACCTTCAGGCGCTCGGTGGAATCGGAGGGAATCACGTCCAGCGGCGCCGAGCGGGTGCCGTCTTCCGGCGTACCCATGGTCATGCCGTCGATGGTGACGCTGTTGAGCGCCGAATCCAGACCGCGGATCACCACAAAACGACCTTCGCCCTGGTCGCGGGTCACGCTGACGCCAGGCAGGCGCTGCAAGGATTCTGCAACATTCTTGTCGGGGTAACGGCCCATCGCATCGGAGGCCACCGCATCCTGGATCGCATCGGAGGCGCGCTTGAGATCGACCGCGCGCTCCTGCGCTTCCAGCTGCGGGCGCACTTCCAGCCGTTCCAGATCGATGGCGGCTGCACCGCTGGCTGCGCCGATCGCGGCAACAGGCTCTGCCGCATGTGCCTGCGGGCCCCAGCCGGCGCTTGCCAGCGTCAGCGTGATCGCCAGACAGAGCGGAGTCTTGTTCGACACGAGCGCTTCCCCAATCGGTTAAGAATGGGTGGGCACACTATGTCTACGACGTTTCATTGACATGACATCGGTAGCGGCGATCACACCGGATATGTGGCGACGCACGACGCGGCTGCGGCACACTGTGCGTCTCCCTCACCTGTCGCCGCCCATGAAAATCGTCGAAGTTCGCCACCCCCTCGTCCAGCACAAGATCGGTCTGCTGCGCGATGCCGCCTTGAGCACCAAGGGCTTCCGCGAGTTGGTCACCGAACTGGGCACGCTGCTGGCGTACGAGGCCACCGCGAACCTGGACACCGAATCGCACACCCAGCAGGGCTGGGCCGGCCCGGTGACGGTGCAGCGCATTGCCGGTGCGAAGATCACACTGGTGCCGATCCTGCGCGCGGGCCTGGGCATGTTGCCGGGCGTGCTGGCGCTGATTCCGACCGCACGCGTGAGCGTGGTCGGCCTGCAGCGCGATGAAGAAACCCTGCAGCCGGTGCCCTACTTCGAACGCCTCACCGGCCGCCTGGAAGAACGCGACGCGCTGATCCTGGACCCGATGCTGGCCACCGGCGGCACCCTGATCGCCACCATCGACATGCTCAAGCGCGCCGGCGCCCGCCGCATCAAGGGCATCTTCCTGGTCGCCGCACCGGAAGGCCTGAAGGCGCTGGAAGCGGCGCACCCGGACGTGGAGGTCTACACCGCCGCCATCGACGACCACCTCAACGACAAGGGCTACATCCTGCCCGGCCTGGGCGATGCAGGCGACCGGATCTTCGGCACGCGGGTGGAATGAACTGCGCTGGCGTGATGCCCCTCTTCCTGCGGGGCGGGAAGGCACGGCTTGCGCGCCATTGGCGCGCGTGCCTTGGAGCGCCCGCGCCGCAAGCGCGGGCCGGGGCGCGCAGCGGGGGTTGGGGGGAGGGTACGGCCAAGCGAGGCGTTCGGTGCCTCACCTCTGGCGGCGCGTTGCGACGCGTTTGTCATTGCAGGCACTGGCAACGCATTGAGGCGTACCCTCATCCGGCGCTACGCGCCACCTTCTCCCGAAGGGAGAAGGAACATGCGCTGACTTGAAGCCCCTCTCCCCTCGGGAGAGGGGTTGGGGTGAGGGTACGGTGTGTCAGTGTTCCTGCCGACGCCGTACCCTCATCCGGCGCTACGCGCCACCTTCTCCCTGAGGGAGAAGGAACATGCGCTGACTTGAAGCCCCTCTCCCCTCGGGAGAGCAACTGTCTTGATCAACTGGCGGCGCTAGCCGCCAGTTGATCTCGCATCTTGGCGTTGAGGATGACCAATAATTTGCGCATCGCCGCCACGAGGGCGACCTTGCCCGCTTTGCCCTGCGTGCGTAGCCGCTGGTAAAACTCGCGCAGGGCCGGGTTGAAG
>NZ_LYMI01000058.1 GCF_001660815.1 Xanthomonas nasturtii
CTTCAACCCGGCCCTGCGCGAGTTTTACCAGCGGCTACGCACGCAGGGCAAAGCGGGCAAGGTCGCCCTCGTGGCGGCGATGCGCAAATTATTGGTCATCCTCAACGCCAAGATGCGAGATCAACTGGCGGCTAGCGCCGCCAGTTGATCAAGACAGTTGCTCTCCCCTCGGGAGAGGGGTTGGGGTGAGGGTAGGGCGCACGTCGAGCGGCAGCCCAGGCGTCACGGGTCTCGAAGCAGGCAAGCCAGCACAGGAATCGTAAGTGCTGCGCTGATCACTTCGTGCTGAGAACCGGTACAGCAGCAACAGCAACAGCAACAGCAACAACAGCAACAACAGCAACAGCAACAACAGCAACAGCAACAGCAACAGCAATAACATGCACGCATAAAGCTTAGCGGCGTCTCATGTCACGCCCGATCCCGTGGCGATGTCACTCAACCTTCAACACCAGACCAGTCCTAGCAGCGAAGAACTGCGCAGCAGACACGCGTATCAGTCACGCGATAGCACCAGTGTTGAACAGTAGCTCTGCAGCGATCAGTCCAAACAGCCCTGCAGCAACCAGCACCAACAACTACCAGATCTTGACCCGCTGCTCAGGCCCCAGATACAGCTGCTGGTCCTGGGTCACGTCGAAGGCCGGATACCACGCATCCAGATTGCGTACGGTTTGCGCGCGGAAGCGGCCGGGGGCGTGCACGTCGGTGAGCACGACATTGCGCAGCGCTGCGTCGCGGTACTTGCCGCGCCAGGCTTGCGCAAAGCCCAGGAAAAAGCGCTGATCCGGGCTGAAACCGTCGATGGTCTGCGGCTGCTTGCCCTGCAGCGACAACTGGTAGGCATCGTAGGCAGTGGCCAGGCCCGCGACGTCGGCGATGTTTTCGCCCAACGTCAGTTTGCCGTTGACCGACAAATCGTCGAACGGTTTGTAGGCACTGAACTGCGCGGCCAACGCGTTGCCGGCGCTCTCGAACTTCTTCAGGTCCTGCGGCGTCCACCAGTTGTGCAGCTTGCCATGTTCGTCGAACAACGCGCCCATGTTGTCGAAGCTGTGGCTGATTTCGTGCCCGATCACCGCGCCGATCGCACCGTAGTTCACCGCATCGTCGGCAGCCGGGTCGAAGAACGGCGGCTGCAGGATCGCTGCCGGGAAGAGCAGGCGATTTTCCAGCGGTACATTCAGCGCGTTGACCTCCTGCGGCAACAGGTACCACTCGTGGTGATCGACCGCCTTGCCGAGCTTGGCCAGGTTGCGGCGGTACTCGAACAGCTGGGCGCGTTGCACATTGCCCAGTGCATCGTCGCGACGCACCTCCAGCGCGCTGTAGTCGCGCCAGGTGTCCGGGTAGCCCACCGCCACCGTCAAACCGGCGATCTTGGCCTTGGCGTGCTGCTTGGTCTCGGCGCTCATCCATCCCAGCGCATCGATGCGCTTGCCGAACGCGGTGATGATGTTCTTGACCATCTCTTCGGCCCGCGTCTTGGTCTGCGCGCTGACGTACTTCTGCACATAGCGCTTGCCAACCGCTTCGCCCAGGGCTGCGTTGGTCGCGTCGATGCCGCGTTTCCAGCGCTGACGCTGCTGCGGGGTGTCTTCCAGGGTGGTGCCGTAGAACGCGAAGCGCTCGTCGGCGAAGGCCTTGGACAGATACGGCGAGGCGCGGTCCAGCGCGCGGAAGGCCAGATAATCCTTCCAGGTCTGCAGCGGCTCGGAGTGCACCAGCGCCGACAATCCGCTCACCGCGCGCGGCTGCCACGCGATGAAGTCCTGCTGTGCGTTCAAACCGGCTGCATCGAAGAACAGCGTCCAGTCCAGGCCCGGGGCATTGCGCACGAAATCGGCCTGTTTCCAGGCATTGGCGCCGGCCTGCACGTTGTTGGTCTGCTCGGCGGTGGCGTGCACATGCGCCATGGCGGTTTCCAGTGCCAGGATGCGCTCGGCCCTGGCCTGCGCATCGCCGATGCCGGCCAGCTCCAGCAGCGTGACGATGTGCGTGCGGTAGGCATCGCGCAGCCGCGCCATGCGCCCGCCGTCGAGATAGAAACTGCGCTCCGGCATGCCCAGGCCGCCTTGCACCAGATACGGCACATAGCGGTCAGGGTGATGCAGATCCTGCGACACCCACAGGCCGAACAGCCGGTCGGTGTAGAAATTGGTGGAATTGAGCAGATCCACGTCGGCACGCAGCTGGCCGCCCAGGGTGCGCGCCAGCGCCTGCTTGTCGTCGAGCTGGGCGATCGCATCCAGTTCCGGCTGCACCGGGCGCACGCCCTTGGCTTCGATGCTGGCTTCGTCCATGTAGGCGGCGTAGTAGTCGCCGATCTGCTTGTCTTCGCCAGTGACGCGGTCGTTGGCGGCAGCGCCTTCGATGATGTCGCGGCTATGCCGCTCGGTCTCGATGGCGATGGCGACGAAGCTGTTGAAGCTGGAGCGGTCTTTGGGAATCTGTGTGGTCTTGACCCAGTTACCGCTGGCGTAATCGAAGAAGTCGTCTCCCGGCGCCACGCTGCGGTCCATGCCGGCAACATCGAAGCCGAAATTGCCGAGCTTGGGCGTACTGGGGGGCGGGGTTGCGTGCGTGCTCGCGGCCGGTGCCACGCCATCGCGGTGACACGCGGCGGTGGTCAGCAGCGCAGCAGAGATGGCAGCGATCAGGACGAGGCGATGCAAGGAAGCCATGCGGCGTAACTCGTATACCGAGACAGGCAGCACAGTGTAAGTGGCCTGCGGTGTCATGTGCCGGCTCGAGGGCAGGCTCCACTGCGGATCGGGGTGTTGCGGACACGCTCGGTTCAGCGCCGGCGCTGATACCAGAAACCGAGCGCATCGCGGGTCTGCAACATGCGCCGCCCACGCCATAGAAACCGCAGCAGCAGACCAAGGTGTTCGCGCTTGGAAAAGCTGCGCAACTTGCGGTCGGAGGTGTGCACGGTCTGGCGCAAGATCACAAAGCGCCCGCAGCGCGCCAGCGCCCGGCTCAGGGCCACATCTTCGCCGGCGTAATAACGCGTATCGAAGCCGCCGGCGCTGACGAATGCCACGCGCGTGCAGAACAGGAAGCACCCCGGCGCAATGCCGGAAACACGAAAAAACCAGCCAAACATCGCTTGCGCTGCGCGCTCTGACCACACGCGTTTGCCCTGCAGATGCACCTGCGCACCGCCGCCCACCGCGCCGGCATCCAGCGCATCCAGCGCCGCGCCAACCACCTGCGGGTTGATCAAGGTGTCGGCATCCAGAAACAGCAGGCGCTCGCCGTGTGCGGCCTGCGCGCCGGCGTTGCGGGTGGCGGCTATATGCCGCAATTGCACTTCCAGGACCTGCGCACCATTGCTGCGCGCGATGACGGCGGTGTCATCTGCGCAGGCATCCGCCACCACAATCACCTCGTAGTCCAGCTGCATGGCCTGCGCGCAGGCATGCAGGCACTGCAGCGTGTCGCCGATCAGCGCGGCTTCGTCATGGGCGGGGATCACGAAGGACAGCATGGGCGTACGCGGTGTGGAGTGCTGCCGAGTGTGCAAGCGCAGACGATGCGGCGGCGTGAGTACACGCGGTCAGCCCGGTGACGCGGCGCCGAAGCGAGCGCGACGGTTGCGTGCCTTGCCCGGGCGTGCAGCCACCTCGATGCCTACGCAGGAACCTGCGGCGGCGTGCGCCAGCGCTTGCGCATCGCGATCGCTGCGGAAAGGGACGCCACCGCGCCTGGACGTGAGCAACCGAGCCATCGAGGTCAGTCAGACCTGCAAATGCCCCGAGCCAGCGGCCGCGTGGCCGATGTGCAACCACGCGGCGTTGGCTCAGCGGTTGACCGCACCCATCATCGCTTCCGGATAGCGCGTGCCGGCCGCAGCCTGGGGCGGGAAGATGGCATCGATGCGGGCCAGTTCGTCCGGCATCAGCGCCACGTCCAGCGCGCCGATGTTTTCTTCCAGATAGGCCAGCCGCTTGGTGCCCGGAATCGGAATCAGGTCCTGGCCCTGTGCCAGGACCCACGCCAGTGCCAGTTGCCCGGGCGTGATGTCCTTGTCGGCAGCAATCGCCTTGACCTGCTCCACCAGCTGCAGGTTGCGGGTGAAGTTGTCGCCCTGAAAGCGCGGCGAATGGCGGCGGTAATCGCCGGCATCGAAATCGTCCGGCGACGAAAACGCGCCAGTCAAAAAGCCGCGCCCCAGCGGCGAGTACGGCACGAACCCGATGCCGAGTTCGCGCACCGCGGCGAACACGCCGTTGTCTTCCGGCTCGCGCGACCACAACGAATATTCGGTCTGTACCGCGGTGATGGGATGCACCGCATGCGCACGGCGAATGGTGGCCGCGGCCGCTTCCGACAAGCCGAGAAAGCGCACCTTGCCCTGGTCGACCAGGCGCGCCATCGCACCCACGGTGTCTTCGATCGGCACGTTGGGATCGACGCGGTGCTGGTAGTACAGATCGATATGCTCCACCCCCAACCGGCGCAGGCTGGCCTCGCACGCGGATTGCACGTACGCCGGGCTGCCATCGATGCCACGCACCGACGGGTCGTTGGGGTCGAGCTTGATGCCGAATTTGGTGGCCAGGAACACTTCGTGCCGGCGCGAAGCGATCGCCTTGCCGACCAGCACTTCATTGGTATGCGGGCCGTACATGTCGGCGGTGTCGAGCAGGCTGATGCCACGGTCGAGCGCGCGGTGGATCACCGCGATCGACGCGGCCTCGTCGCTGCGGTCGCCATAGAACGCGCTCATGCCCATGCAGCCAAGGCCGAGCGCCGAAACGGTGGGGCCGGAACGGCCAAGTGTGCGGGTTTGCATGGTGGGGGACTCGTGCAGCAAAAAGATCGCGCAACAATGGCGCGGCGGGCGTTAGCGCGATGTGGCCCGCGCACTGACGCGCAGCCTACGGAACTCAACAGGCAAGGCTGCCGGATTCCGCGGGCTGTTGTGGGCTGCGGTCAGCTCTTGAGCTTGGCGGTGTATTCGGCGACGCGCTTGCCGAGCAGCCTGGCCGTTTCCAGATCGCCTTCGCGCGGCGCTTCGTCCGGCGATGCGTCCGATGGCGAAATGGCCAGTGCGCCGCCCCAGCCGCCGGTCCAGTTCACGTCCTGCGGGCCGTGCGCCTTGGTGTTGGCTGGCGGCAGCCCGGTGCCCACCCAGATCTGGCCATGCTGCTGCGACAGGGTCCAGAAATACTGGATGGTGGTGGCCTTGTCGCCGTTCACGGACGCCGAGTTGGTGAAGCCGGCCGCGATCTTGTCCTTCCACGCCTGGGTAAACCACGGCTTGGAGCTGGCATCGGCAAATTTCTTGAATTGCCACGCCGGCCCGCCCATGTAGGTGGGGCTGCCGTAGATGATGGCGTCGGCGGCACTGATCGCTTCCCAGGCGTCGTCGGGCAGGTTGCCGTCCTGGTCGATGCGGTACAGCGTGGCCTCGCCAACGCTGGCTGCGCCGGCATGCACCGCTTCGGCCTGCTTGACGGTGTGGCCGTAGCCGCTGAAATACACAATGGCGATCTTGCTCATGGACACTCCTGTTGAACGGGGGGCGGGGATTGTGTACACACCGACCGCGACAGCAGAATGACCACGCGCGGGACGAACTGTTGCCGGGGTCGGTTGCCGATGCCTGTCGAAGCGCGATGCGCTTGCTCACTACTCAAGCAGGCCCCGGCTCGGCCATGCCCGCGACCAGGTAATCGATGAAGCTGCGCACCTTCGGCGCCAGGCGGCTGCGGCTGGCGTAGACCGCAAAGATACCGATGTCGCCCAGTGCGTAGTCGGGAAGAATATGCACCAGGCGCCAGGCGGCGATGTGCGGTTCGGCCGGGAAATCCGGCTGGATCACGATGCCTTGCCCGGGCAGCGCAGCCGCGCTCAGCACGTGCCCATTGTTGGCGCGCAGGCCGCCGTGCAGGCGCACGTCGATGGCGCCCTGGAGCCCGTGAAAGCGCACCTCGTCGCCGGCGGGCGCGTAGTGGTAGAGCCGGCATTCGTGGCCAGCCAGATCGGCGGGATGCTGCGGGGTCCCTGCATGCGCCAGGTAGGCAGGCGAGGCACACGGCAGCAGCCGCAGCTTGCCCAGTTGGCGTGCGATCAGCATCGGCGCCGGCTGGCGGGTGATGCGGATGGCGACATCGAAACCTTCTTTGACCATGTCGACCATGTCGACCATCTCGACCAGGCGGTCGGACAGCGACAGGTCCGGCTCTACCTGCGGGTAGCGCGCGAAAGCCCGGCAGCAAGGCGCCCTGGCGCCCGATGCCGTAACTCACCGGTGCATTCACCCGCAGCACGCCCGCCGGCTCCAGCGCCTGCGCGCCGATGGTGGCTTCCAGGTCGTCCAGATCGGCGAGCAGTTGCAGGCAGCGCTGGTAGTACGCGCTGCCGGCACTGGTCAGGCTGACCCGGCGGTAGGCTGCAATGTGCCCTCAACGGAGTCTGCCCATGACCGCCGCTCTTGCATCCCCACGTTCCGTTGCCTATGGCGCGGCCTTGCTGCGCATCAGCCTGGGTATGCTGTTTCTGGTGCATGGTCTGACCAAACTGCTGGTGTTCACCCCGGCTGGCAGCGCGGCCTATTTCCAGTCGCTCGGCCTGCCCGGCGCGCTGGCGTACGTCAGCATGACGCTGGAGTTCGGCCTGGGCGTGTTGTTGCTGCTGGGCACCTATGCGCGCCGGGACGTGCTGCTGGGCACGGTTGTCGCCGTGCATGGCGACAACGGGTTCGGCTTCTCCAATCCGGGCGGCGGCTGGGAATACCCGGCGCTCTGGGCGGTGTTGCTGATCGTGCAGGCGTTGCCTGGCGACGGCGCATTCGCAGTGAAGCCATCGCGCGGAGCTGTGTTTCATCCATCGAGGAGCTGTCCATGACCCGCCTGCCCTCCCTGTATATCTCGCACGGCTCGCCGATGACTGCACTGCAGCCGGGGCAGGTCGGCGAGCGGCTGGCCGAATTGCGGCAGGCCCTGCCGCGGCCACGCGCCATCGTCGTGGCCAGCGCGCACTGGCTGGGCCGTCGCCCGCTGGTGAGCGGTGCGGTGCGGCCGTCCACCATCCACGACTTCGGCGGCTTCCCGGCGCCGCTGTACGAGCTGGACTACCCGGCGCCCGGCGAGGCGGCACTGGCGCAGCAGATCGTGCGCCGGCTGGAGCAGGCCGGCCTGCATCCGCATCTGGACCCGCAGCGCGGCTTCGATCACGGCGTCTGGGTGCCGCTGCGCCTGCTGTATCCCGACGCCGACATTCCGGTGGTGTCGCTGTCGGTCCAGCCCGAGCTTGGCCCCGCGCACCAGTTTGCGGTAGGGCGCGCGCTGGCGCCGTTGCGCGATGACGGCGTGCTGGTGATCGGCTCGGGCAGCATCACCCACAACCTGCACGACTTCCGCCACGGCTACAGCGACGCGCGCGAAGCGCCGTACGTGCGGCCCTTCATCGAATGGGCAGAGCGCAAGCTGCTCGACAACGACATCTCCGCGCTGCTGGACTACCGCCGCCAGGCACCGCATGCCGAACGCGCGCATCCCAGCGACGAACATTTTCTGCCGCTGTACGTGGCGATGGGCGCGGCTGGCGATGACCGGCTCGGCGCGCAGCGCATCGACGCCGGCATCGATGCGGGTTTCCTGGCGATGGATATCTACCGCTTCGACGGCCGGGCGGCGCCGACTGATCCGGTTGCGGCATAGCGCCGGTGCGCCAGTGCAGGTCGCACTGCGCTGCTGGGGGTATTTCGCCCAAGGTTGCGCGGTGCCGCCAAGGCTGACCGGGCTGATGGTTCAGGCCCCGGCCTGCATTGCGTTTTGCGGCGACCCGATTGACGTGATTGCCGGTGCTACAGATTAGGTTGCTGCCAGCAGCAAGCGCCCTGGTCGAGCTGCCAGGGCGCCAAGATCGCGGTGCCACCATGGGCCTGCAGGCAGGTCTCTGGCCGGTGCCCCGGTGTCGGCACGGGGCGGCCAGGCGTGTGCCGTGACGGCAGGTGCTACCGGCTAGTGCTCTGAAGCATTCACGATCGGGTGCGGCGCAATCTCATAGGCTGAGACGCCGCCGCTGCATGCTGCCCGCGTGAAAATCCTCGACAAGCTCGCCGTCCTCGCCGACGCCGCAAAATACGACGCCTCCTGCGCCTCCAGTGGCGCCAACAAGCGCAATTCGCTCGGCACCGGCGGGATCGGCAGCACCGAGGGCATGGGCATTTGCCACTCGTACACGCCCGATGGCCGCTGCGTGTCGCTGTTGAAAATCCTGCTGACCAACTTCTGCATCTTCGATTGCGCGTATTGCGTCAATCGCGTGTCCAGCAACGTGCGCCGCGCGCGCTTCACGCCGGAAGAAGTGGTCACGCTCACGCTGGATTTCTACAAGCGCAATTACATCGAAGGCCTGTTCCTGTCCAGCGGCATCATCCGCAACTCCGACTACACCATGGAGCAGCTGGTGGAAGTGGCGCGGCAGCTGCGCGAGGTGCATCACTTCGCCGGCTACATCCATCTCAAGACCATCCCCGATGCAACGCCGGAATTGCTGGCCGCGGCCGGGCGCTATGCCGACCGCTTGAGCATCAACGTGGAGTTGCCCACCGAGCAGGGCCTGACACTGCTGGCGCCGGAAAAGAGCGTGGGCGGTATCCGCTCGGCAATGGGCGAGCTGCGCTGGCGCATCGAAGAAAATCAGCTTGAGCGCAAGGCCGAAAAAGTGCGCCGCGCCAAGCCGCCACGGTTTGCACCGGCCGGGCAGAGCACACAGATGATCGTCGGCGCCGACGATGCCAACGACCGCAGCATTCTGGACACCAGCCACAATCTGTACGGCAATTACCGCATGCGCCGGGTGTACTACTCGGCCTTTAGCCCGATCCCGGATGCCTCGTCCAAGTTGCCACTGCAGGCACCGCCGTTGCAGCGCGAACACCGGCTGTATCAGGCCGATTGGTTGCTGCGCTTCTACGACTTCAGCGTGGAGGAAATTGCGCCGGCGCAGTCCAGCGGCATGCTCGATCTGGACGTGGATCCCAAGCTGGCATGGGCACTACGCAACCCGGAGCGCTTTCCGGTGGATTTGAACGTGGCGCCGCGCGAGATGCTGCTGCGCGTGCCGGGCCTGGGCACGCGTAACGTGGAGCGCTTGTTGCTGTCGCGCCGGCATGCGCGCCTGCGCGTAGGCGACCTGGCGCGGCTGCGCGTGCCGATGAAAAAGCTGCTGCCGTTCGTGAGCGTGCTGGATCACCATCCGCGGCAACGACTGGACGACCCGGTGCGGTTGCGCGCGCAATTGGCACCCGCGCCGCGCCAGGCCAGTCTGTTCGAGTGACGCCTGTCCCTTCTCCCGTCGGGAGAAGGTGCCCGAAGGGCGGATGAGGGTACGGCCGCACGCAGCGTTGGAAAGTCCTTGGCGCCGCCAGTAGAGCGATGGCGATGGCGAGAATTGAGAGGTCAGGTGTCAACGATGTTCAGCGCTGAAGTAGAACCCGGTTGGAGTCTGGAAGGGTGGCGTGCGCTGGCGCGGGCGGGGTGGTGTGCGCAGGTGGAGCCTGATTCCATTGCGTGGAATGGGGGAGTGCAGGGCGGGTTGTTGATGGGGCAGGGGTTGCTGGATTTGCCGGCGGTGGTTGCCGCGCCGCGGGTGTCGGCGGAGTTCTTGCAGATGGCGGGTGCGGTGCTGTGTCATCGGGATCCGCAGCGCTATGCGGTGTTGTATCGGCTGTTGTGGCGGTTGGCGTCCGGTGAGCGCGCGTTGCTGGAGCGGGCAACCGATGTCGATGTGCATCGGGTGGCGCAATGGCAAAAAGCGGTGCAGCGCGATACCCACAAGATGAAGGCCTTCGTACGCTTTCGCCGCTTGCCCGGCGAAGAAGAAGACTTCGTGGCGTGGTTCGAACCTGAGCACTGGATCGTGGATCGGGTGGCGCCGTTTTTCGCGCGCCGTTTCGCTGGAATGCGCTGGGCGATTCTGACTCCGTATCGCAGCGTGCGCTGGGATGGCGAGGCGTTGACGTTCGGCGAGGGTGCGGTGCGCACCCAAGTGCCGGCCGACGATGCGCAGGAAACACTGTGGCGCACCTATTACGCGCATATCTTCAATCCGGCGCGGCTCAACCCGACCATGATGCGGCAGGAAATGCCGCAGAAGTACTGGAAAAACCTGCCCGAAGCGGCGCTGTTGCCGGAGCTGATCCGCGAAGCCGGCGTGCGGGTGCGCGAGATGGCCGAGCGCGCGCCCGAGCCGGTGCGGCGGCGGGTGCCGGTGGCGCCTGCGCCGGTCCCGGAAGTGGCCACGCAAAGCCTGGCGCAGTTGCGCGTGGCCGCGCGCGATTGCCGGCGTTGCGCGTTGTGGCAACCGGCAACGCAGACGGTGTTCGGCGAAGGTCCGAACGATGCATCGGTGATGGTGATCGGCGAGCAGCCGGGCGACGAAGAGGATCTGAGCGGGCGTCCATTCGTCGGGCCGGCCGGGCGCCTGTTCAACATGGCGCTGGGCGAGATCGGAATCGATCGCGCCACGGTCTATGTGACCAACGCGGTCAAGCATTTCCGCTTCGAGCAACGCGGCAAGCGGCGGCTGCATCGCAACCCGGAGCGCGCGCATGTGCAGGCATGCAGTGGATGGTTGCACGCGGAACGCGCACAGCTGCGCCCGGCGCAGATCGTGTGTCTGGGCGCAACTGCAGCACAAGCGGTGTTGGGCAGCGGTTTTCGATTGATGCAGCAACGCGGGCAGTGGCAGCGTCTGGATGACGGCACGCCGGTGCTGACCACGGTGCATCCGTCCTGGGTGTTGCGCCAGCCATCGACGGATGCACGCGAAGAAGGCTATCGCGGATTTGTCGAAGATCTGCGTCAGTTATTGAGCCCACCGCAGCCGCCGGAACCAGCATTCGAAAACGAAAAGCAAGAGTAGTTAAAAAAGGACCCGCTCCGTTTTACTAGCCGCTCCAGGCCGAAATACAGGCAAAAAAATACGCGTACAAATGCACGCGCACGGTGTCGGAGAATCAGCACACCAAACGGAGCGACCGGCACGCCGGTCACTCCGTACACACCTCAGCAAGGAGGCATCGCGCTGCAACTGCAGGCAATTACGGCATCAATACCTTGTCCACCACGTGGATCACGCCATTGCTCTGCATGACATCGGCGATGGTGACGTTGGCGGTATTGCCCTTGACGTCGGTAATGGTGACCTTCTTGCCATTGAGCTTTGCGGTAAGCGGTTCACCCTGCACGGTGGTCAGCGCGGCACTACCGCCGCCGGCCTTGATCTTGGCGATCAGCGAGGCGGCATCCACCTTGCCCGGCACCACGTGATAGGTCAGCACCTTGGTCAGCGTCGGCTTGGATTCGGGCTTGAGCAAGGTGTCCACGGTGCCAGCCGGCAGTGCAGAGAAGGCCGCATTGGTGGGCGCGAACACGGTGAACGGACCCGGGCCCTTCAGCGTGTCGACCAGACCGGCCGCTTTGACGGCAGCCACCAACGTGGTGTGGTCCTTGGAGTTGACCGCGTTGTCGACAATATCCTTGGTCACCAACATCGGCGCGCCGCCAACGGTCGGATTGGACGCAGCGTAGGCGGGGGCCATCGCGCTGGTCAGGGCAATGGCGGTGGCAACGGCAAGCGACTGGAATGAGGTCTTCATGAGGCATCGATCCTTTGGGTAAGCGATCGCCTGGATGGCAATCGTGATGCTGGATACGCGCCTGGATGCGGCGCGGATGCATCACGTGTTTTTCACATGGCCGTGCTGCATTGCAGCGTCACTCCATATCTTTCGTGTCATCACTGCGGAAAGGACGCGATGCGATGCGTCTGTTCGATCGACAATGGCAACGATGCCAACTGACAGATGAAAATCCACTTGGCGAAATGCAGCGTTCTCAACACGCATCCAGCGAATTGACTGGCGCGGTGAGGGCGCTGCGCATTCGACAACTTTGCGTTTGCTGCAGGGCCCTTGCCCACCCACCATCGCAGGACGCGGCGCAAGTACGTCCCTGTAGCTCTGGCGCGGCATCCATGCCGCTCAAGGTCCCGCGGCGGTGAGCGGGCAAGGGCCAGTCGAGTTGGTCGGTGTGCAGAAGCGAGGGCGCGATGAGTACATCACCAAGTCCATCGTGTCGGAGCGAGCGCTCGAGCATCCAAATGCTGCACGCATGTTCGCTGTTGGCAAAAGCACGCCCGCACAGTGCAACTATCTTGCTCGCGCTTGCGCAATGAACACGGCTGAGAGGCTGTAAAACACGAAGTCGAAAAAGAGCCAATACAACCGGGTGCTGCTGCCGCATGGCTGGCAGCAGGCATGCTGACAGTGTTGGTTACTGCACAAGCAGCAGCTGTCACGCCGACGCCAAGGTATGCGCCCTCAGCCACAGCGCCGGTTCCTGCAGACGATATCTATCGAACAGGTCAGCGCTGGAGCGTTCCGGGCGAGTGGGACTTCACCGTGGATGGCGCACGCGTGGCCACGGTGACGATTCCCAATCATGGCGGCTCCGGGGTTCCTATGCCAGTGATCCTGTTGACCCATCGCTACAAGAATCCGGGCTTCGACGACAGTACCAATTTTAAGGATGGCGGTGCATCGACGCTGGCGTTTTCGAAGGCGCATCTCGACGTGGTCGATGCGAACGATGCAGGCAACGGCGGTGCAGGTAATTACCCCGTGCACATCAAGCTGGTTGAAGACAGCAACGGCCAGAAGGTCGGGCAGGAAATGGTCGGCGCGCAGTGGCCGTATGCGTTCAAGAAACAGCCCAAGACGGTCAAGGTGACGGTGAGTCACGACGATTCCAGGCTGAAGCTCCATGAAGGGCCATCTGGTCCCGGTCGAGGCCACCCGGCCAGCGAAGTCGCATGCGAACAGGCACGTGCACAACAGCTGACCGCGTTGCATCTCCCCGCCGCCGCAATTGCAGCAGGTGCCCCGGCATGGCGCTGGTTTGGCGAATCAACGCCGCATTGTCAGGTGGATGGCCTGTCCATCCGGCAGCGTATGCAGCAGGGCCTGATCGCCAGCGATCAGCACTAGCGGCTGCGTCCAACGCGCGCGATGGACCTGCCTGCGTAGCGCGGCGCAGTCACGCCGGCGCGGAGGTTTCATCGTCGCCTGCAAACCGGTATGTTCCCTTCGGCGCGTTGTTGTGCGCTGCACGATGCGATGCCGCACGCGCATACCGTTCTTCTTCCGGGTTTTTCATGCATTCGATCGATGTCGTCCTCGCCATGTTGCTGGCGGTCGCGGCCAGCGGTTATCTGATCCGCATCCTGCCGTTCTCGCTGCCGTTGCCGCTGGTCCAGATTGCGCTGGGCGCGGTGGTCGCCGGCGTGTTCGATGCGGGGCACGAATTGGAACCGGAATTGTTCTTCCTGTTGTTCCTGCCGCCGCTGCTGTTCCTGGACGGCTGGCGGATTCCCAAGCAAGGCCTGTTCCGCGACAAGGCGGCGATTCTTGAGCTGGCGCTGGGCCTGGTGGTGTTCACCGTGGTCGGCGCGGGCTTGTTGATCCATTGGTTGATTCCGGCCATGCCGCTGGCGGTGGCCTTCGCACTGGCGGCGATCATCTCGCCGACCGACCCGGTGGCGGTGTCCTCGATCGCCTCCAAGGTGCCGATCCCCAAGCGGCTGATGCACATCCTGGAAGGCGAGTCGCTGCTCAACGACGCCTCCGGGCTGGTCTGCTTCCAGTTCGCGGTGGCCGCGGTGCTGACCGGCACCTTCTCCATCGCCACCGCCTCGCTGACGTTTTTGTGGGTGGCGCTGGCCGGGCTGGCGCTGGGTGTGGCCACCACGTTCGGTTTGAGCCGCATCCAGGCATGGATCTGGCGGCATTTCGGCGAAGAGCCGGGTTCGGCGATCCTGGTCAATCTGTTGACCCCGTTCGCAGCGTATCTGCTGGCCGAAGCCTTCCACGCCTCGGGCATCCTGGCCGCGGTGGCCGCCGGCGTCACCATGAGTTATGTGGAAATGGCCGGCAATGCGCCGGGCAACATGCGCCTGCAGCGTTCGGCGGTATGGGACACGGTGCAGTTCACCTTCAACGGCATCATCTTCGTGCTGCTGGGCGAGCAGTTGCCGGGCATCCTGGACGGTGCGGTGCGCAGCGTGCAGGAGGCCGGGCACCTCAATCCGTGGTGGCTGGCGGTGTATGTGGCCACCATCAGCGCCAGCCTGATGGCGCTGCGCTTCGTGTGGGTGTTCCTGTCGCTGCGCTGGAATATTTTCAAGGCGCAGCGGCGCGGCGAGGCGCATGTCAGCCCGCCGTGGCGCATCGTGGTGGCGGTGTCGCTGGCCGGCGTGCGCGGCGCAATCACCCTGGCCGGCGTGCTCACGCTGCCGTTGATGCTGGAAGACGGCTCGCCGTTTCCGGCCCGGCAGTTGGCGATCTTCCTGGCGGCCTCGGTGATTCTGGTGTCGTTGCTGGTGGCCAGCGTGGCCTTGCCACCGCTGCTGCGCGGGCTGGAATTGCCGGAAGAAGAAGACGAGCAGCTCAAGGAAGATCTGGCCGTGAAAGCCGCTTCGCAGGCCGCGCTGGAGGCCGTGGAAAAGCTGCGTCAGCGGTTGGTGGACGGCAGCAAGCATGCCGAGCGCTACAACGCAGCGGCCAACCAGGTCAGTCAGCGCTATCAGCGCAAGTTGGGTGCGGTGGACATGGCCGAGACCGATCCGGAAGAGGCCGGTGCCTACGAACAGGCGCTGCGCCAGTTCCGGCATGCGGCGTTGGTGGCCGAGCGCAACGAGCTGTTCAAGCTCGCGCGCCGCCGCGAGATTTCCGACGACCTGTCGCGGCGGTTGGTGCGCAATCTGGATCTGATCGAGTCGCGCAAGCGCGCTTGAGGGCCGGGATTCGGGAATCGGGATTCGTAAAAGCCATGGCGCGCGTGCGGCCGTGGTTGTGTAGGAGCGCGCTTGCGCGCGATAGGGCTTTCCCGCCAACGCCCCATCGCGCGCAAGCGCGCTTCTTGTATCTGGACATCGCCGCCTAACAGCGGTATGTCTTCCGACTGATCATCGCAGCAGATGCGCCAACACCAGGACGCAGCGTGCATGCGCAGCTGAGTTCGCTGGCGCTGCTCGGCGCGCGTGGAGAGACACCATCCCATCTATCCCCCTCCCCTCGTCACGGCGCAGCGCCTACCCTGTGGCGCTTATCGTTCCCCTGCCAGACCCATGACTTCGATCGTTTCCATCCAGGGCTTGAGCAAGACCTACGCTGGCGGTTTTCAGGCACTCAAGCAGGTGGATCTTGAGATCCAGCGCGGCGAGATCTTCGCGCTGCTCGGCCCCAACGGCGCCGGCAAGACCACCTTGATCAGCATCATCTGCGGGCTGATCAACCCCAGCACCGGCACCGTACTGGCCGACGGGCACGACATCGTGCGCGACTATCGCGCCGCACGTGCCAGCATCGGTCTGGTGCCGCAGGAACTGGCCACCGACGCGTTCGAAACGGTGTGGGCCACGGTGCGTTTCAGTCGCGGCCTGTTCGGCAAGCCGGCCAATCCGCAGTATCTGGAAACCATCCTGCGCGAGCTCTCCTTGTGGGAGAAGCGCAACAACAAGATCTCCACGCTGTCCGGCGGCATGAAGCGGCGCGTGCTGATCGCCAAGGCACTGGCGCACGAACCGCGCATCCTGTTTCTCGACGAGCCCACTGCCGGTGTGGACGTAGAGCTGCGCCACGACATGTGGCAGATGGTGCGGCGGCTGCGCGAGCAGGGCACCACGGTGATTCTGACCACCCATTACATCGAGGAGGCCGAAGACATGGCCGACCGCGTCGGTGTCATCAACCGCGGCGAGCTGGTGCTGGTGGAAGACAAGCACACGCTGATGCGCAAGCTCGGCAAGAAGCAGCTCACGCTGAGCCTGCAGACGCCGTTGCAGTCGTTGCCCGCCGCCCTGGCCGATCTGCCGCTGGAGTTGGCCGCCGACGGCAATACCCTGATCTACACCTTCGACACCCAGGCCGAGCAGACCGGCATCGGCGCGGTGCTGCGCCGTCTCAACGAGCAGGGCATCGACTTCAAGGACCTGCACTCCAGCGAGAGTTCGCTGGAAGAGATCTTCGTCGACCTGGTGCATGGCGCCCGCCAACAGGAGCTGCGCGCATGAACCTGCATGCGATTGCGGCGATCTACCGTTTCGAAATGGCGCGCGCGTTCCGCACGCTCACCCAGTCGATCGCCTCGCCGGTGTTGTCGACTTCGCTGTACTTCGTGGTATTCGGCGCGGCGATCGGTTCGCGCATGGGCGATATCGACGGCATCAGCTACGGTGCTTTCATCATTCCCGGGTTGGTGATGCTGTCCTTGCTCAACGAGAGCATTTCCAACGCCTCGTTCGGCATCTACATGCCGCGCTGGGCCGGCACCATCTACGAAGTACTGTCCGCGCCGGTGGCGTGGTGGGAGATCGTGATCGGCTATGTCGGCGCGGCCGCCACCAAGTCGGTGTTGCTGGGCTTGCTGATCCTGCTCACCGCGCGACTGTTCGTGCCGTACGAGATTGCACATCCGGTGTGGATGCTGGGCTTTCTGGTGCTCACCGCGCTGACCTTCAGCCTGTTCGGTTTCATCATCGGCATCTGGGCCGACGGGTTCGAGAAACTGCAGGTGATTCCGCTGATGGTGGTGACGCCGTTGACCTTCCTGGGCGGCAGTTTCTATTCGATCAACATGCTGCCGCCGCTATGGCAGAAGGTCACACTGTTCAACCCGGTGGTGTACCTGATCAGCGGGTTCCGCTGGAGTTTCTACGGCAAGGCCGACGTGCATATCGCGGTGAGCACCGGCATGACGTTCCTGTTCCTGCTGGTGTGCCTGGGCGTGGTGGCAGCGATCTTCCGCAGCGGCTACCGGCTCAAGGCGTGAGTGGGTCGCCTGTGCGGTGTCCTCACCGCTTGCTGGCTGTTTGATTGAAAGCCATGCGCACCGACCCACGTGACTGGTCCTTGCCCGCCCGCCGTCGCGGGACCTTGAGCGGCATGGATGCCGCGCCAGAGCCTCCAGGGACGGATTCACGGCGTGTCCTGCGATGGTGGGCGGGCAAGGGCCCTGCAAAGGCGCAGCGTCGGTCGAGGGCGCGGTGCCCTCACCGCTTGCGGGACACGCCGTTAACCCATCCATGAAGTGACCCCCGGAAGTTGGACACCCCGTCCAACTCCGAGGATTTCATGAATCGATATGATGCACGCTTCAAACTTCAGGTCGCCAAGGAGGCCTGCAAGACCTCAATCTCGCTCAAGGCGGTGG